>JBGUVW010000021.1:0-24178 GCA_045220475.1 Bacteroidaceae bacterium
ATGGAATGAAATGGAATGCAGCGGGTTTGGGGCGTCGCCGCCCCAAACTAAAAAAAGGTTGTTTCTAATACGCAGATAGGTTTCCAGTTAGCGACTTTTTAGGCCCAAAGGGCCATAAAAGTCAAAAAAGACCGAGCCGCAACGCGGCGAGAAACCCGCCGAAGGGCTAAACTTCCAATATTTGTTTTCAACCGATTACGTACCACCGTTAAATATCCGCTTTAAGCCCCTGTGGCTAACCTATTGGATATTAATCCGATGACTTATTAACCGCTTGTTAAAAACTTTTTTAAATAAAAAGTGGGGAGAAGTGGGTGAAAGTGGAGTGAAAAGTTATAACTTTGAATCCGAATATAGATTATCAGCTAGAAATGAGTTTTATAGGACAGTTCCCCGTGCGCCTGGATGCCAAGAACAGGGCATTCATGCCGGCAGGTTTCCGCCGCCAGCTGCAACAGGCAGGTGAGCAGACTCTAGTGGTCCGCAAGGATTACTTTGAGAACTGTCTTGTAATCTATCCCGCATCACAGTGGCAGCAGGAGATTGCCGGGGTGCGTGCCAGACTCAACCGGTTTGACGGAAACCAGCAGATGGTTTACCGTAAACTGGTATCTGAGGCTCAGGAGGTACAGCTGGACAGTAATGGCCGTCTGCTGCTGCCCAAGCAGTTGCTGGACAAGGTGGGTATAAAGCAGGATGCCCTGTTCGTGGGCATGGAGCAGACCATTGAGATATGGGCTCCGGACACTGCCGCCACTACAGGTGACCAGCCGTTCATGACTGACGCTGAGTTTGCTGACAGTCTCAAGAAATTCATGACTGAGTGACACACTACACATACATATCGGACAAGTGGAAACAAACGGGACTTATCATGTGCCGGTTCTTCTTAAGCAGAGCGTAGAAGGACTCATTATAGACCCTGACGGGGTCTATGTGGATGCCACCTTCGGTGGTGGTGGCCACTCGCGCGAGATAGTGTCCAGACTCAGCCCCAAAGGTCATCTTTACGGATTTGACCAGGACGCCGATGCCATGCAGAACATAATCAAGGATGAACGGTTCACGTTTGTTTACTCCAATTTCAGATACATGCGCAACTTTATGCGCTGGTACGGTCACACTAAGGTAACAGGCATATTGGCTGACCTGGGTGTCTCCTGGCATCATTTTGATGACAGCAGCCGCGGGTTCTCATTCCGTTTTGAGGGCCCCATAGATATGCGTATGAACCAGAAGGAGGGTTTGAATGCATCGGATGTGCTGAATGACTATCCTGTGGAGCGTTTGGCTCAGTTGTTCTGGCTTTACGGTGAGTTGCAGAACGGACGCCAGCTGGCACAGGCCATAGGGCGTGCCCGTGCAAACAGCCGCCTGGAGACCGTGACACAGCTTATGGATGCCGTACGTCCGGTGATAGGCCGTGAGCGTGAAAAGAAGGATATGGCCAAACTGTTCCAGGCCTTGCGCATGGAGGTGAATCATGAGGTGGATGCACTGCGTGAGATGCTTACGGGGGCAGTTGAGCTGCTTGACAAGGACGGCCGTCTGGTGGTGATCACATATCACTCCATAGAGGACCGTATGGTCAAGAACCTGATAAAGAGCGGAAATATAGAGGGTGATATAAAGACAGATTTCTACGGAAACCGTGAGGTGCCTCTGCGTGCCATAGGGAAACCCATCATTCCCGATGCCGCCGAGCAGGCCGCCAATCCGCGTTCCCGCAGCGCAAAACTTAGAATAGCCCAGAAGATCTGATATGGAAGAGAACGTTACAGGCAATACGCACAGAAGGAGGGGGCTTATGCACTCCATGCCTGATTTCATTCACCGCAACATCTGGTTGCTGGTGGAGATACTGGCGTGCGTGATCTTCTATATCGCAAACAGGTATGCATATCAGCGTGACCAGGCCTATGCCGAGAGACTGAGACGTGAGCTTGTGGATATGGAGTATCAGACCCTGAATACCACCAGTGACGTATCGGCCAAAAGCAAGCCGTCATACATAGAGAGTGTGGCAGCCCGGAACGGATCCGGTCTGCAACCCAGTACTGAACCGCCTTTCCGTCTGCCCAAATGAGTGTAAAGCCTGACATGGATGATTCCGGCAAGAAGGAGAAAAAGAGGGTATCACGCAAATACCTCTCTCTCTTCTTCCTCATGGCTGTATGGGGCATATTCATCATCATCAAGATGGCTATGGTGATGTTCGGCGAGAGAACATACTGGAATGAGGTAAGCAAGCATCTGACATCGACCAACAAGGTCATTGAGGCCCGTCGCGGAAACATTCTGAGTGATGAGGGACTGCTGTTGGCCAGCAGCGTAAAGCAGTATCGCGTTTTCCTGGATTTCAGGAGTGCAGAGAAGACACCCCAGCGTGCCCAGAAGGATCAGATGCGTAAGGATACCCTCTTTAACAAGCATCTTGTGGAGTTTGCGCGTCAGATAAACGAGATATTCCCCAAGTACTCTGTTCAGGAGTTCGTGAACCATTACCAGAAGGGTTTTGACTCAAAATCCCACTCATGGCCCCTGCTGCCCGGCGTGTCGCGTAACTCATACCCCATAACATACAATCAGTACAAGTCACTGGCCAGGACCGTATGGCTCAAGCCCAAGTATGAGCGTTGGTTTTTCAGTGCAGAGTCAAAGATTTCACGCCAGAAACCATTCGGCACACTGGCTGCCCGTACCATTGGCGGCATGTATGAGGCCAAGGACTCGGCCCGTAACGGTCTGGAACTCTCATTTGACTCTCTTCTGCGAGGAGTTCCCGGACGCGGTCATGTGGAGAAGGTGCAGAACGTATCCCGTATAGTGGCCGATATACCCCAGGTGGACGGCTGTGACATACGTACCACGATAAATGTGGATATGCAGGATATTGCCGAGGTGGCCCTGCGTAAGGTGATGGACAAGTGGAATGCGGCATCGGGAATAGTGGTGCTGATGGAGGTTCCTACCGGTGATATCAAGGCAATGGCAAGCCTCACAAAGACCGGACCCGGCCAGTTTGATGAGATACAGAACAATGCGGTAAGGGAGATATATGAGCCCGGTTCCACATTCAAGCCCGTATCCATGATGGTGGCCCTTGATGACGGTAAGATATCCATGACAGACAGCGTATTCTGCGAGAATGGCGTATATACCGGATTCGGCGGTTCCAGAATGACCGATTCACATAAGTACGGATGGCTGGATGTGACCCATATCATCATGAACTCCAGCAACATCGGCACTTCAAAGCTGATACATGCAGCCTACAAGGATAACCCGCAGGCCTTTGTGGACGGGGTTTACCGCACGGGTATCAACACCCATTTTGACTTGCAGCTCAAGGGTGTGGCTGCTCCGGTCATAAGGCGTGAAGGCTATTGGGATGCCACCCGCCTGCCGTGGATGTCAATAGGTTACAACACCCAGTTGCCGGTAATAAACACGCTGGCATTCTATAACGGAATCGCCAACGGCGGCTGTATGGTCGCTCCGCGTCTAGTAACTGAGGTTACCCGTGAAGGTGAGGTGATCAAGGAGTTCCCGGTGGAGGTGGTACGCCGCCATATGTGTAAGGATGAGACGCTGAAAAAGATAAAGTACATGCTTGAGCAGGTGGTAGTGGACGGAACGGGTAAGAATGCCGGTTCCAAATACTTTGTGGTTGCCGGCAAGACCGGCACCGCACAGCTGTCACAGGGATCGGGCGGTTACAGGGGCGGTCCGATCAGATACATGGTATCATTCTGCGGATACTTCCCGGCCGATGACCCGCAATACTCCTGCATAGTATCGGTACGTACTGACGGCGGTGCAGCCGGCGGTGCCACATGGGCGGCTCCCGCGTTCCATGAGATATCGGAGAAGGTTATGGCAAGCCGTAACCTGCGCGAGATAAAGGAGGCGTATGACTCCATTCACCAGTTCATACCCAAGGTGGTCAGCGGCAATCTGGCCAAATCGGCCATCGTACTCAAGGAACTGGGTAAGAAGAACCTCATGAGCCGTGAGTACCGCAACGTGGCTGACAGCGTGTGGGGTGCAGTAAGCTCTGACTCTGGAGTGTACGTCATGAAACCCATGATGTTCCAGGAGGGACTGGTACCCGATGTACACGGGATGGGGGCATCGGACGCGCTCTATCTGCTTGAGAGTATGGGAATGCGCGTGAGCATGACCGGAGTAGGCAGGGTAAAGAGTCAGTCTCCGGCCAAGAATACCCGTTTCCGTAAGGGTGACAAGATACAGTTGACATTACAAATGTAAAAGATATAAGAGATGACTATCAGGGAATTAATAGCAGGAATCAAGACAGTGGCAGTTGTCGGTAGCCAGGACAAGGAGGTTACTGACATTCAGCTTGATTCACGCAAGGTTACGGGAGGTTGTCTGTTTGTGGCCATGCGCGGCACTACCGTGGACGGCCATCAGTTCATATCCAAGGCTCAGGAGCTGGGTGCTGCAGCAGTACTCTGTGAGGTGTTGCCTGCCGATCAGTCTGAGAGCGTGACATACGTACAGGTTCCGGACTGTGAGGATGTGGTGGGCCTTGTAGCCACCCGTTTCTTTGGCGATCCGTCCAGCAAGGTGAAGCTGGTGGGCGTGACCGGAACCAACGGCAAGACCACGATAGCCACACTGCTCTATAACATGTTCCGCAAATTCGGTTACAAGTGCGGCCTGCTCTCTACCGTATGCAACTACATAGACGGCGAGCCGGTTCCCGCCGATCATACCACCCCTGATGCCGTTACCCTTAACCGTCTGATGGGACGTATGGCCGATGAGGGCTGCAAGTACGTGTTCATGGAGTGCAGCTCACATGCCATCGTACAGAAACGCATAGGCGGCCTTAAGTATGCCGGCGGAATATTCACAAACCTGACACGTGACCATCTGGATTACCACAAGACCGTTGAGAATTACCTCAAGGCCAAGAAGATGTTCTTTGACGGCCTGCCCAAGGATGCCTTCATGGTGACCAACCTGGATGACAAGAACGGACTTGTAATGGCACAGAACACCAAAGCCAAGGTAACTACATACTCCCTGCGCAGCATGAGTGATTTCAAGGGCCGTCTCCTGGAGTCAGGATTTGACGGTATGCTGCTTGAGATAAACGGACGTGAGGTGTTCCTCAAGTTCATAGGTAAGTTCAACGCAAGCAACCTGCTGGCGGTTTACGGTACCGCAGTCAACCTGGGTCGCGATCCCATGGAGGTGCTCACGGTAATGAGTACGCTGGTTCCGGTTAACGGCCGATTTGATGCCATACGCTCACCCAAGGGCTTTACGGCCATTGTGGATTACGCACATACCCCTGATGCCCTGACCAACGTGCTTACCACCATCGTGGATGTGCTGGACGGCAAGGGACAGATAATAACCGTTGTGGGCGCGGGCGGCAACCGTGACAAGGGCAAGCGTCCGCTTATGGCCAAGGAGAGTGTCAAGTACAGCGACCGTGTGATCATTACATCGGACAATCCCCGTTTTGAGGAGCCGCAGGATATAATCAATGATATGCTGGCAGGTCTCACCAAGGAGGATATGCAGAAGGTGATAACCATTGTTGACCGCCGTGAGGCTATCCGTACCGCGTGCATGATGGCACAGGCGGGCGATGTGATCCTGGTGGCCGGCAAGGGACATGAGGATTATCAGGACGTGAAGGGTGTAAAGCACCACTTTGACGATCATGAAGTTATTCGCGAATGTTTTTAATCAAGACATATGCTCTATAGTCTGTTTGAATACTTGAAGAATGCCGGAATAGATATTCCGGGAGGTGGAATGTTCAGTTACGTGACATTCAGGGCCATATTCGCGCTGGTGTTTTCACTTGTGGTTTCATGCTGGTTCGGCAGTCATTTCATTGACATGCTCAAACGCCGCAACATATCCGAGACCCAGCGTGATGTGAAACTGGATCCGTTCGGCGTGACCAAGAAGGGCGTTCCCACTATGGGAGGTGTCATCATTATTGTGGCAATCCTTATTCCGTGTCTGCTTATAGGAGACCTGAGGAATGTCTATATGTGGCTCATGATCATCACGACGGTAATACTGGGTGTGATTGGTTTTGCCGATGACTATATCAAGACCTTCCGTAAGAATAAGGACGGACTTAACGGTTGGCTTAAGGTATCGGGCCAGTTGCTGCTGGGCCTGATTGTGGGCCTTACACTGCGTTACAGCCCTCAGGTGGTGATAAACGAGAAGGTGGAGACCCGTATAGAGAACAACACGGAGATCGTGGTCAAGACTCCCGATGTAAAGTCCACCCGTACCACCATACCTTTCTTTAAGAACCATAACCTGAACTATGCCGATGCATTCGGCTGGTTGGGTGAGAAAGCCAAGTATCCGGCCGGTTGGGTCTTCTTTGTGCTGCTTACGCTGTTCATCGTGACTGCCGTATCCAACGGATCTAACCTGAATGACGGTATGGACGGTATGGCAGCCGGAAACTCGGCAATCATTGGAGTGACGCTGGGCATACTGGCCTACGTATCCAGTAACGTGGTTACGGCAAGCCATTTTGACCTTATGTATATACCGGGCAGCCAGGAGGTGGTGGTCTTCCTGTGTGCTTTTGTGGGTGCGCTGGTAGGTTTCCTGTGGTTCAACTCATACCCGGCACAGATATTCATGGGTGATACAGGCAGCCTTACCATAGGCGGAATCATTGCCGTAGCTGCACTCTGCATACACAAGGAGCTGCTGCTGCCCATCCTGTGCGGCGTGTTCCTGGTGGAGAGCCTGTCAGTGATATGCCAGCGTTTCTATTACAAGCTGGGCAAGCGCAAGGGCGTTCACCAGCGCATATGGAAACGTACGCCTATACATGATCATTTCCGTACCAGCATGACCAAGGTCCTGGAGGCCGATCCCACCAGCACCGTCAAGTTCCAGGGAAATGAGAAGAAACTACTTTTTGAGACTAAGATAACGCTCAGGACCTGGATCATAAGCATAGGTCTTGCTGCACTTACAATATTGACCTTGAAAATCAGATAATAAGAAATGGCAAAGAAAATTGTAGTATTGGGAGCAGGTGAGAGCGGCACAGGTGCCGCCATACTGGCTAAAGCCAAGGGTTTTGACGTGTTCGTATCGGACCTGTCGGAGATAAAGGAGCATTACCGCTCGGAGCTGGATGCCCGCGGAATTGAGTGGGAGCAGAAACAGCATACCGAGGAGCGTATCCTGGCAGCCGATGAGGTGATAAAGAGCCCGGGTATCCCCAAGGAGGCTCCTATCATACAGAAACTCATGGCTCAGGGCACACCTATCATATCCGAGATAGAGTTTGCAGGCCGATACACCAACGCCAAGATGATCTGCATCACCGGTTCAAACGGAAAGACCACGACCACATCACTCATTTACCACATATTCAAGATGGCGGGTATGAACGTGGGCCTGGCCGGTAACATCGGAAGCAGCCTGGCATGGCAGGTGGCCGAGAAGAACTTTGACTACTACGTAATTGAGCTGAGCAGCTTCCAGCTGGACAACATGTATGATTTCAAGGCCGATATCGCCATCCTCATGAACATAACTCCGGACCATCTGGACCGTTATGACTATGAGATGCAGAATTATGTGGATGCCAAGATGCGCGTAATCCGCAACCAGACCAAGGATGATGCATTCGTTTACTGGAGTGATGACCCCATCATCACCCGTGAACTCAAGAAATACGGACTGCAGGCTACCCTCTATCCCTTTGCCGAGGCCAAGAAGGAGGATCTGGCCGCATATGTAGAGGACGGAACCCTCTACTTTGACAAACCCTATGCATTCAACATGGAGCAGGAGTCTCTGGCTCTTACCGGAAAGCATAACCTCTACAACTCCATGGCTGCCGGTATATCGGCCAACATAGCCGGTATCAAGAGTGAGACCATTCGTAAGGCCCTGCAGACATTCAAGGGCGTGGAGCACCGTCTGGAGCGTGTGGCAAGGGTGAACGGAATTGACTTTATCAATGACTCCAAGGCTACCAACGTGAACAGCTGCTGGTATGCCCTGCAGAGCATGCCTGTAAAGTGCGTGCTTATACTTGGAGGAAAGGATAAGGGTAATGACTATAATGAGATAGCCGACCTGGTACGTGAAAAGTGCTGCGGTCTGGTATATATGGGCCTGCACAATGAGAAACTGCACGGATTCTTTGACGGATTCGGATTGCCGGTGGCCGATGTGCAGTCCATGAAGGATGCTGTGGATGCGGCATACAAGATGGCTCACTCAGGTGAGATTGTGTTGCTGAGTCCCTGCTGCGCCAGCTTTGACCTGTTCAAGAGCTACGAGGACCGTGGCGACCAGTTCAAGGCATGTGTAAGGGCACTTTGATTTGAGATATGGAGGAGAATACTGAGAACAAGACCGAGCGTGGACCGCTGCTAAAGGGTGACCGTGCCATATGGGCAATGGTCATAATACTGTGCTGCATATCCCTTATTGAGGTGTTCAGTGCCAGCAGCCGTCTTACATTCGGTAAGAGCAGTTTCCTGAGGCCTATCATAGGCCACTCCCTGCATCTGGGATTGGGTCTGCTCATTATGTACGGGGTGCATCTGTTCCATTACAAGTGGTACAGGATGCTGCCGGTGCTGCTTGTTCCCGTATCGGTAATACTGCTGGGCTACCTCTCATTCCAAGGTATGACCACAACCGGTGCCGAGCGATGGATTGACTTGGGATTTATCCAGCTCCAGCCGTCCGAGGTGGCCAAGATTGCGGTCATAATGACGGTGGCCTACTGGCTCTCCAAACTCAAACCCGATGATGAACTGAGCCAGATAAACACGTTCTGGCGTATAATGCTGCTTACCGGTTTCGTATGCCTGCTCATATTCGGTGAGAACCTCTCCACGGCCATATTGCTGGCGGGTGTGGTATTCGTGATGATGATACTGGGCGGCATAGCATGGAAACGTATGCTGGTACTGAGCGGCCTTGTGGCTGCTGCAGGTGCCCTTATAGTGGTGATACTGCTGTTTGTCCCTGCGCAGACCATACGCGACTCCAAGATAATCCCGTCACGTGCCACCACATGGCAGGCGCGTCTGCAGGATTTCTTCCAGCCCGGCAATGACGGCAACCCCAGCGCATATGAGTATGCAGTCATGGTGGCCCCTGAGAAACCGCAGGAGACCCATGCCAACATAGCTATCGCAACCAGCAACATACTGGGTAAGGGGCCCGGAAACTCCGATGAGCGTGACTACCTGCAGGAGGCAAGCTGTGACTTCATCTACGCCATAATCATTGAGGAACTTGGTATGGCGGGAGGATTGCTGGTCATGTTCGTGTACATGATACTGCTGTTCCGTGTAGGGCGTATAGTGAAACGCTGCAAGGAGAAATACCCTGCATATCTGGCCATGGGACTGGGTATGCTGCTGGGACTGCAGGCATTCATAAACATGTCGGTGGCTGTGGGGCTGTTCCCGGTTACCGGCCAGCCGCTGCCGCTCATCAGCAAGGGCGGAACATCGGTCATCATGACCAGCTTCTGCATTGGCATGCTGCTTGGAATAAGCAATACGCTGGACCGTGAGGCTGCAGGTGAGCAGGCTCTTGGCACTGAGACCGACGTCCCTGCACCGGTTGACGGAGATGAATCTTTTGACGATATAACAGAACAATAGAATATGGAGGCAAAACCCAGAATTATAATCAGTGGAGGAGGTACGGGAGGACATATATTTCCCGCCATATCAATAGCACATGCCGTCAAGGCTCTCAGGCCCGATGCAGAGATCCTGTTTGTAGGTGCCGAGGGCCGTATGGAGATGCAGCGTGTGCCGCAGGCCGGATTTGAGATAAAAGGTCTGCCCATATGCGGGTTTGACCGTAAGAATCCGCTCAAGAACATAGCTGTACTCTTCAAGATTATGCGCAGCCAGATAAAGGCACGCCGTATAATACGTCAGTTCAAGCCTATGGTTGCAGTGGGCGTGGGCGGTTATGCCAGCGGTCCTACACTGCGTATTGCAGGCAAGATGGGTATTCCCACCCTGTTGCAGGAGCAGAACTCATATGCAGGCGTCACCAACAAGATTCTGGCCAAGAAAGCCGCCAGGATATGTGTGGCATATGACGGTATGGAGCGTTTCTTCCCTGCCGACAAGATAATAAAGACCGGCAACCCGGTACGTCCCAGCCTTACAAGCAGCCATATATCGCGTATGGATGCTACGGCCAAGATGGGCCTGGACGCATCCAAGAGGATTGTACTGATAATTGGCGGAAGCCTGGGCGCACGCTCGCTGAATGAGAGTGTAATGGCCAACCTGGACCTGATACGCATGTCGGACGATGTACAGTTCGTATGGCAGACCGGTAAGTTCTACTTTGAGGAGATGAAAAGACGTCTGGCCGATGAGCAGCCGGTACAGAACCTCTTCCCTGTTGAGTTCGTGCAGGATATGGATCAGGCCTACGCCGCTGCCGATCTGGTGATTTCACGTGCCGGTGCAGGTACCATTTCTGAACTTTGCCTGCTTGCCAAGCCGGTAATCCTGGTGCCGTCACCCAATGTAGCCGAGGATCATCAGACCAAGAATGCCCTGGCCCTGTCAGACAAGGACGCCGCCATACACGTACGTGACGTGGATGCCCGCAAGGAGCTTATTCCTGCCGCAATTGACCTTGTCAAGGACAAGTCACGTCTGGAGACACTGAGTGAGAATATTCTCAAGCTTGCCTATCACGATTCTGCCCAGATAATTGCCCGTGAGGTACTTAAACTGGCAGGTATCGGCAACGGCTCGCTGTCACTCAAGGATATCAAGTCCGTTTACTTTGTAGGTGCCGGTGGCATAGGAATGAGCGCTTTGGTACGCTATTTCCTGGCCCGCGGATGCCAGGTGGGCGGATATGACAAGACCTCTACGGAGCTTACATCGGCCCTTATCAAGGAGGGTGCAAAGATAACCTTTGAGGACGGAGAGGATAAGATTGACACGTGTTTCAGGGATCCGGCATCGACACTTGTGGTCTACACACCTGCCATCCCGGCAACTAACCGTATACTGAGCTGGTTCAACCGGAACTGCTTTGACGTGCAGAAACGCGCCCAGGTGCTGGGTACGCTGACTCGCTCGCTGGATGGCCTTTGCGTGGCCGGAACTCACGGTAAGACCACCACATCATCAATGGTGGCACACATTCTGGATGGAACGGATGAGGGCTGCAACGCATTCCTGGGCGGAATCCTCAAGAACATAGGGACCAACCTTATGATCAGCAACAAGAGCCGCCGCGTAGTGATTGAGGCCGATGAGTTTGACCGCTCGTTCCACCATCTTACACCGTTGCGCACCGTCATCACGGCCGTTGATGCCGACCATCTGGATATATACGGCACATATGAGGCATATGTGGAGAGTTTCCGCAAGTATACGTCGCTCATCAAGCCGGGCGGTGATTTGATACTGCATGTGGGACTGGAGGAGAAGGTAAAGCCTCAGCTGCAGAAAGGTGTGACTCTCTATACCTACGGTCTGGATGAGGGCACATTCCATGCAGCCAACATAAGGATCGGTAACGGTGAGCTCAAGTTTGACTTTGTATCGCCGCTGGGCAATATACAGGATGTGGAGCTTGGAGTTCCCATCCCCATCAACGTGGAGAACGCAGTGGCTGCCATGGCCATGGCTCAGCTGAGCGGTGCCGATGAGAATGTGATACGTGAGCGCATAGGTACGTTCCGTGGCTGTGACCGCCGTTTTGATTTCCACTTAAAGAGAGAGGATAAGGTTTATTTGAGTGACTATGCACACCATCCGGCCGAGATAAAGCAGTGCGCCCTGTCACTGCGCCAGCTTTATGCCGACCGTAAGATAACCTGCATATTCCAGCCTCATCTCTATACCCGTACCAGGGATTTCTTTGGTGAGTTTGCCGACAGCCTGTCACTCTTTGATGAGGTTTGGCTGCTGGATATCTATCCGGCCCGTGAGCTGCCTATCCCCGGCGTGACAAGTGCTCTGCTGGCTGACAACATGAAACCGGGCGTATGCAAGGGTATCATATCCAGGAACCAGGTTCCGGAGCTGGTGGAGAAGATTAAGGATGACGTTCAGGTGCTGGTTACCCTGGGTGCCGGTGACCTGGAGGATTATGTAGAAACAATAGCCAAGATACTTAAGTGATAAAGAAGATCCTATCCATATTGGCAGTTCTGGCGTTTGCCGGTTATCTGGTCTACTCAGCTGTGGCCATGACCGACAGACATGAGGATATCCGTTTGTGCCGCGGCATTGACCTGCACATATCGGACAGCCTGGACTACGGACTGATTGATGAGGATATGGTGACATCACTGCTGCAGGAACGGGGATTGGATCCGGTAGGGCAGTCTCTTGACAGGATTGACATAGAAGGAATAGAATCCGTGCTGCTGCGCCATCCGCTGGTGGGGCGTGCACAGTGTTACAAGACCGGCGGTGATATGCTTAGGATAAACATATCGGGCAAGGTTCCGCTGGTACGTGTACTTAACAACCGCGGTCAGGATTTCTACGTGGACAGTCACGGTGAGATCCTCACCCAGCACTCTCTGGCCGTTCAGCTGCCTGTGGCAACCGGGTACATAGACCGTCAGTTTGCATCGGGCGCACTTCTGGATGTGGTGAACGCCATTGACCGTTCCCAGTTCTGGAAGGCGCAGGTGGAGCAGATAAACGTGACGCGTGAGGGACAGATAGAGCTGGTACCCCGTGTGGGTGACCACCTGCTCATACTGGGAACCGCGCAGGATGCAGATGAGAAGCTGAAACGTCTGGAGAACTTCTACCGTAAGGGTCTGGACAATGTAGGCTGGAATAAGTACCGCACCATAAGCGTGGCTTATGAAAACCAGGTAGTATGCAAGAAACGAAAATAAGATAGATGGAAAACGACAAAACAATTGTTGCCATTGAGCTTGGTTCATCCAAGATCTCAGGCGTGGCAGGTCAGATACTGACGGGAGGCTCTCTCAAGGTGCTGGCTTATGCCCATGTGCCGTCATCATCATGTATCAGACATGGTGCCGTATATAATCTGGACAAGACTGCCAATGCCATTGCCGAGGTGGTGGGCCGTCTGGACAACATCCTTTCCACACGTATCGAGAAAGTATACGTGGGTTACAATGCCAAGGGGCTGCGCTCCGTGATAAGCCGTGTGGAGCATAAGTTTGAAGAGGAGACTGTGGTTAGCCAGGAGGTGATTGACGATATGTTCCAGCAGTGCAGCGAGATTGAGTATAACGGTTACGTGAATCTGTTCCAGGAGTCGCAGGAGTATGTTGTGGACAGCAAACGCGGCATGGAGACCGATCCTATGGGCGTGGCCTGCCGCTCTCTTGAGGGAAACTACCTGAATATCCTGCTCAAGAAACAGGTGACCGATTATATAGCACAGTGCTTCCGTGCAGCCCAGGTGCAGATACTGGACGGTTATGTGGCTCCCATGGCCCAGGCCGATGCAGTCCTGACCGATGATGACCGCCAGCAGGGTTGCGCCCTGGTGGATTACGGCGCTGACACTACTACAGTATCGGTCTATAAGAACGGTATGCTGCGTTACCTGCGTGTCATCCCGCTGGGCAGTGCACTGATAACCCGTGACCTGTCGGCCATACTCAAGATAGAGACCGAACAGGCCGAGCAGATAAAGTGCACCTACGGTCTGTGCAACCTGATAGGCAGTCAGGATAATGAGGAGACTATCGTGCTGAATCAGCGTAAGGTGTCACTCAATGAGATTGGTGAGATAATAGAGGCCCGTAATGAGGAGATTATCCGTAACGTGGCTGCCCAGATAAAGGCATCGGGTTACAGTGAGGTGCTCTATGCCGGAATAGTACTGACCGGAGGCGGATCGCAGCTGCGCCAGCTTGACCAGGTATTCATGAAAATCATGGAGACCAACCGCAAGCCCCGTGTGATAGCCGAGCCTATCTGCGGTGTGGTTTGGAACGAGCAGAGCTGGAAACGCGGTGACGGATCACAGCTTTCACTGCTCTCAGTCATGGCTAAGGGTGACGAGAACTGCTGTGAGCTGCCCAAGATGGATGAGATTGACAACCTGGCGCCCGAGAACCAGGATAAGGTGATACAGCAGAGCCTGTTTACTGAGGAGGGAGAGAGCGCCCAGGAGGAGCGTGACCGCAAAGAGGAGGAGGAACGCCGTAAGGCTGCCGAGGCTGCAGAGAAGGAGATTCAGGAGAAGGTTCCCGAGGATACCAATACCGGCGGAAAGAAGAAGATAAACTTCTTTAAGCGTGCTCTGGACAGTTTCCTGAACTACAGCGAGGATTTCTTTGATGACAGCGATGACAAGAACACTGAAAAATGACCTTAATTGATTACGACTATGAATCAGGATATAAAAGAGTTTGAGGAGAACGAGATACTTCCGTTTGACTTTCCTACCGAGGCACGTAAGATAATCAAGGTTGTCGGTGTAGGCGGCGGTGGCGGCAATGCCGTTAAGAACATGTACCGTGAAGGTATCCATGACGTGGTATTTGTGATTGCCAATACAGACCAGCAGGCTCTGGCCGACTCAGATATACCCATCAAGCTCCAGCTTGGTCGTCAGACTACCAACGGACTTGGTGCAGGTAATGACCCTGAAGTGGCCCGTAAGGCTGCCGAGGAGAGCATTGAGGAGATAAAGGCACAGTTTAAGGATGATACCCAGATGGTTTTCATCACCGCAGGTATGGGCGGCGGTACCGGAACCGGTGCTGCTCCCGTGATCGCACAGTGTGCCAAGGAGTGCGGCATGCTTACCGTAGGTATCGTGACCATTCCGTTCAAGTTTGAGATGCGTCCCAAGATCAAGCAGGCACTCAAGGGCGTGCGTGAGATGTCACAGCATGTGGATGCCCTGCTTGTAATAAGCAATGAGAAGCTGCTTGAGATTTACCCTGACCAGAGCGTGGCTACCGGATTCAAGCATGTGGACGAGACTCTTACCACTGCCACCAAGAGTATTGCAGAGCTTATAACCTGCCGCGGTATAATCAACCTTGATTTCCGCGATGTAAAGAAGATACTGAGCAACGGAGGCGTGGCTATAATGAGTACCGGCGTGGCCAGCGGCGAGAACCGTGTGAACCAGGCGTTTGACGCAGCCCTTAAGTCACCGCTTCTGTACAACAATGATATCCACAAGTCCAAGAAGATACTGTTCAACATCTATCAGAGCACCAAGGCTGAGCATCAGCTTATGCTGGATGAGATGAATGAGGTACGTCATTTCATGGACAAGTTTGAGGATAAGAACATTGAGGTGATCTGGGGTCTGGCCAATGACGACACCCTGAATGATGAGGTCAAGATTACGGTACTTGCTACCGGATTCGGAATGGAGAGCATCCCCATGATGGAGGA
This sequence comes from Bacteroidaceae bacterium, assembly GCA_045220475.1. GTDB lineage: Bacteria > Bacteroidota > Bacteroidia > Bacteroidales > Bacteroidaceae > Colenecus. The sequence goes on from JBGUVW010000021.1 coordinate 15,411, forward strand.
TGAGGAGGAGACCGACCGCGTTATTGAGGATATCTACGGTGACCGCGTTAACAAGAAGCAGCTCTATCTCTATGAGATGAGTGACGCAGACCTGGACAATGACGCTCTGATTGATGCCATTGAGTCATCTCCCTCTTATCAGCGCAACTCCGTGGGTCTGGCCGAGATCAAGGCCTTGCGCGCTTAACCGAACACGGTCTCAAGCACCTCAATGGATTTGAGTACCGGGAAAGCCGGTATGTGCAGACGGAAATAATTGTTGAGAGAGTTTAGCAATGTGACGCGTTCCTGACCTGTCAGGGGCGCGTCTTTTATATCGTCATAACTGCTGTTCATAAGCAGGTGCAGCTTGTATGACAGCTCTGCCGGCATATAGTCGGAATGTAGGGGCGTAAGGGGGGTGAAACAGCCGTCACGCATATCCAGTACCGCGCCCGGGGTGTATTCATCGGAATTAGGGCATACGCCTATGTGGCTGGCGGTACCTATCATGAATGCTATGTGATAGTTTGCGTAACTGCCGTCAGGGGCGTTATCAAACCAGCGGAGTGACTCGGTCAGGAACGTGTACAGGCCGGGGTTGTTCTGCTCCGACCGCAGGGCATGGGTAAGAAACTCTGACAGGAACAGCGCAATGGCACTCTTCTGCGGATTGAAAGGGATATCCTTGTAGGGTAGGGAGTTCTTGGCGTCCTTAATGTGATGCAGGTTCTCGGTGGGTACATACTCAGCCTGGAATTCCAGGTGCGTGAGGGGCTGCAACAGGGTGTTGCGCGATGCGTTCTTGCCGCTCTTGGACATGAACCATATGAACGGGACCATACCGTGCGTGCGCGTGAAAATACGCGCCACACTGCTGCGGTCATTATGCCTTACAGCACCTATCAGTATGCCTTGCTCAGCTGTCCACATTGCGGTTATAGTAAGTGTATGGCAAAATTAGACAATTATAATCAGAACTGCACTAGGCTCTTAAGATTCTAAAAAATTTGGGGAGATTGTTTGCCGTTTGGAAAAATGTAACTACTTTTGCATCCGCTTTATAGGGCAGCCTCTGAGGGCTTCCCGGAAAGGATGGCGCGTTCGTATATCGGCTAGTACTCAAGATTTTCATTCTTGCAAGATGAGTTCGACTCTCATACGCGCTACAAACAGAAAAAATTAAAATTTAAAAGTTGTTATAATGGCAAACCACAAATCAGCCTTGAAGGCTATCAGAAAGAGCGAGAAGAGAAGACTTCACAACCGTTATTATGCAAAGACAATGCGTAATGCAGTTCGTCAGCTTCGCGCTATGACCAACAAGGAGGAGGCAGTAGCAACCTATCCTAAGGTTCAGAAGATGCTTGACAAGCTGGCCAAGACCAATCTTATCCACAAGAACAAGGCCGCTAACCTCAAGTCAAAGCTCTGCGCTCACATCGCTAAGCTCGCTTGATCTTACCACCCCCTTTGCTGGTTTGATTCGTTACAGGTTGGATTCTTTCCAACCTTTTTTGTTTTTATCCCATACCTACGGCATGGAAATAATGGTTTGTACGCCAATAACCCAGCCATTAAAATGGCTGGCTACCATAATCCAATGCCTATGGCATTAACCTGTGCCGTTAGGCACATGATAGGGGTAGCCAGCAGTTTCAACTGCTGGATCTTTCCAAACATAAATACGTTTCCCCGTGCGTGTCCCAAATACGCACAAAGGTATCCAGCTGCTCCCAGTAAAACTAAGGCCTCGCGAGCAAAGCTAGCGAGGTCTTAGTTTTACCCGGCCTGGAAGGCCGGCAGAGTGGAGCGGTATGAAATGAAATGGAATACCGCGTAACGGATTTGGGGCGTCGCCGCCCCAAATTAAAAAAAGGTTGTTTCTAATACGCAGATAGGTTTCCAGCTAGCGACTTTTGAGGCCCTTCGGGCCCAAAAAGTCAAAAACGCCCGAGCCGCGAAGCGGCGAGCCGCCCGCCGGATGGAACTACTTAGCCGCCTCAGCGTCCTTATTCCTGATCTCCACCCTCTTAATCTTACCGCTGATAGTCTTAGGCAGTTCCTCCACGAACTCCACAACACGCGGATACTTATAAGGTGCGGAAACCTTCTTGACGTGATCCTGGATCTCCTTGATCAGAGCCTCCTTGTCGGGATAATCCTTGTACTCCTTGGCCAGGATGATGGTAGCCTTCACTACCTGACCGCGAACCTCATCGGGAACACCGGTAACGGCGCACTCCACAACTGCGGGGTGTGTCATAAGGGCGCTCTCTACCTCGAACGGTCCTATACGGTAACCGGAGCTCTTGATAACGTCATCAGTGCGGCCTACGAACCAGTAGTAACCGTCGCCGTCACGCCATGCAACATCACCTGTGTGGTAGATTCCGTTGTTGTGTACGGTCTTGGTGAGCTCGGGGTTGTGGTAATACTCCTCAAACAGACCCAGCGGCAGACGCTTATCGGTATGCAGGATTATCTCACCGCTCTCGCCGTCCTCGGCAGAACGTCCGTCATTGGTGAGCAGGTCCATGTCATATGCGGGGTTGGGTACACCCAGTGAACCTGGTTTGGGGGTCATCCAGGGGAATGTGCCGATGGTCATGGCAGTCTCTGTCTGGCCGAATCCCTCATGGATATCCAGACCTGTATGCTCTTTCCAGAACTCAAATACGCTGGGGTTGAGCGGCTCACCTGCAGTGGTGCAGTATTTGAGGGCGCTCAGGTCATACTGGCTCAGGTCCTCACGAATCAGATAACGGTAGATTGTGGGGGGAGCGCAGAATGATGTCACGCGGTACTTGGCCATTGCTGCCAGTATGTTGGCGGGAGTGAACTTCTCATGGTCATATACGAACACTGCTGCACCTGACAGCCACTGTCCGTAGAGCTTGCCCCATACGGCCTTACCCCAACCGGTATCGGCTACGGTAAGATGCAGGCTCTGCTCGTTTACGTTGTGCCAGTACTTGGCGGTAACGATATGTCCCAGAGGATAGAGGAAATTGTGTGCTACCATCTTGGGGTTGCCGCTTGAACCGGATGTGAAGTAGAGCAGTGATATGTCATGATTGTCATTTACGTGCTCGGGGCGATGGAACTCAGGGGCGTTTTTCATACCCTCATCCATGCTGTACCAGCCGTCCTTGTTGTATGAGCCGGTGGCAACGCGGATCTTGACCGACGGAGCATCCTTGAGGCAGTCATTCACATGCTGTATCATGATGGGCTCATCGGCACTTACAATCATCTTGATCTGGGCTGAATTGGCGCGGTAGATGAGGTCCTTGGGGGTAAGCAGGTGAGTGGCGGGAATAGCCACAGCGCCCAACTTGTGAAGGGCCACGATCGAGAACCAGAACTCGGCACGGCGCTTGAGCATCATCATAACGCAGTCGCCGCGGCCAATGCCCAGTGACTGGTAGAATGCAGCAACCTGGTCTGATTTGCGCTTTATGTCGGCAAATGTATAGCGGACCTCGGCGCCTTCGTCATTGGTCCAGAGCAGTGCCAGCTTGTCGGGGTTGGTACGGGCCCACTCATCGACTACGTCGTAGCCGAAATTGAAGTTGTCCGGTACTATTATCTCAAAATTCTTCTGGAAATCCTCCAGTGAGTCAAAATTGACTTTCTTCAGGTATTTCTCTAACATGCTTATCAGAATATGATGGCAAGGAACCTTGCGGGCTCGCCGTTAAGTGCCCTCATGCCATGGGGCTGTGTTGAATCAAAGTATATGCTGTCTCCGGGGTTGAGTGTAAGTTCCTTACCACCGATGCTCAATAGCAGTGTGCCTTTGAGTACCAGGTTGAACTCCTGACCCTCATGTGAGTTCAGGTGCATCTCATTCTCCATCTTGGGATCTACGGTCACGATAAAGGGAGATGCCTTGGCATGCTTGAATCCCATGGCCAGAGCCTGATACTTATATGCTTTCTGACGCTCAATAACCGGTCCCTTGCCCTTACGTACCAGCCAGTAGCTGCTCATGTTGGGGGCGTCGCCTGAGAAAAGCTCCAGAGGCTCTACACCGAATACGTTTGCAGCGTTGCAGAGGAAGTTCATCGGAATGTCCGATTCGCCAGACTCATAGCGTTTCAACTCATCGGGGGTGATGCCGCACTTCTGTGCCACCTCCTCAACGGTCATTTCCAGATCCTCGCGCAGTCCGCGAAGACGCATGGCCATCTGTTTGATCTGTTCGTTTATCTCCATATCAAATAACCTCTATTCCTTTCTCCTCGCAAAGCTTCAGACTGAGCTCACGAAGTTTGAATTTCTGAATCTTGCCGCTACCTGTCAGCGGGTACTCCTTAACAAAGAATACGTATTTAGGTATCTTGTAACGGGCTATCTTGCCGCGGCACCAGTCACGAACCTCCTCCTCGGTGAGTTTGGCATTGTCATCAAGGATGATGAATGCACCAACCTCCTCGCCGTATTTCTTGGAGGGAACGCCGGCAACCTGTACGTCACGTACGCCGGGCAGATGGTAGAGGAACTCCTCAATCTCACGCGGGTAGATGTTCTCACCGCCGCGGATGATCATATCCTTGATACGGCCGGTGATGCGGTAGTTGCCGTTCTCATCCATGACACCCAGGTCACCTGAGTGCAGGTATCCGTTCTCATCAATGACCTCGGCTGTAGCCTCGGGGTTCTTGTAGTAACCCTTCATTACGTTGAATCCCTTGCAGCACATCTCACCCTGGGTACCTACGGGAACCTCCTTGTTGGTCTCAGGATCCAGCACCTTAACGTCAACGAACTCATAGTCACGTCCTACGGTAGTGTAACGTACCTCATCGGGATCGTCAATGCGTGTCTGGCTCATACCGGGTGATGACTCGGTAAGACCGTATACGCTGGTTACATGCAGGAACATCTTCTCCTCAACCTTACGCATCAGCTCTATCGGGCAGAGAGATCCTGCCATGATACCGGTACGCAGGCATGAGAGGTCAAACATATCGAACATGGGGTGGTTGAGCTCGGCAATGAACATGGTGGGCACGCCGTAAAGTGCGGTGCAGCGCTCCTTGTGGACCGATGCCAGCGTAACCAGCGGGTCAAAGCGCTCTACCAGCACCTCGGTGCAACCGTGTGTAAGGCAGTTCATGGTAGCAAGTACCACACCGAAACAGTGGAACAGGGGCACGCATACGCAGAGCTTGTCATCCTGCGTGAATTTCATATGCTCTCCTGTAAGGAAACCGTCATTCGCTATGTTGTAGTGGGTAAGCATGACTCCCTTGGGGAATCCTGTGGTACCCGATGTATACTGCATGTTCACTACGTCGTGGCAGGTCACGGACTTGCGCAGACGCTGGAACTCGTCATCCTCAGTGTTCTCACCCAGAAGCAGTATCTCGGCGGTGTTGTACATGCCGCGGAATTTCTCCTGGCCTATGTAAACCACGTTCTTGAGTCTGGGGAAACGCTTGCTCTCCAGGTGTCCGCGCTCGCACTCACGCAGCTCGGGCAGCATGGTGTAGGCCATGTCCACGTAGTTGCTCTCCCATGTGCCGTCGGTGAGGCAGAGGGTGTGCATATCGGAGTTCTCAACCAGATACTCAAGCTCATTCTGCTTGTAGTTGGTGTTTACTGTGATGCAGACAGCACCAATCTTGGCGCATGCATAGAGGAATGTGAGCCAATCGGGCACGTTCTGAGCCCAGAGGCCTACGTGAGTTCCTTTGGTTACACCTATGGCAATCAGGCCGCGTGCCATGTCATCGACCCTGTCATTGAACTGTTTCCAGGTAAAACGCAGGTCGCGGTCAGAATATACGATGTATTCCTTATCGGGAGTAACCTGAGCCCAATGCTCAAGCCAGTCTCCAAGTGTTCTTTCTGATAACTGGTACATACGCTTTTATCAGATGGGAGTGTAAACGACTGCAAGGATACGTGCTTTCTGGCCGTTGTAGCCATGCACGTGATGCTTTACTATTGAATCGTAGTAGATGCTGTCACCTTTCTTGAGAACGTAGCTGTTCTTGCCGTAGTTGATCTCAACCTCACCCTCAAGGACGTAGATGAACTCCTCGCCCTCATGGGTTGAGAGGTCGAACTTGGGATCCTGCTGCGGGAGGATGTCAATTACGAACGGCTCCAGATGACGGTTGTCCTTACCCTCTGAGAGAGAGTGATAAATCATGTTTTCATGACCTTCTGAACCGTGGTTGGAGAACCTTACGCTCTCGTGCTCCTCATCGGCGCGGCTTACAACGGCACCAACGCTCTGCTGGTCATCCAGGAAAGTACCCAGACGGACACCTAGTACGCGGGCAATCTTGATTAGAGGAGCCAGACCCGGCAGTGGACCGTCATTCTCAATTGCCTTGACTTGTTCTACTGAGAGCTGAGCGCGCTCGGCCAGCACCTCAATCTCCATCTGTTTTGACTCCCTCAGGGAGCGGATTTTCTTACCTACAGGTACTTTTGAATTCATGATTTCTGTATTTTTATGCGGAATGTTCCTATTTTACGCGGCAAAATTACAAAAAGCATCCGACATGCATGCGTAAAGTGCTATAATACTTGTAGAAAACTACCTTAAAATTATCATTTTTAAACAATGTGGAATCAATCATTTTGATTATCTTTGTATGTCTAAGAAAACGCTCAAAATGACAGAAGAAATCATCAACGGACAGGCTAATTATTCCGCGCAGAACATCCAGGTTCTGGAGGGTTTGGAGGCAGTGCGCAAGCGCCCTGCAATGTATATAGGTGACATCAGCGAGAAGGGTCTGCACCACTTGGTATATGAGGTAGTCGACAACTCCATAGATGAGTCTATGGCCGGCTACTGCACCCACATTGAAGTTGCAATCAATCAGGACGGTTCAATCACCGTTCAGGATAACGGCCGTGGTATCCCGGTTGACATGCACCCCAAGGAGCATAAATCAGCCCTTGAGGTAGTTATGACCGTGCTCCATGCCGGAGGTAAGTTTGATAAGGGTTCATATAAGGTTTCAGGCGGTCTGCACGGTGTAGGTGTATCGTGCGTAAACGCCCTGTCAACCAAGATGATCACTGAGGTTTTCCGTGACGGCAAGATATATCGTCAGGAGTATGCCTGCGGTAAGCCTATGACTGCCGTTGAGTGCGTGGGTACAACCGATATCAACGGTACCCGCCAGACATTCTGGCCCGACGGCTCAATATTCACCACGACAGAATATAAATACGATATCCTGGCAGCCCGTCTGCATGAACTTGCATTCCTGAACGCAGGTCTTAAGATCTCTCTTACAGATTACCGCGTAATGGAGGATGACCAGCCCAAGAAGGATGTATTCCTGTCACAGGAGGGTCTTAAGGAGTTCGTGGCATACATTGATGAGAACCGTGTACACCTTATTCCGGATCCTATCTACCTTAATACTGAGAAGCAGGGTGTGCCCATTGAGGTTGCCATCCTTTACAATACAGAGTATAAGGAGACCATCCGTTCATTCGTAAACAACATCAACACCATAGAGGGCGGTACCCATCTGGTAGGTTTCCGCACCGCACTGACACGTACCCTTAAGAAGTACGCCGATGACAACAAGTTCCTTGAGAAAGCCAAGGTTGAGATTGAGGGTGAGGATTTCCGCGAGGGTCTTACCGCAGTAATCTCAGTCAAGGTTGCAGAGCCTCAGTTTGAGGGTCAGACCAAGACAAAGCTTGGTAACAGTGAGGTGGCCGGTGCCGTACAGCAGGCTGTAGGTGAGGCTCTCACATTCTACCTTGAGGAGCATCCCAAGGAGGCCAAGATGATTGTTGACAAGGTTATCCTGGCAGCCCAGGCACGTGTTGCAGCCCGTAAGGCACGTGAGAGCGTTCAGCGTAAGAGCCCGCTCTCAGGTAGCGGACTTCCCGGTAAGCTGGCTGACTGCTCTGACAAGGATCCCGCCAACTGCGAGCTCTTTATCGTTGAGGGTGACTCTGCAGGTGGTAGCGCCAAGCAGGGCCGTGACCGTCACACCCAGGCTATCCTGCCTATCCGCGGTAAGATATTCAACGTGGAGCGCGTTATGTGGCACAAGGCATTTGACCATGAGGAGGTTAACAACATCATCCAGGCTCTGGGTGTAAGGTTCGGCCTTAATCCCGATGACTCAAAGGCTGCCAACTATGACAAACTCCGTTACTATAAGGTCATAATCATGACCGATGCCGATGTCGACGGCTCTCACATCGACACCCTTATCATGACTCTGTTCTTCCGCTATATGCCGGAGCTCATTGAGCAGGGACACCTTTACATAGCAACACCTCCTCTCTACCTCTGCACAAAGGGTAAGGTCAAGGAGTTCTGCTATGATGACGTTCAGCGCCAGCGCTTTATTGACCAGTACGGTGGCGGTCTTGAGCAGAACATCATCACACAGCGCTATAAAGGTCTGGGTGAGATGAACCCGGAGCAGCTTTGGGAGACAACCATGAATCCTGAGAACCGTCTGCTTAAGCAGGTTCATATCCAGGATGCTGCTGAGGCTGACCGCATATTCTCTATGTTGATGGGTGAGGATGTTGGCACACGTAGGGAATTTATTGAAAGGAATGCTACTTACGCTAATATTGATGCGTAAATTGCCATCCGGCGGGTTTTTCGCGCCGTAGGCGCTCGGGTGTTTTTGACTTTTATGGCCCTTTGGGCCTAAAAAGTCGCTAGCTGGAAACGTATCTGCGTATTAGAAACAACCTTTTTTTAATTTGGGGCGGCGACGCCCCAAATCCGTTCCGCGGTATTCCATTTTATTTCATACCGCTCCACTCTGCCGGCC
>JBGUVW010000022.1:0-5067 GCA_045220475.1 Bacteroidaceae bacterium
GTATGGTTGCCGTGATAGCCATTTACGGTATAGCATGGCTGGCAGATACCTACTTTGGAAACTATCTGCCCCAGATGCAAGACAGCCTGGAAGGCATAGTAGGTAAATATCCTTGGGCTATATCGCTGGTATTCTTTGCGGTATCCGTTCTGGTGAACAGCCAGGGTGCCGTAGTGGTTGCCATGCTGCCTCTGGCCTACTCGCTGGGCATTCCCGGTCCGGTACTTCTGGGCGTATTGCCATCGGTTTACGGATATTTCTTCATACCCAACTATCCGTCCGATATCGCTACGGTCACATTTGACCGCTCCGGCACCACCAGAATAGGCAAATACCTGCTCAACCACTCGTTCATGATGCCCGGTCTTGTGAGTGTGATAGTCAGCACCATAGTAGCAACCTTGATTACCAAGCTTGTTTATTAATGCAGACATTTTCAGATTATCTGAACGAGGTGTTTCCCGGGAGGGTAATCAAGATTGCGGTGAATGCGGGGTTGGGATGTCCTAACCGTGACGGGACTCTTGGACGCGAGGGGTGTATTTATTGTAATAACCAGTCTTTCAATCCGTCATACGCTTTCTCCGATACTGATGGCAGCATTACCCAACAGTTGGCCGATGGTGTCAAGTTCAACAACCGCAAGGGAGAATGCTACGGATATCTGGCTTATTTCCAGTCATACACCAACACATACGGCCCTACAGACAAACTGATTAAGCTATATGAGGAGGCTTTAAGTTTTCCGGGAGTTAAAGGTCTGGTAATTGCCACGCGTCCTGATAGCATAAAGCCTGATCTGGCCGATTGGTTTGAACAGAGGTTCGGGCGCAAGGCTCCTGCCGGACATCCCCATTTGCTCGTTGAAATCGGCATAGAATCCACGTTGGACCGCACGCTTCAACTCATAAACAGACACCACACCTACCAATGTGCCGTGGATTGTATCAATGACCTTAATGAGCGTGGAATAGACACAGGAGCGCACCTTATCCTTGGACTCCCGGGCGAGACTGAGCAGGACTGGATGGCACATGCCGAGCGCGTATCGGCCCTACCCGTAAAGACGCTCAAACTGCATCAGCTGCAAGTTGTAAAAGGGACTGCGTTGGCCCGCATGTATGAAAAAGAGCCTTTCAAGCTCTTTACCGCGCAGGAGTATGCGCAAACGGTTGCCAACTTCATAAAGACTGCCCGCAAAGACCTCTATTACGACCGTTTTGTCTCCGAGACCCCAAAGAATATGCTCATAGCCCCCTCCTGGGGCATAAAACCCCAAGCCTTCAACCACATGGTTGAACAGCTTCTAGCAAGTGATTGATATAATCCTGCGGGCAACTTTATCAGGATGATCCACCAGCATCTGACCGTGATTCATCTTAGGGAATACCTCTATATGTACTGAAGGATAGATTTTGAGCAGATGCTCCGCCTGCGGCTTGGCTACGAACGCCTCTTTGGTGCCGTACCAGAAATGGATATCGGCCCCGTAAATTGCCTCCAGTTTATTGGTGTAGACTGATTTGTAACCGTCCAGGACCGACCTCCGGCCGCCATACGGGAAGACTTTGCGGCACTCGTCCAACAGCACGTCAAAGTAATGCGAGTGGAAAACAAAACGCCAGAATCCGGTCCAGTGATAGCAGGTCCATACGTTGATGCTCTGATAGTAGCGTAGCGGGCCCTCAAGCCAGCGCGGCAGCGGCAGCAGAGGCGCCGCATCCAGGATTGCATGGTCAATAGTTACCTCATTACGCTCAAGAACACGTGACAATATCTTGCCACCCAGCGACAGTCCGTATACGCAATCCACCCTGCCCCCACATTGAGTGCGGATGAAATCAATCACTCGCCCGGCCTGACCGTCAATAGAATCAAACCGCGTGTATCGGCCCAGAGTAAAGCCGTCAACTTGGAAAGCGTAAATCCGGAACTGATCTTTAAGTTGCTCAATCAGCGGTAAGAATATCTGGTACGATACCCCCAGACCCGGCAGCAATATCAACGTAGGCTTACCCTCTGTTCCGGCCACATACCACCCATCCTCCGTAAACGGTTCCTGTTCCATCTCTTAACTGTTAAGAATAAGGTCCTTGATTTTAGACTGGTATTTGCGGGAGACCGGCAGTTTTGTATCGCCCACTGAAACGGTGTCCTGTGATTCCGTTTTGGCGTACTTGGCGTTTACCAGAAAAGCCCGATGAATACGGATGAATCCGGGACCCAGCAACGCCTCCCATTGCGAGATGCCGGTGCGATTGTTCAGTGACCGGCCATCGGTGGAATGGATAATCACCTCTGTATCACATGACTCCACATACAGGATCTCACTGGGAAGCAGGGTAACCTTCTTGCGCATGGAGCAGAACGTGACGGGAGTCTCTATCTCCGGGTGCTTTACAGTGAGCCATCGGTCAATAAGAGATCCTCCTATGGCCAGGATTGACACCAATATCGATATGAACAGCGGATTGACCATTATGGACGGAAGCCGGGGCTGATAATAAGGAAAGGACGAACCACCCTGTCCGAATGGAATGCCATGACGTATGTCCTCAATGAGCATGTTTGTACCGATAATAAGCAGATACTCCAATACCAGGATTGCCAGCACTATATATATCACGCCCTGTATTCCCTCGCTGCGTTTCTTGAAAGAGACCTTGGGTAGCAGATACTTGGCGCCCAGCGCACCCGGAAGGAACATCGTGCCCATAAGCAGCGACTCCTGGAATGTATAGCCGGCACTGGAAACCACAAACGCCGCTATCAATACTGACAGCATCCAATAGAGTATGGTTACAAGCGTTCTCATATCATCCACGAAGATATGAAATCACTCCATATTATCACAGCAAAACACCGGTCAATCGCCCGATATTTGGGATTTGGAGCCGAAACATGGGATTTGACACGGGTTCCAAAAGCAACAATTGGGATTTGCAGGGCAAAACATGGGGAGCTCACGGGCATCGGTCACTAACTTTGCATCAAACCTTTAACGACAAACGCTATGCAACAATTCATCGCACAACAACCGGGAGGCATTCTTGCCATCCTTACCATTCTGCTGGTGCTGATATTCCTCAGCGCCTGGAAAGCTCCCCGTTGGGTCCGCCCCATCGGCTCTATCGCATTTGGATTCTGTATCCTGTTCCTTCTTTATACCTCTATGGAGGTATTGACCGATATATGGAAAGCAGGTGACATAAGCATCACCGTATTGGGTGGAGGATTAAAACTTATGTTCTTCACTTTAATATACGGATTTGTCATCTATCTTATATCGCACGTTATCAGCTTCATACAGAAACCCGGTCATTAATCAACCTTTAAACAGACAAGCGCTATGAATACTTTAATCAGCCTTAGCATTAATACGTATGCCTCAGACATGGGGTTTATACTGTATCATACAACTACATTCACAGCCATATCATCCATATTGCTGTTGGTTGCCATCTGCTTTATTGCCTGGAAGTATCCCGCCAAATTACATTCACTAGGATGCATTACTATGGTATTCGGATTCCTCTGTTTCTGTTTCGCAATGATAAAGGTGTTCGATGAGTTCCAGAAGGGCAATTATTTTGATATTTATGATCTTGTATATCAAAAGATTGAGAGTGGTCAGCCCATTATCATGGAGGATCTGGGATCTACTGAGAGTATCTGGAAATACATAACCTCGCCCCTTGCCAATGCCTTCGCGGTATTATTATGGAGCACCATCAACTACCTGATATCCCGCATCCTCTACATAATCCGCACTCCGCGCATCTAAAAGGGAGCCAGAGGGAGCCAAAGGGGACGGTTCTATTTGGCCCCATTTTTCAAAAAGGGGCCAAATAGAACCGTCCCCTTTGGCTCCCTACCTGCAAAAATAATTATCTTTACGCTGTAAAATCCTATTTCCAAGAGTCTTATGAAACGAGAATTGTCCTTTTCGGCGGCCCTGTTATCGGCCTTATTGGTTTGCTCCTGCAAAAGTCAGAGCGCTCAACCCGAAGATTTTGAGGGAATCATCATTGAAGCGCCCATGCTTAATGAAGTCCCGACAGACAAGCCTGTATTTTCTGACTACATAGAGTCTATTGACACCATCAAACTTGATGATTCTGTTCTGGAAAGCTACATAGGCTACGCCACAAATATTAAATGTGCCAGCGATTATATTTTCATTCAATATAATAGCGGAGTATATCTGTTTGATTACCAAGGACAGTATATAAGGAGAATCAACAAAATAGGCCGAGGTCACGGAGAATATCTGTCAATCAAGTGTTATGATATACAGGAAGAGCGTAAGATTGTCAGTATTTATGATCTGCAGACTGCAAGCATCTATGAATACTCATTCAACGGCGATTTTGTAAAGAAAATCCCTCTCAGTCAATATATATGTAGTTTTGCTGCTTTATCCAACGGGCATTATCTTTTATTCAACTATGAGGATGTCGCCATTAAAGGACTGTTTGAGATTGACAATGATGGGAATGTCATAAGAACATTGTTTGAAATACCATCCTATTTCAAACACGTCTATCACGAGGAGCCATTTCTTATTCACTTGAATAATGATGTAATCAGTTGCCGTGGATTAGAGGATAGCAATATCATTTATCACTTTGAGAATAATACGCTCCGTCCCGCATTCAAAATCAATACAGATATCGTGATGCCACGTGAGGTAATGGAAATGAGCAAACTATGGGATAATACGGATAGAGAATACTCAAAAATTCTATTCTGTGAGACAGAGAGATTCATGAGCGTTACTCTTTTCAATATGGACAAATGGGTTACGGTATTCTATGACAACAAGAAAAACCACCTTTACAGGTTACACATGTCTGAATATCTCAAAGACAATTCTTTAAACGACCTTTTCCCGTATGCACATCACACCTACAACGGCAGATTGGCAGAGGTATTTGATCTCGAAGATATTGAAAAGGATGAAAAGCTCAGAAAAAAGTTCCCGGACATGACTCTGGAATCCAATCCTGTTTTGGTCATCTACCATATTAAGTAATGTGGAATTGGGGACAGTCCCCTTTTCCACAT
>JBGUVW010000023.1:0-5627 GCA_045220475.1 Bacteroidaceae bacterium
ACTCTGCCGGCCTTCCAGGCCGGGTAAAACGAAACCCTGACAACGCTTTGCTGTCAGGGTTCCGTTTTACTGGGTGCAGCTGGAAACCGTGTGCGGATTAGGGGCACGCACGGGGAAACGTATTTACGTTTGGAAAGATCCAGCAGTTGAAACTGCTGGCTACCCTTATTAAGTGCCTAACGGCACAAATCAATGCCGGAGGCATGGGATTATGGTAGCCAGCCATTTCAATGGCTGGGTGTTTAGTGTATATACCATTTTTATATATCAATGCCGTAGGCATTGGATTGGGGTAGCCAGCCGTTTTAACGGCTGGGTTAATGGCGTATATTCCATTTTAAATAACCAATGCCGTAGGTATTGGATAAGGGTTGCCAGCCGTTTTAATGGCTGGTGGGGCGGCAATGCATTATAATTTATCCAATACCTTTTTTAGGGCGGGAAGGTCGTGGGGACTGGCTTGGACGTCGAGGAGGGCTCCGTGGCGGTTGATTAGCCGGTATGACGGGTATGCACTTACTTTCAGGTAGTTCTCTACGGCATTCTGCTGGATGGCGGGCAGATTGTAGTGCACTATGTTATCGCCCGATAGGCCGTACTCGGCTATGACGCTCTTCATTGCATCATCGGTAGTACTGTTGGCAAGATAGAGATATACTATATCATAGTCCTCAAGTGCTTTCCTGACATCGGCGGCATGTGAAAGGTTCTCCAGACATGGATGACACCATGATCCCCATACGTCTATCCAGACAATCTTTCCCTCAAACGGTTTGACTATCTCATCAAGGATCTTCTCTCCGTCACTCATGCCCGCCAGATTCTTGGCATCACGGATGCTTCCAAGTGCGGCAATATCGACGTTCTCAAGTGCCAGATATTTGTTGTGCATTGCATTGACGGCATTTACGGCAGCCTCCATCGTTACCTCACGGTCAAATATCTCCTTGATGGGAGCTGCAAGTGAATGCTTGCTCCAGTCCATTATCTGCATGCAGCTTTTGGTGATGGCAATCTGCCTCATAAGCCTATCCCCGCCCAAGGAATCAATTATGGCAACACGGGTCTTGAAATCCTCAATCTCCTGCTCATCACTTAACTCATCCGAGAAGGCTTTGAATTCATTTTCATACCGTTTGATAACAGCACTGCCCTTCTCAATGACATCCTTATGCTTCTCAGTCAGACTAAGGCTCAGGTCATTGAGCTTATCCAGAGGCACATTATCGGCCCTGCGTATGGAATCCAGATCCTTAGCTATACGGGAAACAGCATCCATATAAGATGCTACATCATCCAACTCGACATCGGTAATACTGATCTTACCGCGCTCTCTGCCCAGTTTGAGAACACCTATCATATCAAGGTTATCTGAGCTACTCCACTCACCCTCACATGACTGGAGATAATCCCTAACAAAATGGGATATATTGAACAGAGGCAGAGGCACGCTGATAGGATTAGAGTTCCATATCTCCCTGTGTGCGTATTCTGACAGTATTGCGGGCAACACAGGGTTTCCGCCACGATTGTCCAGACGGAACCTGGATTGTCCCAGATCAGCCGCCATCTCCCATTTCATGAACACCTTGTCAAGCATCCTGAACTTACGCGACAGTGTGGGATGCAGTGCTGCAATGCTGTCAAGTATCCTCTCGCCCTCTTCTGTCCTACGCTCCAGATACTCCAGATAGGACTCTGCATCAACAGTCTTGTCCTGCACCATATCTATCAGGGACTCAAACCTGATATAGTGACCGAATGAGAGATACTCGTTGACTACACGTGCATTGGGGCCCATCACCATCTTCTGGCCACGGCTGCGGTCACAATAGATGAAATACTCCTCACCCGGTTCAACAGGTATGTCAAAAGTGCATCCGCGGCTGAAATAGCCTCCTTCAACCTGAAGACGTATAGACTGGCTGTTCCTTACCGGGAACTTTACATGGAACGAGCCGTCCGGATTCACAGTTCCTGCATATTTGGGATAGCTGTCCGATCCGTAAAGGTCATCATACAACACGCTGCAGGTACTTACGGCACTGTTCAGTATGATACCGTTAATGGTAACGCTGTCGCCGTCACGGAATCCGTTATCCTTGAAACGGCTGCGGTCCTTCTTGGGATAATCGGGGAAACGGTCAGTATCAAAACGTACGCAGGTATATCTCTTTGAGCCTACCTTTATCTTGCGGGAGCCGTTCCTGATGGGACTGACCTCCACATCAAGACGCTCTCCGTCACGCTCCAGGATTACCTGACCGCTGGTGCCGTCCGGTTTTGAGGCATACTTCCACACATGGTTCTCAGCTATGGCAAAATCATCGTGGAAACTGATAATCCAGTCACCGCTCCTGGCGTCACGCCAATGGGACTTGAACAGCACATCAGAGTTGGGATCAAAGTTATGTATTCCGTAGATATTCCAGTCACTGGGGCTGTTACCCTCTATGAAATCAAACTGCTTGGTATCCAACGGCATGGGCTTGAAATGGAACACCAGGTGTTTCTCCTCTGTATCGGCAGGAGTCTTGACCCATTCTCCCGGTTTCATTCCATCAATACTGTCCAGCCCATATACCGCATCGCCGGCTTTAAGAGTAAGACGAGGCTGGAAACTGAAACGGTAACCGTCATCACTGAAACCGTATACTGTCAAGTCGATTACAGTCTCATGGCTATTAAGCTCAACACGTGTAATACGCAGCTCGGGATCCCAGAAATCATTGTGGGCATTACTCTCCACTACGGGAGTATCCCATATGACTGATTCTACACTGCTCCCGCTGCATCCGTTCAGGAAAAGGAGCGCAAGAGACAAGGAAAGAAGGCTTACAAAGGAGTTCTTATTCATTTTGGATTGTAATTAGTTGGTTAATCTGTAAAGTACGGGAATCAGGGAAGTACGGGAATCAAGTCTTCACGCGTATACCTGTTAAATCCTATGCTGGGATCGGGCTTGCTCGTAGTCCAGACCTTGCGGTATGCGTTTATGACCAGTGAGGGGTCATTCCATGGAATGTATCCCTTGGCATTCTCAATGAACTCATCGGTCATCCAGTCAAAAGTCTGGTCAAATGCGATGTCCACATATATGTGGTCATTATACTTCTGGTCCGATACAAATCTCTTGGACAGGTTCTTAAGGTCATCCAGGTTGGATTCCTCATTATTGATTACAGGCTTAATCAACCCGTCATAGTTTGAGAAATGGATATATACATTCTGACTGCTGCTTATCTCCACTACAACGCGTACGTCATCACCAAACCTCTTAGCCTGCGCATTCCTGAGAACATGCGGAAGACCGTATCTGCGGCTGGAATATATCTCCCTAAACTCCTCAAGGCTTACCAGACTGCCGTTAACGGCATAATGAGGTGTGACAGCTACCATATGCTTATTGCATGAATAGACAAAGTATCTTCCATGTATGCCGTAAGAACCGGGTGATACCACATCGGGCAGGTCGGCATCGGGAGTATCAATCAGTGACCAATAGTTATAACAGCCATAGTAATCAACGCTCTCAGGGGTTATGGCATATACAAGTGACGGAATCTCATCACGTTTGCCGGCTCTGGGCCTGTAGTAGACTATGCACATGTAATCATCGGGCCTTAGACGACGGAACTCATCAACCGTGGCAAGCTTGTCTCCAATCACGATGATTGTCTTGTCATCAACCCATTTGAGCGATTTGGATGTGGGGAAATCGGCACATTTGTATCCGTTGATGCAGATCATAGTGGGGTATGTATCAATGGTGGTGTTCTCTACGAATTCAAGTCCTCTTGACAAGTCGGTCCATGAGTCATGACTCTCATCAAAGAAGGTTCTTTTTAAAGGCTCGGAATCACCCTTGCGGCCGTAAACAAAGTTGTCTATCATAAGGAACATCCTGTCGTCCTTCTCAATGTACTTGCGGTATTCACCTTCAGTCTTGTTGAACTGGGGGTGGTCAGGCATCTCCTTGTCATCATCCCTGACGAATCTTTCATCAATCACAGCCTTGCATCCAAAGCAGAAGAACAGGACCGATGCAAGCATGATTGAGAACACCCATACTACCAGCATGTGTCCGCTGGACTCCTTCTCACTCATACGGAGCAGCCTTTTCTTAGTGAATGACGTACCCATACCTGCTGTGGTAAGGGGACTGATTCCAAACAGCATACGGATAACGGTGTCACGATAGTCATCTACACTGTAACCGCATGACAGCGCGTCATTATCGGCCTGCCATTCCTGAACCTCCTCAAGGCTCTTCTCGGCCATCAGCATAAAGGGGTTGAACCAGAAAATGGAGCGGAGGACAGACATAACCAGTTTCTCATGTGAATGATGATGCTTTATATGACTGATCTCATGGCTCAGGATCTGGCTGCGCTCCGTACTGCTGTAATCACGTCCCATAAATATGGTGTGCAGGAATGAGAACGGTGATTTTACGTCTACGTTCTCTGCAATCATATAGCCTTCCTGGCTGGTAAGGAGCGACCTGTTCTTTATCCTTGATATGTAAATGATGCTCTTTATTATCAGTCCAAGTGATATAAGCACGCCGGCCAGATACATTACAAAGAGTATCAATCTCATTATGACAAAGCCAGGCAGACGGAATGCCCTACCCCTCAATGTTTCTGACCCGGATACGGCATTGGCGTTTGCCACAGCTGACTCCTCTACTGCCGATGCAGCAGGAGCGCTTGCAGTTGTCTGAACCGGTTCCTGTAACAGCGCGTAACCTACACTTGAATTGGAGACAAGGCGCATCTCAGGCTGAGGCTCAGTATTATTAATATGGTACAAAGGGATGTTCAGGGTTGGAATGACCACTGACAGCAACATTGCAATAAGCAAGTACCTGCGGCAGAAAGTGTAGCCTGCCTTACGCGACACAAACAGGTTATAGAGCAGCATGGACAAGCCGCTGCATGCTATAACGGAAAAGGAGTAGAAAACAATTTGAGACATAGTAGTAATTAGGTTATTTCTTGTTCAGCATATTGATGATCTCATCGGCCTCCTTGACCGACAGATTCTTGTTGTCGGAGAAAAAAGTTACAAGACGGCTTACAGAACCGCCAAAGAAAGAGTTGAGCACACCCTGCATGAATCGGCCGGTATACTCATCCTTGGTCACGGCAGCCATATATACATTGGTATGACCGTATGTCTTATGTGTGAGGAATCCCTTTGAGTCCAATATGCGCACCATAGTGGATACGGTGTTGTAGGCGGGTTTGGGCTCCGGCATCATGTCATGCACATCACGAACTATGAACTCCCCGTCAAGCTTCCAGACAATCTGCATTATCTCTAGCTCGGCTTTGGTGAGTTCCTGCATTTTTGGGGTCTTGTTATCCATATTTTGTCAAATTAACGATGCAAATATATAACTAAGTTTTTAGTTTGCAAACTAAATTTGATATTTTTTGCGGGAGGGGTATATTTTTGCCATACGGCGGGTACTCGCCGCTTCGCGGCTCGGTCTTTTTTGACTTTTATGGCCCTTTGGGCCGAAAAGTCGTTAGCTGGAAACCTATCTGCGTATTAGAAACAACCTTTTTTTAGTTTGGGGCGGCGACGCCCCAAACCCGCTGCATTCCATTTCATTCCAT
>JBGUVW010000024.1:0-5107 GCA_045220475.1 Bacteroidaceae bacterium
GCAAAAACAGGCTCCCAACTGGGAACCTGTTTTTGCGGAAGAAGAGGGATTCGAACCCCCGGACCCGTGAAGGTCAACGGTTTTCAAGACCGCCGCATTCGACCACTCTGCCATCCTTCCAAACTCATTGCGGGTTTCTCTCCGTTTGAGCGGTGCAAAGGTGGATATTTTTTTTGAAAACAGCAAGTACTATCCAACTTTTTTGATTTCTTTTGCAGAAATATTTTTCTCTAGTATTTATAATATGGACAAGAACAAGGTGATGGATTTTATTAGGCACAGAGTTTTGGATAGATTCGCTCTTGGTGCTGATGCTGCAACGCAGGAGGAGGTAAACTCCAATATCCAGAAAGGAATCATGATCAGGGGCACAAATCTTTGGGTCCTGATATTCGCCATATTCATTGCGTCACTTGGCCTTAACACCAACTCAACGGCCGTAATCATCGGTGCCATGCTCATATCCCCTCTTATGGGACCTATCATCGGCATGGGATACTCCATGGGCGTATATGATTTCAACCTGCTTAAGGAGTCACTGCGCAACTTCCTGGTGATGGTCGTGGTCAGCCTGGTCACATCGGCCATATTCTTTACCCTGCCGCTTATAACATCAACGCAGAGTGAGCTGCTGGCACGTACGCAGCCTACCACATATGACATACTTATTGCCCTGTTCGGCGGTCTGGCCGGTATGGTAGCCCAGACGCGTAAGGACCGTACCGGAACCGTAATCCCGGGCGTGGCCATCGCAACCGCTCTCATGCCCCCACTCTGCACCGTGGGTTACGGACTGGCCACGTTCCAGTTCCGTTTCATGCTTGGAGCCCTCTATCTGTTCACCATAAACTCCATTTTCATCGCGCTGGCATCATTCATCGTTACCAGAGTCATGAATTTCAGGATGATCGGTGAACTGGAGCCGGCCAAACTCAAGAAACTACAGCGCGCCATGGTTACCGTTATAATCATAGTCACGCTGCCCAGTGTCCTGATAGCCATCTCAATCATACAGCGCTCATCGTTCGAGACCAATTACCAGAACTTTGTGGAGGAGGCGTTCAAATATGACAACACATTCGTCGTTGAGTCATCATATGAGTACAACGCCAACCCACGCAAGCATTCAACGATTGAGGTACGCCTGTTTGGCGAGCCGCTCTCTGACAACGTAATCAACAACATACGCGGCCAGATGTCAAGCGTGTACCATCTGCCCAAGGTGGACCTGGTGGTGCGCCAGTCAAGCCAGGAGGACGGCGGCATAGCCATCACCGCCCTGCAGAGCAACTACACCGAGATGCTCAATGACAAGAACCTGCAGATATCACGCCTGCAGGAGCAGCTCTCATCCATCCGTATGGCCGATACGCTGGCTGTAGGCAGCATGACCCGTGAACTGGGAATATTCGTGCCCCAGATCAATGACATGTCACTCTCACGCCATATCTCTTATAACAAAGACGGCGTTCCTACCGATACCACATACATCTGTTTCCTCTCATTCCATGAGGATTCAGTAGCCAATCTGGACATAATCCGCAATTGGCTCTCAAACCGTACCGGTACATCTAACATCAAGATACTATTGAAAGAATGATATACCCTGACAATTTTGAGTATAAGACAGGATTTGATGAGATAAGACAGATGCTTGCAGACCGCTGCATCTGCCCCCTGGGTGTACAGTTGGTTGAGCAGATGCAGTTCCAGACTGAGTTCCAGGCCGTAGAGAAGGCGCTGGACCAGACCATGGAGTTTGTCAGGATACTCACCGAGGGCAAGTCTTTCCCTGACCAGAACTATCATGACCTGCGTGAGGCACTCTCACGCATCAAGGTGGTAGGTACCTGGATGGATGAGACTGAACTGCTGGGATTGTGGCGCTCCCTTGAGACAATCAGCGGAATAGTAGATTTCCTTAACAAGGAGGAGAATCAGGGTCTCTATCCCAACCTCTCCGAGCTTGCCGCCAGCGTAGCCGTATTCCCCACAATCACACAGGGCATAAGCCACATACTCACCAAATTCGGCAAGCTCAAGGACAACGCGTCACCGGAACTCTACCGCATACGTATGGATCTGGCCAACACGTCATTCAGCATATCACGTATCCTCAACGGCATACTCAAACAGGCCCAGATGGACGGATATGTGGACAAGGATGCCGCTCCCACCATGCGTGACGGCCGTCTGGTACTGCCCGTTGCACCCGGACTCAAGCGCAAGATACGCGGTATAGTACATGACGAGTCTGCATCGGGCAAGACAGTATTCATTGAGCCCGAGGAGGTTGTTGAGGCCAATAACCGCATACGTGAACTTGAGGCCGATGAGCGCCGCGAGGTGACCCGCATCCTGATAGCCTTCACGGACTCCATACGCCCCGAGATACCCTCCATACTGGAGTCTTACGCATTCATGGCACAGATTGACTTTATCCGTGCCAAGGCGCGTCTGACGCTTGATTTTGACGGCTGCAAGCCTATCATGGAGCGCAAGACCGTGGTTGACTGGGTGCAGGCCATACATCCTCTGCTCAAGCAGTCACTGGCCAAGCATGACAAGAGCGTAGTACCTCTTGACATAGACCTGGATGCCAAAAACAGCATCCTGCTCATATCGGGCCCCAATGCCGGCGGTAAGTCCGTCTGCCTTAAGACCGTAGGCCTGCTGCAGTACATGCTGCAGTGCGGAATACCGGTTCCCATGCGCCCCAACAGCCACGCAGGCATATTCAAGAGCATATTCATTGACATCGGCGATGAGCAGAGCATAGATGACGACCTGTCAACCTACTCCAGCCATCTGCTCAACATGAAGAATATGATGAAGAATGCCGATAACCGCAGCCTCATCCTGATAGATGAGTTCGGTAGCGGCACGGAGCCCAACATAGGCGGCGCCATTGCCGAGGCCGTCCTGTCACGCTTTAACCGCAATCGCGTATTTGGCATAATAACAACACATTACCAGAATCTCAAGCACTATGCCGATGACCACGAGGGCATCCGCAACGGCGCCATGCTCTATGACCGTCACCTGATGCAGCCCCTCTATATCCTGCAGATAGGCAACCCCGGCAGCTCGTTTGCCGTTGAGATAGCCCGTAAGATTGGTCTGCCCGAAGATGTGATTGAGGACGCCACACAGATTGTAGGCCGTGACTATGTCAATGCCGATAAGTACCTGCAGGACATAGTCCGTGACAAGCGTTACTGGGAGAACAAACGCCAGAACGTGCATCAGCTTGAGAAACAGCTGGACCAGCAGATTGAGCAGCACCGCCAGGAGCTGGAATCACTGCAGAAAGAGCGCAAATCAATCATACGTGAGGCCAAGGAGAAAGCTGATCAGCTTATCCAGGACTCCAACGCCATGATTGAGAACACCATACGTACCATCAAGGAGGCTCAGGCCGACAAGGAACTGACCCGTCTGGCACGTCAGGAGCTTACCGAATTCAAGGATACGCTCGATGACCGTCAGGCCAACAGCGAGGACGAGCTTAAGATACAGCGCAAGATGGAGCGCATACGTCAGAGCCAGGAACGCCGTGACCAGCGCAAGCGTGACAAGCTTAAGGAGCGCTCACAGCAGCCTGCCCCCACTCCGTCCGAGCCGCTTAACATACCGGTATCACCGTCCAAACGCACATTCAAGGTTGGCGATACGGTACGTCTGGCAGGACAGACCCAGGTTGGTGAGGTTATTGCCGTAAACAAGAATGATGTCTCCGTGGCATTCGGACAGATAACCACCGTGGTCAAGGCCAACCGTCTGGAGGCCGCTCAGCCTGTCAAGGTTCAGGATGTTCGTACAGCCACATACGTGAGCAAGCAGACTCATGACGATATCTACAACCGCAAGCTTGCGTTCAAGCCCGATATCGACGTCCGCGGCATGCGCGGCGATGAGGCTATCCAGACCGTCATGCACTTTATTGATGACGCCACGCTGATTGGCATGAGCCGCGTGCGCATCCTGCACGGCACCGGCAACGGCATACTGCGCAACCTCATCCGCCAGTATCTCCACACCGTTCCCGCCGTCAAGGACTACCACGACGAGCATATCCAGTTCGGTGGTCACGGCATCACTGTAGTAGATTTAGGATAATATGAAGAAAATAGGTCCACACGTATCAGCATCGGGGGGCGTTCAGAATGCTCCGGTTAATGCTATGGCAGTTGGTGCTTCGGCATTCGCTCTGTTTACAAAGAACCAGCGGCAGTGGTTCAGTAATCCGTTGCAACAGGCAGAAATAGAGCAGTTTAAAGCTAAGGTTGCTGAGAGCGGGATTGAGGCAAGATATATCCTGCCCCATGACAGCTACCTGATCAATCTGGGTAGTCCGGATGCTGAGGGGCTGGAGAAATCACGTGCATCATTCCTGGAGGAGATGCAGCGCTGCGAGCAGCTGGGACTCACCATGCTCAATTTCCATCCCGGCAGCCATCTAAAGCAGATTACCCCCGAGGAGTGCATGGACCGCATCGCGGAGAGCATCAACCTGACGCTTGACAAGACCACAGGCGTGACCGCAGTCATTGAGAATACCGCAGGACAGGGTTCCAATATAGGATTCGCATTCTGGCAAATCAAGCGCATCATTGACGGCGTAAAGGACAAGAGCCGCGTTGGCGTGTGCATTGACACCTGCCATACCTATACCGCAGGCTATGACCTCAAGAACGCTTATGAGAGCGTCTGGGAGGAGTTTGATAATGAGATAGGCATGGATTACCTGCGTGCCATTCACCTTAATGACAGCAAGAAAGAGCTCGGCTCACGCGTTGACCGCCACGACTCCATCGGTAAAGGCTTCCTAGGTCTGGATTTCTTTAAGAAGATCATGCAGGATTCCAACCTGGACCACATTCCTTTTATTTTGGAAACTCCGGATGAGGCTCTCTGGGCCGAAGAAATCAGATTACTTAAGGATTTATCAGATACAGCTGGCATTTGATATATTACTCGCCGCTTTGCGGCTCGGGCGTTTTTGACTTATATGGCCCTATGGGCCTAAAAAGTCGCTAGCTGGAAACTTATCTGCGTATTAGAAACAACCTTTTTTTAGTTTGGGGCGGCGACGCCCCAAACCCGT
>JBGUVW010000025.1:0-20348 GCA_045220475.1 Bacteroidaceae bacterium
TAGTTTGGGGCGGCGACGCCCCAAACCCGTTCCATTCCACTTCGTTCCATTCCACTCTGCCGGCCTTCCAGGCCGGGTAAAACTAAGGCCTCGCTAGCTTTGCTCGCGAGGCCTTAGTTTTACTATACTGCAACTGGAAGCTTTAGCTCTGTTTCCATTCGAACCGAACCCTAGCCAGTTCCCTACCATCCTCCACCGCCTGCACACTATGAAGCGATGAATCCCCATCCATTTGGGTGCGGACCAGAATCTTCTCACCAAACAGCCCCTCCTTTTTGAAATTGATATCCAGGCGGGCGGGTTCGTGCCCCATGCGGTACTCGGGAATGAGGCTCTCGCTTGCCCAGAGTGAGTAGATGGCGTTATTAACGTGGTCGTTACGGTCTATATCGTCATAACGTACCAGGAAACGCTCGGTGTAGTCCTCACGCTCCACCTCAGGGAGCTTGCGGAATCGGTTATCGGCAATGACCTTCTCACGGACAGGCTCATACTCGGGCAGATGACGGCGTACCGGAACCGGACGGCGTGACGCAAAGTCAATTATGATCCACTGGCTGCAGGCACGTATGATACGCTCACCGCTGGCACTCCACACCTCAAATTCACGCTCGGTATAGAGAGGCAGCTCATCGCTGGGCCAGCTTACCACCGTGATCTCCTCCTGCAGATGCGGCATACGGTCTATCTCCACGTTCATGGCAATCAGCACCCAGGCCTTGCCAACGGTACGCAGGTAGTCATACCCTATCCCGATGCTGTTGGCGCTGTCATCGGCCAGATCCTGAAACATGTTGAGCAGAGTGAGCAGACGCAGCGTGTCCTTGCGGTCGCACTCAAAACTCTTGATAGTATATTTGTGTGTCAGTTTTTCAACCTTAACCATAGAACTGTTTGATTTGTTGCCGCGAAATTAATAAAAAATACTACCTTCGCAAACTGTCAAACCAAGCATAAAACAAGATGCAGACCAGACATCGGGACCATAAACAGTATTTTGACGAGCTTGCCGTTACAAGCCAGAAATATTTCCTGCCGTATATTGAGCGTTTCTTTAAGATTGACAGCAAGTTACGAATCATAGAGATTGGCTGCGGCGAGGGTGGAAACCTGCTCCCGTTTGCCCGAATGGGATGTGACGTGACCGGCGTGGATATAGCTGAGGGTAAGATCAAGTCTGCCATCACCTATTTTGAGCAGGAGGGCTCACAGGCCCGTTTCATTGCGTCCGATGTATTCAAGCTCAAGGAGTTGGAGCACCAGTTTGACCTTATCATCTGCCATGACGTGATAGAGCATATCACGGACAAGAAGGGATTCATATCCAAGTGCCAGATGCTGCTCAAGCCCCAGGGCCTTATGTTCATGTCATTCCCCGCATGGCAGATGCCGTTCGGCGGTCACCAGCAGATATGCCAGAGCAAGCTGCTGTCACACCTGCCTTGGTTCCACCTGCTGCCCGCATTCATGTACAAGGGACTGCTCAAGCTGTTCCATGAGCGTGAATCGGCCATAAATGAGCTGCTTGACATAAAACAGTGCAAATGCCCCATAGAGAGGTTTGAGAGAGTAATCAAGGATAGCCCGTTCCAGAAACTGGACCGCATGTTCTGGTTCATCAACCCCCATTATGAGACCAAGTTCCACCTTAAACCACGCAGACTGTGGCGCTGGGTAGGAGTGATTCCATGGGTAAGGAATTTCTTTACCACATCCAGTTTCTACATGCTCAAGCTTAAATAACTGAGTCAGTTACCGGTATGCTCCAGGCTGTTGCAGTGTGAGCAGCCCGGCATATAAAACACCCATCCGTCAGAGCAAAGCATCACAAAACGGTCGTGACTGCGGTCATAACTCAGCCTTACGGGCTGCTGCTCCAGCATGTACGTCTCGCCGCCCTGAGTGTAAGTAAGACTGCGCTCGCTCCAAATCTTTCCTGTGGCCGATGTAAATACCGCCGGCATACCGTCCGGGTATGTTCCCGCAATGCAGAAACTGTTGTCCGATGCGCTTATGGAGCAGAACAGCGTCTCCTGATAATAAGAGTAATAGGTGCCGTTAAAATCCAGCGTAGTGAAGGTGTCAAAATCAACGGTACTCATTATCACCCCGCCCCTGGTAAGGATCAGGGTGTTGTTTAAGGTGGATGCGATACCTACCACACGGTCATGACCGCCCGATATACGGCTGCGGCAGAGACGGCGGCTACGTCCACCCCGCTCCACGCTCATCACCGTGCCGTCGGCACTTACGGCAAGCACACGGTCATCACGCACGTCAATCCCGGCAATGTCAATCTTGAGCCTTACGCTGTCAAGCGCATTGCCGCCGGCATCACTCCACGTAATCATACCGTCGGCACGGGCTGTAACCATACCGCCCGTGAACGGCTTTGAATCAATATCCGCGTTACGGGCAAAAGAACCCGAGGCCACTGCCAGCAACAGCACAAGTGTCGCGGTCAGCAGCCTCAGGTTTAAGTTATGCCTGTAAGGGTGCATTATCTGTTCTTTATCCTGAACCAGTCAAACCATGCCTTAAGAGGTGCAGTCTGCTGCGGTGCTGCAGCTGCGGGGGCTGCCCCACCCGGACGCATGCCCATACGCATGTTCTGCACGCCGTTGCACGCCATCACGCCGGCCTTGATATCCTTAAGCATCACCTCAGCCTGACCGGCCATGATCCAGTTCTTGCCGTTTACTGAGTAGAATGCGGTATATGTGCTGCCGTCTTTCTCAAGTTTCAGGTAAACCGTGTTATCCTTGATGCCGGCCTCAGCCAGGTTCACGCTCAGAGTGCTCTTGGATGCACCGTTCTCCTCAACATAAAGCTGCAGGCTTCCGGCTGCGGGAGCTGCACCCTGCTGCTGTCCGCGACGCATTGCGGCACCGGTATAAACGAACTTTACAAAATGTGAGTCATCCTGATAAGCCACCAGACCTGCGTTCTGTGCACCTGCAGGCAGCGCGCTGGTCTGCAGTTTGGTATCAATGGTCCAGTCACTGTTGGCACTCTGCAGCACCAGGTTGGCTCCGTTATCGGACGCAGCGGTTATGTCACCTGCAGCGGCGGTAATCTCCAGACGTCCGTCGGCTACCAGCAGGTTATCATCATTCTGGCGAACCACATCCCACTGGTGTCCCAGGCTGTTGCTCTTGAACTCATCGGCCACACCCTTGATGCCAAAGTTCACATAGTAGCTGTCAGCATCACCTGTTACGGGCTCAATCACCTTTACTATTGCGGTTCCGGGAACGGTGGGAGCCTGCTCTACGGCAACCTTAAGCTGTCCTGAACGGGCTGTGGCGGTTACTTTTGATGACATCTTGCCCAGAACGCTGTACTGCTTGCGTCCTGACTTGAGCAGGGACTTGCCGGCGTTCTTGAGTGATGAGAGTGACAGGTCGGCATTCACCTTGACTGCGTAACTGTCACTTACGGTCCTGCCGTTGTATGTAACGCTTACGGTAACTGTTACGATGCCTGCGCCTACAGCGGTCAGCTTGCCGTCTGCATCGACAGTGGCAACGTTCTCATTGCTGCTCACGTACTTTATTGTAGCCTTGTCAAGACTCAGGAATGAGTCATCGGTAAGTGCTGCGGTTGTCTGGAATTGGGCTGTCTCGCCAATCTCCAGTACTGATACGCGGCAGTCCGATACAACGGTCTTGAGCTGCGGAGTGAACTTGCCGTTCATGTTGGCCGATACAGTTCCGCGGATATCCTTTGATGATGAACCAATCTCAAACACGTACTTGCCTGAGTCATAGGTGATACGCTCACTCTCCATATCCCAGAACCAGAGGTCGGCGCAATCAATGTCAATATCCACACGGCGCATCTGTCCGCGCGGTATGGTAACACGCTTGAATCCCTTAAGACGCTTGATAGGACGCTCCAGAGATGCAGGGCTGTCAGGTGTGGTAACATAAATCTGAACCACCTCATCGCCGTCATAATCACCTGTGTTCTTTACGTTTACGCTTACGGTAATTCTGTCATCGGGAGTGATTGAACTCTTGCTTATGCTAAAGTCCGAGTACTCAAACGTGGTGTAGCTCAGACCATAACCGAACTCATAAGATACCGGCTTGGTAAAGTACCACAGCGTACGTCCGGGCTTGCCGTTTCCTGCACGCAGGGTATAATCGGTGATAGGCGGCAGGTCCTTTACGGACTTGTACCATGTGGCGTTCAGCTTACCGCCGGGAGTAACGTCACCGAACAGCACCATAGGTATGGCAGCGCCCTGTGCCTGGCCGTTATAGCCGGTCCACAGAATGCCGGGGATGTTCTCCAGGTTCTTGAAATCCTCAACCTCCACGCATCCCAGGGTCTGCATCACCACGATGGTATTCCTGTTCTCAGCGGCTACAGCCTGTATCAGCTTCACCTGGTTACCCGGCAGGTTCAGGGTAAGACGGTCAGCCTCCTCAGTTGCGGTATTCTCATCGGTTCCCACAAATACGATTGCCACATCACTCTTGCGGGCAGCGCTCAGCACATCCTCAGGAATCTCATCATCCTCAGGTGCCTTATAAACCAGATAAAGGGTCTGCGGGCCGTTGTAACCCAGCTTGTTCACCTTGGCCTCCATGGGGGTGCTTGCGCCGTATACGCCGCCTACCCTCTTGCCCGATGCACGTGTAGCCTCGATGGTGCTTATAAGGTTACCCTCGGGTGAACCCACATGCACCTCAATGATACCGCCCTCGGTAGGAATGTTTGCGCCGATGGTTATCTTCTCAACATCAATCAGGTCAACATTCTCATATGCGGTCCAGGAGCCGTCATCGATTGAACGCACCTGCTCCTCGGTACCCATACCAGAACCCACGGTAATGCCATCCGATGATGAGCTGTACTGTGTAGCGTCATGACGGCTCTTGCTGCCGTCGGGTTTCTCCAGCTCAAACCAGGCCACATACAGCAGGTTACTCTTGCTCTTGGTGCTTCCGCCCGATGCCAGCGTAACCTCAACATCCAGGCCCTTGTCGGCGATATACTTGCTGATACCTGCATATGGGCTTGTACGGCTTGACTGCTCAGGACGGCCTGAGTACGGTCCCAGCTCCACGCGGTCAGCCTGCGGGCCTATCAACGCGATGCTCCTGATGCCGTCAAGACTGATAGGCAGAGCCTTGCTCTCTGTGCCGCTCACCACCTCATTCTTGAGCAGTACCGGAGTATGTGTAGCCACCTCCAGGGCAATTGCCTGGCTGCGCTCCGAGTTCACGGTGCTGGCCGGATAGTTGGCATACGGAACCTTCATGAGAGGATCGAGCTCACCGGTACGCATACGGATGATGAACATGTTCACCAGCGCACGGTCCATATCGGCCTCGGTGATGAGGCCCTTCTCAAGTGCGCTCAGGGCGTAACGCTGGTAAACGCTTCCGCAGTCAGAGTCCACACCGGCCCTAAGACCTGCGGCAGTAGCCTCCTCGGCAGTCTCCACATAGTAATGTCCGGTATAGATATCCTCAATGGCTGCGCAGTCACCGGTCACATAACCCTTCATGCCGTAGGTGCGGCGTGCTATGGTATCCAGATACAATGCGCTGGCCGATGTAGGCACATGGTTCACCGCATTGTATGATGACATGATAGACGGCAGGTCATCCTTCTCTATCAGCTCCTTGTAGGGATAGAGATAGAACTCACGCATGTCACGGCTGTCCATATTGGAACTGCCCACATGACGGTCAAACTCACTGTTATTGGCAAAATAGTGCTTGGCGCATGGCACGGCCTTGATGTAATTGGGGTCACTGCCCATAAAACCGCGCACGAATCCGCTGCTCATAGCGGCAGCCAGGAACGGGTCCTCACCGTAGCTCTCACCCGTACGTCCCCAACGCGGGTCACGTATAGGCTCCACTACCGGACTCCAGAAAGTAAGGCCTTTGGTTCCAGTCTGGAATATGGCGCGGGCCTCATCGGCTATGACCGATGCCTCCAACGCCATGAGTTCCGGTTCCCAGCTGGAACCAAGGGCCACACTACCCGGGAATGATGTCGGTCCCTGCAGGCCTGCCTGTGCATTGGCACCTGACAGAACGCCGTGCAGAGCCTCACTCCATACATTATACTGCTTTATGCCCAGACGGGGCACAGCAGCCATATTATTACCCAAAAGGGCCTGTTTCTCCTCAAGAGTAAGACGTGACACAAGGTCAACGGCACGCTCCTGGAACGTATAGTTGGTGTTCTTATATACGGGAACACTCTCCTGTGCAGCAACCGGGCTCATTATACCCAGCATGGCCGCAACGGTAAACAATCTGATTGACTTTCTCATATAAGGTTAGTTAGAATTATTCTACATGAAAGGTGGTGCTCACTTTACTGAGCAGGCCACCTTTGCAACTACGTTACCGGCATCATGGGCCAGCAGCAACTCAATGTTGCCCGGCTCAAGAACCCAGTCATGCTTATCCTCATCCCAGAACTTGAGTGACTCTACCGGGATATCCAGAGTAACTATGACAGACTCACCTGCATTCACCTTGATCTTATCGAATGCCTTGAGCTCCTTGTAAGGCCACTCAACCTTGGCGTCAACCCTGTGTACATAGAGCTGCGGTACATCCAGCTGATCATACTTACCGGTGTTCTTGGCTACAAATGTAACCGTTATCACATCACCGTCCTTGTAGTCAGACTGGTTAACGGCATAACCTGAATACTCAATCTCAGAGTATCCCAGACCATAACCGAACGGATACATAACAGGCTTGTTCTTGGTATCGAACCAGCGGTAACCTACCAGCATATCCTCACTGTAAAGTGCGGTACCACGACCGGTTGCGCTCTTGAGCATCTCCTCGGCCTTGTCATCCTTCTGTACCAGTGATACGAATACATCCTGGTTTACGGGAGCATCGGTCTGCGGGAAACTGCCTGTAGCATATGCGGGGCTGTCCTCAAGCTTGATGGGATATGAGAACGGCAGACGGCCGTTAGGTGCAATCTTACCCAGCAGGATATCGGCCAGGGCATTACCGCCCTCGGTTCCGTTGAACCATGACTGAACGATTGCGGGGCAGCAAGCCTGTACGCGGTTCAGATCAACCGGAGCGCCTGCCACTGCAATGAATACCACGTTGGGGTTAACCTTGGCTACAGCCTCCAGAACATCCTCCTGGTTGTAAGGCAGGTCCATGCTGCGGCGGTCACTGCCCTCGGTCTCCCACTGACGGTTGTCACCACCTATAAAGAGTACCAGGTCTGCACCCTTGGCAGCCTTTACAGCCTCATCCTGCAGTTTCTTGGCAGTATCCTCGGGCTTGGGAGCGTTTGCGGCAGCGCCACGACGCTGACCGAATCCGCCGAATCCGCCAAAACCTCCGAATCCGCCACGTGCCTGCTGTGAAGTATAACCCTGCGCATAAACAATCTTGGCATCACTGCCAATGCGTCCGCGCAGACCAGCCAGCGGAGTGATCTCATAGAGAGCCTTTACACCGGCACCAACACCACCGTTGGCCATAGTCTTATCGGCATTGTCACCTATTACGGCAATGGTCTTAACCTTCTTAAGGTCTATAGGCAGCAGACCATTCTGATTCTTAAGCAGTACGATTGAGTTTGTGGCCACCTCATATGATATGCGGGCCTGCTCGGGCTTACCGGTAACCTCCTTGTTGGCCTTATCGGCGGGAACGGGCTCAACCACCAGACGGACGCGCAGTATCTC
The DNA here is from genome assembly GCA_045220475.1 of Bacteroidaceae bacterium. Taxonomy (GTDB): domain Bacteria; phylum Bacteroidota; class Bacteroidia; order Bacteroidales; family Bacteroidaceae; genus Colenecus. The sequence goes on from JBGUVW010000025.1 coordinate 7,700, forward strand.
ACGAACACGCTCATCAATCACCTTCTCTGATACTATGCCGGCCTTGACCGAATCCAGCAGAGCCTGACCCATATAATCCTGGCTGGGCATCTCCACGTTCAGACCTGCGGTAACAGAACCTACGGTGCTGTGTGTGCCACCCCAGTCAGAAATGACCATACCCTTGAATCCCCAGTCCTTACGCAGGATCTGGCCCAGAAGCAGCGGGTTCTCGGCGCACCAAGTGCCGTTTATCTTGTTGTATGCGGCCATCACGCCATATGCGTTACCCTCAACAACCGTTGCCTCAAACGGCGGCAGGTATATCTCACGCATGGCACGCGGGCTTACAATCACGTTCACGCTGCCACGGTTGGTCTCCTGGTTGTTAAGAGCAAAATGCTTTACGCAAACTGCCACACCGTTATCCTGAACACCCTTGGTGTACTGGACCGATATCTTGGAACTGAGCAGCGGGTCCTCACTCAGATACTCGTAAGTACGGCCACCGGTAGGAATACGCTGTATGTTGATGGCAGGTCCCAGGATCATGTCCTTACCGCGCAGACGTGCCTCGCGGGCCATACCCATACCGTAGATATATGCCATCTCCTCACTCCAGGTAGCTGCCAGAGCCGATCCTGTGGGGAAGAATGTGGCTGAGTCTGTAGTCCAGTGCAGCGGGTTCCATGACAGCGGCTCCATCTCCTCACGGATTCCGAACGGGCCGTCGGCATAATTCATCTCGGCAATACCCTGGCTGGGCACACCCTCGGATGTGAAATAGTGCTTGCCATGAAGCATGGCAATCTTCTCCTCAAGGGTCATCTTGCCGATAATGGCACTGATCTGCTTCTCATTCTGCATGAGAGGATCATCATAACTCTTTACGTCGCGTGACAATGTTGCATCACCTTTGCATCCGCAAATCAAAACTCCCGCACCCATCAATGCGGTCAATAACAAATTTCTGTTCATATAATGTAAGTTAGTAATTCTCAATTCTCAATTTTTCAGTATCCCGTGTCTCTGCTCCACTCCGTCTCACGGTAAGCGTCATTAAGCCCCATATCCCCGAACTTATCCAAAGGAATGAATACGCTCATTCCGCAATATTCATTAAGTGCACGCCTCTTGGAACTGGTGTACGGGAATATCTGCGGAGTATGGTTCTTATACATGACACACTCATCCAGCTGCAGCCTGAACTCACTCAAGTACTCCGTACCCAGTTTATCCACAAAATCCTCCAGGTCATAGAACAGATGGTTCCCGAACCAGTCATAACTCTGTATGGCGTTCACAATAGAATCATTCATTTGACCTATCGAGTCATTATCGGCCACTATCTTTCTGAAACAACGGGCCAGGCTGTCCAGTCCGCCGGTCCTTACCAGAGATATGCCTGCCATAGGTTCATAGTAGTCCATACTGTAGTACTTGTAGTATGACTCACACACCTTTACCAGGTTCTTGTTGATAAGGTCACGCGTCAGGCTGAAATAAGGGAATCCGTCACCCCATATCTCTATGCCCGATGATATGATGTAGTCCGTCTTGTTACGTAACGCATACAACACCTCCACATTTGCCATATAGCAGGCGTCAAACGCTATATAATCAAACTCGTGGTCATGCAGTGCGCCGGCCAGGTCGTCTATCTCCATCCAGGTGTCATTGGCCACACTACTCTGCCAGGTCCTGTCTACCAGGATAGCCTTGGTACCACCCTCAAAGTCAAATTCCAGATGGTGAGGCTCATCATCGTCTCCGCCTCCCCGTTTGGGAGCTTTCCATCCCAGATCAGTATTCTTGAGCTGAGACTGCGGAATCCAACCCGTACCGTGTGACCACAGCACCAGTCCGTATGAATCACAGGGGTACTGCTGCTTCACTTCATCTATGACAAGACGGAGTACATCAGGATCGGCACTGTTCATCTCATTATAGATCTTGAGGGTATCCAACCCCCGATCACGGCTGGTACGTCCTCTCCTTACCCTTAACAGGCACGGTTTGAGTCCGGCCTTGTCAACATAAACCAACAGAGCGGCGTTATCCATACCGGTACCAAGGGAGTTCTGCATCCACTCAATGTTCTTGTTTGCAAAGCTGTAGCTTGAGAAAGCCTCGGATGCCATATAGACCAGGACGACCTTACGTACGCTCTCATCGGCCATCTCCTCCATAATGCATGAAGACGGCAGAATAAGGCCCGACAGAAAGACTGCCAGGCTATATAAGATCCTCTTGTATCGGCCTATACTGAACATCCTCCTACTCCTCCTCAGGTACGTCTATGTCTATGAGCCTGTATGAGCTGTTGAATGTCAGTTCATAACCATTGTCAAGCAATATGTCAAACAACTTGCTGTCATGCTCAATACGCATCACCTTACGGCCCGGGAACTCGCTGCCCACGTAAGCGCGTATCTTTTCAGGCACCAGCATATCAGGGACTGCACTCTTGGTGCACTCACACTCAGTAAACTTGCCGTCCTTATTGAACTGCAGCTTAATACCGCCGGCCAGCTTTACCTCATACTGGATAAGGCTGGCACGGCGTTCCATCTCCACCTTCTTGATACGGGTGTCCGGGAAAGCTTTCTGCACAACCTTCTGAGCCTTCTCGGGGAGTTGTTCAAACTGGATCTCAACATCCTCGGCGGCTACCGGAAGAGCCAGCATCAGAGCCAGCAGCGTATACAGAATCTTTCTCATATGGATTTTATTTTAACGGACGCAGCACACCGCCTCCGGTCTTGTACTCCTTTCCCTCAAGGGCCTTGTTGTCAGGATCTGCAGGGTCATAATAGATTACGTGCTTACCCTTGAGCTGCTTGAGACCCTTCTGGAGGGGCTGTTCAAACTTGATTGACGTAATATAGTTGTCACCCTTGGCGGTCCATTTTGAACCGGCACCGATTACCACCTTAACCTTTGCGCAACGGTTCTCGGCCGGATTTATGTGACCGGTCAGCTTGGCGCCCTTGTTGAGGTTAAGCTGCAGCGAGCTGATGCTGTCAACCTTGATGTTACCCTTAAGAGCCTGCTTGCCTACGGTAAGTACGGCATCACCGCCGTTCTTGCCCTTAACGCCCCAGTCATCACTGCATACAATCATAAGGTCCTTACTTCCGTAAGTGATCTTATTGCCCTCCATATTGATGGCGGCGCTTGTATTGGTAACAAAGAACAGAGGTCCGTCTTTTACTGTTATGCTGTTCTTTGTGAGCGTAAGGTCACCGTTCTCACTGCGGTCAACCGGGCCGTAGATAAGGAATCCGCATACACCGCCGGCTGAAAGGGTGTTGTTGTTCAATGTGAGCTTACCTCCATCCACGCTGCCAATGGACCATTTCTGGGACATCAGCTTACAGCCGCTGGCCGATAAGTCACCGCGAGAGAAACACATTGGTGATGCCTGGCCTGAGCTCTGGCCCTGTATGCCGTTAGCCTCTATCACACCTCCCGGGCTGGCAAGCATTGCGGGATTCTGTGATGAATATGTATAGAAGATGGTCTTGTCCAGTTTGATCTTACCGCCATCGGCCGCGTTTACGCCTGCAGCCTCAGAGCGTGAAACGGTCACTGATCCCTCAACTATATCAAGTGTTGTACCCTGGCCTGTAGCGGTTATGGCATCGGCCCCTGATACATGGCCGTTTACCGTACTGAGCTCAAGGGTTACTTTACTTCCACCGTCAACAAGGAGAGCTGAGTTATGACCGTTAATACGGTGGTTTTCATCAATAGTGGCACCGGCGGTCTTGTTAAGACGTAGCCTGGTAAGAATGAGTTCTACTCCGTTTGTAGCATACACGACGCTGGAGTTCATCTCTACATTCTCAAGTGAAACATTGGAACGATTCTCTTCACTGATAACCGCACCGTCCACCTTATATGTGGCACGGTATCCGGTCTCCTGTCCGATAACAGCTATTGGAAAGCTGATCAGACCAATCAAAGCAAGGACTTTATTACACATAGTAGTTCAATTATTTCTGTAAAGGTAAGATATTAATTTGTAAATTCGCGCCACAAAAGGACCAAAATATGACCAGGAAATTAATCACAGGTGTAATTAGCGTTACACTATTAACAGCTTGCACAATGCAGAACAACCCATTACTCACGGATTCACCGTTACCGTACGGTGCTCCACAGTTTGACAAAATAGAGAACAGACACTACCTGCCCGCATTTGAGCAGGCATTCAGCGAGGGCAAAAGTGAGATTGACGCCATAGTCAACAACCCCGATGCCCCCACGTTCAGCAACACCATAGAGGCGCTTGAGTATGCCGGTGGAGCCGTAAACAAGGTTGAGAACATATTCTACAACCTCCTTGAGGCCGACGCCACCGATGAGCTCCAGGAGATAGCAGAGAAAGTGTCACCAATGGAGACCGAATTCTCCATGTACGTAACCCTGAATGACAAGCTCTTTGAGCGCATCAAGGCCGTATACAGCCAGCGTGACACCCTGAACCTGGCCCCTGACCAGGCCAAGCTGCTGGAGAACACCTACAAGATGTTTGAGCGCCGCGGAGCCAATCTGAGCGCCGATGACAAGAAGCTCTACAGCGAGTATGAGGAGAAACTCTCACTCCTTACCCTCCAGTTCCAGAAAAACCAGCTGGCATCAACCAACAACTTCCAGATGCTCCTTACATCCGAGCAGGATCTGGCCGGTCTGCCCGGATACGTACGTGACATGGCCGCCCAGGCAGCAGCTGATAAAGGCCAGGAGGGCTGGTTGTTCAATCTGTCCGCACCCAGCTACAGCGGATTCATGAAATTCAGTGACCGCCGTGACCTGCGTGAGAAGCTTTACCGCGCCTATAACCGCCGCGCGTTCGGTGACGAGTGGGACAACACCGAGGTGATACGCCAGATAGTTGACCTGCGTTACAAGGAGGCCGCCCTGCTGGGTTACAAGGACTACGCAGACTACAAGACAGAGCTGCGTATGATAAAGAACGGTGATGCCGTATGGAAATTCATTGAGGAGCTCCGTGCCCCCGCCCTGCCCAAGGCCCAGGAAGAGGTAGCACAGCTCAACCGCTATGCAAAGAGCATCGGTTTTGAAGGTGACCGTATCCAGCCCTGGGATTTCAGTTACTACGCCGAGAAGCAGCGTATGGCCAAGTATGACATGAGTGATGAGGAACTCAAGCCCTATTTCCGCCTTGAGGACTGCATAGACGCCATATTCAGCCTGGCTCACACCCTGTACGGAATCAGCTTCAAGCCCGCCAACCTGCCCGTCTACCACCCCGACGTAAAGGTCTATGAGGTGACCGATACAGACGGCACGTTCCTGGCTCTCTTCTACGCCGATTTCTTTCCGCGTGACACCAAACGCAGCGGAGCCTGGATGACAGAGTTCCGTGGCGCCAAGATAGAGAACGGCGTTGAGCAGCGTCCGTTCATAAGCCTGGTGACCAACTTCACCAAACCCACCCCCGATACCCCGTCACTCATAACACATGATGAGTTCACCACCATGCTGCATGAGTTCGGGCACTCCCTGCACGGAATCCTGGGCAAGGGCCGATACCCATCCATGACCGGCACCAACGTGGACCACGACTTTGTGGAGCTGCCGTCACAGATAATGGAGAACTGGGCATATGAGAAGGAGTTCTTGAGCACGTTCGCCCGTCACTATCAGACCGGCGATCCCCTGCCCGACTCACTCATCACCAAAATCAAGGCCTCCAAGAACTACCTGAGCGCCTATTACCATATGCGCCAGCTGCAGTTCGGAATACTTGACATGAGCTACCATACACGTACCGCCCCCATTGAGGGAGAGGTCATAAAGTTTGAGAAAGAGGCCCTAAAGTCAACTGACGTGATGCCCTCCGTACCCGAGTGCATGACATCCACCTCATTCAGCCACATATTCAGCGGCGGATATGCTGCCGGCTACTACTCATACAAGTGGTCCGAGGTCCTTGCCGCCGACGGATTCAGCCTCTTTGAGGAGAAGGGCATATTTGACCGTGAGACAGCCTCCAAGTTCCGTCACCTGCTGGAACAGGGAGGAAGCGTTGACCCTGCCGTACTTTACCGTGATTTCCGCGGCCATGACCCCGAGCCTGCCGCACTGCTCAAGCAACTTGAGATAATTGATTGATGACACACAAACCGCTCTTTACACTGTTTCTTACCACCCTCCTGGCAGGTACCGCCTACTCACAAACCCAGGAGACGGACACACTTTTCTACTGGCTCGATGAGATAACGCTCACAGAGCACCGTAACATATCGGCCATATCGGGCACCATGGCACGTGGCATAGCCATAGACACCAAGGTTATGGAGAGTTACCCCAAGATCCTGGGTTATATGGACCCCATGCGCTATATCCAGTCGTTGCCAGGCGTAAGTACCAACGCAGCGGCCGAGGGAGGTATGCATGTACAGGGCGGTGAGCACTCGCACAACCTGATAGCCATGTGCGGCGCACCTATCTACAACTCGTCACATGTAGCCGGAATCTTTTCCATAATCAACCAGGACCACCTGCCCAAGGTGAATTTCAGCACATCCACAACAGCCACATATCTGGGAGCCGAGCTGTCGCTTGACCATCCCGATACCATCCCTGACCACATAAGCGGAACGGCAACGGTGGGTCTGATATCGGCCCAGGGTACGCTGTCGGCCCCGCTCTCTAGACGCACGGCACTGACCGTATCGGCCCGCAGGTCATTCATAAACCTGCTTTACGGAAACATGTTCCAGTTTGACGGTAATCCGCTCCATTTTGGGTTTACTGATGCCAACCTGACGCTCATGCACAGGATTGACAGCAACAATGAGCTGGACCTTAACCTGTTCTTCAACCTGGATAAAGGAAAATGCTCCATGGGGGGCTATGATGTGGGGATACACGGCAACTGGCAGAATGCTATAGGTACCATGCGCTGGCGCCATAAGGGTCACATCCCGTTAACCACAACGGCTTTTGTATCACACACATCCATGGAGGGACACCTTAGACAGGAGGAGAACAATGGTCATATAACCAATCATATCACCCATTACAACATAAGGACACAGGCCAGCCTGCCCAGACGTATCCGCCTGGATGCCGATGCCTCTTACTATGATATCCTGCCCCAGGCGATAGACGTATCCCGTAATAAACCTGAAACGGCAGTACGTGAGGATCAGGATGTGCTGCAGCTCAATGCCAGCGTAAGCCGCGCCTTCAGCATGGGCAACCTGACCCTGACACCCCACCTGCTGGCTACCGGCTACAATGAGTCCGGGCACTACAGCACATTCAACGTAAATCCCTCACTGATAGCTGAGTATGAGGGTTACCATTTGGGTACGCTCACCTTTGAAACCGGTTACAAGCACCAGTATCTGGCACAGACCGGAATGACCAGCACCGGACTGCCCATTGAGTTCTGGGTGGCATCGGGCCACTATTTCAAGCCCCAGGAGTCACTGTTTGCCACACTCACCTATGACAAGCAGCTCTTGAGCGGCAAATACGCCCTCACACTCCAGGTTTACGGCAAGCGTCTGGAGAACCAGATAGAGTATATAGGTTATGTATATGACCTGCTGCTGCGCCCCTACAAGCTTGAGAACAACCTGATAATCTGCTCCGGTTACAACTACGGAGCCAACGTCATGCTCACCAAGCAGGCCGGCAAATTCACCGGCTGGATAAGCTACTCGTTCGGGCAGTCCATACGTGAGGGAGACGGCGTCAAACTGCCCACCCTGTTCCACTCCATGCATGAGCGCAAACATGAGTTCAATGCCGTGCTGTCGTATAAGACCGGACCTTATGAGTTTGGCGGCACGCTGGTGTATTCATCGGGCAAACCCTATACGCCGGCCAAGAACCTCTACCTGATATCCAACTCAATCATAATCTATTATGATGAGTACAACTCGGCCACACTGCCCCCGTACATGCGTCTGGACCTGTCGGCCACATACAATCTCAAGAGCCACGGCCGGTACCGTCACTCCATAAACCTGTCGGTCTGCAATGCCACCGCTTATAAAGGCTACACAATGGGTTACCTCAAGGCCGATAAGGAGGAAAAGACCGTCAAGTACAAGCTGGCCAGCTTCATAATTCCCGTAATGCCGTCATTAAGTTATACCTGCCGATTCTGAGTATGAAAAGATATGCATATATATTATCCCTGTTGATGTTCATGCTTTCATGTGTCCCCGACACCAAACCAAGCCGTGACATGCTTGTAGTTGAGGGCTGGATAGAGGATAATGACTATCCCATGGTATTTGTCACATCATCCATAACCTCCACCTTCCGGGAGCAGGGGCTTACTGACATCATGGACCATCTGGCTCTGGATGCAGAGGTAAAGATCACATACGCAGGCAAGAGCTACCAGCTCTTTCCCAAGCTGGATCCCAACTACCTCATGACCATTTACTACACCACCAAGAATCTCAAGGGCAAGGTTGGCGGCACATACCGGCTTGATGTCAACTGGCGCGGCCTGCACGCATCGGGCACCACCACCATACCGGAGCACGGCAGCATAGACTCGATTGCAGTAGAACGCAACAAATCCATCGATACCCTGTACGTAGTCAAGGCACATATCGTACCCACTCCCAGTGAACATAGGTACTACCGTTTCTTTACTCAAGTAATAGGCCAGGACAAGTCCTATACGGCATCTGTAAACGGCCTTTATGACAGTGAGCTGGTACGTGAGGAGGATATGATATTTGCCAATCGCGGATACAGCAATCCGCTTGACTCAGTGCAGACATACTACCAGCTGGGCGACAGCGTACATGTCAAGCTGGCATCCATGGACAGTGAGTCCTACCGGTTCTGGAGCAAGTACAATGAGAACATAGTGTTCGGATCATTGGCTGTCATGCCCTACTCTACCAATCTGGAAGGCAATCTGGACGGGGCTCTTGGTTACTTTGCTGGCTATGCCACGGATGTCTATAAGGTTGGAATTAGGGAATAAGGAATATGTATATAAAGAAAGGTCCGGAACTTGGTGAGTCCCGGACCTTTTCTATTATCTGTGTTTGAAGACTTCTTAGAAGCCGCCTCCGAAGCCGCCCATGCCGCCACCGAAGCCGCCGCCTCCCATGCCGCCGCCAAAGCCGCCGCCACCGAAGTCACCGCCGCCCATTCCGCCGCCGAAGCCGCCCATGCCAGCGCCGCCACCAAAGTTACCCATCTGCATCTCCTCTACCTTATAGTCAGCAGGGAGCTCAAAGAGTGACTGGTCTACATCGGTCTCCTCAAGTTTCTCAACGGTCTGGCCCATGGTGCCGTAGTCTGTAACAGACTCTGACTTCATAGTCAGGTTCTTGTAGATCCAAACGGTTGTCTGGGTTGAGTAGCCCTGATTGCTCTGAGTAATGGAGTACATCTTGCAAGTTACGCCTGCAACTTCCTCCTCGCCCAGCTCCTTGATCTTATTCTTCTTGATGGTCTTGGCATCCAGGTTCTCCCAGTCAAACATAGGAGTGGTCTGGGCACCCATGCCCATTCCCATACCCATCATACCCATGCCACGGCCGCCACCGCCGCCCTGGCCGCCACGACGACCGCCGAATGACGGCATCTTGGTTGCAGTCTTCTCTGCGTCATTGATGGTGTAGTTATCCTCACCTATCATGAGTGAACGGGTTGTACCGGCCTCACCACGTGTGGTAACGGTAACGGTCTTCTTGCCGTAATCATCAAAGTATATCTTGGTAACCATTGTGCTGGGGTCAAAGTTCATCTGACGCTGACCACCCTGGCCGCCCTGTCCCTGAGGACGCTGACCCATCTGGCCACCCTGTCCCTGAGGACGCTGACCCATCTGGCCGCCACCAAATCCACCCATACCGGCACCGCCGCCAAAACCTGCGCCACCGCCGAATCCGCCGGCACCGCCACCAAAGTTACCCATGTTGTTGGCCATGGTGATAACACCTGACTTGATACCCAGAACGGGATCCTGGGCCTCTTTCTTATCCTTCTTAGCCGCATTGACTGAAAGGCTCACTGCCGCAAGCATCATAGCGGCAACCATGAATTTTCTCATTTGCATTTATTGTTTAAGGTTTATAATTTGATTCTTTCTACTACTATAAGGTTTAACCATAAAGGTTAAATCCGTCATTTAATGATCTTGACCTTAGCCGTGCCAACCTTGAACTTGATATCCATCTGCACGATTGTACGGGCTGCGTCATCGCAAACGTATATGTTCAGAATCTCGCGGTCCTTTTTCTTACCCTTCTCCACGTAAGGCTCCACCAGCTTGAACACCATGCACTTGTACTTGCGGCCCGATATCTTGAGCACCTCAAGGCCCTGGTAGATGAGTGACTCATCCAGGATCTCGGCTGCATCGGCCAGCTTAAAGTTCAGACGCTGTCCCTTCTTGAGTGATCCGGCATCGATGGTACGGGCAAATCCAACCACGCTTATCATATCGTATACCAAGGCGTCCGATGTCTCGGTCACCTCCTTTACGCGGCCGTTCTTGTAGTCCTTACGCATCCGGGCCACGCACTTGCCGTCATCGGTCTTGCTGAAAATAACCTTCTCACGTACTATGTCATCACCCTCAAAGCAGTGTTTCTGGAAAAATATAGGTGATGAATCCTCAGGCCTTACTATTGTGGTGAGCGTGTCATTCAGGCTGAACAGCTTATCGGCCGTGCTGGTGGTACGGGCAATCAGCTTCATGCGTACCGCTTTCTGGCCGTTGTAAGTGATGTTTTCCGTTACCAGCTGCGCGTCGCCCGCCTTGATAGGTCCCAGATACATTCCGTATTTAAGGTTCTCATTCTTCCATGCCAGCTCAGCCATTGCCGAGGCAGTTATCATCAGGGCACATATGATAGTAAGAACTCGTTTCATAGTTGTCATGTTTTAGTTGGTTTCTGTAATTAAGATTCAAGAAAACGCACAAAGTTAAACTAAAAAATGATTTATCTTTGCTTATCTTAAAAGGTACAGCTATGCTTTTTGATAAGGAGACATACGTTCAGAGACGCGCCACGCTAAGGGATAAGGTGGGCAGCGGACTCATCATACTGCTTGGTAACAACAACGCGCCGTGCAACTACCCGGCCAACGCATATACGTTCCGTCAGGACAGCTCATTTCTCTATTTCACCGGTCAGGACCGCGACTCACTTGCTTTTGTCCTGGACTGCGACAGCGGCCGCGAGTGGCTCCTGGGTGATGATATAGATATAGAAGACATCATCTGGACCGGATTCGTACCCTCCGTCGCAGACCTTGCCGCCGGTTGCGGAATCTCCTGCAGCGCCCCCTACAGCAAGCTCTCGGAACTGGTGGCCGATGCCCGTAAACAGGGCCGTGAGGTTCATTTCCTGCCGCCCTACCGCCACGACCATATGATCCTTTTGGCCGATATGATGGGTATACACCCGCTTAAGACGCGTGATGCAGCATCCCTACCGCTCATCAAGGCCGTCGTGGATATGCGCTCCGTAAAGTCCGATGGAGAGATTGCGGAGATTGAGCGTGCCATGGCCATAGGCTACCAGATGCACTGTGCCGCCATGAAGGCCTGTCGTCCCGGTGTGACCGAAAAGTCCATTGAGGGCATCATGGAGGGCATAGCAATGGCTCAGGGCGCCAAGGTATCATTCAGCAGCATAGTCTCCATGCACGGTGAGATATTTCACGGCAATCCCTCTTTAAGGCCCCTTGAGTCCGGCCGTCTGCTCCTGGTGGATGCCGGTGCCGAGACCGTAAACAACTACTGCAGTGACAACACCCGCACCATGCCCATAAGCGGCCGCTTCACCACCATGCAGCGTGACATCTACTCCATAGTAGAGGCCTGCCACGACCTTGTGATTGAGCGGGCCCGCCCCGGCATGAAATGGCTTGACATGCACCTTGACGTCTGCCGCCTCATGACCTCACGCCTAATAGACCTGGGCCTCATGAAAGGCAACGTTGAGGACGCCGTCCAGGCCGGTGCCCACGCCATGTTCCTCCAGCACGGCCTAGGCCACATGATGGGAATGGACGTCCACGACATGGAAGGCCTGGGCCAAATCTACGTAGGCTTTGACGATGAGGTAAGACCATCAACCCAGTTTGGAACCAACTGCCTGCGCTGCGGCCGCCGCCTCCAACCCGGCTTCATCCTAACCGACGAACCCGGAATCTACTTCATCCCCGCCCTAATCGACAAATGGAAATCCGAGAAAATGCACACCTCGTTCCTAAACTACGACGCAATTGAAAAATACCGCGATTTTGGCGGAATCCGCATCGAAGACGACATCCTAATAACAGATAATGGTTGCAGAATATTAGGAAAAGACATAATCCCCTACCATCCCTCTGATTTGGAAGCCTTCATGAGTTGATAAGCAGAAAAATATTATCGCACCTGCGTTTCCCCGTGCGTGATCCAAACCAGCACAAGGTTTCCAGCTGCACCCAGTAAAACTAAGGCCTCGCGAGCAAAGCTAGCGAGGTCTTAGTTTTACCCGGCCTGGAAGGCCGGCAGAGTGGAATGAAACGTAGTGGAATGAAACGGGTTTGGGGCGTCGCCGCCCCAAACTAAAAAAAGGTAAAATGCTTCTAATACAATAATACGTTTCCAGCTAGCGACTTTTTAGGCCCAAAGGGCCATAAAAGTCAAAAA
>JBGUVW010000026.1:0-49131 GCA_045220475.1 Bacteroidaceae bacterium
ACGGGTTTGGGGCGTCGCCGCCCCAAACTAAAAAAAGGTTGTTTCTAATACGCAGATAAGTTTCCAGCTAGCGACTTTTTAGGCCCAAAGGGCCATAAAAGTCAAAAACTCCCGAGCCGCGAAGCGGCGAGCAAAAAAACAGTTATTTATTCCGCTCAATCCACTGCGTAGGAGTCTCATTATAAAAAATCTTAAAATACCGATAGAACGTCTGAATAGATCCGCACCCACACTGACTAGCAATATTCTGAATCACAATCTTATCCTTAGGAGTATTCTTCATTACAGCCAACGCATAATCCAGACGGTATCTGTTCACATAATCCGAGAAGCTGCAGCCTTTAGCATCCTTTATGGCCTTTGAGGCATAGGTACGGTTGGTTCCAACCTGCTCGGACAGAGATACAAGTGACAGGTCCGGCTGCAGATACAATTGACCCGTATCCATAGCTGCATCTATCCTCTCAATCAGCGTTTTGGGTTTCTCAATCCTTACACTGGGCTTAACCGCTGGACCGGAACCCATATCCACCCCACCATTAACGGACGGTGTTTTAATCATAGTCTGTATATCCTCGGCCGAGAATTCCAGACGCATGATATACGATGCTATCAATGATACCATAACTATCTGACCGGTCACGGCAATCACCACCAACCAAATATGGTCTACCGCTTCATTCATAGGTATCACTGACATTATCATGCCTGTAACCACGATAAGGACCGTCAGCACGTGAATCTCACGCATCTTAATGGTGTTTCCGGTCTCATTGGCAGAACTGTACTGATGGAGCATCCGTATGTATGCGTTAAGGCGGATCTCGCCGTATACCATAGCGGCAATGGCCTGTACCGGCATAAACACAGAGAATATCTTCTTACCTACCAGGAGCATCCATTCATATGCCACTGACGGTTCCATCTGTATGTTCTGTCCCAGAATCTCATTACAGATGAACGCATGCCTCTCATCACCGTTCATAAGCGTCTGTCCGGTAATGAGCAGGACCGCATAGATGATGGCCGGATAAAAGCACATCACATCTATTGCCGGTCTTTTCTTTATATTGGCCAGACTGTTTATAAACAGATAATAGAGCGGTGCGCAGAACGGCGTGATAAGACAATACAGGAAATCAAATCCCCATGAATATCTGGATGTCAGGTGTACGTTGTAATACTGGGCATAACACAGCATACTGAGAGCTACCACGACCAGCATGGCAGTCATCCACCAACGCAATCTGGTAGAGAACTTACCCTTTACATTCAGGATTATGGCAACAGCTATAATCGCCAGGCTTGGTAGTGAAAACAGTATGTATATTATTGTTTGAGCCATCTATCCAGCCAGTTGAAATAGGTCCTCTGCCACAGAATTCCGTTCTGGGGCTTAAGCACCCAATGATTCTCATCAGGGAACAGCAGGAGTTCTGCAGGAACTCCGCGCAGCCTTGCAGCCTGGAATGCCGATACAGCCTGAGAGTACAGTATGCGATAGTCTTTCTCTCCGTGTATGCAAAGGATGGGAGTATCCCACTTATCGGCATACAGATGCGGCGAAGCGGCATATGTTCTCTCTGTAGTCTCATTCTTTTCCCAATACGGACCTCCCAGATCCCACTGTGGGAACCACATCTCCTCCGTCTCAACATACTGCTGCTCCAGGTTGAATATTCCGTCATGAGCAATGAAGCACTTGAAACGGCCATCGTGATGTCCTGCCAGCCAGTAAACGGAATAACCGCCAAAGCTGGCACCCACGCATCCCATACGCTCCTTATCCACGTAAGGCTCCTTGCTTATGTCATCTATGGCAGTGAGCAGGTCAGTCATGCACTGACCACCGTAATCACCGCTTATATCCTCCAGCCATTTCCTGCCGAATCCGGGCAATCCGCGGCGGTTGGGTGCCACAATGATATAACCGTTATCGGCCATGATACGGAAATTCCAGCGATAACTCCAGAACTGTGACACCATATTCTGGGGGCCTCCCTCACAGAACAGCAGCACAGGGTATTTCTTGGTCTCATCAAATTCAGGCGGGTACATGACCCATGAGAGCATATCCTTACCGTCAGATGTCTTGACTGCACGAGCCTCAACACGCACATTGGGCATCTGAGCAAAAATATGGTCATTCTCATGAGACAGTTTCTGGGCAAGGCCGCGGCGCACGTCAAGCAGATAAATCTCAGTGGCAAACCTCATTGACTGGCGGGTCACGATCAGGTTGTTCTCCCAGCCTCGGGCCAGTGAATTATAATCACAGGGATCCGTATTAACAGGTATCACGTTTCCTTCCAGATCAACCATAAAGACTGACATACAGCCCTGCCATGAGCCGATAAAATAGAGATAGGACTTGTCACGGGCCCAGATAAAGTCATCAACATTACTGTCAAAACTGCCCGACACCGACCATTTGCGCTTGGTCTCCAGGTCCATCACATAGAGACGGTTCAGGTCACTCTCGTATCCGTCACGTTCCATGCTCTGCCATGCGATATAACTGCCGTCATCACTGAACTTGGGATTGGTGTCATAACCCATGTTAAGGTCCTTGTCTCCCGGCAGTTTGCAAAGGTTGGTGGTCTCACGGCTCTCTATATTATAAAGGTACATATCAGAGTCCGTACTCTTGGTGTACTCAGAACCCGCCTTCTTGCGGCAGGTATATGCCACGTTCCTGCTGTCGGGGCTCCATGCGAACTGTTCAACTCCGCCAAACGGCAGCATGGGACTCTCAAACGGCTCTCCATCAAGCAGGTCCTGTGCATCGGCCGATATCTTGCGTCCATCAAAGGCAGCCAGGAAGGGATGCGGAATAGTTGTCACCCAACTGTCCCAATGACGGAACATAAGGTCATCGGCTATCATGCCCGACGCCTTGGGCAGGTCATCATACTGTCTCTCCTTTACAAGCGGGTTGGGTACGCTCATAACCAGAATGACATTCTTAAGATCGGGAGCAAAAAGGAAACCCTCCACATCCTTGTCCATGAATGAAAGCTGACTGCGGTGCTTGCCGTCGGCATCCATACGCCACACCTGCTGGACGCCGTCTGTCACCTTAAGGAAAGCAATATGTTCATTATCAATCCATGCAGGGCTGTGTTCCGACGCAGCGCTTTTGGTAAGCAGTTTATGATCACCGCCCTCATCATTCATCACGTAGATGACTGTATGACTGGCGTTTTCCTGTACGCTGTAATATGACACCTGGTATGCAACCTTAGTGCCGTCGGGTGATACAGCCACCCCACCTATGCGGCCCAAAGACCAGAGTGCCTCAGGGGTAAACTTACCGTCCTCAAGACGGATATCGCTCCTGCCTATATTTACTTTACTCTCTTCCTTCACTGTTTTCATAAAACACAAAGCGGTTATAACAGCTACCGCTAACACCACCAACCATGTAGTGAAACGTTTCCTGTACATATTCAGAACCAAATTTAAATGCGAATATAATAAATAATACAAGAACCTGATTGGCTCTTCCACTTGAAGTTTTTTGCTTATCTTAGCGCAAAACAAACACAAATGACATTTCTGACATATATAATGTCACTGGTTATGGTTACCCAGTTTGGTCTGGGAATCAAGCCTGTGACTCACACGCACAGCATTGAAAACCGCGCCGATGATATTGTAAGGCTCCGTTTTGACCTGAAAGTATCTGAAGGCTGGCACGTCTATTCCACATCACTCCCTGATGGAGGTCCCATCAGTGCCGATCTCATATTTGACACCATATACGGGGCTCAGCCCGTCTCCCCCCTCTCATTCGACGGCAATGAGACAGAAGTGTTCGATCCCATATTCAATATGAGATTGCGATATTTCGGAGGGAAGGTCACATTCTTTCAGGATTTTAAAATCTCAGAGGGGAACTGGTTGATGGAAGGCAACCTTACCTACGGCGCCTGCAATGATGAAAGCTGCCTGCCACCGCAACATATCGAGTTCAGCTATAAGAGTGACAAGGAGGAGGCTATAGCCGCTCCGGCGGGAACGGACCTGACGCAGATTGACGGTTACGATCCGGTTACATGGGCACCTGTCACCTACTCTACGGAAAGTGTCATTGAACGTAAGGACAATCTATGGGGCTTACTCATCACCAGTTTCCTTGCAGGTCTGATAGCGCTGCTTACGCCATGTGTATGGCCCGTAATACCCATGACCGTAAGCTTTTTCCTTAAGCGCGCCACAGAACGCCGCAAGGCTGTAAGGGATGCAGTACTGTACGGATTCTCCATTATTGCAGTATATGTAGCGCTGGGACTGGCCATAACGTTGATATTCGGAGCCAACGCCCTGAACGCGCTATCCACCAATGCCATAGTGAACATCATATTCTTCATCATGCTGGTGGCATTCGCGCTTTCATTCTTTGGACTGTTTGAGATAACATTGCCTTCGGGTTGGAGCACCGGTACAGACCGCAAATCATCAGTTGCAGGACTTGGAGGCATATTTTTCATGGCACTCACCCTGACCATAGTATCATTCTCATGCACTGGTCCCATAATAGGATTCCTGCTTGTTGACGCTGCATCAACCGGCAGCATATTGGCTCCAACAGTGGGAATGCTCGGATTCTCAGTTGCAATGGCCATACCCTTTACCCTGTTCGCACTGTTCCCCGGCTGGCTGCAGTCCATGCCCAAATCCGGTGGCTGGATGGATCAGGTAAAGGTTACGCTGGGATTCATAGAACTGGCATTCTCACTCAAGTTCCTCTCAGTTGCCGATATGGCATACGGCTGGGGCATACTGCCACGTGACCTGTTTGTATTGTTATGGATCCTGATGGCATTGTTCCTGGCACTCTATCTGTTTGGTCTGATAGGCAGAAAGAAGGGCGGAAAACGTAGCATAGCAGCTATAGCACTGGGAATCATATCATTAGCCTTTGCAGCATGGCTGGTTCCCGGACTGTGGGGAGCTCCACTAAAAGCAATCAGCGCATTCACACCTCCCATGAGTACCCAGATACTGGCAAAAGATGCCCAGACACTTGAGCCCCAGTTCACTGATTATAACCAGGCTCTTAAGGCATCGGCCGCAACCGGCAAACCAGTGCTCATTGATTTTACCGGTTACGGTTGCGTAAACTGCCGCAAGATGGAGGCCGCCGTATGGACAGACCAGAGGGTATCCCGCACTATACAAGACAAATACATTCTGGTATCACTCTTTGTAGATGACAAGACTCCACTAAAACAGCCTGTAACCATCGATGAAAACGGCACAAACGTAAAGATCCGCACGGTCGGTGACCTGTGGAGTCTGCTGCAGCGCTACAAGTTTGGAGCTAACGCACAGCCATTCTATGTGATAGTGGATTCAAAGGGTAAACTTTTGAACGGCCCCTACACCTTTGATCCTGATGCGGATAAGTTTTGGGAGTTTATTTCTTCTCCCTTTTGATAACCTTCTTCTTGCGGACAGACCAGCCAAAGAAACCCTTGGGGTTTGAAACGTCAAAATACTCACCGTGGGTATAGGCAATCAGATCCATGGCAGCCATATCAATTTTGTCGTTTTCATCGATATATTTGTCATCAACAAGAACGTTGACCACCTCTGCCAGGAACATATCATGAGAGCCTAAAGGCTTGATGTCTACCACCTTGCACTCAATTGATACGGGAGCCTCCTCAACCGTGGGAGCAGATACCACCTCTGCCTTTCCGGGAGTTATGCCGGCCTCACGGAACTTATCCATATCACGGCCTGAACGTACACCGCAAAAATCAGTGGCACGGGCCAGAGCCTTTGTAGTGAGGTTTATCACAAAACAGCCGTTACGCTTGATTATGTCATATGAGTGGCGTGAGGGACGTATTGAGACATAGCACATGGGGGGATCGCTGCATACGGTACCTGTCCAGGCCACTGTAAGCACGTTATATTCCTGAGGAGTTGCACCGCAGCTTACCAGTACTGCAGGCAACGGATAGATCATTGTTCCGGGCTTGAAACTCTTTTTCATCTTTCAGTAGAAGTTAGTTTACGGAATACGGTGGGCATAGGCAGTGAAAAACGCATCATCTCACCGGTCACAGGGTGAATAAAAGACAATCTGTAGTTATGCAGCATAAGTCTGCGGGCAGGATTAGTCTCAGCACCATATTTAATATCACCGGCAATGGGGCAGCCCATCTCGGACATATGAACCCTGATCTGGTTCTTCTTACCGGTAAAAATCTCTACATCCACAAGCGCGTAACGTCCACGGGTCTGTAAAACCTTATAATGAGTGACAGCCAAACGCCCTTTATCCTCATCATTAGTAGAATAGACCTGCATGCGGTCATTCTGAGTAAGGAGACTCTCTATAGTATCCTCACTTTTGGCCGGGATATTCTCAGTTACACATACGTAACGGCGTTCCTTTACATAATAATCCCAGTTGGAGCGCATCTCTAGCATCATCTCCTGGTCCTTTGAGAATATAAGGATGCCCGATGTATACTGGTCAAGCCTGTGGCAAACGTAAAGTTCAGCCTCAGGATTGTCATGGCGCACATAGTCACGCATAATATGATAGGCGTTCTTTTCACGTGCATTGTCATTGGCAACGGAAAGAAGACCTGAGGCCTTGGCTATTACAACCATATATTTATCCTCATAAAGAACCTTTACCTGGGGGTTATTGAACTTATAGAAAGAGCGTCCGAAATTGATCTGGACCTCATCACCCGGAAGCAGAGGGTGATCAAACTGAGTGACAGCTGATCCCTTAATGGCAATATGCTTATACTTAAGCATAGCTTTAACCTCAGTACGGCTCAGTGTAGGCATAGATTGAATAAGGAAAGGAAGCAGTGTTGTCTCCTCCTCTACCTTATATGTTTTGATGTTATCAGCGGTATAAATCCTCCTATTTCCCTTCTTACTGTTGTACATATCACGTTGTAGATAATATGCAGCAAAATTACGAAAAAAACTCCACATCTTTTGGAAATAACAATTCTCGGACTTATCTTTGCTACGTGTTTTTCATGGTATTAGATTTTATTTCAAGGGAAGCGGAACTGTGAAGTCCCGCTTCCCTGCTTTATGTTCGCCACAAAATAGGCCCGATTCGCCACAAAAACCGCCCATTTTTGAACAAAATTGCCAATATTTTAATACGGCAAACCACCCCTCACTATTAAGATTCGTTCCCTATTCCTTAAAAAGATACCCGTTTTTGGTGTCAAATCAACAAATCACACTGTCAAATCGTAAAAATTGTGATATGCGCAGCATTTTAACGGTAAAATGTATACGGGCGATGATAATTTGACTCTATATTTGTAATGCAAACAAGGAGAGAGAAGATTGGTTGTGAAACCGGTTCATCTAAATTTCAATTATTGGAAAAGGACTATTGAGAACGAGAGACCCGCTGTGCAGCGAGTCTCTTGTTTTTTTCTTTCATCAGCAGAATCCTGTTCTACTGTATGACCTGATATATGAATAAGGTTATTATGCCTGGATAGATCTAAAGTCTAAAGCCAGATATGAGCAAATGGAGAAATAGGGATATCAACCCTTAATACGTCTCTTCCTTACAGATTTGATTATTCCGCATATAGACTGGCTCTCAACACGGCCTGCAAAACCTGTAATTGTAATCATTACGATCACGTATGTCTGTATGACACAGGCAATAAACGTGGTAATGGGAATATTGACATAGCTACCCTTGCCAAGAATCAGAGCCGGGATGGAGATCAGGAAAAATACCAGAACCAGAAGATAGAATACACGTACTACGTTTGCCTGGCTGCACTTGAACAGATAAGCAAGGGTCTCCTTAATCTTAAAGCCTCCGTTGACCACATATTTCATCATATTCATGGCAAACATCACAAAATTTACAAGAACAAACGTCTTGAACATGTATGTATAGCAGGCATAAACCACAATCTGTCCGTTATTGTCCAGGTACGGGAACATGGGACCGTTAAAAGTAAGGGATTCAATGAATATCCTCACAGAGTTGTCATAACCGGCCACATAAACTGATTCAATACCCACCACCAGGTGAATCATAGGAATCATGCAGCAAAGCTTGAACAGCAGGCCGCCACGCTTATCGGTATCATACTCCTTAATAAGGGATATGAAACATGGAGCCAGAGCCAAAGCGCAGGCTTGCTCAAAAAGAGTATAATGCAGCATCAGTTTTGAATCAGTGTCCGATGACAGTGACGCAAAAAGAAAAAAACATGACAAAACCGTAATAAAACGCTTCTGCTTCCTGTAAAAATCACTCTTAGGTGCGAGCACCATGTAAGATATAACACCCAGGAATCCCACGATTGCCGGGATCAAAAGAAATACCGATTGTAAACTCATCAGTTTTGATAGTTTAAGTCAGAAGAATAGTTCCCCTTATAAATTAGTTAGTTACAATACAAAGGTAATCAAACCTACGATTGAATAAATATAACAAATCTAATAAAATCAAAAAACAGGGACTTTCCTTGTCTTGGCAGCCAACCAGCGCACCTCATCATCCTGCAGATAGGGTGTCAAAACATCCAACACTCTTGAATTGAATGAGTTTAGCCACTCTATCTCCTGCCTATCCATCAGGTCGGTCAGAAGCGGAGTCGTGTCAAGGTAGGTAAGCGTGAGAGTCTCAAATTTGAGCCAACCGCCAAACTCATTGGTTCCGGCCGGGATGCAGAGTATCATGTTCTCATGACGTATTCCATGCAGTCCCTCCCTGTATATTCCGGGTTCATCGGATGTGATCATACCGGGTAGCATCGGCTGGTTCTTCAGGTTCTGCCTTATAGTCTGGGGGCCTTCATGTACAGACAGCACATTGCCCACCCCATGTCCGGTTCCGTGACCGAAGTTACGCATCGACTGCCAGAGCGGACGGCGTGCTATCGCATCTATACGGCAGCCGGGTGTACCCTCCGGGAACACAGCCATGGCAAGGTCAATCATAGCTTTCATATCCAGGGTATAGTCCTCACGTTCCAGATCAGTAAGCGGTCCCAGCGGAACGGTACGGGTTATATCGGTAGTACCATATTTATAATGGGCACCGCTGTCATTCAGATAGAGTCCATGGGGCTCCAGCACCGCATCCTTACCACGTACGGTCTCATAATGGGGCAAAGCGGCATTCTTTCCGTAAGCCGATATGGTCTCAAAGCTCTCATCCAGGAAATCCGGCAAAGCGGCACGCAGACGATGCAGTTCATCTGCAGCATCGGACTCAGTAATACAGGCTCCTGATGCCATCTGCTCCTCCAGCCACTTAAAGAAACGGGTCTGTACGATACCATCCTGCAGATATGCGTTGCGGAATCCCTCAATCTCAATCTCATTCTTTACGGATTTGGCCAATTGAACGGGAGATTCACCCCTTACCATGCCATTCTCTCCAAACCGTCTCTCTATTGCTGTTCCGGTCTCAAAATTAAGAGAACTGTCATCGATAAAAATCCTGCCCTCACACTCCATGGAGCCGATATAAGCCCCCACTTCAGCATATGGATGGACTCTGACATTTGAAAATTCAAGTTCTTCCCGTACATCGGGACGGAATTTTGAAATGTCAGCAAACAGCTCAACACTGTCCGGACCCACAAGAGCAAACGATATCACGAACGGACAGTACTCAACATCATTTGACCTTATATTAAGAAGCCATGCTATCTCATCAAGGCAGCTGATGAACATATACCTGCAACCCTGCTTGTCAAGTTCAGAGCGGAGCCACATGAGTTTGTCACTCCTGCTGCGTCCGGCGTATTTATCCTCATGAATCCAAACCGGACTCTGGGGCAGCAACGGACGGTCAGGCCACATCTCTTCAAGATAATCCGGTTTTGAGACCACCTTACCTCCTATGGGTTGGATAGCACACTCCAGTTGCCTGGCCTCACTCATGCTCATGCAAAGCCCGTCTATGCCCACCTTACCGCCGGCAGGGATATTCTTAGCAATCCATTCTATCCACTCATTATCCTCAACTGACACCATCCTGTGCAGTTCAATACCGGTGTCCTGCAACTCACGTTCAGCCTGAATCCAGTAACGGGAATCAGTCCACAACCCTGCATGGTCCTTTGTCACCACCACTACACCGGCCGATCCCGTAAAGCCCGATATAAACTCACGCTGGCACCAGCGCAAAGGTGTATACTCGCTGTTATGGGGATCCTGACCTACCGTAACGGCAGCATCCCATCCCCAGAGGGCCATCAGTCGGCGCAATGTATCTACTCTCTTGTTTGACATAATAGTGCGAATTTAATAATTTTGCAAAAAAGAATCCTCATGAACAAATACGGAATAATTCTATCCATTCTACTGCTGTCATCCACATCAGGATCAGTAATCAACGCACAGCAGCAAGACCCCTTTGAACAGCTGTACAAGCAGGCTACGGACAACGTCTATAAATACCTTTATAAGGACAAATACGGTCCTGTAACGCCTCAGTGGAGAGGTTCTGACACATTCTGTTATCAGACCACGGGCAAGGACAGCACTGAATACTATAAGGTTGACCTTAAGACTCTCACCAAGACCCAGGTATGTCGTGACACGCTTGATTCTTTCCGCACTCCTGAGCGCCAGCGCGGCGGATGGGGCGGATTCGGAGGCGGTTATGCCGGTGGTTTTGGAGGTTTCCCGGGCAGGGCCGAAACAGGCACACGCTCCCCTGACGGCAACTGGGAGTGCATGACTCGTGACAACAACATCTGGGTGCGCAATATAGAGAGCGGAGAACTGACCCAGTTGAGCTTTGACGGCAATGAGCAGGATGGTTATTCGCAGTATTTCTGGTCACCTGACTCCAAATACATATCGGCCCTGCGCAAACAGGAGCACAAAGAGCGTCAGATACTGCTGCGTGAGTCACGTCCCGATGACCAGGTGCAGCCTAAATACCGCTGGCTGGACTATGACAAACCGGGCGATCCCCTGCCCCAGGCCGTTCCCGCCCTGTTTGATATCACTACGCTCAAGCAGATTCCCATAGATGCCACACCCTGGCAGAACCAGTATGAGCTTACGCTTGGCCGATGGTCACCGGACTCCCAGTTCTTTACCTTTGAGTACAACCGTCGCGGACATCAGCTTTACCAGCTTGTAGCCATCGGCACAGACGGCAGTTCACGTATTCTGGCTGAGGAGAAAACAGAGACCTTTGTCTATTACAATGACCTTTACCGCCGTTGGATGGATGACGGACGCCATATCCTGTGGGTATCAGAACGTGATGACTGGCGCCACCTTTATATGATAGATGCCGCCGACGGCTCAATCCGCCAGCTCACAAAAGGCACCTGGAACGTACGTGAGATACAGCGTATAGATGAGGAGCAGGGTTACATCCTGTTCTACGCCAACGGCTACAGGGCATCTAAGGGCGAAGACCCATATAACAAACACCTGCTGCGTCTGGACATAAAAAGCGGCAAGATAACAGACCTTACTCCCGATGACGGCAACCATCAGGTACATCCCAACCGCGACTGGACCGCGTTTGTAGATAACTGGTCACGCCCCGACAAGCCGTTTGAGAGTGTGGTTCGCAGTGCAAAGGACGGAAAAGTTCTGCTCAGGCTCCAGCAGCAGGACATAACCGGCATGCTTGACGCCGGCTACATTCTGCCTGAGGTATTCCATGCCAAAGGACGCGACGGCAAGACCGATATCTGGGGTAATATCTACCGCCCCATGAATCTGGACCCCGACAGGAAATATCCGGTTGTGGAGTACATCTACTCCGGTCCGCATGACTCATTCGTGACAAAGGATTTCAGCACATACGAGCGGTTCAGCCACCTGGTAGAGATGGGATTCATCGTGGTAACAATAGACGGTATGGGCACCGACAACCGTTCCAAGAGTTTCCAGGACGTAGCCTACCGCAACCTTAAGGATGCCGGATTCCCCGACCGCATTCTCTGGATCAAGGCAGCCCAGCAGAAATACCCCTATATGGACACCTCAAACATGGGTATCTACGGTTATTCGGCAGGCGGTCAGAACGCTCTCTCCGCCCTATTGTTCTTCAATGACTTCTATAAGGTATCTGTAGCGCTTTGCGGCTGCCATGACAACCGCATGGACAAGATATGGTGGAACGAGCAGTGGATGGGATGGCCCATCGGCCCCTGGTACTCCGAGAACTCAAACGTTGACAACGCTTGGCGTATGGAGGGCAAGCTGTTCCTGATAAACGGCGAGATGGATGACAATGTGGATCCCGCATCGACGCTCCAGGTAGTATCAGAACTCGTAAAACACAATAAGGATTTTGAACAGCTCTATCTGCCCGGCCACACCCATGATTTAGGTAGCGAGTACCTTAAAAAACGCACATTCCGATTCTTTTACCGCAACTGCATGAACCAATGATAAAGATCATTTTTGTATGTCACGGCAACATATGCCGTTCACCAATGGCCGAGTTCATTTTCAAGGACCTGATACGTCAGAACGGACTTGAGGAGCAATTCTACGTAGAATCCGCGGCCGTATCGACCGAGGAGATTGGCAACTCAATCTACCCGCCTGCCAAGCGCTGCCTTAATGCGCACGCCATACCATTCGACAAGAGCAAGGCCGCACGTCAGATAACACGCTCAGACTATGAACGTTTTGACCTTATTATATGTATGGACCGCATGAATCTGCGCTGGCTCAAATACATAATTCCTGATGATCCGCAAAACAAGGTTCACCTTATGATGTCATTCGCCGGCATTGACCGCGATGTTGCAGATCCCTGGTACACAGGAGATTTTGAGACTACATACAATGACGTTCTCAAAGCCTCCCTCTCTCTGCTCGATTACTGCCTACAGCATACTCACGATAGGATTTTTTTACATTAATTGACTACATAAAACAGAGAACGTATACAAACAATAGCGATATTTGCATGCTCGAATAAAGCAATAATTATAAAAGGACAGGATCCCCTTATATACTTCTTGGAAACGGACTATTGACTAGAACGGGGGATTCGCAGGGAGGGCTGGCACGCGATGTGCGGGCCTTTTTTGATTTCTGATAAAAAATTGTTAATCCGCTTGTTTTAATTCTGATTTAATATATCTTTGCCACCGCAAACAAGGAGAGAAGATTCGGTTGGTTTCTCAAAACCATATCTCGAATTTTCGGGAGTCTGGGGGGCTGTGACAGCCGCCCTTTCTTTTTTTATTCCGGGAATCTGGGCTCCGGGATTGGCCCAAAGAATTCTCGCCAAGTTTCATCCGGAATATCCTCAGATCCGTTAGTCCAGAAAAATGCAGCCTTATCGGGCATAAGAGCATAGGCTATATTGCCATCGTACATGGGTTCAGCATAAACTACCACTCCGTTATTTCTTACAGTATTGACAGTATTCCCGGAAGTTTCGGCATAGGCAATCTTTTTTTCAACAGATGCTATCAGTTTCTTGGCCTTGCGGGGTTTAATGCTTCTGGTTTCAATATAATCAAGCCTATAATACACCAGGCTATACCGTTTTCCTTCCTTGACTAGGTATATGCCGTATGAATGCCCAAACTGCGTAGCCCTCATCACATACCCGCACACATATCCGTCAGGGGCATCTCTCTGCAATTCCCCAAAAGTCCATGA
Source organism: Bacteroidaceae bacterium (assembly GCA_045220475.1). Lineage (GTDB taxonomy): Bacteria > Bacteroidota > Bacteroidia > Bacteroidales > Bacteroidaceae > Colenecus. The sequence goes on from JBGUVW010000026.1 coordinate 13,633, forward strand.
ATTATCCGGTCCTATCACCCCCATACCTTTTTGTCTATATTCACGCACAGGTATGGGCAAACCATTCTTCTCATAACCAGGATCAACAAGAATATCTACCTCTGGCATATCATCCATTTCCTTCATCTTAATCTCAAAGAAGGTCCTGTCAATAGGGATATCCACTTTTTCATAACCAACGAATGTTATCCTTATCCTGTTCTCTGGGTTAACCAGACGGAATGAGAATTTGCCCTCAGTATCAGTGGCGCATAGACTTACAGTACGGCCCGATGAATCACGTTCCATTACACTTACCAACATCATGGGGCCCTCATCATCACAGACTATGCCAGAGATCATATCACCTTTCTTAGGCTTGTCCTGAGCGGGTACCACTGTTAAGGCTGTCTGGATAAGCAACAGCACCACAAGGAAAAAGAGTCTTGAAGTCTTCATATGCTTTTGTTTTTTGACAAAAGTATATCCAATCCAATACTGCTACAAGGAATAGGCGCTGCAATGCTGTTGCATTATCCCATTAGGGACAGTCCCCCTGTGTCATAACTTTCATGTCACCACACGGAGTCATTTCAGGAAATCCTTGACAGGAACCGTATACATGGACTCATTACTAAGGTTGGCACAGTACAATAATCCGGTCGCTTTATTGTATGCAATTCTATGAATCTCAGTGTTGGACTTGAAGCCGCCCACATAATTGCCATCCCAATCAAAGGCCAGCACTTCACAAACATAGTCTGCGTCCGGATTGTTCATGCAGTTGGCAAAGTAGAATGTAAAGAAATAATCATCCGATACGGTTGCATCGCTGAAATGAAGCAGATCCGGATTCTCAGTTACCTCTTTGTCAAAAGTTTCGGACCCCTTCTGGTGAATGGCAAATGTCTTTCCGTTGTCCAGGTCAAAGAAGAGCACATAATTGAGATTTGTCATGGAATAAACCATTATGTTTTTAGAGGGATGCTTGATGAGAGAACCTGAATAATAATTAGATATGGCAAACTGGTTCTCCCCGTTCATGACATCCTTGAAAGCCGGAATCTCAGTTTTCTCACCATCGGGCGTCTGTATGTAGAACTTAACTGGTTGAGCCGGTTCCGCTGATGACAGCTTCAGTTCCGATACAAACATCCTGGAAAAGTCATCATCAACAAATGCAAGGTGGCTGCTGGTATTCTGGGCACATGAAGCGGTCCTGTTGATAACAGTCTTCTGCTCATCTATGGATTTTGTTATGTTTATCTCCTTTAATGTGCCACGGTTATCCCTTATGGGCAGCATTATCTCACCGTCAACAGTATATGCCTGTTCCGATGCAAAGAACATCGGGAAGTTGAATTCATTGTTTGCCCTACCCTGACGGCAAAGTGCAGCCACCTCAGCGCCTTTTTCCACGTCATAAACTCTCAGAAAAGCCGAATTATCCCGTGTTATCAGGAACATATATTTGTCATATGTCATAATGTCGAAGATTCCCATAAGACTGTAATCAATCTTTGTGGGCTCTATCATTTCACGACTCTGGTCGGCAAATGATATTTCCTTGACTTGGGGAATCAGATACTGAGGTTTATTACTGCATGAATAAACTGAAAGCAATACTGCCATGAATGAACAGCAAACAATTGTTCTCATATGACTATTGGTTTTAATTAGGTTATGTGGGGGTAAAAGTAGTTAGTGGGGGTGAGGTTTGCAAATTATAAAGGGTTCGTTATTAAAATATAGGGGGTTTTAACGCATACTTTTTCGCAAAAGCTTCGCTTTTTGCTTCGTTGGAATTCGCCAAAAGCTTTGCTTTTGACGCATCCCGGTTCCGCAAAGGCTTCGCTTTTCGCTCCGTTGGAATTCGCCAAAAACTGCGTTTTTGACGCATCCCGGCCCCTGCGGGGGGCTAATTGTCAGAAAGCCAAAAGTAAAGATCCCGCTTGCGCGGGCTCTACTTTCGTCTCCATGATTCCGCTGGTATAAATCCTTTGGCTTTATCCCGACGGAATCATGAAAACGAAAGTGCCCGGAATCCTCGGATTCCGGGCACTTTTGGCTTTGTGATTCCGTTGGGATTCGAACCCAAGACCCACAGCTTAGAAGGCTGTTGCTCTATCCAGCTGAGCTACGGAACCGAACCTGGAGCCAGACGAACAAAGAAAACAACGTTTTCTTTGTATTGATTTGAAAGAACGTAAAAAAGGAACTCGTTCATTTTTTCCGTTATTTCAAAGCAATCAAGAGAGCTTGCTCTCTTTGTCGTGGCGTGGTGAGGTCAACGAAGTTAAACGACCTTATACCTTATTAAGCGGGTGCAAAATTAGCGCATTATTTCAACATTTCAAACCCTTTCTCCCTTTTTTGATTAAGAAACAGGATTATAGGCAGTGGCAGCCAATAAAGCAGGAATGACACGATGTCCATAACGTGGGGAGTCAGGCCCAACAGAACATCAAAACGGGTATACTCAAGAGTCTGAATAAGCTGTGCGGCAAAAAGCATGGTAACCAGGAACTGGGCAAACGGACCGATTATGGTACAGAACGCCTGGACACAATCCATGGCGGTACGGAAAGACTCGGTAGAGAGTCCGTAAACCAGTGACGGCAGGCATACAGCCAGCATCAGCAGGAACATGAAACCGTCATAAAGCGGACTGCCTGCCAGCCTGCCGGTGATACCCAGCAGCAGATGACTGCCAGAGAAAACGCCCAGCACTATGAGCAGGATATAAACCGCCAGTACTGCCGCACTTATATATATTGCATAACGTTCCTTAGGAGAGAGGCTGCCCAGACGGCAGATGGCACGCAGCAAGCCGCTACCACGGCCTGCGCCCACAGCTATGAAGAGCATGAGGGCATTACCCACGGGAGCCAGGCTCAGGCAGGATGCAGCTGACCTTACGGCCCAGCGGATACCGCTCTCGCCCAAGACACTGCGCAGCAGCAGTTCTCCGTTACCGCCCACCCTGCGTATCTCGACGATACTGCCTATCCATGATGCCAGGATCAGGAGCATCAGCAGGATAAGATAGATTACGGCAGGATGCAGCCAGCCTGTGGAACGTTTATTCATCGGCCTCCAGATTTGACGGGTCAATTATATGCAGTTCTATGGCACGTACCACCAGGCGGGTCACATTCACGCCACGCTGCTCGCCCTCAGGGAAGAGGCGCTGCACAAGATCAGCCTGACGTTTCTCAAGTGACTTGCTGCTGAACGGCATGGTACGCAGCTCACTTATCATATCCTTGGTATAACCAAGTGCCAGATGACGCAGGAACCGCTCGTCATACTCATCAATCTCATACTCAATGGCGGCACTTCGCTGCAGTCCCTCATCGGTCACGGCCTTGCGGAAACGCTCCACCAGCTTTTCCAGGACAGGCTGGTTGAACACAAAACGCTTGCCGCTCATCACATCCATTATCTCATTGCGGGTAAGCAGTTCACCTGTCTTGAGTACTATTCCGTGCGCTCCGGCATCCAGGACATCGGCCCAGAGTTTCTCATTCAGGAGCTCGCCGGTAAATACCAGGACCTTGACGCCGCCCTTCTGCGTGAGTTTGCGGCAGATATCCACACCCACGGTCGTTGAGCCGCCAAGACCCAGGTCCAGCAGCACCAGGTCAGGCTGTGCGCCGCCGTCCATCAGAGCCCAGAACTCACGTTCCGTCTGAGCGGTTCCAATCACCTCAACCTCCGGTATGTCATTCCTTATTATGGAGAGTGTACCCTTGAGTTCAAGCGATACATCCTCAACCACGATTGTCTTGATCTTATCCATATATAAATGCGTTTATTTCTGTTTTGCTGCAGGCACCGTGAACCATACCGCCATACCGCCGGACTCTGCATCGGCATTGATGCGGCAGCCGGGATGACCGAATGCCTCGTCATGCTCGCGTATTATCTGACGGCATATCACATATGCCATATTATCCTTGTTCATGAGCGGCGTAAAGAGTCCGTCCAGCACATCACTGCCGGGTGTACTGCACTCCCTGTGCAGAATGAACCTTACGAACGCTCCGTCCGGCACAATCTCCAGTTTCATGTCGCCACCCTCCCGCATTCCGCGTTCCAGCAGGTTCTCAATGAGATACTCCACCATCACGCGGTCAGCAGTTACGGACAGCTGCCCGGCATCAACGCTCAGCTTGCCGCTGTATCCGCTCTTTCCGCCCGTCTTACGTACAAATGACTGTGCACAATCCGCAATCTCCTGTACGGCAAACTGGTCTCTGTGAATCATCTGGCCCGATGTCTGAGAGAGCGCATACTGGCTTAGTATTCCGAACATCTCACGGTAATACTCCACCAGTTCCTGCATATCCTGAACCTGGGCTGCTGTACGTTCTGTTTGGGCAGTACCTTCAATATCGGTCACCATCTGGACTATCCTGTTGGGATACCAAACGGTCTCATGCTTAAGGGTTGACAGGCAGTTGTCAAGTATCAGGTTGCTTACGTGCAGGCGGTTCTCCTCATAACGAATGCGGTCCGACTCCTCATTAATCTGCTCTATGTCACGGAATCCGGATTCAAAACGGATCACGCAACTGTAAAGCGCAGTGGCCATATATCCGGCTATCATGCCCTTTATTATCTGCCATGTCTGGTCCGGTTCATGTTCCAGACGCAAGCCCATAGCCCCGATGATACGGTCCTCGCCATCCAGGTTGAGTACCAGCGGCAAGGCGCGGCAAAGTCCGTCGGCCGATGTCTGCTCACTACCCTGAATGAGACATGCGTTCACACGGTCGCCCAGACGCTCATCGGCAGGTCCGTCATTATGCACGGCTGTTATCAAACGGCCCTCATCATTAAGGGTAATCATAAGGCTGCGCATATCGGCCAGATGATCCAACTCCATGAATATCCCGTCAGCAAGACGGCTCACCACATCATCGGCATTGAAATGCTCCAGGTCAGTTACTGTGGTCACTCCCGATATGCTGTTGATGACACGTAATGCCTGCTGCAGGTCACTGCGGAACTTGAGCCAGTGACGCGAATGCACCACATACCTTACCAGAATTACCATAAGGAATATGAGCACGAACACAATCACTGATATATAAAGGTTGCTGTTGGTGCGTTGCAGCTCCCTGCAGTCATCCTCTATGTTCCACTCGCCGTAGTAGAGCTTGAACAGTTTCAGGTAGGCATCGTCATTATAACGGTAGACACCCCAGTCACGCAGAGCCAGGGCCGATACGGCAATCTCGTTACGCAGCCAGAGCACAGTCTCGTAATCAGTGGCAAATCCGTCCTCAAGCCAGTATGTCTCGGCCGGAACCAGGCTGTCCGTTACAGACAGGAGCATATCATCAGTACCGCCATTGATCAGGTAATCCTCATTAAGGGCGCTGAATGCGGAGTCAGCATACAGGAGCGCATCCTCAAAACGGCCCTCAATATTACTCATATATGTCTGGTTGGCATAGTTGTATGCAGTTATAAGCAGGCTGTCACCATATCCGTCAGTCTCCTGTGCATGGGCCGAGAAGCCTCCAAGCAGCAGAATCAGAACCGTAAGCAGGCGTTTTACGCCCTTGGGCAGACGGAATGAGAAACGGCTGCCATGGCCCGGTGTGCTCTCCACATTGAAGCTGCAGACACGGAACAGGTCATCGGTCTTACGGTATTTCTCAATTATGCCCTTGCAGTTCATAAGGCCGAATCCGCTACCCTTGCCCTGGGTGTCCTGACCTATCTTGTCTGGATCAAACACCTTGGTATCAAGGATGCTGTGCACATCTTCAGCGCTCAATCCCACACCTGTATCCGATACCGCAATCTCCACGTAATCGTCGCCCGGCTGAGCCTCTATGCTCACCTTACCGCCCGCGGGAGTGAATTTGCGGGCATTGTCAGCCAGGGTGTTTATCATAAAGAGCGTCAGGACACGGTCAGCACGGACTACAGCATCTGTAGCTGCAACATCCAGCTGCACGCCCTTCTGGCTGAAACTGCGGGATCCACGGCTTACTATATCAAACAGGTCCTTTAGGGCAAAGCTCTCGATATTCAGGTTAACAACACCCTTACGTATGCTTATCCACTGTGACAGCAGGTCATTGTACTGGTTTATACGTTCAGCCAGTTCACGAACGTACTGCAGGCTCTGCTCATATTGCGGGCTGTCAGCAGGCATATCGGCCAGATGGCGTATCTCAGAGCGCATACGGTCTATGTATGGCAGACATTCGGCCACCACCTGACAGCAGGTCTTGCGTGCCAGATTCTCACGTTTGTTGGTTGCCGCGTGAAGACTGTTCAGATAATGCTGTTTCTCGGCCTGTTTGAGCCTGTCCTCCTGCCCTATCAGTTCATCGGCATTGCGCAGGGCAGCCTTAAGGTACGGCGCTACGGTATTGATTACGGTACGGCTGTCACGGCTTACCCTGTGTCCGCCCCATGACGCGTGGATATCGGCATTCTCATCAATGGTTACAGACTGGGCTCCGGTTATCTCAACAAGTACAGGACTGACCGTGCGGTTAAGCCATTCTATGATATCCGTATCGGCAGGAGCCGGGCGCAGGATACTCTCACACAACCCTATGGTCTTGCGCATCATCTCCACATAATGACTGTTGGCGGCGTTGATGCGTTTATGGAACAGTACAAGGAACAGTATAAGCAGTATAAAAGCCGCAGCCACGGCATAGAGCATACCCATAAGCCGCATGTTTGAGCGCTCCAGCATTATGGTACGGGCCTCATAACGACGGTCCAGACGTATGGTTTTCTGTATCTCCAGGTATACCGTACGGTTATAGTCCGATGCCGCCTTATTGTCCAGCCCTGAATAAGCCAGACTCATCTGCTCACGCAATGAAGCCAGACACTCCGGCACCACGGCATGAGGCATGGCCGCCATCCACTGCTGCTCAACTATGACGCCATCGGTACGGTATGGCAGCAAGCGGTCAAACGTACCCTGCCCCGCACAGTTAAGGCGGAAATTGTCATTGAGCATATCAAGCGCCGTAGTGAGTGCGTCAAGAGCCTCTTTATAGAGGCCGCGCTCTATATAGCAGGATGCCAGCAGACGCTCGCATTCCACAATCTCATATTGCCCGCCGTAGGATGCCGACAACTGCAACGCCTTGAGAGCCAGCTGTGTAGGTAGCAGTTCCGGTTGTACCCCCGACGCGTTGAGTCTGGACAGCATGTCACCGCTTACTCCAGCCAGCACATTATCAGTACCGTACTCAAGCAGCAAAGAACAGATGGCGCTAATGCTCAGCGCCTGCATCCTTATGTTATGATAACGGACCGCACTACGCTGGCAGTTATCCAGGCTACGCAGACGTTGCAGCACCAGTTCCTGCTGGTTTGCAGCATCCACGCCTATTCCAAGACCGTGCATGTAGGTATACATCAGGTAACGGTCATGGTCATTACGCAGCAGATTATCCGGTACCACATATGCCATCTCACGGCCGGCCTGTCCCCACTGCTCCAGTTCAAACCAGTAGAGTGCCGACTCCATCCTGAAAGAGCGTTCAAGTGACTGGAGCCGCTCCATCTGGGCATCATTCAGCACTCCGTTCTCCTCATGCAGTGCCCTCAGGTGCAGCAGGATATTGTTACGGTACTCATAAAACGACACATTGTCCGATGTACGCTGGCAAATCCGCATCAGACCAATCTCAGCTCCTACTATCTCCAGCATATTGTTGGTAATGCCGGGAACGGAACTGTACAGTTCCCATGCCTGGGTGTAATCCATTCGGATTGTTGCTATGCGGGCCAGAGTATTGACCGCCTTGGCACGTTCATCAGAATGACGTCCCGATACCTCCTGGGCGAACCGGGCATACTGCTCGGCCGAGTCCAGATTGTTCCAAAGATAGGATATAGCCTTCTCGTTCAGGTCAAAGGCGTTAAGGCCAGCCCCCTGAGCACGCGCCTGCAGTGTCATTGACACCACAAACACAAAAGCCGTAAATATCCTTCTCAGTCTCATTTTCTCTTTTTGCGGGACTTGTTTTCTGTTATAGTCTTACCGGATTCAAGTGTTATGACACAGGCTGCCTCAAGCCCGTACTCGGTATAAGCCGATACCACCACCGTTCGGTTTCCTTCAATCTGTTCAGGTGCAGTGACCATGCATGTGAATGCTCCATCCACAGTCAGTCTGGTTGCCGGGTCTGATGCCTTCCAGCCTACGAACATCCCGTTCTCCAGGCCTCTTAGACGTAACGTCGCAATCTCCCCGGCCTTCAGCGCAGTCTTGTCTGCACTCATTATCAGCATCACAGGCCCATCCAGGTCTCCTCTAACGCAATCATCCAGTTCCAGGCCGTCAATCTCAATTATGCTCTCCTGGTCATCCAGGACTGCGCACTCATCGGCATTGACTCTTACTCCGGTTACGTAGTTACGGTCTGCTGCAGTCTGGTTCATGCTGAACCTGAGTTCGCTGCATCCGGTCACGTCACAGTCCGCCAGGATTATTCCGTCACCGCTGCCGGCCATATAAAGCACTCCTGTACGGCTCTCAAAACGGCAGTTACGGAACAAGGCTCCGTATGAATGACGCAGCACCACGCTGTCCGTTACAAAAGTACAATCCTCAAACAATACCGGCCACGAAACATCTACCGTTCCGCTGAACGTGCTACCCCTGAATTGACCAAGCAAGGGTAAAACCTGAGCACATACGCTGCTTACGGAAAGAACGCATGCACAGACAAACGCCGCTATCGTCTTAGACATAATACAAAATTATCCTTTTTTTCAGTATTTTTGTTCCTACTATGCAGAAAATGCAACCCATAGCCACCATACATACGGGATTCCCCACCAAATTCGGGATACCGCGCCAGAGCGGGCTGGTACCCCAGCTCAAGGGAACCATTGTATTCAACCCTGAATTCCGCAATGCCGATGCACTGCGCGGGCTGGAGGGATTCAGTCACATATGGATAATCTGGGAGTTCTCAGAGGCAGTACGTGAGGATTGGTCCCCCACGGTACGTCCGCCACGTCTGGGCGGCAACACACGTCTGGGCGTATTCGCCACACGTTCCCCGTTCCGTCCCAACCCTATCGGCCTGTCATGCGTAAAACTGGAAAAGGTTGAGCTGAGTTCACCCAACGGTCCGGTGCTCCATGTAAGCGGAGCCGACCTCATGGACGGCACCCCCATCTATGATATCAAGCCATACATCCCGTATACTGACTGCCAGCCCGATGCCACAGCCGGATTCACCGGCAACGTGAGCATGCACAGTCTGAATGTAGTCATACCCCGTGAACTGGAGGGAAAAATAAAACCCGGAACGCTTGATGCACTCCGGGGTATTCTTGCCCAGGATCCCAGACCCCGCTATCAGGATGATCCGGAACGCCTGTACGGCTTTGATTTTGACGGTTACGCAGTAAAGTTCAAGGTGCCTGATCAGGATACCCTTACCGTAACTGAGATAACCCGTAACAAAAAGTAGTTATTTCTGGTCCTCAGGCTTGACGCGGTCAGCCACAAGTTCCTCAACCATCTCACCCGTTATGTAGAGATAAGTTGAGTTGATCTTGCAGTTGGTGGTAAGGGATATGGTCTTTCTCATCTTACCCACCCTCTTGGTAGAACCGTTGTATGTCACCTTTATGGAATCCGTCTGTCCGGGCAGGATGGCCATTCTGGGGAACTCCGGTACTGTACATCCGCAAGTTGAGGCTGCCGATACTATCATCAGCTCACTCTTACCGGTGTTGGTAAACTTGAACCAGCATACCTTATCGCCATGGGCCCTGTCAAACAGACCGAAATCATGTGTAGTCTTCTCAAACGTGATTTCAGGATACTTCTCATTGTCAATGGTATCTTTCTGGGCCATTACCGGCATTGCCAACAGAGCAGCCGGCAGCAAAACAAAAAGCTTGAAAAATCTATTCATATCGTTCATTATTAATTCGGTGGCTAAGTTACGGAAAATTTCAATTGTAAATACCGAATTCATTTTCTTTGAAAAATCAAAAAACAGAATTACATTTGAAACTCCATTATTAAGGACTTATTACCAATTTATATGTTTGACGAGAAAGATCTGAAACAGTTTAAGCAGAAGGGTACCAATGCAGAAAACGTACTTGCACAGTTGGAACTGATTAGAAAAGGATTCCCTTTCCTTGAGTTGGAAGCAGCAGCATCCATAGGTAATGGCATCATGGCAGTAGACGATAGCCTGTGTCAGATGTACATCAAGACATGGGATAACTACCGCAGTAAAGGACGCAAGGTAACCAAGTTCGTACCCGCATCTGGTGCAGCCAGCCGCATGTTCAAGGACCTGTTCGGATTTTTGGATGCAAAATACAAAATCCCCACCACCAATTTTGAGATCGCTTTCTTTGACGGCATCAAAAAATTTGCATTCTATGATGAACTGGATGCCTGCTGCAAGGCAAATGAGGGTAAGTCCATAACGGAACTCATTGATTGCGGCAGTTACAAGGCTGTAGTTTCAAATCTGCTTGAGTCAAAAGGCCTTAATTACGGTGCACTGCCCAAGGGTGTGCTCAAGTTCCACAAATACAACACCGCAGCCCGCACTCCCCTTGAGGAGCATATGGCCGAGGGTGCCCTGTATGCATCGGGCGTAGACGGTGTGGTACATCTGCATTTCACCGTATCAAATGAGCATAGGGATATATTCAGGAACCTGGCAGAGAGCTGTACCAGAAACATGTCCAAGCGTTACGGCACCATGTTTGACATCACATTCTCTGAGCAGAAGCCAAGCACCGACACCGTTGCAGCCGCCGATGACGGCACCCCCTTCCGCAACAGTGACGGCTCCATACTGTTCCGTCCGGGCGGTCATGGCGCACTCATTGAGAACCTGAATGACCTGGATACCGATATAGTATTCATTAAGAACATTGACAACGTGGTACCGGACCATCTCAAGACCGATACCGTAACATACAAGAAACTGCTTGCCGGCATACTTGTCACCGCACAGAGCAAGATATTTGATTATCTGCATCTGCTGGACAGCGGCAAATATACGTCAGAGCAGCTCAAACAGATATCTGAGTATGTGGACAAGGTCCTCTGCTGCCGCAAGAAGGATCTTGACAAGCTCAATGAACGGGAACTTGCAGAGTGGCTCCACGCCAAGCTTGACCGTCCGCTCCGCGTATGCGGTATGGTAAAGAACGTAGGCGAGCCCGGTGGCGGACCTTTCCTTGCATACAACAGTGACGGAACCGTATCGCCCCAGATTCTGGAGAGCTCACAGATTGACCTTAATGACGCCGCCAAGAAGCAGATGTTCACCAATGGCACTCACTTCAACCCCGTTGACCTGGTTTGCGCCCTGCGCGGATACAAGGGTGACAAGTTTGACCTGCCCAAGTACGTTGATCCCGCCACCGGCTTCATATCCAGCAAGTCCAAGAACGGCCGTGAGCTCAAGGCCCTTGAGCTGCCCGGCCTCTGGAACGGCGCCATGAGTGACTGGAACACCATCTTCGTTGAGGTTCCCCTAAGCACCTTCAACCCCGTCAAGACCGTCAACGACCTGCTGCGTCCTCAGCACCAACCGGCATAAAGAATTGAAAAATGAGAATTGAAAAAAAGGTCGCTCTTTTAGCGACCTTTTTTCTTTTGATTATCTTTGCAGTGCAATCGCGATAGTAGCTCAGTTGGTAGAGCGTTGGCTTCCCAAGCCGAAGGTCGCGGGATCGTGCCCCGTCTATCGCTCATAAAAAAGAGCTTGCGGACTCGCAAGCTCTTTTTCAATTCTCAATTCTCAATTTTACTCCACCTCCAGAGTAACAATGCTGGCAGCCGGAATCTCCAGAATCAGATCACCGGTCTTCTTGTCAATGCGAGCCTTGTCAAAGTCTGCAAGCTTGATCTTGTCAGGATTCTCAAAGGTGTTGTAGTTGCTGGCCTTATCACTGGTAAGGATCTTACCGCTAACCTTCTTGGCCTTGATGCCATCCAGCTTTACCACTACGCTCTGAGCCTCGTCAAGCTTAACGTTTGACATTGAGATATGCAGCTTGCCGTCCTTCTTGGATGCTGTTGAACTGAACAGCGGCAGAGGACGTGTAGCACTCTCGTCAGGATTGGCTGCATAACGCTCATTGGGAGTAAGTTTAACATCTACACCCTCCAGGTCTGTGGGGATATAGGTTGCATCCATATGAGGCTTGTACATATCAAAGATCCAGTATGTAGGAGTGAGCACCATCTTGTCATCCTTGGTCAGGATCATTGACTGGAGCACGTTTGCAACCTGAGCGATATTTGTCATCTGGATGCGGTCGCAGTACTTGTGGAATACGTCAAGTGAAAGTGAAGCCACCAGAGCGTCACGCATGGTGCTCTGCTGATAGAGCTGTGTACCGGGCTCGGGCTCCCACCATGTACCCCACTCGTCAACCAGCAGCGGAGTCTTGTGCTCAGGATCATACTTGCTCATGATAGCCAGATGCTTCTGGATTACAGGCTCAATACCCAGGCACTTACCCAGACACCAGTAGAAATCCTCATCGGTAAAATCAAGAGCAGGCTTCTTGGCGCCTACCCAACCTGAAACGGTATAGTAATGCAGAGATACGGCATTCATCATGGAGCCGACCTTCTTCATCAGCACCTCAGTCCACTCATAATCGTAGTCTGTGGCACCGCTGGCAATCTTGAAGAGCTGAGTGCCGTTAAAGTCACGGCAGTAGGTCTGGTAACGACGGAATATGTCTGAGTAGTACTCGGGCAGCATGTTACCGCCGCAGCCCCAAGCCTCATTACCAATGCCTATATACTTAACATGCCAGGGCTCCTCACGGCCGTTCTGCTTACGCAGCTTAGCCATAGGACCGTCGGCAGCGTTCATATACTCAATCCACTTGGCAGCCTCCTCAACAGATCCGCTACCTACGTTCAGTGAGATATAAGGCTCGCAACCAATAAGCTCGCACAGGTTCAGGAACTCATGGGTTCCAAAGCTGTTATCCTCAACGATACCACCCCAGTTGTTGTTAACCATGACGGGACGGTTCTCCTTGGGGCCGATACCATCCATCCAGTGGTACTCATCGGCATAACAGCCGCCCGGCCAGCGCATTACGGGAACCTCAAGCTCCTTAAGTGCGGCAAGCACGTCATTGCGGTAACCGTTGGTGTTGGGAATTGAAGACTCCGGACCTACCCACAGACCTCCGTAGATACATGTTCCCAGATGCTCCGAGAACTGTCCGTAGATATTCTTATTGATTGTGGCACCCGGTTTGTCAGCGTGGACATTGACCGTAACTTCATTTTTGGCGCTTACTGACAGAGCTGCTGTCAGTGAAAGCAGGAAAAATACCTTTTTCATCTATATTGGGTAATTACGTTAGATTCACCATGAATAGTATGAAGCAAAGGTAACAAAAAAGCGCACACGGAACGTACTTTTCATTACTTTTGTCCTCAAGACACGACTACGCAGATGACCAGGAAGATAATCATTACTGTCTTAGCGGCCCTGATAATAGCAGGAGCAGCCGTTGCGTTCAGCATCTACAGGATGTTTACCACCCCTGTATCAGTCTGTGCCGATTACCGTATATATATCACTCCGGCCGACACACAGGATAGCGTTCTGGCCAAAATCCTGGAGTCAGACTCCACAGCCAGCACCCGTGCCCTCAAGTATCTGCTGCAGCGCCGTGAATACAACAATCACATACATACCGGTTGCTACACCATACATACCGATGCCACCCCAAGCCAGGTAGCCGGCATACTTACAGGCGGTGTCCAGACCCCGGTCAAGCTGACCATAAACAGCACCCGCACGGTTGGCCAGATGGCCCGCGCCATATCCGGCCAGGTAATGATAGACTCCGCTCAGATTGCGTCGCGACTCAACTCCACATCCCTGCTGGATTCACTGGGATACTCACCCGCCACGGTATTCTGCATGATAATACCCAACACCTATGAGGTCTACTGGAACATATCGGCCGATGCCCTTATATCACGCCTTGTCAAGGAGCGTGACCGGTTCTGGACCGACCAGCGTAAAGCCCGTGCCGCTGAAATAGGACTTACTGAGCAGCAGGTAATCACATTGGCGTCAATCGTTGAGGAGGAGACCTCAAAATCCGATGAGATGCCCGTGGTAGCCGGTCTTTACATGAACCGTCTCAAAAAGAGGATGCCGCTCCAGGCTGATCCCACCGTGATATTCGCACTTGGCGGAGAAAGACCCAAACGCGTTCTCAAGAAACACCTGGAGGTAGACTCCCCCTACAATACATACAAATACCCCGGATTACCCCCTGCCCCAATCCGCTTTGTAAGCACCCGTGCCATCGATGCGGTACTCAATTACCGTACTCATAATTATCTTTACATGTGTGCCAAAGAGGATTTCAGCGGCTATCACAACTTTACATCATCACTCTCACAACACAATGCCAACGCCGCACGTTACCAGCGCGCGCTAAGAAATGCCGGAATTCGTTAGGAGTTTATATTTTTTGTATATATATTTGCTCTGCTAATATATTAACCAACTAAATCAAATACTCCGGCTATGAGGATGACATTAAGATCTTCATTGTTTGTCATAGGCGTACTGTCTCTGTTTACGCCGAGTGCAAACGCTCAGATATCAAAGAATCCCGACAAGTTTCTGGGAAACATCACCACAATGTACCAGGTGGATTACGGTGAAGCCAAGTACTACACCCTCTGGAACCAGATTACCCCTGAGAATGAGTCCAAATGGGCATCGGTAGAAGGAACCAAGGGCTCCTACAACTGGGGATGTGATAACGCATTCAGTTATGCAAAGAACCACAATTTCACCTATAAGTTCCACGCATTGATTTGGGGCGCCCAGTATCCCAGTTGGTTTAGCAGCAGCATGTCCGTCAAAGACCGCTACAACGCCATCGTAAAGTGGTTTGACGCCGCTGCCAAGAAATACCCCGACCTGCCCATGATTGATGTGGTAAATGAGGCTGTAGGTATGCACCAGCAGGGCAACCCGCTCATGAAAGAGTCTCTGGGAGGCGGCGGAAAGACCGGATATGACTGGCTCATCAAAGCCTTTGAGCTGGCACATGAGCGCTGGCCCAATGCCATCCTTATATATAATGACTACAACACATTCCAGTGGGATACCGATGCTTACATAGACCTGGTACGCACCCTGCGTGATGCCGGTGCTCCCATTGACGCATACGGCTGCCAGTCACATGAACTGAAGGGCTTTGGTCTGAGTTCCCTGCAGACAGTTGAAACAAAGATCCAGAACGCCCTCAAGATGCCTATGTATATAACAGAGTATGATATCCAGACCGAGGATGATAACGCCCAGCTGAATGATTACAAGGTCCACATACCCTACTTCTGGGAGAAAGACTATTGCGCAGGCATCACCCTGTGGGGATATATCTACGGCAAGACCTGGAATGAAGGAACATCAGGTATCATCAAGTATGAAAACAACAAGAACACGGAACGCAAGGCCATGACCTGGTTGCGCGAGTACATGGCTTCGGATAAAGCCCTTAACGCCAAGAGCCCGTTCCCCGGCATGAAGAAGCAGATTTCACTCTATATCAAGCCTTCCACCCTGACTGCCACAAAGAATGACACACTGTCAATCACCATAAATGCCAAGATGGTAAGCGACAAGAAATCTATAGACAGCATAAGGTTCTATGTAAACAACAAGCTTGATACTGTACTTACCTCTGCACCGTACACCGTAAAATATGTACCCGCCAAGACCGGCAAGTATGAGCTTAAGGCCGTTGCATTTGACAATGACAGCGTAACTTATGAGCGATACGGCAGTTTCACCGCATACAACCCGCGTTCAGTATATAATGACACCATACAGCTGCCCGGTACAATTGAGGCCGAGTATTTTGACAATGGTGGTGACGGTGTCTCCTATCATGATACCGATGCCAACAACCGTGGTAATGCCAACTTCCGTACAACTGATGGCGTTGATATTGATAATTGCACCGGAGGCAGAGTTGTGGGATATACCAGCACCGATGAGTGGCTTGAGTATACCGTTTATGTAAACCAGGGCGGTTATTACAACTATGAAGCCGTTGTTTCATCCGATAACAGCAACGGTAGCATACGTCTGTCGCTCAATGACGGCGACGGTCTTAAAGAAATAACAGATATAATAAAGGTGCCAAATACCGGCGGTTACACCACATATAAGTCTGTAAGCGGCAGAACCCTTATCCAGCTCAAGGAGGGTCTGAATATAATACGTATCACCATTACAGGAGGCAACTGCAATGTTGACAAGGTCAAGTTCACCCATGTGAACGTAGACAAGACGCTCAACTGCAAGATTGCCCCCACCCCGTCACCGGCAACGGTCAGCAAAGCCGTCAACATGACTTTCACTATGGTCAATGAGGACCGTAAGGATGCCGTCAGCAAGATAAAGGTGTTCTGGGATGGACAGCTTGTGAGAACTGTCACCAACAACAGCTTCAAAGCCCAGTATTATCCGCCTACGACAGGTGTATCCACCATATCGGCAATAGTCATTGACACATTAGGCAATGAGTCTGACATAATCACCAAGCAGATAACCGTAAACAAGAAACGCTCACCCTACAGCACAGCCATAAGCATCCCTGGAATACTGCAGGCCGAGAACTTTGACAAGGGAGGTGAAGGACTCACATTCCATGACGCCGACAGCAAGGATGAAGGCAATGCCGGTTACCGTACCGATAATGAGGGTGTGGACATAGTAAAGGAGAACAACGGCTATGCCATTGGTTACACCAGCCAGCAGGGAGAATGGCTGGAGTATACGGTCAATGTTGCCACCCAAGGCAAATATGCCATCAAGGCCACCGTATGCACCGGACTTGACAACGCTGCATTCAAGATCGGGCTCATGAACGGCACATCCGAGACAAGACTTGCCACAGTATCCCTGACCAACAACGGATGGGGCAATTACTACACCACATCCGAGATTAACCTGACCCAGGAGTTACAGGAGGGTCAGCAGATATTCAGGATTACCGTAACAGGCGTATACTGCAACATTGACAAGATAGAGTTCATCCTAAAACAGAAGACCGATGTCAACTACATCCTTGAGGATGAGATAAGCGTACCGCAGATAAGATACAACCTGAGCGGCGTAAGAGTGGATGAATACTATAAAGGACCTGTAATCATCAACGGTAAGACATACCTGATTGACGAATAAGCAGGTAACAGAAAAACAGAGCGGGCCGGTCCAAAGGATCAGCCCGCTTTTATTATGGATATTACCTGATTCAAGAAAAAAACCGCACCGGTGATGTGATGAGAACTCCGGAAATATAAGTTTTAGGCGCCCGGTCCCCTTTGTAATCCACCGACCGAAGGTTACCCCGTAAGGGGCGTGGCCCGCCATTGGAAACCGAAGCTATCCCGGTTCTCTATTTTTTTTGATGAGTCTCCCGATCTAACCCAGTGCGGTTAAGCAAAAATACAATAAAAAAGCGGGCGGAAATCAATCCGCCCGCTTTTTAACTTATGTTTCCCAGCTTATTTAACCTTCTTGACAATAGCCTTGAAAGCCTCAGGGTTGTTCATAGCCAGGTCAGCGAGCACCTTACGGTTGATCTCGATACCTGCCTTATGGATAGCACCCATGAGCTGTGAATAGTTCATACCCTCAAGACGGGCAGCAGCGTTGATACGCTGGATCCACAGAGCACGGAACTCTCTCTTCTTGTTCTTACGGTCGCGGAATGCATAGGTCAGACCCTTCTCCCAAGTATTCTTGGCAACGGTCCAAACGTTCTTTCTTGCACCAAAGTAACCTCTGGTAAGACCTAAAATTTTCTTTCTCTTTGCTCTAGAAGCAACGTGATTTACTGATCTCGGCATAGTTTTTTGTTTTTTGAATGTCAGCGCCCATCAAAATAAGGTCTTAAAGCTGACAAATCGGTTAATTTCTTTTTTGACTGATCTCTTAATCGGGGTTATCTCATGCAGAGCAGATCCTTAACCATCTTAACGTTGGCCTGGTCCAGCAGAGTGAAGTGATCCAGATTTCTCTTACGCTTCTTAGTCTTCTTTGTCAGAATGTGGCTGTGATAAGCGTGCTTTCTCTTGATTTTGCCCGATCCGGTAAGAGCGAATCTTTTTTTAGAACCGGAATTAGTCTTTGATTTCAACATTGTTTTTAAAAATTTTGTTTGTTATTTATAACTGTACGCACCATGCCGGAGCGTAGCAGTCGTTTTATTCCTTATCCTCTTCCTGCTTTGCAGCGTCAGCCTTCTTGGGGGCTCCACCCTTCTTGGGAGATATGAATATTGTCATACGCTTTCCCTCCAGGATAGGTGCCTGCTCCTGCTTTCCGTACTCTTCAAGGTCTTTTGCAAAACGCGCCAGGATGTTTTCACCCTGCTCCTTGAACAGTATTGAACGGCCGCGGAAGAACACGTATGCCTTTACCTTGTCACCGTTCTGCAGGAATCCCATGGCATGCTTGAGCTTGAAGTTGTAGTCATGATCATCGGTCTGGGGTCCGAAACGGATCTCCTTTACGTCAATCTTGACCTGCTTAGCCTTGGCCTCCTTCTGCTTTTTCTTAAGCTGGTATATGAACTTGGAGAAATCTACAATCCTGCATACCGGCGGAACTGCATTGGGTGATATCAGAACCAGATCCAGCTCCATGCTGTCAGCTATCTGAAGAGCCTCACGAAGTGAGACCACCTTGGGCTCAAAACCCTCTCCGATTATACGAACCTCCTTGGCACGGATCTCGTCATTGACCTGAAACTGATCACTCAAATTGTCTTTCTTCATTCAGAATCTGTTATAAGGTTTCTCTATATTTCTCTTATACCTATCTTAATATTTTATTCCAAGCGGGCGCAAAATTACCATTTATTTATCATAGAATTAACTTCTTGGGCAATTTTTTCACCAAATTCGTCAATTTTCATGTTTCCAAGGTTTTCAGCACCCTGTTTGCGGACGTTAACCTCACGGTTCTCAGCCTCTTTCTCACCTACTACAAGCATGTAAGGAATGTGCTTAACCTCATTGTCACGGATCTTACGTCCTATCTTCTCATTGCGGTCATCTACAAAGCCGCGGATCTCATACTTATCCTCAAGCATCTTCTTGACCTCATATGCATAATCATTGGCCTTCTCTGAGATAGGCAGGATGGCAACCTGGTCAGGTGTGAGCCAGAGCGGGAACTTACCTGCGGTGTGCTCTATAAGTACGGCTACGAAACGCTCCATTGAGCCGAAGGGGGCGCGATGGATCATTACCGGACGCTCCTTCTGGTTATCGGAAGCAATGTACTCAAGTTCAAATCTCTGAGGCAGGTTGTAGTCAACCTGGATAGTACCCAGCTGCCAGCGGCGGCCCAGGGCATCCTTTACCATGAAGTCAAGCTTAGGACCGTAGAATGCAGCCTCACCGTACTCAACGGTTGCCTTAAGACCCTTCTCCTCACATGCCTCAACGATAGCACGCTCAGCCTTCTCCCAAACCTCATCGCTACCAACGTATTTCTCGTGGTCGTTGGGGTCACGCAGTGATATCTGAGCCTCAAAGTTGTCAAAGTTAAGAGCCTTGAAGATGATCTCAATGATCTCCATAACGCGGATGAACTCACCCTTAACCTGGTCAGGACGGCAGAAAATATGTGCGTCATCCTGAGTGAAGCTACGTACGCGGGTCAGTCCGTGAAGCTCACCGCTCTGCTCATAACGGTATACGGTACCGAACTCTGCTATACGCAGAGGCAGATCCCTGTATGAACGGGGCTGTGACTTGAATATGCAGCAGTGGTGGGGGCAGTTCATAGGCTTGAGCAGGTAGCACTCACCCTCCTCAGGAGTAGTGATGGGCTGGAAGCTGTCCTTACCGTAGTGATCCCAGTGACCAGAGGTTACATACAACTGCTTTGAACCGATATGCGGAGTGATTACCTGTTGGTAACCGTAACGCTTCTGAATACGTGACAGGAAGTCCTGCAGACGCAGACGCAGTGCTGTGCCTTTGGGCAGCCATATAGGCAGACCCTTACCTACCATGTCGCTGAACATGAAGAGCTCCATCTCCTTACCTATCTTGCGGTGGTCACGCTTCTTGGCCTCCTCAAGCAGCTCCAGATACTCATCAAGCATCTTCTGCTTGGGGAATGTGATACCGTAGATACGGGTCATCTGCGGGCGCTTCTCATCACCGCGCCAGTATGCGGCCGATGTAGCCAGCAGCTTGATTGCCTTGATGGCACCGGTGTCAACCAGGTGCGGTCCGCGGCAAAGGTCAGTGTAGTTACCCTGTGTGTATGTGGTGATGGTTCCGTCCTCAAGATCGGCAATGAGCTCATTCTTGTAGCTCTGACCGCGGGCGGCGAAGAACTTGAGAGCATCGGCCTTGGAGATCTCCTCACGGACCAGCTTCTCCTTCTTCTGTACCAGTTCCTTCATCTTGGCCTCGATGGCGGGGAAATCACTCTCCTTGATGGTTACGCCCTGAGGAGGCATGATGTCATAGTAGAATCCCTTCTCGATGGCAGGACCGATACCGAACTGTGTGCCGGGATAGAGTTCCTGCAGGGCCTCGGCCATAAGGTGGGCGCTGGTGTGCCAGTATGCGTGCTTGGCCTCCTCATCCTCCCACTTGTGGAGCTTGATGGTGGCATCGGTAGTTATGGGGCGGTTGAGCTCGGTAATCTGATCGTTTACACTGCAGGCCAGCACATCCTGTGCCAGTCTCTGGCTGATGCTCTCAGCAATCTCATAACCGGTTACGCCGCTCTCATATTCGCGCACGGAGCCGTCGGGAAAAGTAATCTTTATCATGTTGTTTTATAGTATTTTCTTTTTGAGCGTGCGAATTTATCAAATTATTCGGACTTGGAGAAACGTTTTATTATATTATACGCTGAATAGATGCCAAGTTCACCCGCACGGCTCAAGTCGCTGAACGCCTCATCCATGCGGTTAAGCAGTACCAGAACCAGGCCACGGTTGTACCATGCCTCGGCCAGACTCTCATCCAGTTCAAGCGTCTTGTCAAAATCAACCAGTGCGGCATGCAGGTCATTGGTTATTGCATGGTATGTACCGCGGTTGTAGTAGGCAAATGCAAAACCAGGTTCCATGTCTATGACACGTGAAAGATCCCTTATTACAAGCTCATATCCGGCGTCAGTTATTCCCTCACTGACAGGTATGCCACCCTTATACAGATCCATATCATGCTCAGCCTTGAGCATCTCAACCTGACGGGCCCTGACCTGTGCACGACAGAACAGAATTGCCCAATTGTCGGGGTTGATGGTCAATGCGTTGTTAAGGTCTGACTCGGCGTTCGTGTAGTCCTGCAACAGGAAGAAATCAAGAGCTCTGGAAAGCAGCTGGCACTCCGTATCGGCTCCCAGCGCCTGAGTCCTGCGGTCTATATCCTCAAACAGGCGTTTTATCTGTTTCTCATCCAGCTGCACCTCATTGTTCTCAAGGAACAGTTCTGACATGAAACAGCCTTTAAGATACAGGTCATCGACTGTCTTGCTGTAGTGAACGGTACGGTCTACGCGGCTGTTGTCCCTATAGAAAGTAAGACGGTACGGATCAAGGAATTGGACATCGACATTACGGTTCTGAACCTTGCCGCGGTACTCACTTGAGAATCCGGTAGAATTCTCCAGTTCATCATCAACCACTATCTTGCGGTAATTGCGAACATTCTTGTCAGAACTCTCACGGGTCATGCTATCGTCATCCTTGTCATCAGTATAGCCCATGGCATTGTTGAAACGGCGGTTCTGCTCACGCAGCACCACCATGGCATCCTCCTCGGCACCACGGCGGTTACCCAGTTTCTCACGCACCTCACTGCGTATCTGATAGCCCTGGATAAACTGCGGATACTCCTCCAGCACGCGTGTCATATCCTGCTCTGCACCGCGGTAATCGCCAGTGTTGTCACGTAAGATACCACGATAGAATATAGCCATCAGGTTATCCGGCTCGGCCTCAATTACAAAATCAAAATCCTCTATGGCACGGTTGTCATCACCCACCTGGGCACGCAGGTTTCCGCGGTTGTAATGGCCGGTAACGGTACCCGGGTCAATCATGATTGACGTATCGTAATCAGACAGCGCACCGTTCAGATTGTCACGGAAGTAACGGATCATGGCACGGGTGATATAGGCACCAGAGTTGGTCGGATCCAGACTGATGGTACGGTCCAGGTCCTCCTCGGCATCGGCATAGAGTTCCATACGGGCCAGCATCACACCGTGGTGATGAAGCATATCGGGATCAAACCTGTTTATCTCAATAGCCTTGTCCATCCACTCCATGGCCCCTATGCTGTCACCCTGCTCCCAGAGCAGGTCAGATCGCATGGCCATGGCCGGCGCATACTTGGGTGAGTTGGCAATAAGGGTATCGGTTGCCAGGATAGCCTCCTCCGGACGGCCGTCACGTACCAGGCTCAGAATCAAGTTATGCCTGAGTGAGCTGCTTTCCGGATCCAGTTTAAGACCTGCACGGAAATCACTCACGGCACCCTTATAGTTCTCCTGATATACTCGTGCCAAACCCCTGACCTGATAGCAGTTAACCACAAAAGGATTACGTTCAATGGCGCTGTTACAATCCTGCTCGGCACCCATGTAATCCTCAAGTTGCAGCTTGGCCACCGCCCTGTAGAAATAGGGCTCATAAAGGTATGGCTTGGCGTTTATGACCTGGTTGAAATACTGTATGGAGAGTACGTAGTCATCAAAATGAAGAGCGGTACGGCCCACTGACATCATACGGTCAGTGTTTATCTGAGCCTGCATCGGAGCGCACAGCAGCCCCAAAGCCACAGTGCAGGCCGTAAGGATGGTCCGCCCTATCCTCATTTTACTTACGTGCTACCTTGACCTTGTAGTCACAGTTGAACTTTCCGGCAGCAATTGATGCCAGAGACTTCTTGTTCATCTGCCTGCGCAGAGGAGACATACGGTCTATGAAACACTTGCCGTCCAGATGGTCTATCTCATGCTGCAGCACACGTGCAGGGAAGCCCTCAAACCACTCGTCATGCTCCTGGAAGTTCTCATCCAGCCAGCTTACGCGCACGCGCTCCGGGCGGTTCACCTTCTCATGAATACCGGGAAAGCTCAGACAGCCCTCCTCATACGGAACCATAGCCCCGTCAGTCTCTTCAATATAGGGATTGATATAGGTCTTGAAATAGCCCTTGAATTCAGGCTGGTCATCGGATATCACATCCAGGTCAACGACAGCAAGCCTGATGGAGAGTCCCACCTGCGGAGCAGCCAGGCCCACACCCTCTGACTTACGCAAAGTCTCAAACATGTCCTTGATAAGCTGATCAAGTCCTTCATAACTGCTGTCAATCTCTTCGGCCTCTTTCTTGAGGACACCCTGTCCATAGGTATAGATAGGTAAAATCATATCTCTTTGTATAGTTTTGAATCCATGAATGATTCCAGAATGATGGTTGCGCTGACCTCATCCACAAGGGCTTTGTTACGCCGGGCCATCTTGCCTATTCCGGACTCCAGAATGGCCCTCTGGGCTATTACCGATGTAAAACGCTCGTCAAACATCACCACCTTCTTATCAGTGTACTGTTTCTTTAGTTTCTCCACGAACGGCCGTATCTGCTTCATGCTGGCAGAGTCCTCTCCGTTCATATTGGTTGCGTAACCCACCACGATGATGTCAACCTGCTCCTTACTCATGTAAGAGGCAAGATATGATGTCAGTTCATGAGTGGCAACCGTACCCAATCCGCCCGGAACGATTCTGAGCGGGTCAGTAACAGCAATACCGGTACGTTTGGTACCGTAGTCAATAGCAAGTATCCTGCCCAAAGCGTTACTTTCTGTAAAGGATCCAGGCACTCTGGAAATCCTGGTTGTCGGGATACTTGGCCTTGAAATTGCCGCGTTCTGTCACAGCCTCCTCCTTGGTGTCAAAGCTGGCGCACACAACACGGTATGTCTTACCGGCCTCATTAACCACTACGACCGCAGCATAACCGTCCTTAACCAGACGCTCGCGCAGTGCATCGGCATTGGCCTTGAGTGAGAAACTGCCGCAGACTATTCCGTAAGCCTTGATATCCTGGTCGCCTGATACGACTGAAACCTTCTCCTCACGGACCGATACGTTTGCCACGTCATCGGCTGTAGCAACCTCATTCTGTGCAACAGGCTCCTCTATAACGGTTTTAGGCTCATCGCCACTTATTGCCTTCTCATATGCCTGCTTATAGGCATTCTGACTTGATTTACACGCTGACAGCGAGAGAACCGCACCAGCAACCAGCATAATGACTGTTGTTCTTTTCATAATCGTTATTCAATCAGTTTAAAATTAACGGTATCCGTTGCCAGATAACCCGAAACAACATTATCAGGAACAAGCCTCCAGTCTGAGACATGTCCCGTATTGACAACCCTACCCGTCTCACGGGCAAGTGCCAGATAAGACATCATATAAAATCTGATATCAGCCTCAGTGGAACAGTTGAGCCTTGCGGCCATATCCTCCTTACTGAAACCGATAGCATTCAACACAGCTGACCCTGAGCCCGAATAGAGATAAGAGTTGATTGTGGTACGGTACATGCGGTCAGCCTCAAAAGGCTTGCCGTCAGACATGGACAGTATCTCAATGCGCTCCCCATACGGCTTTGTGACATTTATGTTATAACTTATTCCTGCAGCCGATACAAAACCCGACGCATCCAGGGCAGGATAATTCACATCACTGTCCGGATTCTTGCGGAGCCTAAGCAGATGAGCAGGTTTGGTGCTCACGTCATAGAAGTACATATCGGCCGAGTACTCAAGCACTTGTTTCACTTCACTGCCTTTGAGCATAACAGACACCATTGTGTTGTCATACTGATAGACGCTGAACATATCACGTATGTTAATGTCACCGGCCGGAATAAATGTCTTGGATGATACCGGAGCGGCAAGTGAAATCTCTGCGCCAAAGAATCCAAGATGCATCTTATGCATGAAATCAACCGTTGTTGACGGCCTCCACAACGCTCCGTTGCACTCCAGAGGCTCCGACACCGTACCGATTATGGAGTCCGAGTAGTGGCGGACATCCTTGTACCATCCGCGGAGTCTCATCATAAAACCACGGTCAGGCTTGAGTCCAGACACATTCACCAGCTCACCCCTAGTGCTCACCCTGACTGTTCCGTCCTCTCCGGGCATTACAGTCAGCATAGCCACAGCGGCGTTATCGGCATACGGTCCGGCATTCATTAGGAGAACGCTGTCACCGCTGCAGTCAACAGCCTTGAAACAGGCGGCCTCATGATCATGTCCGTACATGATAAGGTCAAATCCCGGAACCTGGGCAAGAATATCTCTAATCGCATTCTCACAGGTGCCGTCCCTGTATTCATCACCATCCACGTATCCGGTATGCATGAGTCCTATAACCAGATCCACCTTCTCCTCATCCCTAAGGTAAGGAACATACAGTTGGGCTGCCTTGACGGGATCAAGCACTGACAGGTCATCCAGTCTGTCGGCCGGAACAGAGAAGTTTACCTTAGGCGTTACCAGCCCCAGGATACCCATTCTGATTCCGTCACGCTCCACAATGGTATATGCAGGAAGATAGTCACCAAAGGTGCTGAAACATACGTTTCCGCCCAATGTGGGGATATCACCCAGTTCACTGCAGAACCGCTCGTAGCTCAAAGGACTTACAGAGAGGTCATGGTTACCGAATGTGATTGCGTCACATTTCAGGACCCTGAACGCCTTGGCAGGCAGGCTTGAACGGTAATACTGAGCCGTTATGTCCTGATATACCTCAACTGATCCCTGCAGGTTGTCTCCGCAATCCAGATATACCAGGTTGCTGTTGGCTCTACGCTCCTTCTTGAGCAGAGAGGCAATCTTGGCAAGTGACCCCGACCTCTCGGTATTGGTAAGCAGGTCATTGCTGAATATACAACCATGGACATCGGTAGTGGACACCACACAGATCGTCTTGGCGCCGTCACCTGCACATGAGCAGAGAACGGCACAGAGCACAACGGTTGCCAGTATCTTGAATCGGCCTGTCATCCCAGTCTGAACGTCAGATTCCCAGATCTTTCTTGAATCCCTCAATCTTCTTCATGGCATCGGCCTGTACCTTAAGGTAATCCTTCTTGCTTGCCATAGGCAGCTTGGCCTCCATGTAGAACTTTATCTTAGGCTCGGTACCCGACGGGCGTACCGATATCTTGTCACCTGCGGCGGTAAAGTACTGCAGCACATTTGACGGCTCCGGCATGATGAGGTCTGTGACCTTACCGGCGGCATCGGTCTGCTTGAGCAGCTTGAAGTCCTTGATGAGCACAACTTTCTCACCGGCCAGGCTCTTGGGCGGGTTGGCGCGGAACTGCTCCATCATGGCCTTGATCTCATCGGCACCGCTCTTACCGGGCTTTACTACGCTGACGGCTGCCTCCTGTGAGAATCCGTACTCCTGGTAAGCATCCAGCAGCAGGTCCCAGAGAGTCTTGCCGTTCTCCTTAGCCCATGCGGCAATCTCAGCCATCAGTGAGCAGGCCGATACGGCATCCTTGTCACGTACAAAGTCCTCGGCCAGGAAACCGAAACTCTCCTCACCGCCACCAATGTAGTGCTTGCCCTTGGCATTCTCATCGGCAATGACCTTGGCAATCCACTTGAATCCGGTGTAGCAGTCAAACATCTCAAGATTGTTCTTCTCTGCTATGCGGCTGATGACCTCAGTGGTTACGATGGTCTTTACTATGTACTCCTTACCGGTCATCTTGCCCAGTTTGGTGTACTGTGTTATGATGTAGTAGAGGAATATCATTGCGGTCTGGTTACCGTTCAGCAGGGTCAGTTCACCCTTGTCATCACGGCAGGCCACACCCAGACGGTCAGCGTCAGGGTCCGATGCCATAACCACGTCGGCATTCAGCTTGCGTGCCAGGGCCAGAGCCATAGTCAGAGCCTCAGGATACTCGGGGTTGGGTGATACCACGGTCGGGAAGTTGCCGTCCGGAATCATCTGCTCGGGAACGCAGTTCACGTTGGTGAATCCCCACTGCTTAAGTGAGCGCGGAATCATCACGCGGCCGCATCCGTGCAGCGGAGTATATACAATGCAGATATCCTTGTTGCGCTTAACCAGGTCAGGATCTATACAGATACCCTCAATGGCATCCAGGTAGGGTTTATCAACCTCCTCTCCGATTATCTGAATCAGTGCGGGGTTACCCTTGAACTTGATATCCTGAACCTTTACCTTGGCAACCTCATCGATGATGCCGGTATCATGCGGAGCCAGCACCTGTGCGCCGTCCTCCCAGTATGCCTTGTAGCCGTTATACTCACGGGGGTTGTGGCTGGCGGTCACGTTCACGCCGCTCTGGCAGCCCAGATAACGGATGGCGAATGAAACCTCAGGTGTGGGGCGCAGGTCATCAAAAAGATAGACCTTGATGCCGTTGGCGCTGAATATGTTTGCTACGGTCTCGGCAAACAGACGTCCGTTGTTACGGCAGTCATGTCCTACTACGACCGATATCTCCTTACGCTCCTTGAAGTTCTTGTTCAGATAGTTGGCCAGGCCCTGGGTAGCCATACCCACGGTATATATGTTCATACGGTTGGTGCCTGCGCCCATGATACCGCGCAGTCCGCCTGTACCGAATTCCAGATCCTTGTAGAATGCGTCAATAAGATCTGACTTATCCTCTTTTGCCATGAGAGCCTTTACCTCCTCACGTGTTTTCTCATCAAATGAACTGCCAAGCCACTCCTGCGCCTTGGCGGTTACAAGTCCCATTAAATCGTCCATAATTCTGTAAGTTAGTCAGTTAATCGCGCGCGTGGCGCGTGTGAATTACAAAAGTAGCAAATTCCCCCGAATAGTTCAAGAGAATCAGACAAAAACCGGCCGCAAAAATAGCACCGGTCCTACTTACGTGAAAACTTAGAGAGAATTGCAGGAATGAATGACGTATGCCTGCTCATGAACCTGAACGATATGGCCAGCGATACTGCACATAACACGGCACATCCCGCATACCCTGTCACAGAGCCCAAAGAGACAAACGCTCCTGCCGATACCACGAGCACCCCCTGAACAAGAAAGTTCCTTACAAGTTTTGATGACATCACAAAACCGTAACGGAAATAACCAACAACAATGTTAAGTATCAGATAAGAGAGTTCCCATGCTGAGAATGAGAGTCCCAGTCCAATGGTACCGCCTAATTTGTAGCCAACCATTACACATACAATCAGCAATATAGCACAAAGAGTCTCCTGCACCACATAGATCTTTGAGTCAGACCTGGCAAGAATCAGATAGGCTATCGGATGACTGACAGTCTTGAAATAGACTCCCATGACCGCCATCTGGGCAATCAGTATTGAATCTATGAATTTATCATACTCAAGAACCACCAGGACCATAAGCGGAACCAGCAGTTGGAAGAGCATCACAAGGGGTGCGCTTATCATGCACATTACAAGTGACTGGTCATTCATAAGGCCATGAGCCTTGGGCAGGTCATCTGCTGATTCTGACAAACGCGGATAGTACTCAGAGTCAATGACAGACATGAGCAAAGAAGCGAAATTAACCACCAGCAGGAAATAACCGGCGCTGTACACTCCCAGGAACTCCTGTCCGGCATATTCCGTCAGGAACCTGGCAATGTAAGACCATGCCCATGACATGAAGAATGCAGCCACGGTAAGAAACAGGCCGAACCCTATCATACCGGTCCCCTCCCTAAGCAGACTCAACGAGAAGAGTCTGACCCTGTAAGGAAAGTGCCTCACGGAATAGAAGCACGTCACCACCATATTGCCCACTGTAGTCATAAGCAGCGCGGGAACCACACCGTCAAGCCTGTAGAACCAGAACAGAGGTATGACTATAATGAGTGCCACAAAACCTGTCAGTAACTGGCTCAGAGCCAGTTCCCTTAGCAAGCCTGTACCTCTAAGGATAGCCGTTTCACCGTTTGTCACCGCAGTAGCTGCGACAGACAATGACAGCACCATAAAACTGACGGTATATCCGCTGTCACCGTTAAAAGCCCATCGGCTTAGTACAGGAGCCAACAATAGGCTCACTGCCAGACCCAGCAATGCGGTAAGCAGTGCCCAGCTGCGTGTGAGCAGGACCTTGTGTGCAAGCGGTGAGGCATCGGCCTCATTAAGGCTTTGTGATATCTCAGGGACGGCGACGGTCTTTATTCCTAGACCGGTGGAATTCTCAATCAGTTCCACATTCTTGTTAAGGCTCTCGGTCAAGCCGTAGCCCTCGGGGCCAAGAAGTCTGGATTTGAACACATTGAGCAGCATTTTGATAACCACGGACACAACCTGCACGCCGCCGAACACGCCGGTGTACTTGACTATCCTGTCATACAGTTTCCTGTCCGTCTCTATGCTGTTCAGATTATCCACACTGTCATAACGCAAAATCCGGCATAAAATTACTATTTTGCAGCAGAAATAAAAGCGCTATATTTACGTTTGTAAATAAAAGAATCACAGTATGGGCCAGACTGCACCGACACTTGACATACTCATATGCACCATCGGCACGGGAGTTGAGAATATCCCCGGCATGCTGCTGCCTGAGCGCCAAGGCGTAAGGTATGTCATATCGGTCCAGCACACCGGCCCATCGAGTGAGGTTACGATACCGCAGGAACTGACATCCCGCCCCGACGTAACTATAGGATTGCTGCCCGGCAAGGGGCTCTCCCGAAACCGCAACAATGCCATCAGTATGGCAACAGCCGATGTATGTCTTATTGCCGATGATGACAGCCGCTACCTGCCTGA
The DNA here is from genome assembly GCA_045220475.1 of Bacteroidaceae bacterium. GTDB lineage: Bacteria > Bacteroidota > Bacteroidia > Bacteroidales > Bacteroidaceae > Colenecus. The sequence continues at coordinate 43,506 of JBGUVW010000026.1, forward strand.
GCATGTTGACACCATCCTGGACTCATGGATGCAGAACCCTGACGCCGATATCATAACCTTCCAGGCAGAGAACTATCAGGGAGAGCCGCTTCATCCCTACCCGGCCCCGTACGTCTGCTCGTTGGAGATATCATTCAGGCGTGACAGCATCACGGCTCACAACCTACACTTTGATGAGCGGTTCGGACTGGGAAGTGAGTTGCTTTGCGCCGGCGAGGAGGAGGTCTTCATGCATGATGCACGTAAGGCAGACCTTAACATCCGGTATATCCCCAAACCGATTGTCCGCACTGCGGCCGCCACCACCGGAACCATGTTCCTGACCGACCCCAAGGTCCAGTTCACCAAAGGCGCCACATTCAGATACATCTACGGGACAGGCAACGCCATCTGGCGCAGTTTCAAGGAGGCCAGCTGGTATCTTATACACAAAGGCGTCAACCCCCTGCCAATTTTACACAACATGCTCAAAGGAATATGGATCTTACGATAGTCATACCGTCATATAACCGCAAGGCACTGCTCAGGCATACCCTGAACAGCATCAAACGCAGCCCTGTAGCAGGAGTGCCAATTGTGGTGGTAGACAACGCCAGCACCGACGGTACCGCCGAGTTTCTGGAGAGCTACTGCAGCCAGAACCCTGACGTAAGGAGTGTATTCGAACCCGATCGCAACGCAGCTGCAGCCCGTAACAAAGGTTTGACTATGGTAAACACCCGCTGGACCTATTTCTTTGATTCCGATGACGAGTTTGAGGATATACCGCATGAATGGGACGCCAAGGCTCAGATGGTAGCTTTCCCCACCCTTCAGATGATTGAGAACAAGGTAAGCCGCAGGGCATTCCATGATACACCTGACCCTGCCATACACATACTCAACGGCATGTTAAGCACCCAGAGCATGATATTCAGAACCTCATGGCTCAGGGAGATTGGAGGCTGGAACCCCGCATGCCTGGTATGGAATGACTGGGAACTGGGAGCCAGAGCACTTATGGCCAACCCCAGGATTGATTGGTTAACCCACAGGGCCTATCACACCATCAAGGTACACGCAGACAGTCTGACCGGTCCAAATTTCCGTTCACGCTACAAACCGCAGTTGGAGACCATACGTCAGGTTCTTGATGATCTCCGCAATACCGACACTCTTACCGCAGCCCGATGCCGCAAGGCACTCATGTTACGCACATACATACTGAGCGGCAAGTTGCTGCATGAGGGAGAGCAGAACGGATCCACCCTGTGCCGTACGTTCATAGATGAGAGTTTCGGAACCAGACCGGACGGTTGGATCCTGGGGCGGATACTGGAGCAGTACACCGCAATGGGCGGACGCGGTGCCTGGAGGCTTGCCATTTGGAGAATGAAAAGGAAAAGCGTATGAGAATACTACTGTTAGGCGAATACAGCAACGTGCACAACACGCTGGCTCAGGGCCTCAGAGCTCTGGGACATGAAGTTACGGTAGCCAGCGACGGCGACCACTGGAAAAACTATCCCCGCGACATAGACCTGAGCCGCAAGCTTGGCAGCCTGGGAGGCACCCTCTCATTCATGTGGAGACTCCTCAAGGCATTACCACGCATGCGCGGTTATGACGTGGTACAGCTTATCAATCCCGTATTTCTGGAGCTCAAAGCCCAGCGCATCATGCCCTTCTACAACTATCTGCGCCGTCACAACCATAAGATCGTGATGGGAGCATTCGGAGTTGATTATTACTGGGCCAGAATCAACACAGAAAACAAACCGTTAAGATACAGCGACTTCAATTTCGGCGACGTGGTCCGCACCGACCCACAGGCAGAGCTATACCGCAACGAATGGATAGGCACGCCCAAACAGGAGCTTAATGAGCAGATAGCACGTGACTGCGACGGCATCCCGGCCGGACTGTATGAGTACTGGGCAACCTATGACCTGATAACGGACAAAGGCCGTAACGGACAGCCCATTCGCGACAAAATGCAGTTCATACCATACCCCATTATAATGCCGGAGATCTACCGCACATCATTCTATGGCGGGCCGGTCAAGATATTCATCGGCATAAGCCGCGCAAGGTCCGCCTACAAGGGCACGGACATAATGCTACATGCGGCACAGGCCCTGCAGCAGAAATACCCCGACCGCATGGAACTGAAAGTTGCCGAGGGGATACCGTTTGACGAGTATCAGCAGATGATGAACGGCAGCGACGTCATACTTGACCAGCTTTACAGCTATACTCCGTCCATGAACGCCCTGTTGGCCATGTCAAAAGGCATTATCGTAGTAGGAGGCGGTGAACCAGAGAACTATGAAATCCTGGGCGAGAAGGAGTTGCGCCCAATAATCAACGTACAGCCCGATGAGCAGGACGTATACAACCAACTGGAGCAGCTCATTCTGAACCCCGACCGTATAGCTGAGCTCAAACGCCAGTCTGTAGAATACGTGCGCCGCCACCATGATTACATCAAAGTGGCGGCACAGTATATTGATTTCTACTCAAAAATCTGATTCTGGAGCGTGTTTCTTACGCAGTTTCCACCTGATGTCCGAGCACAGACGGCGGAAATAGGTGCCGTAGTCATACAGATATCTGAGCGACGGCAGTGAAAGCAGCAACAGGACTGCAGCTATCTTCCAATTGAACAGCAGGAAATATATCAGAGACCACACAATCACAGCCGGGATAGCCAGACCCAGGCGTACTCCGTAACGTGCGGTATTGTAGAACGCATCATCCTTGACACCCCTCAGTATAAGTGCTATGGGGACCCACTTGATTGAACCCACAATGGCACTGAAGCAATAATACGGCACTCCCAGCAGGGCTACCAGAACTTTCATGAGCAGGCAGAATCCCTTGCACTCATTTGCAATGACATATACAGATATACCGTTCTGAATTCTCCACAGACGCAGCTGGTCAACCTTACTGAACAGTTCACGTGCAGCATCGGGATCCTTCTCCTTAAGTTCAAGAGCTTGTGCAATGGCATATTTGTCTACAGCCTGGACCTTAAGCAGACCTCTCAGTTTCTTACCGTCACGCGCCTCTATCTCCTTAAGCGCCTTCTTAAAGTACTTGGGATTGCCAGCCTTGAGTTTTGCATACTCCCAGATTGCATCATAGTCCTCATCATCGGGCACATACACAATCTGATCGGCCATGCTGCGGGTAAGTATCTCACGCATCTGCTGCATAGCCACAGGCAGAGTCTCGTCCGTATGCTGACTTATGAATTCCGATATGTTAATGGGCTTTCCGAACCTTATCAGCACGTCATTCCTGAAACGGAAATAATCACCGTACTCAACGCCGATAGGCAATATGTAAACCTGTCTTCCGTCCTTGGACTGCTCAATTGCCGATTCCGCAATATGGAATATACCCTTACTCAGCTTAAGCAGTGAGTGTTTGGGTCTGTGTGTTGCCTCTGGGAATATAACGAAAGGCACACCGTCCATGATGACGCTGGTAGCCTTTGCAATAGCCTCATCATTATGCTTTACTGCGTCTATGCCGTCCCTTATGCGGTAGATAGGCATCACGCGCAGGAATGACAACGCCTTTCTGGCCCATTCCTTCTTGAATATATCGGCCCTGGCTACGAACACCTTACGGCCACGGGTTGATGAAAGCATAACCATGGGATCCATAAGGGCGTTGGTATGGTTTGCAGCCCATATCACGCTACCGTCAGTAGGTATGTTTTCCGTGCCTTCTACCTGATATCTTCTGTAAGAGCTCCTTACTGACCAGTCTACAAAATATTTTAGGAAAGTATATAACCAGTCGTGATCCTGAATCTTCTCTCTCATTTCTTATGTAAAAATTTGGACAGCTCGCCGGTATCGAATCCGGTAAACCTGAATACGGTTCCCAGGATAAGGCCAGACACGATATGCCATACACCCCACCAGGCTGTTACAAATACCATACCGCCTTTGGCAACCTCGGGCGGGAAAATGCCGGTATTGAACAGCAGCAACAGTCCCAATCCTGAATTCTGTGTTCCTATCTCAAGCGTCACGGCACGACGGTCCTTCACAGGAGTCTTACCGATAGTTGAAGCGGTGTAACCCACTCCAAAGCCAAGCAGATTATGAATCAGGACTATGATGAAAATGTAACCTATATATTCTTCAAAAAGGATTATGTTCTGCGATATCATTATGGCTGCCACGCCCACGAACACCACGATTGACAGATATCTCATCAGTTCCTTGAGTTTGGCCGATGCGTTAGGTGCGAACTTTACGGTAATCAGGCCCAGCAGCACAGGAATGCCGATGATCAGTATCACCGTCATGGCTATCTGGAGAGGCGGAACCTGCAGGGTACGCAGCACCTCACCGGCCCTGGAATCCATGTATTTTACATAGAGGCCACCCCAGATGGCATAGTTTATGGGAGTGAAAATGGGAGCGCCCAGAGTGGTCACCGTGCTCATCAGCACAGAGAGCTCGGCATTACCCTTGGCATATGAGGTCATGAAATTTGAAACCGCACCGCCGGGGCATGAAGCCACCAGAATAAGGCCCATAGCTACCAGAGGGGGAATGTAACCGCGCATCAGGACGCACAGCAAGTATGTCACAAAAGGCAGGAACACCCACTGGCAGACCAAACCTATGAACAGTGAACGCGGACGGTTGAACACACCACGGAAAAACTGGGGTTTCAGACCCAGAGCCACGCCATACATTACAACCGCCATGAACAGCAGCAGAAGCCAGTTTCCGGTCCTGTTGAAGTTTATTGCAAGCGTATCAAGCTGTTGAAGGCTCTCGTACATATTTCCGCTTTCTTTCGTTCAACTATAAACGGCGCAAACTTAACAAATATCCTCCAAACAACCAAAATCAAAATAGATTCTGTACCTTCGTGCAGCAAACCACCATAGCACGGCATGAAGATTCTCCTTATAACGGTTGGAAAGACAGATCAGCAGTGGCTCTCAGAGGGCATAAGCCAGTATGTGGAGCGTCTCACCCACTTCTGTCAGTTTGAGTTTCAGGTAATCCCTGACATACGTAACACGCGCAGCATGGATGCCGGTACGCAGAAGGTGCGTGAAGGGGAGCAGATTCTTAAACTCTTGCAGCCGTCCGATGACGTCTACCTGCTTGATGACAAGGGCCGTGAGATGACGTCGCCCGATATGGCACAGTGGCTCCAGAAACGCATGTCACAATCCACCAAGCGCCTGGTATTCATAATAGGTGGCCCCTACGGGTTCTCGCCCGATGTATACAACCGCGTACCCGGCCGTCTGTCACTCTCCAAAATGACATTCTCTCACCAGATGGTCCGCCTGATATTCGTAGAGCAGCTCTACCGATCCTTCGCCATCCTAAACAACCTCCCCTACCATCACGAATAAAAATCCATATCCAATACCTACGGCATTAACCTGTGCCGCTAGGCACATAATAAGGGTAGCCAGCAGTTTCAACTGCTGGATCTTTCCAAATATAAATACATTTCCCCGTGCGTGTCCCAAATCCGCACAAGGTTTCCAGCTAGTTTTTCCTAGGTTCACAAAGGTTTCCAGCTGCACCCAGTAAAACGGAATCCCGACAGCGAAGCCCGTCGGGATCCCGTTTTACCCGGCCTGGAAGGCCGG
>JBGUVW010000027.1:0-14130 GCA_045220475.1 Bacteroidaceae bacterium
CGAACAGAAAGTGCAGGATCGCCAATTGTCGGAACAAGCCGACAGCCTTGCAGCTCGTAATGCAGAACTTAACAGACAACTGCAAGAGAACTGGGACCGCATCAAGCTGGCATACGACCTGCTTGTGAAAGGCCAGGGCCGCCAGGTGACCGACATGGTGGCGGGCGTTCAGTCCTGCTATGACAGCCATACTGAGGAGCACAAGAACACCGATGAGTTCATGGAGGCGCTGGTAAACAGCACTGTTGACGGCCGCATCCGTGAGGGCGACGTGGTAATATTCTTCAACTTCCGCAGTGACCGCGCCAAGGAGCTGACCGTAGTGCTCACGCAGCAGGATATGGAAGAGCAGGGCATGACAACCATCCCCGGCCTGCAATATTACTGCATGACTCCGTATGATGATTCCTTTACAGGTGTCCACGTAATATTCCCTAAGGATAACCTGAACAATACCCTGGGCGAATTTATAGCAAGTAAAGGCCTCAAGCAGTTGCATATAGCCGAGACCGAGAAATATGCCCATGTAACCTCATTCATCAATGGCGGGCGTGAAGAGCCGTTCCCCGGTGAGGACCGTATCCTGGTAGCATCGCCCAAGGTGGCCACCTATGACCTGCAGCCCGCTATGTCGGCCGTAGAAGTGAAGGACACGTTGGTGAAAGCACTCAAAACTGATAAATATGACTGGATTGTGGTGAACTTTGCCAACGCTGATATGGTGGGTCATACTGGCGTATATACCGCCATCGGACAGGCTGTGACGGTGATTGACCAGTGCCTGGACCAGATAGTGGAGACTGCCAAGACTATGGGCTATGAAACCATTATTACCGCCGATCACGGCAACGCTGACCATGCCCTCAATGCTGACGGCACGCCCAACACCACACACTCCACTAACCCCGTTCCCTTTATCTACGTGACAGCTAACGGGAACGCCAAGGTTCACAGCGGAGCCTTGGCTGACGTGGCTCCCTCCATCCTACACATAATGGGCCTGCAGCAACCCCAAGAAATGACGGGACAGAACCTGATTAACGAATAAAATGTAATGATTAAAAGTATTATGAATAAGATGACTGATTGGGTGCTTGCCGCCACTCTTATTTGCGGCGCAAGTGTTTTCACAGCATGTACGCCGGACAACGACGATAGTCCTGTTCTGGATACATGGGATGCGGCAACCGGTACGCTGACCGTCAATTCCAATCCGGGCAAAGATGCCTACAAAGGACGAACGGACATAGTGTCAGTCGTTTTCAGCGACGCCGTGACGAGCATAGGCGACAGGGCTTTCTATGACTGCCATTTTAGCGTGGTTGATATTCCTGCATCTGTGGTCAGCATAGGTAGCGTGGCCTTTGCCGGAGAAGAATCGGGCCTGGAAATGGCAACCATCTATGCTACGGATTGTGCTTTTGGTGAGCATCCGTTTCTTCAAAGCATCATGACCAATATCTATGTCCCTGCAAAGTCTTTAGCCGCCTATGAGGCTAAATATCCAGAGTATTCAGAAAGGATAAGTCAGTTTTTTGCCATACCCGAGGCTAGACAGGATGGCAATGTGATTGTCTGGAGCCAGGACCTCTGCGAATATATATGGGTTGGTTTTTCATACTATCACACAGACAAGATAATAGCAGCCCACAACACTCAAGGGGGAATAACGGTAAACTTTACCGGTACAGATGAGAATAGCGGAATAAACTGGTTTGGTATTTCTCTTGTGCAGGGCGAGAAGCTGACATTCAAATCAACGGTGGGCAATATATCCAAAATCACGATACAGACAGATCCTTTTGATGATGATGAGCCGGACACTCAAATAGCGGAAGGTTGGACATGGGATGCAGAGAAACTGACATTCACATGGCAAGGCACACCATCGGCCACCGTTGATATGATTGCCGGCGGAGATATTTATCTTGAAAACATCCAAATCAGTTTCACCGTCGATTGACATACATGCTGTGTGGACGTTTGTGGCCGAAGTTGGGCATATATGCAGCAGTAGGTGTTTTGTACGAAAATACAGTATTTATGGGCGCTGTATGGCATCGCAACTGTCTACATATATAAAGACAATACGGCATAAGAAAAAGGTTGAACAAGTTAAGATGATACAACCTATGGAGGTTGTTAGTCTGATAGAGGCTGACAGTCCGATAATAATTCAGCAACCGGTTAAGGTAAGTGGTTTCAGAGGTATCTGGAATTGGCTGTTTGGTAGGAGTTAACGGCTTTAAAATATTTAATTGCACACATCAAAACTTTTTGTGCAAAATATTCCCCAGAACGCTTGCATCTGGGGATTTTCTTTACTATATTTGCAATGTATCAGTAAGGACCATGACAAACATCACAACCATGAAAACACGCCCATCAATTCAATTTGATGCCATGTCGGGCACAGCGGGAGAGGTAACCGCCCGCAGTACCCGCTTCGGTACAATCCTTTCAGGCCGTGCCCGTCAGCCGGGCCGCGTCACCCCTCAGCAGAAAGATATGCGTGCGCTCTTCGCCCGCGTGGGCCGCAGTTTCAAGCGCCTTACTCCAGCTCAGATTGATGCCTGGTCATCATTCGCCCAGCAGTACAGCTTCGGCAGCCGTATGGAGGCCAAAAGCCCCGCCGTTCGCTCGGCCCAAAGGGACGCTTTGACAAAGCGAAGCGACTCAAAGAACGCCTACGTCAGCGGCAACGCCGCTTTGAACATTTATGTTCAACTCAACTGCAACCGTGCCTTGCTGGGCCTTGATATGCTCAAGGAGCCGCCCACAGCCATCCCCAGCATCCCTGCAGTAGAGTACCGCAACATCATCGTCACTCCTGGACTCATCCAGTTCAGCCGTCTGCAGAACCCCGGCTCCGGCTACCGCCTTGCAGTACGCATAAGCGCAGCGGCCAGCACCGGTATAACCCAGGGCGCAGGCCTGCCAGTTCTGGTCGATGCCGGCTTCATTCCTGAGCAGACCTTTGCCGATGTAACCCGTGTCTATATAGACCGCCTCACAGTAAAGCCCACCACCGGCAGCAAGTATTTCATTGAGACCAGCTGGATGGATGTGGCCACAGGCCTTAGCGGCCAGCGCCGTACCGATGACCGCATCTGCCAGACCAACCTATAGGATATACGTAGCTACAATATATCAACCGTGAACAACAAACAATTTTCAGTTAACCATTAAAAACATCAAAATCATGAAGTATGCACCTTCAATTGCGTTCGAGGAGATGTCAGGTTCCGCCAAGGGCGTAACCGCAGCAAAGGCCAAGGGCCGCAAGTATCTCCGTAACCGCGGTTATGGCAAGAAGACCACTACCGCCAGTCAGTCAACCGTCAAGGGTATCTTCAAGCAGCTCTCGCAGTCCTGGAAGAACCTCACCGTAGCCCAGATCAAGGCATGGAACAACCTTGCCCAAAGTCAGGCCGGCCGTTCCATCCTCGGCTCCAGTGCCAAGATATCCGGACTCAACCTCTACCAGCGCCTCAACTTCTGGATCATCCGTTGCGGAGGCAATGCAGTGGCCAACCCGCCTGCACTGGTAGGTGTCGATGCTCCTGCAGCTGCAACCGTACAGCTCACAGAGCAGGCCTTCAATTTCACCCTTCTCAGCATCCCTGAGAACGTGGCCAACCTCCGTCTGGTGATTGAGGCCAGTGCCCCCACCAGCCACGGCATAAGCAACGCCTTTGACAAGGCTTCAGCCTTCGCTGACCCGTTCAGCGTCGTGGCCGAGTCCATGGACATCAAGGCCGCTTATGACAATAAGAACGGCGCTCCCAGCGCAGGCCGTCCCAAGATCTTCATGCGCTATTTCTTTGTGAATGCCGTAACCGGCGAGAAGTCGGCCGACATCCTCAAGGAGGTAGAGCTGGGTCAGACCAATGACCCCTTCGATGAGGGTCAGCAGAATGCCGGTGGTGGCGCTGGCGGTAACGGCGGCAACGGCGGCGACAATGGCGATGACCAGGATTAACCTTTAATCCTTACACGCCAACCCGTGTAACAACCAGTCCCCTCGGGGTTTCCCCTTGGGGACTTTTGTTTCGCTCGGCTTTGTCGCTTTTACAAAGGCGATAGCCGACTAAAAGAACCTAAAAATCAAATAACTATGAGATACAAACCATCAATAGCATTTGACCGTATGTCAGGCTCTGCCAAGGGCGTAACCGCCTCAAGCAATAAGGGAGCCATCTTCATCCGCACCCGCGGAACGGGCTCCAAGAAGCGTACTGCCGACCAGGCTACCATCAAGAGCATCTTCCGCCTGCTCACGCAGTCCTGGAAGAATCTCACCCAGCCCCAGATAGTGCAGTGGAACAATGCCGCCAAGTCGCAGAGTGGCCGCCGTGTCCTCGGCCAGCGTGCCCAGCTCACCGGCAGCAACCTCTACCTGCGCCTCAACTTCTGGGTAGTCCGCTGTGGTGGCCAGCCCCTCGTAACTCCTCCGGAGCTCAGTGGGGTAGAGCAGCCTGCAGCAGCTATGGCCGCCATCTCCAGCAGCAGCTTCATACTGCGCCTTAACCAGCCCCCGCAGCAGCCGGGCCTCAAGCTCGTGCTCATGGCCACCGCACCCCAAACGGTCGGTACCATAACAGGCGTGGGCCGTGGCAGCACATTCTGTGACCCGCTTAACCCCGTGGCCCAGGCCATCAACCTCATGCCGTCCTACACCTCCAAGTTCGGTACTCTCAACGAGTCCAAGCCCAAAGTGTTCCTGCGTTACTTCTACGTGAATCCCAGTACCGGAGAGAAGTCGGGTGAGCAGCTCATCACGCCAATCTTCGTGCCTGGTACTCCGGTCCAGTACCGCCTTGACATCAGCAATCCTGATCCCACCATGGGAACAGTCAGCCGCATGGGCTCAAATGAGTACAATGAGGGCAGCGTTATCGGCATCCATGCCACACCCACGCAGAACTACACGTTCCTGCGCTGGAGTGACGGCAATACCCTCAACCCCCGCAACCTCATCATGGACCGTGACTACCAGCTGCAGCCCGTCTTTGTCTATGACCAGCACTACCGTCTTACCGCTAACGTAAGCCCCACATACCGTGGCCAGGTAAGCGGCCGAGGCATGTATCGTCCGGGCGAGACTGCGCACCTGGTTGCCGAGCCGTCCAGCGGCTGGGAGTTTGACCACTGGCAGGATCAGCCGGACAACCACAATCCGGAGCGTGACGTGGTCATGAACTCCGATGTCAACCTCACTGCAGTATTCGTGGCCATCCGCAACAGCTATGAGCTGTATTGGAACGTGAACGTCTATGGCTTCGGTGATATCCAGTCTGAGGGTGATGTTGACTGCGGCAGCTTTGACCGCGGCGATGAGGTCATTCTTACTGCAGTACCGCATGATGAGAACTACGAGTTCGTCCGCTGGAGTGACGGCAACACCCAGAACCCGCGTACCCTCGTAGCCAACCGTGACTATGATATCATAGCCGAGTTCCGTCACAAGACTGAGACCAAACGCATATCGGTTGACACCTACTACGGTGAGACCACCGGTAGCGGCACATATCACCTGGGTGAACTTGTGGAGATTTCAGTAACCCCCAATGAGGGCTTCCACTTGGTTCACTGGGATGATGATGACAATGAGACAGCTCTGGTACGCCGCTTCTATCTGGACCGCTACACGCCGCGTTACTTCGAAGCCATCCTTGAGTCCGATGCCACATACTACGTCCACGTAGAGTGTGACCCGCCCGAAGGCGGTACCGTAACCGGTAACACCGATGCCGTCCACTATGAGCAGACGGTCGAGATTGACGTTACCCCCGCACCAGGCTGGCGCATCACCGGCTGGTCCGATGACAGCCACTTCGACGGCTCTCACCGCGACATCGACGTCTATGAGGACACAGACCTCACCGTCTTCCTTGAAGAGATTGAACCTGACTCCGATTAACGTCCCCCTTTACGCAGAAGGACCGATGAGCAATCCTCACCGGTCCTTCTTTATTTCATGTTGTTACAACATTACATAAACATCCTTGACATAGTCCGCGGGAAATACGCCAGCTCCACCTCAATAGGGGGAACAGTAACTCCCAGCAGCGCGTGGGCTTCAGTAATCAGCTGGGCCAAATCCTTTGCATCACCCTTATCCAGGTCATACCAACGCTGATAACAGCTGAATCCATCTTTATCATCCTTATAGTCAAAGCCCAGCTTCCTGAACGCCTCTACCAACTTCGTACTCCCAATGTTCATATTCGAGGCATTAAGTGATATGTTCATATTCTTGAGTTCCTGCGGCAAAAACCCCAGCTTAGATTCCGGCAAAATAGACATCCTGACTCCCTCTGCCGTCGTCTGCATGCAGTTCACCTCCGTGCCCTGCAGTATCTTCTTGAACTCCCCGAAAAACTCCTTCCACTCATTACAAATCATAGTCCCGTAGCTCTTATTTCCCGCAAAGATACACTTTTCTTCCGATTTACGGCCGATGGGGTTTAGGCCGATGCTCGATATTAAGCACCGCCGGACTATGGGATTGGGGAGACAACGCTCCGCAGCTACTCCAGGCCCCTCCGGACCCTAAACGTCGAACTCGGCATTTTTACCCACCTACGGTGTGTAACATGCCTCAAACATGCGCCGTTCTTAACGGGATCCTACAAGGCCTTCCGCTTTACGCTGCTCCACGATGCTCCCCAATCCCATAGTCCGGCTCCTGCAGATGGAAACATTATAAAACAAAATGCATATCTTTGAAGACAAATAACAAACTTGCATATATGAATAAGATATTCACTAAAGGACTATTGATAGGGATAATTGTAGCCTGTGTAGTTGCATCATGTGAGAAACCTAACGATAAAGAACAATATGAGGTACCCAATAATATAGACTACCATACAGCTTATGGCATTCCTGATTCAGTACTAAACGATAATCTAAAGCAAATTCTTGATACTTTCTTTAAAGGAGAGGAATCAATCGCAGAAAAGAATTTGGCTTATAAAAACAATGAATCATTGGGTTGTATGGCCATTTACCTGTATGGGGTAAAAGAAAAACACCTATACATAAAGGTTGTAAATGTAGATGAAGCAGCAATAGTATCTGAGTACATTTCTCCTGATACAATATTAAATTCATACTCCTATAATATAGGTTACGGTGAAAGCAAAACTGTAAGGTTTAGATATGAAGGCAATAATTTTTTTCCTTTTGATTATCTTAAATCAGGTAGTTCTGAAATTGTAATATGGGCTTTAAGAAGTTGGGAAGATTTAGATGGTGGAGCAATTGCAAAAGTAGAATTTAAGACTCCATCAAGTTATAAAACCTTCTACGATGTTGATTGCAATCGTGTTGTAAGTGGTTTAAATTGTCTATTTTACAATGATGTGTGTTTCAGCTTTGAAGGTGATACATTATATACACTAGAAAGGAATGCTTTAAGATTTGTAGATTATATATCACATAAAGATTTGGGCGTAAAATTTGTTTCCACAGAAGATGTTGTCATAATGGGATATACTGGTGAACAATTTGGCGTTGCAAGATTCAGTCTAAAGAATAACAAATCTGTTTGGGAACTATGGAAAGAAACAGAGCATAATTTGTTTGAGAATTATAATAATCCAAAAGAAGAGTGCTGCATTACTCATAAAGAGGGCAGCATCTGGCTCTTTGAACTTATTTCTACCTCGTATTCAGGTAAAAAAGTAAAGTTCACCACAACAGTGGACATTGATAATCCACCTTCAGAACTCTCCATCACAGAAGAAGAACTGAATTAAATAACATTATGTCGGTGGAGCATTAATATCCCGGATTTTGAGTCAGATTAGGATTCTTCTGGATCTCTATCGCAGGTATAGGGAACAGCAGCTGATAATCCTCCAGTCCTAACTCAGACTTTGCTAAACCTGTACGCTTCAGGAATGCAAATCTGCCTACAACATTTGGCATTGATATCCTACGGATTGCACTAATATATTCTAATAAACCTTCAGGTTCAGTCTCGTTTTCAAATGTTTTGAAATTATCGGCTACCTTTCTTACATTCTCCCAAGCACTGGTTGTATTGCCTAAAATATTATCACATTCGGCAAGAGATAACAGTACGTCAGAATAGGTAAACAAAGGTATAGTAATATACTGTTCATAACGGGGCGGAATAGAATGCATAATGCCCATAACTATATCACTGTCTGATGCTAAGCTATAATGGTTGGTAGCCACAACTTCACTTAAATATGATTTAGCCTCATCGTATTGGTTGCGATACATGTGTATATGGGCAAGCAGTAAACGTGCAACATCCTTTGAGCAGAAAAAGAAGCCTTGGTCTCTGTCATATATATTCTTCTTTTCTTCAAGTTCAGGTATTGTTGATTCTACTATTGCCTGGAGTGTATCCAATAATTCATCTTCAGATAATCTGATTATATTAACTGGAGTAGAGTCATCTATCTGAGGCTGGGTTACATAAGGAACACCTCCCCAAAGAGTTACCATGTTAAAATATACAATCGCATTAAACAATGAACATGGGGCGCCAAATGCAGACTCATGCAATTCATCCACCCACTTTACAGTGTTCATACGATTTAAGACATCATAATACCTATGCCATAAATCATAGCTATTTACATCAATTGGCGCTTTTAGAAGAGCACCTTCATAATTGCCATATCCGTTGACTTCATTTGCCATATAATACATAACCCACTCAAGGGAGGCAAAGGCACCTAAGACAACACTAAAAGCATCAGAGCCAAGACGGGGTAAGGAAAGTGAGGGGTTTCCATCCTGGGTTACCTTTATGGTTGCAACCAGATTCCCTACGACGTCATAAAGGGGTATATAGGTAGTTGATGTTTTTCTTGTTTTTGTCTCTGAAACTTTCAATTTAAGGTTGTTGCCAATAATAGTATCTTCAATACTACCTGGTCCATAGTTATAGGGATCATATATTTCGGTCCAGTAATTTTCAAGATCAATATCATTCAACGGACCATCATTATATAAACTACCACCTATATCATTCTGTTTAAGGTATAAGGGTATGTCAGAAGTGATAGTGATAGAGTATTCACCACCTTCCTTTGGAACGTTTATGGCTGTTTTACTGAATGTCGGTGGGTTAGTTGAATCGTACAATTCATTACCGGCAACACCATCATCATCCCAATCAAAGAAGTGTTCAAGAGGCATAACCACAACAGTCTGTTCAAGTTCTTTATACCTATTCTTGATATTCTCCTCTATGCCGCGTAATCCCGGCATAATGGTATTGCGGTCTCTCTTGATAGTCTCTTTAGTTTCATCACTAAAAGCACCATTCTCACCAAATTCCTTACTCAGTTTTGCTAAATATTCTGTTGTTTGAGCTTCGCCCCTGGTACATAGGATGAGTGATGAAATGGCAATTAATGCGCCAGCTTCCGGAGTGCCAGCAGTGATGCTGTAATTAGAAACATCAGTATCAGCATATTTCTGTAGTCCAAAAGCACTAAGCAATTCTTCCTGGGCCTGCTTATTGGCTTCCTTAAAGGTCTTGTTATCCTTCTCAACTAGGTTCAGGATCCTGGTATATTTTAAGTGTGTCAGTATGTTGACGTTCACAGTTGATTGCTCTGAAAGGTCTGCTACAGCTCTTAATGAAAGCGTGCCAATTGATAACCGGCCTGTCACTTCATTAAAGAAATAACCGTTGGCTGTCAGCTGTGCATAAGGTGTCTCTAATGTAGCAGTATTGAAGGCAAAATTACCTGCATTATCTGCTATGGTCGTAGAGAATGTGCTGCCAGTCGGTACCATCTTCACATTCATCGGCTGCAGGTTTATAGTTGAACCGCTAATAAACGGTCCCTTCTCAACCTTACCCTTCACTGTATAGTCTGTGGGCTCAAAGTTGTCTTCTCCACTAATCTTATCATCACAAGATATCATGCCCAGAAATAGGGCAGATATGTAAAGCAATGAGATAATCCTTTTCATAATTAGGTCATTATTTATCTGCAAACATACAAAAAACTACCTGCATTACAATATTCTTCATACCTTTGTCCCAGCATCAAGAGCAGGAGCCCCCAAGGGCCCACCGCACCAACCGAGCAACTTAGGATGCCACGGTGGTCAAGGTACGATGTGGTAGTTTAATGTATAACTTCAAAACAAGATCCTAATTATGAGTACAGAATCTCACAACAAGTACTATCAAGAGTACGCTGCACGCTTCGCTGTAGCATCATCACAGAGTTTAGTAGAGTCGTTTAATAGGGAGGTCGGTAACACCGGCTGGACTTCTGTCCGTGCCAGCTGTATCGCGGCACTCATAGATGAGTTCCGGAATAGAGGCATTAACATATCGGCCGTGAATGACGGCCGTAGTACAGATTTCAATCATCATGTCCGTCTGGATGAGACTGAAAACCGTCTCATCCTGATAGATTGACTATCATACAATCAAAAACAATCAATCCCCGCTACCGTCTGCTCTTGGTAGCGGGGATTGATATCATGTTTGTTGCTATCTCGGTCCAATGAATCTGTCGCCGTTGAAATGAATCATATGATCCGGGGTGTCTGATAACCAAACCTCTGTTTCCCAAGCAATATCATCTACATATTTCTTGAACTCTTTCGCATTCGGGAAAGCTGTGACATAGACAATGCCATACGGACAGTCCTTTGTAAACTCTTCCAGTTCAACAACTCGTTTGGCTGATACCGGTCCATGCGATGTAACCACCTCAATAAGGAACAGCCAGCCTTTATTGTCATCACTTATAACAATATCCGGCAGTTTGGAGTGTTCGGTAATGGGTAGGTTCAATGTTGCAAGAGCAGCTGAGTTTACATATAGATCCTTGTTTTCAGTGTCACCAATGTAAAGCAGCTTTCCGCCGGGTGCAAATCTTGGTGCAAATTCTTCAACTACGGCTGCCTGTACTTCGTTATGAGGACCTGGAGAAAGGTAATACTCATTTCCTTCTATAGTAAGGGGGATACGATGCATTTGACGCTCCTTGGCATATTTGTCTCTTAATATCTCAATATTATCGGTAAATTCCTTTACACGTTTTTTCCAGCTGGTGGTACCATAAGACTTAATCACTTTCAGCGCCTCCGGAGTAATTGCATAGTGGGCGTTGGGGCTGTTTACCGGTAATGTAGGGTCATCAGGGTTGTAATTGACAATTTCAGCCTGGATAAACTGGTGGAGAACATGACGGCGGAATGTCTCACGCGTATTTGGGGCGTATGGTGCATCTGCCTTGTAATTCTCATTCACAAAAGCCATGATTTCTTTGGTAATGCGTTGACTTGAACGCGTTGCCCCAGACCATTTCATATCTTCCTTAATACTGCAAAGTGATAGTAGTGTCAATGCCGACAATTCGTTTTGCTGCGCAGTGGGCAGTCCCAGCTCTTTCAGTATCTCTTGTGCTTCTGTGATTTTGCTCATTACTTATCTATTTTAAAGTATTCCATGACCAGATCATTGATATAATCAATGGAGTAATTGTTTCTTAAAATAATCTTCTTACCAATCTCTCGTATGGTTTCAATAGCCGGTAGTGGCATCATACGCAATTCTGTTGCACTCACGTTAATGTTTCCGTTGAATGTTCTGAAGTATGCATCAAAAATATCGCTGTCAAGCAATGCCGTGAGGCCCATTACTTCATCTCTGCGCAGATGCCCTTTCGGACGGTAAATATAGTTCAATTTATTCTCAATTCCAACAAATTCATACTCCGTCATATTACCAAAATATGGTGCTGCAACCAATCGGCTGCTGTCATCTTTGGAACTGAACCTCCTTAATAGCACATAGTTCTTGTTCGGGAGCAACATAGCTTTTGTTCCAGGAGCCACTTTTATGTATTGTCCCTTATCTTTCTTCTGGACAGGGTGGTCGCATAGCATCTTTACTACATTATGGAGCCAGTATAGAGGTACAGTATCATCCGCTGGGGTATTTTCAATGTAATCGTACGCCCTGAATGCCACTACCGGTCCGGTTGAGATCCTGATGCCATACTTTTCCATATTTCCGTCCCAAGAGCGGAATAGGTTCAAGATCGCTTCATCGTGTCTATCTACAGGTAGATAGACAACCTTTTCTGCACTGTCAACATCCACTATATCCTTTGCCGCATATTGCTTCTTGTTCGGTTTATCCAGATCCTTAATGCCCTGACTGAAAGATACTGTTATTGATGTGGCATTCTTAGCCGGGTGCATCCTCATAATGACAAGTTCCTGGAGCACCTCATCCTTTGAGAAAGTATCTTTTCGGGTATTGAAAAGATGTATAAAGTCTATATAGACGTGCTTGAACAGATAGTTCCTGAATGACTGGAAATATCTTCCTGAAGCAAAACTTCTGGGGGTAATAAATATCATCTGACCATTATCATGCAGCAATCTTGAACAGATGGCCATGAACAGGGCGTATATATTAGCCTGTCCATCCACTATGCTGGCACAAGCTTTAGTGTGTATGTCATCATTTGCCAGCTTGAAATAGGGAGGGTTGGATATAATGTAATCAAATTTATCTGAGCAATACATCTCTCCAAAAAGAGTAACTTCTTCCTTCAGGCTTTCATAGTTTTGAAGCACAAAGTCCTCTTCTTTAAGTATGTTATTCAGCTTAACTCCCATATCATGACACCAAGTCTTCAAATAAGCCAGCACCTGCTTGGTGTAAGGGATTACTTTCTTGTCCGTCTCGTAAAGTGTCAGGGTTATTTCACTTGGGTGGGAGCTCTCAACAAGGTGCTCTATCAAGGCGCATGAAAGATTGGCTGTTCCGCAACCTGGATCCAGAATAGAAATTGATTTGTTATGATTAGGAGTTGCCAGTTCTCCCATAAATCTGGAAATGGCATTTGGAGTAAAGAACTGACCTTTAGTTTTCTTATCCTTCTGGGCTGAAGCTTTTGCATACATAACGCCAACTCTCTCTGCAAACTGAGAAGGCTGTTCTCCTTCAGTAGGGATTGTATGTAAAACCTCATTAACCATCTTAGAAACAGATTGAGTACAAACTTACTTATTATTTACGATAAGAAAACTATCATACTTTTCATTTTTGTCAACAGTATATAGCTTTGGTGTGTTTTACTTCTTATGGATGGTAATCAAAACGTCCGCACCTGCGTTACTTTGATAATGCGGAAAATGCAGAAAATGCAGAAATGCACTTCTCTTATACTCTATACAGATATATAATACATAAGTACTTATGTATAAACATATTGTATCTGCTTTTTGCTTCTTTTTCCTGTTTTTTCGCTCACGCCGTCATGGCGGCCGCCTGCTGGCGTTTCTCGCGCTTGGCCTTGGCCAGCTGCAGCTGCCGTTCCATCTGGTCTATGGCAAAGTCCTCCAGTCCTTCGCCCTCCAGTATCTCAATCTCGCTGCAGTGTCCCTGATAAAACCTTCTCATCCATCACAATAGGGAGAACTCTCAGCAGTATCTCCACCTTCTCGGCGTATTCTCTATTCATAGTCAAACAATTCTGTCGGTATTATTATCTGGTATTTACTGTCAAACTTGCCTGTGGCGGATATATTCCTTACGCCTTTGCCCAGGTTCACCCTGGTTGTGTCAAGCGCGTTTACCCAGCTGTGACCTGCTTTCCCGGCCATATACAGGAACAGCCGCTTAACCTTTATCGATGTGCATTCCTCCAACAGCTTCTGTACCAGCGTAGGCCGTAGGGTGGTCATCATCTCCATCACGTAGTATGTATCAAGCAGCGTGAACTGTTCGGGCGACAGGTGCAGACACTCCATCATGGCCCTCTCAGGGCTTGATATCAACAGCTCCGCGCCATTCAGGTCATAGTTCTCCAATCCTGTGTCCCCTCCAAACACCGATGTCGTGAAGTACTTCACCGTCATATCCCATTCCGTCCCTGTCATCCATCCCGGCAGTCGTGACTCTTTCTCGGTGAACAGATAGCCCGTAGGCTTACCCATAGCCACAAAATGGGAGTAGCCTCTCAGGTCCAGGGCCGATGCCGCTCCTACATGGCACGCTTTCCCCAGCTGCTTGTTGTATGCTGACACGGCACCAAATAGGGTAGGCGTACTACCTGCTATCTTATATACACCCTGTGCCATACGCTCCAACCATCC
>JBGUVW010000028.1:0-43146 GCA_045220475.1 Bacteroidaceae bacterium
CTGCCGGCCTTCCAGGCCGGGTAAAACGAAATCCCGACAACGCTTCGCTGTCGGGATTCCGTTTTACTGGGTGCAACTGGAAACCTTGCTGGTGTGTGCAGCTGGAAACCGAGTGCGGATTAGGTATACACGCATGGGGAAACGTATTTATGTTTGGAAAGATCCAGCAGTTGAAACTGCTGGCTACCCCTATTATGTGCCTAACGGCACAGGGTAATGCCGTAGGCATTGGATTATGGTAGCCAGCCGTTTAAACGGCTGGTAGTGTGGTGCAGCCTTATACCCTGAAAGCCCGAGCCATTTCCCGCTTATCCTCGTTCTCCTTGATGGATTGCCGCTTGTCATACTCATGCTTACCCTTGGCCAGGGCGATGACGAGTTTGGCCAGCCCGGTATCGTTGATAAACAGGCGGGTGGGGACGATGGTGAATCCGGGATTCTTGCTCTCGGCGGCAAGTTTGCGGAGCTCCTTCTTGGTGAGCAGCAGCTTGCGGTCACGACGGGCGTCGTGGTTGTTGTATGAACCGTAGAAATACTGGGCTATGTGCATGCCTTTTACCCAGAGCTCACCGTTTATGAATGTGCAGTAGGTATCGGCCAGACTGGCTTTGCTTTCACGGATGGATTTTATCTCCGTTCCGGTGAGCACAATGCCGGCTGTCCAGGTATCAAGCAGCTCGTAGTCAAACGTGGCGCGCTTGTTCTTTATGTTTACGTTCTTGGACGCAGTGCGCTTGGCCATGAGTTATCAGAAATCAAGCGGTATGGCAATCTTGGCGG
Organism: Bacteroidaceae bacterium; assembly: GCA_045220475.1. GTDB lineage: Bacteria > Bacteroidota > Bacteroidia > Bacteroidales > Bacteroidaceae > Colenecus. The sequence continues at coordinate 781 of JBGUVW010000028.1, forward strand.
ATACCTTGGGTGAATAGAAGATATCGATTATGGTGTCCTTACCGGTCTCATCATTCTGGAAATGGGTGGGCACACGTACTGAATCCGGCATGAATACATGCACGTACATTGAGTCCTTTCCGTTAAACTTGCTGAGCAGGCTGTCACGACGGTGGTTCTCAACTGCATCGGCCACGGGATCCCTCAATGATGACATGTCAAAGCAGAACATTGTCTGGTAGGGGGTTGAATAGGCTGTAGGGTTATAGCAGTCCGTAATATCCGAGTACATGATGAACTCAAGTGTATCCTGGACAACTCCTCTTGGGTAGAGCATGAATTCAACCTTAGCCTGGTCAGTCTTTACGTATACGTACGGGGTCAGGTTTACATAGTGTCCCTGTGACCATATGGTGGGATACTGCTTGGTTCCCAGAGTATATTTCCAGACGGGGTTGAACAGATAGTAGAGATTCATGGTATCGGCAGGTTGTGACTCTGCTACCTTCTCTACCGGAATCTTGTACAGGCTGTCAACTGTAATCTTCTGGTTGTCTATGGTGCCTGTTGCGTATAGTCTCATGATAGCCAATACGCGGTCGCCGTTCTGGACCCTGAAGCGCTGCATATCGGATGCAGTGCGGAAATTGCGCAGATTGAATACCTCGCCGGTATAGTCTATGTTGAGCGATGCGGCATCATCCTTGTACTGGACCGATGCAAAACGGGCAAACACCTCCTCATAAGTGGAGGGCTCCATGGGACCGCAAGCCTGGAAAAGGGCCGATGCCATAAATGAGGCAAACAACGTGCGTATTATGTTTCTTTTCATGACTGTCTATGGTTTCTGAATAATTCAACCGCAAATTTATTAAAGATAACACAAGTTCTATCCAATAGAAACGAAAAAAGAGTAATTTTGCATCCTGTTAAGAATTCATCATAAAAAACCATATTCCATTTATGATTTACTCAAAAGAAGTTGAAAACATGTGCGTAGTCCAGAAAGGACCCAAGCACGGTCCCGCTCCCATTCCGGAAGAGGGTAAGTGGATCAAGGCCAAGGAGATCAAGGATATCTCAGGCTATACCCACGGTATTGGTTGGTGCGCTCCTCAGCAGGGTGCATGCAAACTGTCTCTGAACATCAAGAACGGTATCATTGAGGAGGCTCTCGTTGAGACTATCGGTTGCTCAGGTATGACTCACTCAGCTGCTATGGCTGCTGAGATCCTGCAGGGTAAGACTCTGCTTGAGGCTCTGAACACTGACCTGGTTTGCGACGCTATCAACACCGCTATGCGTGAGCTGTTCCTGCAGATCGTTTACGGTCGTTCACAGAGCGCATTCTCAGAGGGTGGCCTGATCGTAGGCGCCGGTCTGGAGGATCTTGGTAAGGGCCTGCGCAGCCAGGTTGGTACCATGTACGGCACCAAGGCCAAGGGCGTTCGTTACCTTGAGATGGCCGAGGGTTATGTAAACCGCATCGCTCTTGACAAGGACGATCAGGTTTGCGGTTATGAGTTCATCAACTTTGGTAAGCTCATGGATGAGATCAAGAAGGGTACCGATGCCAACGAGGCTCTGAAGAAGGTTACTTCAACCTACGGACGTTTCAGCAAGGAGGCCGGTGCAGTTAAGTTTATTGACCCCCGTAAAGAATAAGGAGATACTACTATGATTAGAGAAGTTAAGTTCGAATCACAGGATCGTCGCATCAAGCAGATCCTCGCTGCTCTTAAGGAGCATGGAATCTCCTCAATTGAAGAGGCAAACCAGATTTGTGACAGCTACGGCATCGATCCTTACAAGGCTTGTGAGGAGACTCAGCCTATCTGCTTTGAGAACGCCAAGTGGGCTTACGTTGTAGGTTGCGCCATCGCTCTCAAGGAGGGTGAGAAGACCGGTGACAAGAGCGCCGTTAAGGCTGCCGAGAACATCGGTATCGGTCTGCAGAGCTTCTGCATCCCCGGTTCAGTTGCCGATGACCGTAAGGTAGGTCTTGGCCACGGTAACCTGGCTGCCCGTCTGCTCTCTGAGAAGACACAGTGCTTTGCATTCCTGGCCGGTCACGAGTCATTCGCTGCCGCTGAGGGTGCCATCAAGATTGCCGCTAAGGCCGATAAGGTTCGTAAGCAGCCCCTGCGCGTTATCCTGAACGGTCTGGGTAAGGATGCCGCACAGATCATCAGCCGTATCAACGGTTTCACATATGTTCAGACCAAGTTTGACTACTACACCGGTAAGCTCAAGGTCGTTAAGACCATTCCTTACAGCGACGGTCCCCGTGCCAAGGTTAAGTGCTATGGTGCCGATGACGTTCGTGAGGGCGTAGCTATCATGTGGAAGGAGGGTGTTGACGTATCTATCACAGGTAACTCAACCAACCCCACACGTTTCCAGCACCCCGTAGCAGGTACTTACAAGAAGGAGCGTGTTCTGGCTGGCAAGCCTTACTTCTCAGTAGCTTCAGGTGGTGGTACAGGCCGTACCCTGCATCCCGATAACATGGCTGCCGGTCCCGCTTCATATGGTATGACTGACACCATGGGTCGTATGCACTCAGACGCTCAGTTTGCAGGTTCATCTTCAGTTCCCGCACACGTTGAGATGATGGGTTTCCTGGGTATCGGTAACAACCCGATGGTAGGTTGCTCTGTAGCTTGCGCCGTTGACGTAGCTCAGGCTCTTGCTGCCAAGAAGTAATCAGGTTACTTCAATATAAAGAATCGGGCCGGCTTGATGAAGTCGGCCCGATCTGTTTTACAGTACCTGTACCCGGTAGGTGAATGCGGTGCTCTTGCCGGGTTCCAGACGGTTTATATAATCGCGTCCCGATATGTCACCGTCATAGCCCTTATAGTCACATCGGCCCATCCAGGGCTCTATGCATACGAACGGGGCATTCTTTAAAGGTGGTGACCAGAGACCCCAAACGGGAGCGTCCTGTGTCTCTACCGCTATGTAAGGGTTGCAATCCTTGTCATAGAGGATCACCTGGTCTATCTGGTGCTCCTCAAGCACAATGGCGTCATTGTTGAACAGCCCGGGGGTGATGGGCAGCATGGCATCGGAGTCAAGGGCCATCATTGAGGCGTTGTCACTGCGGTATCCGTCGGGGGTGAGAATGCCTATGATAAGCTGGCTTACGGGCTCATCGGCCTGGGTGAGACGGAAATATCCGTGTATGGGATCATCCTTGCTGAAATCGCGGAAGTTGAATCCGGGGTGGGCGCCTATCTGGAAATAGATGGGGTCAGGGCCGGGGTTCTTGATACGCCACTCTACATTGAGTATGTTGTCAGTAAGGCGGTATGTGGCCTCTATGCGGAAGGGATAGGGGTAGACCTTGAGTAACTGCGGATTGGACTCAAGACCCAGCACTATGCTGTCGGTATCCTTGCAGAGTACCTTGAAATCATTGTCGCGGGCAAAACCGTGCTGCGGCAGGTTGTATTTGGTTCCGTTTACGCTATACTGGCCGTTCCATACCTTGCCTACAATGGGGAACAGCATGGGTGCATGACGGCCCCAGTATTTATTATCAGCGTTCCATATCAGCTGCTCGTCACTGCCATGTTTTTTCAGACTTGTCAACTCTGCTCCGTGAATGTCAATGACGGCACTCAGAATATCATTCTCTATAATCATAGGCGTGTTTAAATTGAACCGTAAAACAATGACAAAAAGAAGATCAAACCTTCCATAACGTGAGCACCGTTCCTTAACAGATATGTTATATTGGGGTTGTCGGGCATGTTATCCTTAATTTGGTCAACACATTCTATAGGGACTACTTTGTCTGCTTTGGAGTGGTAGAACAGTATTGGTGTTGTAGGAGTCCAGCCCTGAGTCAGGTCCAGTTTACTCAACTCATTATACAAATCTGTTGCTGCGGGGCAGTCACCCTGGATTATTTCTTCACGTAACAGGGTGCGGACAGTATTGAAACCTGCTTCCAGAAATATGTCATTTAGTACGTGCGATGGTATCTGCTTATCTTCTATCTTCTTGAGCAGACCGCTCTCCAATAGTTCAGTAGTGAAAAAGTCCTGCTCGCTGTATCTGGCTCTGAATGTGGGACTTGAAATGAAAATGCTTTTTATGGCGAGCGGGATTGCTACGGGATAACTCAGCTTATCATCGGGCTGGGACAAGAAGTTTCTCATCATGATAGTCTGGTCATACGGGCCACCGCCGCAGTAGCTTTTCTTGAGATGTATGATGCGTTTAAGCTCCGGGTCAGATTCCGTGATGCGGACCAGTGCAAGTGCTATGGAACCTCCCAGAGAATAGCCGTAATTATAAGTATGGTACGTGTCATCAAGATCCGGTCCAAAATCTTTGATGACCTGGATGGCGGCCTTGAAACAATCCGCGTTCTGTTGTGCAAGCACCACCGAGTTGAAATAGGGATGTGGCAGATCAGAAGTATATCCCAGCCCCTGATAATCGGCACCTATGAATATGGCATTATTTGATGATGCTATTATCATTCCCGGTTGTGAGGTCTGTGACGGGCATTGAGCCCAATCGGTGGATGTGTAGTGGTCCTCCAGCCAGATTTCAGAGCATGACTCTGCATTTACGGGCCAGCAGGTGCAACCGGACAGTGTAAGCATGGTGGTATCAGACATGGAATGATAGTAGAATGAGACTCTTACCATGTCCGGACCGTCAGTTGTCATCTTTATGATATCTGAGAATTCAGTTATCATGGCATCACCTGTCAGGGTATCGGTTTTTATGATCTCATACCATTCGCGTGGCTGGATGATGCCGTTTGTGGCATCATCATCAGATTCCTTTTGACAACCTGACAATATGAGCAAGGCTATGACCGATGCGGTTATTCTGAATAAATTTCTCATGACAATGTTAGTATCAGTTGTGTTACGGTTGTATCTGTTACGCGGTAGCGGTTATCGCTGCGTTGTCCCAGAATCCATATAATGCCAGATGCGCAGGTGACAACCATCTGCTTCTGTCTTTCAAGAGCGCTGACCTTGCGGTCAGTGAGATAGTCACTTACCAGCTTGCGGCCTTTCATGCCGAACGGTATGAACCAGTCGCCCTCCTGCCATCTCCTTATGGTGATGGGCCCTTTTATGAGAGCTGCATCAAATGTGGCAATGTTTGGGTTTGCTGATATAGGGGTACCGGCGGGGGCGGTGCTGACCGTAATCGTGCCTACGGATGGCAGAACCGCTGTGGCTCCATCATCAATATCCATTGTTATATAGTCCTCTGTCTGTATCTCTAATGCCGATACCATGAACCGGTCACGGTCCTTTATGACCTGATGTGTGGTAGACAGGAACCGCGTTCCTGTCTGTGAATCAAGTGAATGTGCAATACTGCATATCTGCGCGTCATTGAATCCCAACGGTGACAGAATCTCAAATAGGAATCCCTGCACGGAGGGTACGGAGCGCAGTTTTTCTATGCCGATGCCCAATACCCCGTCATGCTCTGTGATTACCTGGCTGCGGATATCATCGATGGCCGGAGCGTAGAGGTCATATGCCTGCTGCAGATGACAGGCTGTTGCCATTATGGATTCATCCACTGACGGGTTGATGTCACGCATCAGGGGTAACAGGCCCAGGCGTATCTTGTTGCGTGTATAGTCTGTTTCCAGATTGGTGCTGTCTGTCACGTAGGGCTGTCCGCACTCTTGGAGCCAGTTCTCAATGTCCTGTCTTGATACGCACAGCAGCGGACGTATGATATGGCCGTTACGTGGCTTGATGCCGGTGAGTCCCTTGATTCCGGTACCGCGGATGAGGTTCAATAGTACGGTCTCAACGGAGTCATCACGGTGGTGGGCTATGCAGACGGCACTTGCTCCGCATTTATGCATGATGCGGTCAAAATCAGCGTAACGCAACTCACGCGCGGCCATCTCAATGGATAATCCATGCTCTGAGGCATACGCTTTAGTATCATATTGGCAGATCTCAAGTTCTACTCCCAGGCGGGCGCACAGGTCTGTTGCGAACTGCTGGTCACGGTCACTCTCGGCTCCGCGCAGGTGGAAATTGCAGTGAACGGCCTGTACCTTGTAGCCCAGACGCAGCAGTACCAGAAGCAGAGCCGTGCTGTCCGCACCTCCGCTCAGGCCTACAACAACCTTGGCACCATTGTCAAGCAGACGGTTGCTGCAGATATACTCTTTGATCCTGTCAATGAATAATGCTTGCATCTGAATGCAAATTTATAAACAATTGTTAATTGTTAATTGCCAATTATCAATTGTTTTTGGCTTTTTTGTAGAGCTGACGTGTGTTGTGGACGTTATGCCAGATAGTGTAGAATCCGCCGGCAACTGATGCAAGGGGGTTCCAGAATGTGTAACCCATCCAGATTCCGAATACGGTATTCTTCTGTCCGCAGGCCTGGCTGGCCTCTATGCGGTTGCCTGAACGGGCACCGATCCTGCGGCCTATCCAGAACTGGAATATGCAGCAGGTCATGGATGTGAGCGCTACGCCTATGAGTGTCCATATGCTGCAGCCGCTGTGTATAATGGCGCGGGTGCTCATAAGTATGGCCAGGGTGAGCGATACGCTCCACAGGTAGAAACTCAGGTTCATCTTTGAGGCTACCCAGTTGTGGAACCGCGGCATCAGGTATCGGACCGCCCATGCGCTCAGACAAGGTAGTATGAGCAGGGGGAATACCTTGGCCAGGATACGGCTGAATGCGGCTACGAATGTGATATCGGCCTGGGGGTAGAGCAGCGGAACGGTTAGGGGAACCACCACGGATACTGCCAGGTTTATGAGTATGGTGTACATGACCACCTGTGCCATGTCGCCGCCCAGCTTTCCGGTAACTACGGCGCAGGCGGTTGCGGTGGGGCAAATCATGCAGAGCATGGCCGATTCAAAGAGTATCCTGTGCTTTAGGATCCATGATGCGGCGGGGCCGGTGGAGTGGATGGCCCAGATTACCGTACCTGAGAGTATCAGGAATGAGAGAATCTGTACCAGCAGGTCCCACGGATGCCAGCGCTGCAGACGCAACTGGCGCGGTTCTATACGGCTGAAACTGATGAACAGCATAAGGAACAGCAGTATTGGCTGGGTCTTACGGCATATGATTTCAAGGATGGGGCCCGCAGTGTGAATGGATGGGATCTGCATGTAAATAAGGTATGCTCCGGCACCGGTAAACATGCCTATCACAAGCATCCAGTCCTTAAAGAATTTGAGTAGACGGGCTTTCATTTCAGTGTTTCCTGTTTTTAGGCTGCGAAGATACTTTTTATTTGCGATTTACGTTTTATCTTAGCGCATCAATACTCACACAAACATCAAAATGAAGAGATTCAGGCTGCTTGACATGATGATTGCCGTGCTGTTGTTCTGGTCATGTACTGATGACTGGAGTTTCAGCACTGACAGCCGTTATACGCTTGACTTCTCGGCCGATACCATTAAGTTTGATACGGTGTTTGCGGGTGTGACATCCCCTACGAGCGGATTCATGATATATAACGATAACAGTGAAGGACTCCGGTTCGACGCTGTGATGGGAGGTGGTGCCTCCAGTCCGTTCCGTATGAATCTGGACGGTGAAGGTGGTACCGTGATTACAGGACTTGAGATTCCGGCGGGTGACAGCCTGTTCTGTTTTGTGTCGGTCAATATCCCGTGTACGGATGATGCGGCGCTGACAGATGCGTTTGACTCCATAAGGTTCATACTGGAGAGCGGTAACGTGCAGCATGTGCGCCTGTCGGCACAGGGACAGAACGCGGTTTACCTTAAGGGTGTGAGGGTGGAGAGTGACATGACACTGACCGCACGCCTGCCTTACATTATCTATGACAGCCTTTTTGTGGCCGATGGTACCGTGCTTACGCTTGCTCCCGGAGCCAGGCTCTATTTCCATAATGACGCCTATCTTGACGTGGCCGGGCGGATAGAGGCCCGCGGCAAGGCTGACAGCGTGATCCTGATGCGCGGTGACCGTCTGGACCTTATGTTGCCTAAGCTGCCGTATGACTATCTGAACGGGCAGTGGGGCGGCATCAGACTGCGTGGCAGCAGTATGGGAAACGTGCTTGAGTACTGTGATATCCATGGCGGAAACTGGGGCGTCATAGCCGACAGCTCCAGCCTTGATGATACCAAACTGACAGTCATATCATCAATTATCCATAATGTGACCGGAAACGGCATTGAGGCCACGAACAGCAGGATAAGTGTGGCAAACTCTCAGATTACCGCTGCTGTGGGCCGTTGCGTGGATATTGCAGGTGGCATATCGGACTTTACGTTCTGCACTATTGCGGGAATATCGGTATGGAGTTACTCGGACAAGACCGTGGTGCTGTCTGACAGACGTGACGGCAAAAGCTATCCGCTGCAAGGCGCATCATTCCGTAACTGCATAATCACCGGCCGCAACGCAGTTGAGTTCATGACTGTTTTTGACGATACGGTAGCTGCCGTAGCTCCGTTCAGTGTGAGCAACTCATTGATAATGTGTAAGGATTCCACCGATACCCGTTTCTGCGATGTTCGTTTTGAGAACCTCAACTCCAAACCTAACGGGGCTTATAATTTTGTGGATCATTCCACCCAAGGATATAGGTCTGTATATGCTCTTGACTCCGCGTCCCGGGCCCGCGGCATAGCCGATGACCTGTCTGCCGTGTGGACCGTGGATCTGGCCGGCATACCAAGACCCTTATCCGGTGCCGATGCCGGCTGTTATCAGTATGTACCATTAGAATAGACAAATAGATGAGACGTCTTTTACTCCTCCTGATTGTTTGCACTCTCTTGCCTGTGTCGTTGAAATCACAGCAGGGAATGACCGTTATGTTCCTTAACTCCGAGAACCTTTTTGATCCTGATGATGACCCCCTTAAGGATGATGACGCATATACCCCCGATGGTGATTACCATTGGAACCGCACCCGTTACTGGAATAAGCTGGATGCCGTTTCCAGGGTCATTGTAGCAGCCGATGAGGAGGCTGCTCCGGGAATCGTCGGCCTGGCCGAGGTGGAGAATGAGAGGGCGCTTACAGACCTTACTGAACGGTCGGCTCTGCGTGAGGCGGGGTACAGGTTCGTGATGACTGACTCACCGGACAGGCGCGGCATTGACGTGGCTCTGCTGTACCGTAAGAACTATTTCCGCTTAATAGGGTATGAAAGCCTCAGGGTGAACCTGCGTCCGCTGGGAGGGGGTGCCACACGTGATATCCTCCATGTGACAGGCCTGCTGGAGAGCCTGGATACGCTTGATGTATATGTTTGTCACTGGCCCAGCCGTTATGGCGGAACTGATGAGACTGAGCAGCTGAGGATGTGTGCGGCAGGTGTTGTGAGACACTCTGTAGACAGCGTTTTCAGCGTACGCCGTAAACCGTATGTCATCATTATGGGTGATTTGAATGACGGACCTGATGCTCCTGCATTGCGTGAGGGACTTAAGGCTTATCCGTATTCATCGGGAGCGGATCTTAATGACCGGGAACTGGTGACCGTGATGGATGCGGTGGAGCAGGGCAGTTACAAGTATCAGGGCGAGTGGGATACGTATGACCAGTTTGTGGTATCGGCCTCACTCCTGAACGGGCTTGGTTGTGTGGAGCTGATTGACGCGGATGTGCTGGCCGCTCCGTTCCTTCTTATGGATGACGATAATTACGGAGGTGTAAAACCTTTTCGTACTTACAACGGGCGCCGTTATCAAGGTGGCTATTCGGACCATCTTCCTGTCAAAATGCGCATCGGGTTCTGATTTTTTCCACATTTTTGAATGCTTTAACAATATGGTTGACCCTATATATTACTTATAAAGCCTATATTTGGCATCGCTTAAGAGAGTTCATTAACCTAATAAACTTACATAAATGAAGAGAATTAAATCCTTATTGGTTGCATCCGCAGTCCTGGTTGCAGCATCAGTAACAGCTCAGAAGTCAATTCCTCTGGTTTATGACCAGGAATTTGCAGGTTCAAAGTATCCCGCTCCCGCTTTCCCGTCAGTAAGTGACGCCAAGGCTCTGGAGACTCTGCCCAACCCGTTTGAGTTCTCAAACAGCAACAAGCAGGTCAAGAAGTTCAAGGATTGGGAGAAGCGTCGTGCCGAGATCGTTCGTGAGCTCCAGCACTATGAGATTGGTGAGAAGCCTATGGTTGACAAGAAGGATATCGAGGCTACTCTTGAGGGCAATACCCTTACCGTAAAGGTTACCCGTAACGGTGAGACTCTGACCATCAGCGCTCAGATCACTTATCCTGAGGGTGACGGCCCGTTCCCACTCATGATCGGTGCATCAAATAACAGCCTGCCCCGTCAGTTCTTCAGCGACCGCAAGATCGCTACCATGAACTTCAGGGAAAGCCAGGTAAACAGCTACTCACAGATGGGTGGCTTTGGTGGCGGCGGCCAGAAGAAGGACCGTGGCGACTATGAGTTTGACCGTCTCTATCCTGAGCTGGTTGACAACGGTGCCTACTCAATGTGGACATGGGGTGTTAGCCGTCTCATCGATGGTCTGGAGATTGTCGGTGCTGCCAGCAAGATTGATATGAAGCATATCGGTATCACCGGTTGCTCATATGCCGGTAAGATGGCTCTCTGGTCAGGTGCTATGGATGAGCGTATCGCTCTTACCATCGCTCAGGAGCCCGGTGGCGGTGGTGCTGCTGCATGGCGTGTATCACAGACCCTGGGTAAGGTTGAGAACCTGGGTTCTACCGATGAGCATTGGTTCATGAAGTCCATGTGGGACTGGAAGGATGACAACGTATCAAAGCTTCCGTATGACCACCACGAGCTCTGCGCTCTGGTTTGCCCCCGTGCCCTCCTGGTACTTGGCAACACTGACTATGAGTGGTTGGCCGATGAGGCCGGTTACGTATCATGCGTAGCTGCACGTGAGGTTTGGAAGAAGTTCGGCATCGAGGACCGTATGGGATTCTCAATCCAGGGCGGTCACGGTCACTGCCAGCTGCCCCAGAGCCAGTATCCTGAGGTAGAGGCCTTCATTGACAAGTTCCTGCTTGGCAAGGAGGATGCCAACACCATCATCATGCATGTTGACAAGACCCTCGAGGACAAGGAAGTTCAGAAATGGATCCCTTGGGCTGATGTAGATTTCAAGTAAAATGACTTGACGCAGGAATCCCCAACTCCTGTGTGAGATATGAGTCCCCTCTACATCGGTGTGGAGGGGATTTTTTTTGTGCGTCCCTCCCCTTATGCACCTTAGGGAGGAAATGTTCCGTACCTGCGTTCTGGCTCCCTAAGGTGAGGGGGTAGCCCGCGGGAATGTGTATTTTCTTATGCACCTTAGGGATGAAAATGGCCCTACGTGCGTTCTGGCTCCCTAAGGTGAGGGGGTGCACCCGCGATATAGCCTATTTTCTGTTCACCTTAGGGATGAAAATGGTTTTACGTGCTTTTTGGCTCCCTAAGGTAAGGGGGTGCACCCGCGAAGGTGGTGGGCTTTGGTGGAGAGGGAGATTTGTAGTACCTTTGCGGCGTGAAAAAGTTGAACATTCATGAATACTATCTGGATTGTATTGCCTATTCTTACTCTGCTGATGTTTGATCTGGGGCTTACGCTCCGTTTTGAGGATTTTGGCAAGGTTTTCCGCCACCCTTGGCCCATTGTGGTGGCTCTGTTCGGACAGCTGGTGTTGCTGCCGATAATCGCGCTGGGGCTGGCTAAACTGTTCGGGCTGGGGCCGGTGTTCTTTATCGGTCTGATACTGATTGCCTGCTCCCCTGGCGGAAGCTCATCAAACGTGTTCTCCAAACTGGCTGGCGGTGATGTGGCCCTGTCGGTTACGCTTACGGCTCTGAGCAGCATAATCACGCTGTTTACCATACCGGTCATAATGAGCTGGGCTACACAGATGATTGGCGAGAGCGTGGGCATTACTCTGCCGGTGGGCAACCTCATCAAGCAGAACCTGCTGCTTATGCTGCTGCCTGTGATGTTGGGAATAGGTATGCACTATTCATGGCCAAACGCGGCTTCCAAGACTGATAAGGTGCTCTCCAAACTGGCATTCCCGCTGCTCATGGTACTCATCACGGTGTTCTATATCCAGAACCACAGGACCATCCTGGATAATCTGGGAATAATAACCGTATGCGTAACCGCACTGATTCTGGTGGCCATTTTCTGCTCGTCCATGCTGTCACGTCTGGTCAAAAACAATGCACAGCAGCGCCGCACCGTGGTTATTGAGGTGGGCATGCAGAACGCAGCCCAGGCCATAGCCATTGCCACCAGCCCCTTCATATTCAACAGCGCCGAGATGGCAATTCCCGCCATTCTCTACTCGCTGATGATGAATGTGGTGCTGCTTATCTACGTTTTTGCCATCCGCAAAAAGTAACGCTACAGGGACTACAAAAATGTGGAAAAGGGGACTGTCCCCTTTTCCACATCCAATATATCTTTGTTATGAAACGTGTTTGCTTATGGGTTTTGATGGGTGTGCTCTCTCTGGTTGCCTGCAAGGGCAACAGGAACGGAGGCGTTGCCCCACAGGAAGGGATATCGGCCGATACCCTTATGACATTGTCTATTGACCGGGATGATGCCGGTCTTGAGTTCCTGGGTTATGACAACATCGTGGAAAGCGTCAGGTTTATTCCCCTGGAGGATACCACGGACGTAAATCTGCATCCTATTCCCCGCATTTATGCATGTAAGATAAACGGTAAATACTGCGTCACCAATGTGGAGGCTTCTATCTGGTCTACTTCGGCCTTATATGACGCAGAGGGCCGGTTTATTACAAAGACATTCAATATGGGGCGCGGGCCTAATGAGTTGGCAAACCCGATGGTCTGGTTCTGGAATGACAGGACTGGCAAGGTCTATTATGTGGACCCGCATGAGAAGATTCTTGAATATGATGTTGAGAGCGGGGTGTTGACTCCTTACAGGATCCCTACAACAGAATTGAATGGAAGGAGTCTCTTTAAATGAGCCTCCTTTGATGACGGAACTTTTGCCGCAGCTGAGAATACGGCATTGTATCCGGAGTATGATGAAAATGTCTATCCTTATCTGTATGGGTTTGACTCAGATTTTAGGCTCAGTTCAAAGGTGTTCTATCCGGAGAGTAGAAAGCTATATCAGATGATGTCTTATGAGGATAAAATTCCGCATGAGCACTGGCATCTGGTGCGTACGGGCGTAGGCGTGAGGTTTGCCGACATGTATAACGACACGATATATGCATTGGAGGCCGACATGTCAAAAAAGCCTCTCTATGTAATTCCGCGCGATAGCCGTGAAAAGCCTGAGTATTCCGATACACGTAGCCGTAACGGAGATAAAAACAAACTGTATTTCTCTAATATTGCCGATTCCGAACGGTATTTCTGGCTTGAGTATGTGATGAACGGTGAGTTCTATTCAGTCATATGGGACAAGAAAGAGGGTAGGCAGATCATGCACCAGCGTCGTGCGCGGAACTTTGTTGCCCGTGCCGCCTCCGCTCCGTTCAGGGTTGACGGCTTTGAAGGCTGGCTCCCCATAAGCTGTATCACACCCGATAACGAGATCTGCGCAGTATTGTCATCCGAACAGCTCAATTCCGAACTTGCCGCTCAATCCGACAACATCCTGATAGAAATCAAACTAAAGTAAAATGTGGAAAAGGGGACTGTCCCCTTTTCCACATTTTTGTAATTTCGCGATATGATAAAGGAGTTGACATCGTTGAGGTTCATCCTTATAATGGTGATATTTTTTCACCATGCTCTGCCGTCTTATCCGGGAGGGGGTGATATGGGTGTGGCCTGTTTCTTTGTGCTGAGCGGTTTCTGTTATGCGCTTGGTTATGGCAGCAAAGTGAAAGGGGCCGATTTCAACTATCGGGGATTCCTTAAGAGCAGGCTGGCCAAGTTCTATCCTCTGCATTGGATTACATTGCTCATAGCAATCCCCATATCATTACATTTGGAGCTGGGGTGGAAGAATGGTGCCATCCTGGGAATCAATGGACTGCTCCTGCAGAGCTGGGTCCCGTTATCTACGGTCTACTACTCATTCAACGGAGTCTCCTGGTTCCTGTCCGATATGGTGTTGATGGTTGCGGTATTCCCGTTCCTGTCCAGACTGCTTGATTCCAAGAATAAACGGTGGATGTTCATATTGCCGGCAGTGGCCGTTTACTATATTCTTTGTATATGGACTCCGGCCGATATGAGGAATTCTGTCCTCTATGTTAATCCGGTGGTACGCCTGTGTGATTTTACAGTAGGTATACTGTCAGGAATGTGGTATCTGCGGCTTAAGGATAATGCATCGGTAGCTGAATACGTCCAAAGTCACAAGTTGATTCTGAGAGTAGTATCCGTGGTTTCATTCCTGGCGCTCCTGTCAATGTCAATCTTTATTCCCGGACAGATAACCCTGATGGCTTGGATATTCTGGCCCGCCGCAGTGGTAATGCTTATAAGCATCTCCCTCAACCCCGGAGGCCTCCTCTCAACCCCGTTCCTGCAGCGTCTAGGCCAACTAAGTTTCCCCTTCTACATGCTCCACCAACTAGTAATCCGCTATCTGGATTTCTTATCAGAAAAAGCAGACTTTCACTTGTCTCTCCTGATTTCAGTGCCACTATCTCTGCTTCTGTCAATACTTCTGGCACATCTCACCAACAAATACATCCTAAAGAAATAATACCTACGCACCTGCGTGCCACACGCAGGTACAAACGTATTGGTGCGAGCGAATGCCTGGAGCGAGACCGCGGACCCGGAGGGCCGCCAAGCGACCGTAGGGAGCGCGTTTGCATTAGCAAACTAAAAAGATGGGTCCCGAAAGCGCCCTTTTGGGGCGCACGGGTTCGATTCCCGTAGGCGCACAAAATAAGGCCCGATTGCTCGGGCCTATTTTGTAGCGCCTACGGGAATCGAACCCGTATGCCAAGATTGAGAATCTTGTATCCTAACCGTTAGATGAAAGCGCCATTCGGTTATCGTATGTTTGCTTAAAGGAGGCGGAAGCTGGGGGATTCGAACCCCCGGTACGGTAACCCGTACGGCAGTTTAGCAAACTGCTGGTTTCAGCCACTCACCCAAACTTCCTTGGGAACCGTTGTTCGGCATCCTTAAGCGGGCACAAAGGTAAGACACAGTTTTGACTCTTGCAAGTTTTAGAGCGATATTTTTTAAAAAAACAACAAACCCGCCAAATATCCGTTATCTTTGTGTTGTAACACACGCTATGACAAAAGAACAATATACAATACTTCCCGGCGGATGCCGTATGATAGATTTCCCTAAGTTTCAAGATGATAGGGGTAATCTGTCATTCGCAGAGGGGTTGAATCACATACCTTTTCATATTGCCAGGATGTTCTGGATGTACGGAATACCTCAAGGCAAGACCCGCGGAGGACATTCCCATATTGAATCGGCCCAGGTGCTGGTACCCGTAAACGGCAGCTTCAATCTGCTGATTGATGACGGAACCAACAAGGCGCATGTGCTCATGGATGATGCATCCAGAGGCATACTGCTTCCGCCCGGCATATGGTGCGAGCTCAAGGACTTTGCACCCGGAACGGCCGTGATGGTGTTTGCGTCCTATCCGTACAGTGAGGATGACTATGTCCAGGATAAGCCCGAATGTGCCGAGAACCTTGTGACGGTTACCCCTTATGATCCATCCAAGAAGGATATCTGGAATGCATTCGTAAAGGATTCCAAGAACGGCACGTTCCTGTTGGACCGTGATTATATGGATTACCACTCGGACCGTTTTGTTGACCGCTCGCTTATGTTCTATAAGAGAGGTAAGCTGATTGCCCTGCTCCCGGCAAACTGGGTGGAGAGTGAGCAGACGGTTAAGTCACACGGAGGTCTGACATACGGCGGTCTGATAACGGACTCCGGCTTTACCATTGATGACGCCCTGCAGGTGTTCAAGTGCGCCAAGGCCTGGATGAAAAAGAACCTTGGGGCAAATAGGTGGATATATACCCCAATACCATATATATATTGCTCGCTGCCATCCGAGGAGGATATGTATGCGCTGTTCCGTAACGGCGCTACCATCAAGAAAACCGAGGTGGCATCGGTGGTGGATTTTGCAAACCGACTGCCGTTCAGGGAGCTGCGCAGACGTGGTTGCAAGAAGGCCATTAAGAAAGGGCTTGAGGTTACAGAGGCTGATTTTGGCAA
Organism: Bacteroidaceae bacterium; assembly: GCA_045220475.1. Taxonomy (GTDB): domain Bacteria; phylum Bacteroidota; class Bacteroidia; order Bacteroidales; family Bacteroidaceae; genus Colenecus. Next base: position 16,947 of record JBGUVW010000028.1, read on the forward strand.
GGACCTGGATGAGTATTGGTCAATACTGAATAACCTGCTGCGTGACAAGTATGAGTCAAAACCGGTCCATACAGTGGATGAGATGCGTTTGCTGCACAGCCGGTTCCCGGATTCAATAAAGTTGTATGTGGTAAGGGATGAGGGCAGGATCATTGCAGGAACCGTGATATACGATACCGGTCAGGTGGCCCGCACCCAGTATATTGCCGCGTGCAATGAGGGAAAGGAGAGCGGGGCACTAGACTTGCTGTTCAGCACTCTGCTGGATGATGTCTACTCCGCGCGCCGTTTCTTTGACTTTGGAGGCTCTACACTGTACGGCGGAAACCATCTTAATGAGGGGCTGATATTCCAGAAAGAGGGGTTCGGCGGCCGTGCGGTTATTTTCAATACATATGAAATGCTGTTCTGAGAGATGATAGAGTTCTTGCCGCTAGGAAAGATTACGGAGAAGTACTCCGATGAGATACATGCAGCCGTACTGCGTGCCGTGGACAGCGGACGCTATCTGCTGGGACGTGAGGTGAGCGCATTTGAGGGCGAGTATGCCGATTATATAGGTGTGCGCAACTGTGTGGCCTGTGCCAACGGGCTGGATGCGCTGTGGCTGATACTGCGTGCATATATGGAGCTGGGCGTGATGGAGCCGGGCGATGAGGTGCTGGTTCCGGCCAACACATACATAGCAACCATCCTGGCTATATCGGACAATGGACTCAAACCGGTTCTGGTGGAGCCCAAATGGGAGACTCTGGAGATTGATGAGGACCTTATTGAGGGTCTGATAACACCCCGAACCAAGGCGCTTATCACGGTACATCTTTACGGCCGATTATCATGGTCTGGCCGTATGGCAGAGATCTGCCGCCGTCACGGGCTCAAACTGATAGAGGATAACGCGCAGGCTCATGGCTGTGAGACTCTGAACGGCCGACGCACGGGATCTCTTGGCGATGCCGCCGGGCACAGTTTCTATCCCGGAAAGAATCTGGGCGCACTTGGTGATGCCGGTGCCGTTACTACCGATGACGGAATCCTGGCTGAAACCATCCGCACTCTGGCCAATTACGGGTCAAGTGAGAAATATGTGTTCCAATACAAGGGCCGTAACAGCCGTATGGATGAGGTTCAGGCAGCTGTGCTCCGTGTCAAACTGGCTCATCTGGATGAGGATAACGCGGCTCGCAAACGTATAGCGGCAAGATATATTGAAGGTATTAAGAATCCTTTGATAAGTATGCCGGAACTGCTGCCGGCTCAGTCAAATGTATGGCATCAGTTCCCGGTGTTCTGTGAGCGGCGTGATGAGCTGCAGCAGCATCTTGAGGCGAACGGGATTCAGACGCTTATTCATTATCCTATTCCTCCTCATAGGCAGGAATGTTACTCGGAGTGGGGCGGGTTGAGTTTTCCGGTTACGGAGAGAATTCATGAGCGGGAGTTGAGTCTGCCGGTTGGACCGGTTTTATCTGATAGGGAGATTGAGACGGTTATTTCTGGGGTTAATTCATTTGTTTAAGAACCGTGCGGCTGATTTCTCGCGCCTTTGGCGCTCGGGCTTTTTTGACTTTTATGGCCCTTGAAGGGCCTAAAAAGTCGCTAGCTGGAAACTTATCTGCGTATTAGGTACACGACATTTTTTTAGTTTGGGGCGGCGACGCCCCAAACCCGTTTCATTCCACTACGTTCCATTCCACTCTGCCGGCCTTCCAGGCCGGGTAAAAACAAACCCTGACGGGCTTCGCTGTCAGGGCTTGTTTTTACTGGGGTGCAACTGGAAACCTATTTACAATTTGGTATACCAAGCTGGAAAGCGTGTTGGTGTGTGCAATTGGAAACATTGTGCGTACCAGCATCACGCACATGGAAACCTATTTATTATTCTTTTTTCTCTTCCACCTCCATCTGCTTAATATACTCCGTAGGACTAACCCCATAATACTGCTTGAACGTGGTGGAGAAGTGTGTCTGGGATGAGAATCCCACCGTGTAGGCTATCTGCGATACATTCACCTTCTTCTCCTTAAGCAGCTTCATGGCCTGTTGCATACGGATGTTCTGCATGAATCGTGCGGCTGAGAATCCTGTGATCTCCTTCAGCTTGCGGTGCAGTTGCGTACGGCTCATACCTACCTCATCAACCATCTGGGATATATTGAAATCGCTGTTTGAAAGGTTCTTGTTGACGATAGACATGACACGTTTCATGAACAGCTCGTCACTTGACTCAAAGTGTACTGGCTCAACCTTCTCGGTCTGCTCCAGCTTACCTGAGAACTTGCCCTTGACAATAAGGCGGTTGTTAATCAGGTTCACCATAAGTGCCTTAAGCTCACTCATATAGAACGGTTTGGGCAAGTAACTGTCGGCACCGGTATCCAGTCCCAGCATACGGTCCTGCAGCTTATTCTTGCCCGACAGCATGATAACCGGAATATGACTTACCAGGGTGTTGCCCTTAAGGGCCTTGACCATCTGTATGCCATCCATCTCGGGCATCACCACATCGGTAATGATCAGGTCCGGCATCTGTGATACTGCCAGTTTGAGACCCTCCTTTCCGTTACGTGCTGTAATGATCTTATAGCTATGCTTAAGGCTGTCAGTCAGGTAATCCAGCATTGAGTCGTCATCATCAACCAGCAGCACGCGGATTGAGCCCTTTGAAGCCTTGGTCTCATCCTCAACCTCAAGCTCCATACTGGTGCGGTTACGTTCCAGTTGCGGGCGTGCAATCTGCTCGGAATCAACGATATCCTCGGGCGGAATATGGCTGTTACCCAGAGGCAGACGGAATGAGAACACGCTACCCTTCTGGCCGTCAGTACGGTTTGAGGCCTTGATTGTGCCGTGATGCATATGTATAAGCATCTGGCTGTAGTTAAGGCCGATACCCATACCCATGGTCATGGATGTAAGCTTGTTGTCAGCCCTGTAGAAGCGTTCAAACACCTTATTGGCCTCATCCTTATCCAGACCTACGCCTGTATCGGATACAGACACCTCAACATAGTTGTGCAGAGGTCCCTTTACGCTGTCATCGGTCCCCACCTCAACGTTCATCTCAATGGTGCCGTCGTCGGGGGTGTATTTGAATGCGTTTGACAGCAGGTTCATCATGACCTTGTCAATGCTGTCACGGTCTATCCAAACCGGCTGCTCGGCCATGGTGTGGTTAAAGCGGAACGTGATGTTGTTGCGCTCGGCAGTCTGGGTATAGAGCTCAAACGGTCCCATCAGGAAGTTGATAAGGTCAGTCTCGGCATAATGCAGCTGCATCTGGCCCTCATCATACTTACGCATATCCAGCAGCTGGTTTATCAGTGAAAGGATACGTGTTGAGCTGCGGTGCATCTGCCTCAGGTTGGACTGAATCTCTGCCGGCAAGGTATCATTCTGCAGCATATCCTCAAGCGGCGATATCACCATGGTCATAGGAGCGCAGATCTCATGCGCCACGTTGATGAATGACTGGAACTTGGTCTCCTCCATCTCACGTACACGCGTCTTACGGCGTGAACGCTGAATGAACAGCAGGATTCCCGATAAGATCACCACATAGAGTATTATCGCACCCGTATCGGCATACCACGGGGCCTCCACCCTGATGGAATACATCCTTGTGTCCGATACTATATCGTTCAGTCTGGCCCTCACGTAGAGGTTGTATCGGCCAAAACCAAGCTTGGAGAACGTAAAGCGGTTCTGGCCGGCGGGGTTACTGTTCCACTCATTCCTGTCCGGATTGAATGAGTACTCATAAATCAGGCTCTGCTCGTCACCGTAGTTCAGCGTACTGAACTCAAGCGTGAATGAGTTGTCCCTGTATGCCAGCCTGAAATGGTCCGATATGCTCAGAGGCAGCTCCGTTATCTTCTTTCCGCCCGACAGCGACTGTGACGTGATCTGCTCACCGTTCAGGTAGAAACCGGTCATGATAACGTTATTTACTGAAGATCTGGTGGTTATGCTGTACGGGCAGAATGAAGTGATACCAAAGTTACTGCCAAAATATGCCCTGTCATCTATCTGCGAGAACGTCGATACACGGTTAAACGCCTTCTCCTCAGTGTTGAAACGGCTTATCTCATAATTGTCCGGGTCAATACGGTTCATTCCGCTTGGGGTTGAGACCCAGATATAACCGTCATTATCCTTGAGCATGCTGCGAATATCGTCATTTGACATGCCCGATGCGGTATTGAGCAGACGTGTCTCACCGTACGTGGAGTTATAGATGATGATACCCTTTGTGGTACCGAACCACAGCACACCCTCACGCTCCTCAAGAATACATGTACAGCCCGATGTACCCATGGCAGCCGACAGTTTGCTGTTGCCGATGAATGTGTTGTTGTCTATGTCAAAGCAGTCTGCGCCGTTGTCATGTCCTATCCACAAACGGTTCCAGCTGTCCACAAGCATGATATGCACCCAGTCATTTGACAGCCACTGGCCGTTCTTGCCGCTCTGGGCAAAATCCTGGTATCCCTCAACCTTTGTCTCCGTTGAGTCCAGACGGCTGAATCCGTTACCCAACTCTGAGAAGTATATCCTACCCTGAAGGTCCTCAGTAATTGACGATACGTTTGAGTACTCATTTATCACAACCGTTGTCAGACGACCTGTATTGGGATCCAGACGTGCCAGACCTCCGCTGGGATAACCGGCCCATATGCGGTCATGGCTGTCACGGAACAGGCAGCTTATGTACGGTGCACGGCGTCCGTCACGTATGACACGGCCGTCACTTGACAGACATGTAAGGCCGTTGTTGTTATATCCCACCCACAGACGTCCTTCAGTATCTGTAACCAGAGCCGTCACGGTACCCGACACATCCTGCTGATAATCAGAGAATTTCCAGTAATCAAACTCGTTACGGTCCTTGGTAACCAGAATCAGGTCCGACAGGAAACAGCCTATCCACAGATTGTCTGACTTGTCCTTATAATAGGTACTTACGTCAAGTTTCTCAAGACTCCGGTCCGATGGCTTAAGCTCCACACGCTCCAGCTGCAGGTTGTCCCTAAGAGCCAGCAGACCCTTTCCGCGGATGGATATCTTAAGACCCTCATTATCCATGAATGAGTGGGTAATCTCCCAGACACCCTCATCAGGAGTAAGGCGGTCAAGCGTGTGCCTGGAGGGATTCCACATATACAGGTGGCTGTTGGTGGTAATGAATATGTTACCGTTTTTGTCGCTGTTTATGCCCGTAATGTCACGGTCTATCACGTCCTTGCGGAATGACGATACGTTATCGGTCTTGGGGTCATACAGCAACACTCCGGTGGGAGTACCCAACCATATTATACCCTCACGGTCCTCAATCATTGTCCTGAATATGCCGCCGGCGGCCACATTGGTGTTAAGGCTCACCACGCTGTTAAGCTTATCGGGATTCTTGGGGTCAATCCAATAGATGCCGTTACCCTGGGCGGCAATCCATATACGACCGTCACTGAACTGGCTTATCTTCTGTATGTACGCGTTACGGCTTGCCGGGAAAGGCACCGTATAGAAACTCTTCTCACTGGGTCTGAGATACTGGACTCCACGGTTGGTTCCAATCCACAACGTACCCTCATCATCAATGTACAGGCTCCTTATGTAGTTGCTCATAAGTGACAGCGAGTCATTGTCATCATGAAAGAACTTGTTGAAATTATAACCGTCATAACGGTTCAGTCCGTTCTCGGTTCCTATCCAAATGAAACCGGTCTTATCCTCACAAATGGCATGGAAACGGTTGTCTGAAATCTGCCCCAATGAGTATCGGTTTATTCTCTGCGCATATGACGGAACCAGCAGGAATAGACCGGCAAACAGACAAAATAGAGTTTTACGCATCTGTAATAGGGTTATAGTAATAGTTGATTATGGCAAAGATAACCCATTATTTGCAAAGCTATGCCAATAATTAGTATCTTTACCCATCAAAAATATGATCATCCAAAATCTAACAAATTAAAGTATGAAACTTAGATCCTTTTTACTGACCGCCGCAGTAGCGGTTATCAGCTGGTCACCGGCCAGTGCAGGTAAGCATTGGGTAGCAACATGGGCTACCGCAGAACAGGTTGTAGAGCCGCACAACTGCCCCCCTGCCCCCGGTCTGGAGAACAACTCAATACGTCAGATCGTACAGACATCCATCAGCGGTAAGGTTGTCAGGGTAAAATTCTCAAATGAGTTCAGCAATGGTCCCGTAACCATCAATGCAGCAGAGATTGCACATGCAGCCACTGCCGGTAGCAGCAGTGACATCATAGCCGGAACAGAGGTAAGCCTCACATTCGGCGGTAGCAAGTCAGTTACCATCAAGCCGGGTGAGCTTGTAACATCAGATCCCGTCAAGTTCCCCATGGCAGACCGTCAGAACGTGGCTATCACCATGCATCTGGGCCAGGCTTCATCAACCAGCGTAACCGGTCACCCCGGATCACGTACAGACTCTTACCTCATTGAGGGTCAGGGCTCAGACTTTTCAAACGCTGTCAAGACAGCTCACTGGTACATCATCAACGCCATTGAGATCCAGGCCGAGAAGAATGCCCGCGCCGTTGTAGTTCTGGGTAACTCCATCACCGATGGCCGCGGATCAACCACCAATGAGCAGAACCGCTGGACCGATAACCTGTCACGCCGTCTGCTTGCAAACAAGAAGACCAAGCGCGTATCTGTACTCAACATGGGTCTGGGAGGCAACTGCGTACTCCAGGGCGGCCTTGGCCCCACAGGCAAGAGCCGTTACCCGCGTGACCTTTTCAAGCAGGAGGGCGTCAAGTACATCATCCTGTTTGAGGGCGTAAATGACCTGGGCGGTCGTGGTGATGCCATCCAGAAGGCCAAGGATATAATTGAGGTATACAAGCAGATCATCAAGGAGGCTCATGAGCGTGGCATCTACGTATACGGAGCTCCTGTAATGCAGTTCAAGGGTAACAACTACTACAGTGAGAACCATGAGGCCGGACGCCAGCAGCTCAACCAGTGGATCCGTACCAGCGGTTACTGCGACGGTGTAATTGACTTTGACGCCTTTATGGGTAATCCCAATGACCCTGCTCAGCTCAACCCCAAATACCTGTTTGAGAATGACTATCTGCACCCCAATGCCGACGGTTACGTACAGATGGGTGACTGCATAGACCTCAAGCTCTTTGAGCGCAAGGGCAATCCCGGCAAATAAGCCTCAAGGAATATATCAGAAGGGTGGATTGATCTCCTTCTCATATTTAACTTTTAGTCTTAAACGCACTATTATGATGCGTAAGACTAAAAACAAAAAAAGATATGAGAATTGAGAGATTTTCCACCCTTCTGTTATTGTCACTGTTGTCCACACCCCTACTTGCTCAGTTCCCCGGCGGAGGTTTCCCCGGCGGTGGCGGCGGGTTCCAGGGCGGCGGATTCCCGGGTGGTTTTGGAGGCCGATTCCCGGTCCAGGACCAGCAGGAAGGCGGTCAGATGCCTGGTGGATTCCCCGGATTTCCGGGAGGTGCCGATGGCGGATTCCCCGGTGGCGGCGGATTCGGAGGCGGATTCGGTGGTTTTGGAATGGGAACCGAGTATGACCCTGCAACCACCCGTAATGATGTAGAGTTCAGTTCATCAAACCTGCCTATCATACTCATTGAGACCGGCGGCAAGTCCCTTACCAACAGAGAGAAGTCCCAGGCCAGCATGAAAGTGATAGACAACGCCAAAGGCCGCAACAAGGTCACAGACAAGCCCAACGGTTATGACGGCAACATAAAGATAAAGCTGCGCGGCAACTCGTCACTCTTCTTTGACCAGAAACGTTTCACCTTTGAGACCACCGCAGCAGACGGCAGTGAGCTGGACGTAGAGTTGCTAGGAATGCCATTAGAGCATGACTGGGTACTGCTGGCTCCCTACAATGACGTATCCATGATGCGTGACGTCTTTGCATTTGACATGTGGAACAACATGGGCCATTGGGCACCGCGGACCCGTTACTGTGAGGTTGTCATGAACGGCAAGTACATAGGCGTCTATATCCTGTGTGAGAAAATCAAACGCGGCAAGGACCGTATTGACATAGCCAAGCTCACCCCAAGTGATACCAGCGGCATAGATATCACCGGCGGTTACATAGTACGTGTAGACCCGCCCGATGAAGGTGAGAAATCATTCACATCCCAGGTTCCCGGCATCATGAACACCAACGTAGGCGGCATGTTCGGCGGATTCGGAGGCGGCATGGGCGGATTCGGAGGCATGGGCGGCCGTGCGACCGTAACCTGGACTATCTTCTACCCCAAGGCCAACAAACTGACCGACAAGCAGCAGGAGTACATATCCAACTACGTAAATACGGTAGAGAAAGTCATTCAAAGCGATGATTTTGCCGATCCCGTAAACGGCTATGCCAAGTACATTAGCGTAAGTTCATTTGTGGACTACTTTATCCATACGGAGCTTAGCATGAATGCCGATGGACTTAAGCGCAGCACCTATTTCTATAAGACCAAGCAGAATCCTGACGGCACCGGCGGCAAGCTACACGCAGGAACGGTATGGGATTATAACCTGGCATACGGAAACTGCAATTTCGCCAATGCCAACAGGACCGATGCATGGGTATATGAAGGCAGTGAGACCAACCCCACCCCTGCCATGTGGAAACGCCTCACCGAGGACCCCGCCTTTATGGATAAGGTAAAGGCCCGCTGGAAGGAATTGCGTAAGGGATACCTGAGCAATGATAATATCAACCGTTTCATTGATGAGCATGCCGCAGTACTTAAGGAGTCACAGGCACGTCAGTATGCCAAGTACTCAGACCTGCTGGTACCCAAGAGAGAGGATAACGGCCAGGCTCAGCAGAACGGCGGATTCGGAGGCTTTGGCATGGGCGGATTCGGCGGAGGATTCGGTATGGGAGGCTTTGGCGGCGGTGGTGCAGCCATGTTCTCTGCCTACACAGTATCAAGCTATGATGAGGAGATCCAGGTACTCAAGAAATGGTTTGCAGACCGTATAGCCTTCCTGGACAGCAACTGGAAGTAACCCTGATATCACATACCAATAAATGAGAATCCCTCGGGCAACCTATGTTACCCGAGGGATTCTCTCCATATAAACTTACCTAATTACACATTCAGAATCGCATATTCAATGTGGCGCCGAATGATGTGCTGTACTGTGAATCCAGCATAACCGTTGGAGCAAACTCAAATTGCAGCATCTTGGCCGCTCGCTTGTATTCAAGTTCCTGGTTATATGTATCACATATGTTGTTCAACGCCTTTACCGCTTTCCTCTTTTTGGCCAGTCCTATACCGTATATGGTAAGTGACGGTACCACAAGTGCTCCCGATATTATATAGAGTTTCTTGGATAGCTCAGGATCATCCTCCACCTGATGGGTGACCGCGATAAGAGTGAGTATCGCAGCCGGAACTCCCAGTATTACACCCAGGCTCTGACGGTTATCACCCTTGATAAAGAGTCTGTGAGCGGCTTCATATCTCTCAAACTGGACAGAATCCAGAATCTGTTTCAAATCGTCATCACGTATGGCGTTGTTTGCGCCACGGCCCTCAGTAAATGAAAGGCTACCGCTCAGTCTGATGATAGGTGTGCTGTCATTTACGGCAGAGAAACCTCCCCAGCCGCCACCGCCGCCGAACTGGCCCATGCCACCGCCACGGCCTCCACCGCCGCCAAACTGGCCGCCGCCACCCATGCCGCCCATGCCGCCGCCTCCGCCGAAGCCGCCGCCACCTCCAAAGCCGCCACCGCCGCCAAAGCCGCCGCCTCCTCCACCACCACGCTGGGCAAAGGTTACGACAGATATCATCAGAATGAAAAACAGCGTTACAGCTCTTTTAATAGTGAGATTGGGCATAATTATAGTGAGGTTAGTATTTTTAATTTTTCTATTAGACACAAAGAGGCCCGTTTGGTTTAATCAAACGGGCCTCTTTATTGTTCATTTAAATTTATTCACGTACGTAAGGAGATTCGGACATGAACAGATAGCTCTTTATGTAGCCGCCTGCATCCACAACAACCTTCTCAAATACGGTACCCGGCTCAATGGGACGGATAGTCAGGGTGTGCTCACCCTTGGCAGCCTTACCCAGCTGAACGCGGTCATCCTTTACGCGTGTTGCAACTGTAGGATAGTAAACTGAGTAGATGTTACGCTGGTCCTCGTTAAGGCGTTCGTTGAATACCACCTCAACCTCCTCACCGCCATCCAGGCTAACCATGTAGCGGTGTCCCTCAAGACGGTAGAATGTAAGTGTTGCGTTGACTGCAATCACAGCCTGCAGGTTCTCAACGTCATCGGTCAGATTGAACTTATAGGTCATGCTTGCACCATCGGTAGGCTGGCTGTAAGGCATCAGAGCAACGCCAGACAGTGTACGGCCCATATACGGAATGGTGGTCCACTTGGCTGTACCGGCAGTAACTGCATTCTGGCTGTAGAAGTGCTCAGCCTCCATAGCTACTACACCGTCCTTCTGGGTGAATACATATCCGCCCTCCTTTTCACCCTTCTCTACGCGGGTTACGCGGGGCTGTGTATCGGCACGGAAGTTATCATTCCATGATGTGTAACCTATGTGCTTCTGGATCATCATGCCATTCCACTTGCCACCGGCCATCTCCTTGTTGTAATATGCGCACAACTCGGCATCACGCTTAAAGTCACGCTCGCAACGCTCTGCCCAGTAGTTGGCGGCAGGATCGTTGTTACGGGCCAGTTTCTGGTTCATGGCCTGGCTGTAATACATGTCATATACATTACCCATAGCCTGTACGGGGAACAGGATTATCTGCTGGTATGCGTCACGATACTCGGGCTTGAGTCTGAGATACTGGCGCAGGGCCTCGGCCTCCAGGCGTACATAATCATCACAAACCTGCTCAAACTCACCGGTCTCAAGTGTGTAGTACTGACGTGCGTCAAGCATCTCGGCACTGATACGGCCGTTGTACTTGCAGCACAGGTTAAGGATACGGGCAGCCTCCTTAGCCTCCTCCTCACCGAAGAACTCCTTGCAGAACTCATATGTATGATCCAGCAGGTTGTCTACAGTGAATGATGTGGGGTTCCAGGCCATATCCAGGAACAGGGTGATGGGATACTCCATAGGCTTAAGGTCACCAACGTTGAGAACCCAGATCTTGTCAACTCCATAATCATAGGTAAGCTGCATCTGCTCCCACAAGTGCTGTATCGGAGTGATATTGAGCCACTTTGAGTTACGCGGAGCACCTACATAGTCTACGTGGTAGTACATACCCCAGCCGCCTTTGCGCTTACGCTCCTGCTCATTAGGCAGACGGCGTATGTCACCCCAGTTGTCATCGGACAGCAGGATGATCACGTCATCAGGCACGCGCAGGCCCTTATTATAATAGGTCTGAACCTCCTTGTAGAGAGCCCATACCTGCGGACGCTGCTCGGCAGGCTTGCCGGTAACCTCCTTTATGATCTGACGCTGGTCGGCGAACAGGCCCTCAAGCATCTTCATATTGTCCTCGTCGCTTCCGCGCAGCTCGGCATCACCGTCACCGCGCATACCGATGGTAATCAGGTCCTCGGTATCCTTGGCGCGCTCCATACCCTCACGGAAGAATCTCTGCAGCTCATCCTTGTTGGTTGTGTAATCCCACTGACCGCCGTATGCGCGCGGGTTACGTGCCCACTCCTGATGGTTACGGGCCATAGGCTCATGGTGAGAGGTTCCCATGATGATACCCATCTCATTTGCAGTCTTTGAGTTCTCAGGGTCATCGGCATAGAATGCCCATCCCCACATAGCCGGCCACATAAAGTTGGCACGGAGTCTGAGCAGCAGTTCAAAGCAGCATGCATAGAACTCATGACCGCCACGCTGTGTACCGAATGTGTTCCTTACCCATGTAGTAAGACAGGGATCCTCATCGTTCAGGAATATGCCGCGGTATGTTACAGCAGGCTCACCGGCGGTGTATGTACCCTTGGCCAGTGATACGTTATCCTTATGCTCAACGGGAACATCAGCCCAGTAATACCAGGGTGATACGCCAATCTGCTCAGACAGCTCATAGATACCGTAAATGGCACCACGCATATCGCTACCTGCAATTACCAGAGCCTCATCGATACCCTTTATAGGATTCTCAACGACAGTCATGATATACTTCTCACGCTTGCCCTGCAGATCCTTCTTGTTTATCTTCTTGGACTTGATTACCTGACTGATGAACTTGCTGTCAATCGTACCCACAATCACGGGCTTGCCGCTAATGCCGGCTGCATCATAAACCACCTGAGCCTCCTGCCCTGCTACGGCCTTGAAATCCTTCTGCAGAGCCTTAAGAGCAATCTGAACGCCGCTCTTATCGGCCTCATCGGCCAGAATCTGTACAGGCTTGCCGTTCTCAATCAGCGTAAACCTGTCTGCCGATAATTCACTGAATGAAATACCCTTGTTATCGGCCGCCTGGACCGATGCACACGTAAGCGCCAACACGCTTAGGACTACTAGAATCTTTCTCATACTTAATATTTGGTTATAATTTGAAAATAATCGAATTAGAATACTGCTGCAATACGGCGTATGTTCTTTAATTTCTCCATAAACGACGTATTCCGCTCAGCCATGAGCATATCATACTCATTCTGCATAGCCAGCAATGGAGCAGCATCTACTCCCAAAGCTGCCTCCATCATCATTGCCAGTTCTGTATTAAGGGCACGTTTACCATTCAGGACCTCATTCAATACAGAATATGATATCCCCATTTTACTGGCTAGTCCACGCTGGGACATACCTCTAAATTCCAACTCATCCTTTAAGACCTCACCCGGATGGGTCGGTTTGAAAGGCTTAAGATTGTTGGCAATCATCATAGGGTCTTTATCTTTTACAGTTACCATCTCTTTGTCCTCCTTATTTATAATGATTTGACAGAGTCTAGAGTTTGTATAATGTGTCGCAAAAATAAGAATTCATATCCTGTTCGCAAATATGATAACAATTTTTGTGTGAATTATATTGTTTTACTAGTTATTTGAGGTATTTATTGAATATTAAATTGCTCTCATTATTTTCAACAAAATTATTTTGTTTAAAGAATAATTGTTTTTTACTTTGCAGAAGGACCAATTAATTGAAATAAACTGTTTCCAACTATGAGACGCTTATTTGCACTTATTCTCACTTCTCTATCCTTTGTTTCCGCCTCCCTTTACGGACAGGGAATCATAACCGGTGTTGTAATTGACGGTATTACAAGTGAGCCCCTCCCCAACGCTACAGTCTACGTAAACGGTACCACAAACGGAACTACCACCAATGATGACGGCCGTTTTGAGCTAAAGGACGTGACCTACCCTACAACAGTAGTATTCAGTTTCGTTGGGTATGAGCCGCAGGCCCATGATTATTACCGCAATCCGGGAGACATTGAGATACGTCTCAAGACAAGTGAGCTTCCTGAGATTGAGGTATCGGGCAAGATTGCCAAGAAGGACCTTGAATATTTCAAGAGTATGTTCCTGGGAAATGACAGGTGGGGACGCCATGCCACTATCCTTAACCCGAGTGCAATTGTAATTGACAGTACGGTCCATACTATACACAAACAGGTAGAGACCATCCGGAACACATTCAGGATTGAATACCTGACTCATGAATATTACACTATTACCGATAAGACCATAGATACCTTAAAAATAAAGGACCGCCTGTTCACAGCCTGGGCCACGGAACCTCTGGCTATTGACCTGCCCTTGCTGGGATATATCCTTTATGTTGACCTGGTTAAATTCAGCGTCCGGACTACCGGTAACGCTACAAAATGTGACATCCTGGGTTACTTTTACTACAAGCCTTATGAGAATCAGGGTAAACGCCGTCAGCAGCGCATTGAAGAGAACCGCAGACGCGCCTATTATGGTTCAAGCCAGCATTTCCTGAGGTCTGTCTGTCAGAACACACTCTCTGAAAACGGATATGTCATATCCATTCCGCATACCAGACAAAAAGGCAGGAGAAATATCCATGAATATATCCCTATAGAGGTTGACACTAACCTGACCCGGGTGGCAGACAACATGATACAGATTCACGGGCTCAAGGACCAGACGGTAAGGGTAAGATATTATCATGAGCAGGACGGATCCCCGCTCTCATTCAAAGGCAGAGGATTACATATGTATGCAGAATCAGGAATTACATTCCTCAATGATACATGCACTTTCTTTACGGACGGTACTTTTGCCGACAACAACATTCGTTTTACCGGAGATATCTCCAAGAAAAAGGTGGCGTCATGCCTGCCCGATGATTACGCCCTCGTGATTGACACCACCAAGAACTATATTCAAGAGAAAGAGAACTATACCCAGGATATGCTCAAGTATGTGGATAACATACACAATTTCAACAATATGTTCCCGCAGGAGAAAGTATGGCTGGAGTTTGACAACACAGCCTACTTTCAGGGTGAGGATATCTGGTTCAAGGCGTTTGTAACTGACGCCACATCACTTGACCAGGCACCCAGCCAGGTCCTCTATGTGGATTTCATGGCACCTACCGGACAACTCCTTAGACAGCAGAAACTAAAGGTGGTTGGTGGACAGGCCGACGGCCGTATTCCCCTTTTGAATTCCGGAACTACACAGACACGTGAAAAGCAGGGCCTTCTGGCATATCCCAGCGGATTCTATGAGATACGTGCCTATACGCAGAATATGCTTGATTTCAGCCCCGAGACCATGTTCTCACGCGTCATTCCGGTTTACACGCAGCCCAAATATGTTGGAGAGTATGACCGTTCATACGTGGTGACTGATTATGACAATCCCCTTATCAAGGACCTGCGTTCTGAACCGGAAAAGAAACAGGACAAACGCGCTGACTACACTATTGAATTCTACCCCGAGGGTGGCAGTTTTATTTGCAACGTCCCCAACCGTGTCGGATTCAAGGTAACCGGCAGTGACGGATTCGGCATGGATGCATGCCTTATTGTACCGGGCATCCAGGATACAGTATATACCGTTCATGACGGTATGGGGTCATTCATTACAGAACATTATATGGATTTTGATGTAGTTTGTATTACTCCCGGCAATAAACCCAAACGCCATAGAATAGAAAATACACTCTCAAGCGGGTACTCCATGATAGCCGATATGTTATCCGATTCATTGCTAAAGGTCAATATCTGGCGTACCGATGACCTTATAGGTGAGCCTATTGCACTGGCTGTGACCTGCCGCGGCGATGTTGTCTGCTTTAAGGAGATAAAGGCTCTGGACAATGCACAGCTTATGATTGACTGCTCTGAATGGCCGGCCGGTGTATGCCGTCTTACACTATTCAACAGGGAGGGCATGATTCTGTCATCACGCAGCATTTTCCATAACAATGAGCTTATGGATGGACCTATCATTACGGTAAATACAGACAGTCTGTCACATGATGCATTCAGCAAGCAGGTACTTGAGCTAAAGCTTACAGGTAAAGCAGGCAATCCTATCCACGACAGGTTCTGTCTGTCAGTCCGTGATGCATCGGACTATAGCGGTGGACAGAGTGACAACCTTAAGACCAATCTGCTGCTCTCATCAGAGTTGAGAGGTTATATCCATGACCCGGCCTGGTATCTTGAAACCTATGATGATGAGCATCGTGAGGCACTCAACCTGCTAACCCTTATCCAGGGCTGGGAGCGTTATGAATGGCAGTATATGACCGGGCTCCAGGAGTTTAACAAGAAACACCGTATTGAGGAGAACCTTACACTGAACGGGCAGGTCCTGTCATACGTAAAACGTGAACCGGTTGCCAATACCAGCGTATATGCTGCCCTGATGCCTTTTGACGGCAAGCACCTGTTTGAGACATATGACTACCAGACTGACTCTACGGGATATTTCGGGTTTGATCTGGCAGATTTCTATGGTAGAGCACACTTCTCCATTCACCTTATGATGCCACACCGGAATGGAAATAATAAATATGTAACCGATAAGCGCATCAGGTTGGATCGTGCAGACAGACCTGAACCCAGACATTTCTATAAGCAGGAGACAGACCTTGACCATAACACTTTACGACTTGATGACTATGTGGTGGACTACACAGACAACGGCCTTACACCGGCACAACGACGTAAACTGGGAAAGATGATTGATGATGTTGACATAGAAGATTATGTAGGAAAGGTTCGTTTTATTGATTATGACACATTCACGTCATTTGATACCGAAGAGGATACTGAGTTGGAACTGGATGAAGGTGAATACGCACAAACTTTAGCTGAATACCTTAGAGATAAAGGTCTAATTCTTAGTGATAAATACTCTGATATGAGCCTTGTTGAATATGCAAAAGGTCTTGTTACAGGTAACTGGAATTTTAGTAGTGATACTTATATCAATCCATACTTTTATTGTCATACTAACTCTGCAATGGTTCGACAAACAGGAGATGAACCTATGGACATGAGAGATATCAAGAGTATCATCATCTATGACGAGCCAAAATATCTGAGAGATTTCGTGGATCTGATACCACTCTTGAAAAAGTCAATAGATCCAAATCAGTTAATTTTTGACAACAACAAATATACTCTTATTGATGTTCTATACAAGGAAGAAGGCCAACGTCTGTTTGACTGGGAGAAAACCAACCTGAGCAGCCGAGTAACCAAAGTCAAAGGATTCAGCAGGCCCGTCCAGTTCTACTCGCCCCAATACCCCGACGGTCCCATTCCCGGCGAGATTGATTCACGCCGCACACTCTACTGGAATCCCAATGTGGTAACTGATTATGAGGGTAACGCCCGCGTGGAATTCTACAACAACAGCTTTACCAAGAGATTTACCATAAGCGGAGCCGGAATAACCGTAAGCGGAGAGCCATATGTCCTTAGACAGAACTGGTAACCCTCAATTCCCCTTAAATATGCGTAGTTCGTAGAGCCCGCAGACAGCCAGACGGTCATCCTTGACGGCCAGGGCTCCCAGTATGTCGGGGATGGTTTGAATACGGTCTATCACGGGTTGCAGGTCGTTGACAGTCCGGATGCGGTTGGCAAAAGCGGTGGCATAGCTGTCGGCTAACAACACATCCTTGCAGACTATCATCATGGCATCGGCACGACCCAGGCTCAGTGAAGGACCAACGGTTCCGCTTGATGTGCATATACCGCAAGGGAATGCCGATGCAGGAATGTGGAGCCCTACTCTCTCTGACAGCGGTGACTGGCCGGCAAATACGCTGATATCCATATCAGAACTTGCATCTGCGTAGATGTCACCTCCGTTCTCAACTATTACCTCCTTAACCGCAAACTTGTTTTTAATGAAATCGGCCACTTTAAGAGCCACAGCACCCGCAACGGCACTCATGGGGCCTATTCCGGTCTTGTGGCTTACACGTGACATATCCTTGAGTATGGTCGGAGCCTCAAGGCCGGCATCATAAGGTGTAAGGGCTGCCTTGTATCCCGGATCCATAAGCAGATATGCATCCATTGTGCGGCGCAGATCCACCAGCATGGCATAAACGTCCTGCTCCATAGACGCAAGATAGGAGCCGCTGTCGACCCCTATCCACAAATCTGATTCAAGGAACTTTACGCAGAACCAACGTCTCTCATCATCTGAGAAACGGCTGCGGTAACTGCGCTCCTTGTATTCCATTACTCGGCAAACTCTATATGGAACAGCTTGAGCGGACAAGCCGTGATGCAGAGCTTGCAGACCACGCATTTATCGGGCTGGAAACGGAGCTTCCAATCCGGAGCGCTTATTGAGAGTGCGCCTGACGGACAGGCCGATGTGCAGGCACCGCAACTTACGCATTTGGAGTCATCATAGCTGATTTTCTTCTCCAGCGGACTTACGTTTACGCCGCTCTGCTGCATGAAATCAACAGCCTGACGTATATGCTCAGAGTCAGAATCCAGCTCAAGCACAAGCTTTCCGCTGCGGCCGCCGTCAATATCGGCCTTGATGATGCTGACCATGATGTCAAACTTCTTGATCAGTTCATAGATGAGCGGGCGGCTGGCCTCGCCATCGGGGAAAGATATAACTACTTTCTTTGTCATAATCAGCTCATTTACAGATTCAAATCCTTAAGTCCCTGGAGTGATGTGCCCGTAGGCATGGGACGTACCGGAGCGGTCAGTTCAAACTGGCCCTTCTCAATCCAATCCTTAAGTATGGCGGCAATCTTACGTGCCTTGTAGAGGCTTGACAAGGGTGCGGTGTGTATCTTCTTGCCCATGAACTCTATCTCACCGGAGCGCAGCTGCTCATAGTTGACCTTACCAATCAGGTCACCCTTCTGGCCGTAATCCTCAATAAAGGTATCAATCTGGCTGTTACGTATGCTTACGCGGTGAGCCAGGTCCTCATCCAGCAGCGGGATTGGAACACCCACGCCTACATACATGGTAACGCCGTATTTTTCAAAGTATGCTCCGCGCAGGAACTCTGATGACATCTCGCGCATCTCACCCATCAGGGCCAATGTACGTGCATTACCCATAGGAACACCATGCTCGTTAAGAGGCTTTGAGCAGTTGAACTGAGTGCCGTTCCAAACCACATAACCCTGCGTTCCGCATAAGAAGATGCGTGTTCCAAGGCCGATGGTACGGCATTCGGGATCATTCAGCAGAGGTGAAAGCTCACCGGCTGAGCTATATGAGGCATTCTTCATACGGGGCAGCAGAGTGCCCATGTAAGTATAGAGAGTGCGGTCTGTGGAGTTCACAGCCACATTATAGTTCTGATATGCGTTACGGGGATTCATCAGGATTGCCTCGTTGATGGTCTTAAGGCTTATCATCGTCTTGATGTGCTTGCGCGGGTAGCAGTCAGTACCCTTACCCCAAGCCTCAAGAGTCAACTCCTTACCGTCAATAAGCTCCTGGATAATGTGAGCGCCACCGTATGTGGGATTCTGCGGATTGCAGTCAGTTGCACCCACAAAAGTATCCACAGCTGCCAGACCGCCGCTTACAGGCACACCGTTAATCTCAATCCTCTCCATGCGGATAGGCGGATTGGCGTGACCAAAGTTCAGGAACGCACCGCTTGAGCACATGGCACCGAACGTAGCGGTAGTTACCACATCAACCTTGTCAAGAATCTCCTTGGGCGACATTGTGCGTGCCATTTCCGATACCTCCTCGGCTGTCAGCACCACCGCCTTACCCTTGCGGATCTTCTCATTGATCTCCTCGTATGATTTAGTCATTTCTGCTTATTGCTTAAACGGTTGCAAAGATAATCAAATTGCACCTCCATTTTTAAACAAAAATATTTTGTTTAGATATTTTTTATGTTTTACTTTGCAAAAGGACCAATTAATTGAAATTATCCTTCTTACATATTATGAGAATCATTAAGATCCTGTTACTGACTGCTATGTCATTTTTCAGTGCCGCATCATACGGACAGAGCACCATCAAAGGAGTAGTCCTTGACAGTGAAAACGGTGAACCCCTACCCTTTGCAACGGTCTACATAAACGGTACCACAAAAGGAACCACAACCGATGACAACGGACGTTTTGAATTGACGGATGTGCCTTACCCATCAACCGTTGTGTTCAGCTATGTAGGGTATACGCCGCAGGCGCTTGATTTTATACGCTATCCCGGTGAGCTTATTATCAAGCTCAAGACCAATGAACTGCCCGAGGTGGTGATATCAAAGACGGTCGATAAGAATGACCTGGAGTATTTCAAGACCATGTTCCTGGGTAATGACCGATGGGGCCAATCTGCCACAATAAAGAATGAGAAGGTGCTCATGTTTGACAATGAGGTTCAGGTTTCGAATTACGTAAGGCACATAAGCAAGACCAGATACGGTAACGAGTATATAACCAACAATCTGATTGTTCAACTGTTAGAGCAGGATGACACCGTAGAGGTTAGTACAGAGGTCTTTACGGCCTGGGCTTATGAGCCGTTGATCATTGACTTGCCGTTATTGGGCTATACCCTCAATGTGGATCTGGTAAAATTCACGATCCGTAAACAGGGTACAGTAACAACATGTGATATTCTTGGATACTTCTATTACAAGCCCTATGAGAAAACCGGTAAGAGAAAGTCAAAGCGAATAGAAGAGAACCGCAAACGCGCATATTGGGGCTCGAGCCAGCATTTCCTAAGGTCCTTGTATGACAACAGCCTGTCAGAAAACGGATTCTCATTCAGTGTATGGCAGAGATTTGAGAAACACGGTAAAGCCATTACAAAGTATATACCTTTAGACGTTGAGAGTTACACTACCCTGACACAGGATAGCATAATGCTTATCCATGGTCTGCAGGACAGGATTCTAAGGATAAGGTATTACTATGAGCAGGACGGCTCACCCAGGCGATACAACCAGTACGGTTTACATCTGTATGCAGAATCCGGTATGAACATGTTACAAGACACCTGCTCGTTCCTTAAGTACGGCACCCTGTTTGACAACAACATACGCTTTACCGGCGATATCTCCAAGAAGAGAGTCGGATGCTGCCTGCCCGCTGATTACTTCCCGCCCGTTGACAGCACCAGGATAACCGTATCGGACAATGCCGATTATACCAGCGAGATGATGAAGTTTGTTGATAACGTCAACATATTCAACAAGATGTTCCCCCAGGAGAAGATCTATCTGGAGTTTGACAACACTGCATATTTTCAGGGAGAGGACATCTGGTATAAAGCTTTTGTAAGAGATGCCACATCACTGGAACAGGCTCCCAGCCAGGTCCTCTATGTGGATTTTCTGACACCTACCGGAAAGGTAATCCAACAGCAGAGATTGAAGGTGGTAAACGGTCAGGCCGACGGTAAGATACCGTTGATTGACGCCGGTACAGAACAGTCGCGCGACAAACGCGGTATCACTGCATATCCCAGCGGATTCTATGAGGTCAGGGCCTACACGCAGAACATGCTTGATTTCAGTCCCGAAGCCATATTCTCACGCGTGATACCTGTTTATACCCAGCCCAAATATGTTGGTGAATATAACAGGTCACATGTTGAATCAGGCAATGACAACCCGCTCATGAAGGACATGCGCACTGACCCGCAAGACAAGCCCCAGAAACTGAAAGACGTCAACGTTACATTCTACCCCGAGGGAGGTAACCTTATCTACGGCCTGCCCTGCCGCGTAGCCTTCAAAGCCACCGGCAGTGACGCATTCAGCATAGACGGAGCGCTTATCGTTCCCGGTTACAAAGACTCGGTCTTGACCGTTCATGACGGAATGGGTTCATTCATCATAACACCTGATCCGCGCGCACAGGAGACAAACTTAAGGTTCATTCCTAAAAAAGGCAACAGCGTAAAACTCAAGCTTCCCAATGCCTTGTACGACGGTTATTCCATGATGACCGATATATTATCGGACTCATTGTTACAGGTGAGCATCTGGCGTTCCAGGGATCATTATGCCGAGAAGACTGCGCTGGCTGCCATATGCCGCGGTGAGGTAATCTATTTCAAGGAGATAAAGGACCTTGATGAATCCCTCTTTAATATTGACTGCTCTGATTGGCCCGCCGGAGTATGCCGGCTCACCCTGTTCAACAATGAAGGTAGAATACTCTCCTCACGCAGTATCTTCCACAACAAAGAAGATAATGAGCATCCCGTAATTACACTTAACACGGACAGCCTGTCACATGACTCTTTCGGTAAGGAGGTCCTGAAACTCAAGCTGACCGGTAAGAACGGCAACCCGTTGCAAGACAGTTTCTGCCTTGCGGTACGTGACGGCGGTGACTACGGAACCGGACGAAGTGAGAACCTGCAGACCAATCTGCTGCTCTCATCAGACCTTAGAGGCTACATACATGATCCGGCATGGTATCTTGAAAGCAATGACCAGGAGCACCGTGAGGCTCTTGACCTGCTCACCCTTGTTCAGGGTTGGGAACGCTATGACTGGCAGATAATGACCGGGAAGAGAGAATATGAAGCAACACACCGCATTGAGGAGTCTCTAACCCTTAACGGCTTTGTCCAGTCATACCGCAAAAGGGCTCCCGTATCAGACATAAAAGTATATGCGGCGCTTATGCCCAAAGAAGACCGAACACTGTTTGAGACCTTTGAATATGAGACAGACTCATCCGGCTACTTTGGTTTTAACCTGTCTGATTTTTACGGCAATAGTGATTTCTCCATCCATCTGATGTCTACCAAGCCAGATGGCAAGAATAAGTATGAGACAGGCCTGCGCCTCAAGCTTAAGCGCGCTGACAGACCGCAGCCCAGACCTTACCTCAAGCAGGAGACAGACCTTAACCACAACACTTTCCAACTGGCCGAATACAAGGTAGATTTTTCTGATATGGGCCTTACTCCCGAGCAACGTAAAAAGCTGGGAATGATGATTGATGACGTGGATATAGAAGACAAGGAAGGAAAGGTACGTTTCATTGATTATGACACCTTTACATCTTTTGATACACAAGAGGAAACAGAATTGGAGATGGATGAAGGTGATTACTCACCCACCTTAGGGGATTACTTCAGGGATCGTGGTATAATTTTTGGCACCAAATATGATGACAAGAGCCTTGTTGATGTTATTATTTCAACAGTCAAAGGTGAAGATGTGGAGAGTCCATATACCTATGTGAAACCATATTTCTATATTCATAACGACACAAAGTTTTTAGATCATTTGACTCCTCTGGACATTGCTCAGAACATTGATATGTCCGATGTCAAGAGCGTATTGATCTATGACAAGCCTATGAGGCTTTGGGAACTGGAAGACTTGATAAACTTGGAAGTATCATTCCGCCGTGACCGTCAGGATTATGCATGGTTCGATACCCTATACACAAGCATGAAATATAAATATAATCTGGTTGACGTTCATATGAAAAATGACAATGAACTGTTGTTTGACTGGGAGAAACAGAATCTGGGACGCCGTACAACTACGGTAAAAGGTTTCAATAGGCCTGTCCAGTTCTACTCACCCCAATACCCGGACGGCCCCATATCCGGTGAGATTGATTCACGCCGTACACTCTACTGGAACCCCAACGTGACAACTGATAATGAAGGTAAAGCCCGTATAGAGTTCTACAACAACAGTTTCAGCAAAAGATTCTGGATAAGCGGGGCCGGCATAACCACATACGGAGTCCCCTACACCATTAAACAAGCCTGGTGACGACATCAGCTTTGCGCCATTTTCGCCACAAAAAAGGATTACTTAACCACATTTAAAAAGAAGGAGACAGAAGGAACCGCCGCTATTGTGTAATTTTGCAGCCTGATAAAAAAGGAACGTTTTATGTGGCGCAAATTCTGCGGATGGATACTGAGAGTCTGGGGCTGGGAGACAAGCCCTTTCCTGCCCTCTGAACCCAAGTGCATACTTCTGGGTGTTCCCCACACATCGATGCTGGACTTTGTGGTGGCCTACCTGTTCTACGTTTCAATAGGCGGCAAGACCTTCTGCATGGTCAAGAGCAGCCTGTTCTTCCCCCCTCTGGGTTGGATACTGAGAGCCATCGGAGGCATTCCTGTGGACCGCAAGCATCCCAGTTCTGTGGTACGTTCAGTGCTCAAGGAGATGGAAAAGACAGACCTGATGCACCTGGCCATTGCCCCTGAGGGCACCCGCAAGCCCATAGCCCGCTGGAAAACCGGCTATCATTTCATTGCTAAGGCTGCAAACATCCCCGTCTACCTGTGCTACTTTGACTGGGGCCGCAAGAGAGTGGCTGTGGACCGCAAGGTAGAACTTACCGATGATGCAAACGCCGATACACGCCGCATCCAGGAGATATATGAGAGCATGAACCTGAAGGGACGTCATCCGGAAAAATACATCACTAAATAAATGAGACACAGATTCACAACACTTGCCGATCTGCTAGATTATACCACGACCGTAAACCGTAACCGCCTTGCATCAGACTTTGTGGACGGCGGCTGCAGTTACACATTCGGACAGTTCAAGGACAAGGCCGATGAGTTATCGGGCCTGCTGGGCACATTCGGGCTCAATCCTGCCGATAAGGTAGCCATCCTGTCCGAGAACATGCCCAACTGGGCCATTGCATTTTTCAGCATAACCGCTCACGGACGCATTGCAGTGCCCATGCTGCCTGATCTCTCACCTAACGAAGTTGAGAATATACTCGTTCACTCTGAGTCAAAGGCCATATTCGTAAGCCGCAAGCAGCTGCCCAAAATCAGTAAGGAGACATATAACAGACTGAATCTCATAATAGATATAAACACCTTTGACCTGATTAAGGCAGAGGATGAAAGCTATACCTGCGACGGGCGCAGCAAAGTACCCGATGCCACCGATATAGCTGCAATCATCTACACATCAGGCACCACCGGCAATGCCAAAGGCGTGATGCTGAGCCATCGCAATTTCTGCCATAACGTGCTGGAGGCATGGTATGCGCATAAGGTTTATCGCCGCAAAGACACGTTCCTGTCCATCCTGCCGCTGGCACACACATATGAGATGAGCATCGGTATGCTCTACCCGCTCTCCGCAGGTGCTCCGGTCTATTACATACAGAAGCCCCCCACTCCAACCATTCTGGCCAACGCGCTGCTCAAGATACGTCCCACCACGATACTGTCGGTGCCCCTTATCATTGAGAAGGTGATACGCGGCAAGATATTCCCAACCATTGCCGGCAGCAAGTACCTGCGCTACATGAAGAAACATTTCCCGCGCGTACTCTACTTCCTGGTAGGCAAGAAGGTAAAGCAGCAGTTTGGCGGCAGGGTACGTTTCTTTGGTGTAGGCGGCTCCAAGCTTGACCCTGAGGTTGAGCAGTTCCTCCGTAACATAAAGTTCCCCTACGCTATCGGTTACGGCCTTACCGAGACCGCTCCGCTCATATGTGACGCAGGCCCCAAACGCACACATCTGGGCAGCACCGGCACCGCATCGCGTGAGGTAAAGGTACGTCTGGCCGATGTCAACCCCGAAACCGGTCAGGGTGAGCTGCAGGTAAAGGGTCCCAACGTAATGCTTGGATACTACAAGGATTACGCCCGCACCAAGGCAGTCTTTACCGATGACGGCTGGATGCGCACCGGCGATATAGCCAGCATGGACAAGAAAGGCCGATACTACATACACGGCCGCTCCGGAAGCGTGATCATAGGTGCATCGGGCGAGAACATCTACCCCGAGGAGATTGAGAGCGTAATCAACAACATAACTGATGTCAATGAATCATTGGTTATAAGCCGCTCAGGACAGCTGGTAGCGCTGGTTCAGTTCAATGACGGCGCCATTGACTGGAATCTGGAGGGCCAGGAGAAATTCCTTGAAAACATAGAGAAACGTAAGAAAGAGATAATGGAGTTTGTCAATTCCAAGGTGAGCCATTTCCTCAAGATCAAGGATGTTGAGGTCATGAAAGAGCCTTTCAGCAAGACCGCCACACATAAGATCCGCCGTTTCCTCTATCAGGACAAGCAAGACAAGAATAAGGATATCAAAAAAGAAGATAAGAAATGAGTATGCGCAAGATTATCAATCCCTGGATAGGTACAGAAGGTTACAACTGCTTTGTCTGCAGCCCCAACAACCCTATCGGATTGCACCTGGAGTTCTGGGAGGATGGTGATTACATTGTTACCAAGTTCAAGCCTACACATGATTATGAGAGCTGGCAGAACACCCTGCATGGTGGTATCCAGGCCCTGCTAATAGATGAGACCGCAGGTTGGGTTGTTTGCCGCAAGCTGCAGACCAACGGCGTCACCTCCAAGATGGATATGCAATACCTCAAGCCTGTCAGCACCCTTCTTAATGAGATAACCGTCCGCGCCAAGATCAGCAAGATGATGCGTAATGTTGCGTTCATTGAGGCGGAATTGCTGGATGAGGATGGGACGGTGCTTACACGTGCGGATTTGGTGTATTTCTGCACTCCACAATTCAAGCTTAACGATTCCAACTTCCATACCTGTAAGGTTGAGGGTGAGGAATAAGACAGCGGGTTCTCGCGCCTTTGGCGCTCGGGTGTTTTTGACTTTCTTGGCCTTCGGCCTCGAAAGTCGTTAGCTGGAAACCTATCTGCGTATTAGGAACAACCTTTTTTTAGTTTGGGGCGGCGACGCCCCAAACCCGTTCCATTCCACTTCGTTCCATTCCACTCTGCCGGCCTTCCAGGCC
>JBGUVW010000029.1:0-16691 GCA_045220475.1 Bacteroidaceae bacterium
GATGTTACCTAACCATTTGCATACAGCGGTGCTCTTGGCATCGGTAGTGGTGGAACCGGCCCCGGTCAGTACAATAAGGGGGAACAGGATAAGGATGCTCAGAGCCTGGAAAAGACCGTCGGGAACGCCTTGCTTGCCGCCTATACAGGGTGTGGATAGGATTACGACTATTGCAAGTGAACACCACCAGAAACCTCCTTTAAGGTGTATGGGTGAACCGCTGGGATTGCTCTCAGTACGGTGTGACGGCAGGATTCGTGAAATAAGCAGACCACACAGGAACGGATAGAGCAGGCGGGTGAATCCTATATACAACTGGTCCGGAGTGAGGCTCCAGCCTCCAATCACGTTATACTGTGCTTCTGGCAGCAAACCGAATGCGTTCAAGCCCATTGTAAGGTCCAGCGTAAAGAACGCGCATACGATGCATAGTATGGCCAGAGCAATCTTGGGCAGGCGTCTTAGTATGAATGCATAAAGGATGTTGCCTATATACTCAAATGTGAGAGTCCAGTTGGGGCCGTTGAAAGAGTTTGTCTCGCCCCAGCCGCGTATGTCCAGCCCGGTTCCACATGGAATCATGAGCAAGCCCATTACAAGACACAGGGCAAACTTCCAGCCCTCAACTTTAAGCGTATCGGGGAATGCAGAACCTGAAAAGAAAAACAGGGCGGCACCAACCAGCGTTCCGGCAATCACCATGGGGTGCAGACGGGTGAGACGGCGCTTAAAGAAGGCCCAGGTGCTCATCTTATCCCATCGGTCATCATAGGCATAGCCTACCACGAATCCGCTCAGCACAAAGAAGAAATCCACCGCCAGGTATCCGTGATTGATTATCTGATAAGCCGGACCTTTAGAGTAGGTCTCTAAAGCGTGAAACAAGATCACCATCAGCGCGGCCACTCCGCGAAGCCCGTCAAGTATCTCATAGCGGGGCTTGGATTCCAGGTAAGTATTCTGCATTATCGGTTGTAATTGTTAGGTCTGCGAATATACAAAAAATGGCACAAAGGGGACTGTCCCCCTGTGCCATTATTCGCTGTAGTTGTGGTCCACAACGACTGTTACATGTAATCCGGGGGTCAACGGCTCAATCTGGGCGGTCAGTTTGCTTATCAGTGCGGCATCATCATGTACGGAGATGTCCGGAACTACATCTACAGACAGCATCTTGTCTTTCTCGGAGTAGTAGAAACCATGTACCTGTACTATTTCCTCATTAGAGCCTAGAGTCTGCATCACATTGGCCTGCAGCTCTGCCCGTTTATTGTCGCCTGTTGCTACTGCATATACTCCTACGGTCATGATTATTCCGTGCCGCTCAAACATGGCAGTTGATATCTTGCGTGTCAGGCCGTGAATATCATGTGCCGACATCGTATCATTCACGTTGATGTGCAGTGAGCCAATCTTTACGTCGGGGCCGTAGTTGTGGAGGATCAGGTCGTACACACCATGAACGCCCTCAAAATCAGAAACCTCTTTCTTGATCTGGCCGGCGAGTTCTGCCGGAATGCTGGTTCCAAGCAGGTCATTGACAGGGCCAGCCAGCATCTCAATACCCGCCTTGATGATAACGGCCGATATCAGAGCGCCCAGGATACCGTCAAGTGAAACATTCCATAGCAGCATAACTCCGGCCGATATAAGCGTAGCAAGAGTGATGATCGCGTCGAACAGTGCATCGGCCCCGGAGGCAGTGAGTGCATCGCTTTTGAGCTGCTCTCCTTTGCGCTTAACGTACAGTCCCAGAGCGATTTTGACTACAATCGCTACAATGATTACAATCAGCGTAACCGTTGTGTAACTGGGCTCAGTGGGCTCAATTATCTTCTTTACGGATTCAATAAGTGACGTAACGCCGGCAGACAATACAATCACCGCAATTATTATGGCGCTGAAATACTCAATCCTGCCGAATCCGAATGGATGATTCCTGTCTGCAGGGCGCTGTGACAGCTTTGTGCCTACAATCGTAATCACGCTTGACAGCGCATCGCTCAGGTTGTTCACCGCATCCATCACAATGGCTACGCTGCTGGCCAACACGCCAACCGCGGCCTTGAAACCAGCCAGCAGCACATTTGCCGCAATACCAATCCAGCTGGTACGAATTATCTGTTTACTTCTGTCCATATGACTTGTCCTTTTGTTTCTTACAATTTGCTCATCAGTTATTCAACCTTTTCTTGATGACAGCCGGGTTGCCGGCCACCATCACGTCGCTTGGCACGTCACGTATCACCACACTTCCGGCGGCCACAATCACACGGTCACCTATGGTCACACCCGGGCATACCGTCACGTTGGCACCCAGCCAGCAGTCATTACCAATTTTGATACGATAGCTGTTTTCCACCGGCTGGCGTCGCTCCATATAGTCAATAGGGTGCTGCGATGTCAGGATATGACAATCGGGTCCAATCAGCGTGTTCTCCCCAATCTCAATGCCTCCGTTGTCCAGAAATGAGCAGTTGTAGTTCACAAACGCATTCTTGCCCAATCTGATACGGTGTCCCATGTCGCAATGGAACGGCGGTATTATGGTGGCAGACGGGTCCATATCAGGGATAAGCTCCCTTTGCAGCTGCTTCAGTTCCCCGGCATCCTGGAAAGTAGTGTTGTTTATACGGCTGGTAAGTGTGTATGCCCGCATAAACATCTTATATAGTTCCGGATCACTGTAGTTGTAACGCTGTTCTGCCAGCAGCTTCTCATATTCTGTCATAACCTTTGTCGCTTATTACCGCGAATATACTCATTTTTGTATCTTAGCAAACCAAATACAGATTTTTGATGGATATTGAGCATTACTACATAGAGAAAGGGCAGGGGGAGCCGTTGATTCTGCTGCACGGTAACGGTGAGAACTGTGACTATTTTGTGGGACAGATAGATGAGTTTGCCCGATATTACCATGTGTATGCTTTGGATACACGCGGACACGGTAAAACACCGCGTGGCAATGCTCCGTTCACCATCCGTCAGTTTGCCGATGACCTGCTGGCGTTTATGGATGCTCACGGCATAGATAAGGCACATCTGCTAGGTTTCTCCGATGGCGGCAATATCGCAATGGTATTTGCAATCAAGTATCCGGACCGCGTGAACCGGCTGATTCTTAACGGCGCCAATCTGAATGCAAGGGGTGTTAAGCCTTCCACACAAATCCCCATAGAGATAGGTTACAGGATTGCCGGCATGTTTGCCCGTAAAAGCCCTGAAGCCAAACGTAATGCAGAGATGCTTGGCCTGATGGTGAATGATCCCAACGTCCTGCCAGCGGAATTATCGGCCATAAAGGCAAAGACCCTTGTCATAGCCGGCACCAACGATATGATAAAGGATGCGCACACCCGCCTTATTGCTCAAAGCATCCCAAACTCACAACTGGTGCTTATCAAAGGAGGTCACTTCATAGCAAACAAAAGCCCGGAAGCATTCAACCGGGCTGTCCTTGAGTTCTTAAAGTGAAAAATGTGAAAAAGGGGACAGTGACTTCGTCGAGCTAAAGCTTCCCCAATTCCACATTTTAGTAGCGGTAGCGGCGGCGCAGTGAGGCTAGAAGGATGACTGACATTATGAGCGCCAGGACATCGGCCAGGTCAACGGCCAGCCATACTCCGTCCAGGTCAAGGAACAGAGGGAGAATGAATATGGCGCCCAGCTCAAACACCAGAGTACGGGTGAATGCCGCTGCGGCCGATACCAAGCCGTTATTCAGGGCAGTGAAGAATGCCGATACAAACATGTTCAGACCACAAATCATGAAGCTGAGCATGTATAGGCGTATGGCGTGTGCGGTGAGTGCCTTGAGCTGCGTATCATAACTTACAAACAAACCAGCCATAGTATTGCTCATGACCTCAGACAGGATAGTGAGCAGTGTACCTACAACAAACATCAGCATCAGACTCTTGCGTAGCAGATTTTTGAGTTCAGAGTGGTTCTGTGCACCATAGTTGTAACTGATTACGGGTGATACCGCAATGTTGAACCCGATGAATGCCGATGCATATACGAATCCGATATACATGAGTATGGCATATACAGCCACACCGTCCTGACCTATCAGACGCATGAGCTGCAGGTTATAGCACATGCTTACTATGCTTAATGATATATTACCTACATATTCTGACAGTCCGTTGGTGCATACTCGGCCGATGATACTCCCCACGGTTTTGGTCCTCACAAACTTGAGATGGGTCTTGTTGCGCTTTTTTGAACTGAAATAGTAAAGAGGATAGAGACCTCCTACGGCCATGCCAGCAGCCGTTGCAATGGCGGCACCTACCAGTCCCCAGCCAAATACCACAATGAAAAGGGCATCGAGTGCAATATTTGTAAGGCCGCAAATAATGGAGAGCTTGGTACCCAACTGCGGAATCTCGGCCGTCATGTACAATGACTGGAAAGCCATCTGTGTCATATAGAACGGCATGGCTGTCAGCACGATACGTCCGTAGATGACGCAGTAGTCAATCATCTGCTCATCGGCCCCAAGTACACGGCATATGGGCCTGATGAAAATCATGAACAGTATGGTCAGTACAATGCCTGTTAAGAACAGAGTCTTGATAATCATTGAGAACGTACGGCATGCACGTACCTTGTCTCCTTGTCCCAGAATCATGGCAACCAGTGCGCTGCCGCCTGTGCCGAACATAAGTCCTGTAGCTCCCGTAATCATTATTGCTGGCCAGATAAGGTTAAGGGCGGCAAAAGGAGTAGTTCCGGTATAGTTTGACACGAACAGCCCGTCGGCAATACTGTAGGCCGATATGGTGAGCATCATGAGTATGGACGGGAGCGATGATCGTATCAACCTCCTGTATCCCCATGTTCCTGCCAGTTCAATCTTCATAAACCTTGAATGATTACGGGTACAAAGATAGTAAATGGCACCAAAGGGATTCTGCCCCAGGGTGCCATTTCATGTGTAAATTGTGGAAAAGGGGACTGTCCCCTTTTCCACTAGATCACCCTGATGGCAGGATGGATGGCTGCTATCATTATCTGAAAGGTTCATATCACAAGATGGCAGCACAAAAGTTTGTGGAATTGCTCAGACAGCGCAACTCCACAAACCGTACAATTATCTTTTAAACTCAAACCTAATGTCTGCCGGAATACCTTCCAGGCCGAGATTCATTCTATCGGCAGCATAGTTTTCACTATGTTTGCCATAACGGGTTTCAAAATCCTTTGCAAAGTCGTAATCACCGGTGGCTTGCGTTTTGAGAATAAGAGCCGTGAGGCTTGTCAGGGCATCTTCCATCTTTTTATAGTCAAGTGTATAACGTCCGGACGGTGTACGTTTGAAAGCTCCGGCTTCCTGCAGATAGTTGTATACGGCAATATTGGCTCTGCCCAGTGCTGAACCTTCGCCAAAACGCTCGGAACGTACCAGTGATACAAAGAATGTGGCAAGTGCATCTTCCTTTGTGAAGAGATGATGTATATTGTAGTGGTCCTGCAGTTTGCATACAAGCAGGATACCGGTTACGTTGGCTTTCATTTCCTCAAATGTCTGCGCCATGTTGCCCAATGCGCTTTCCACACTTCCTT
The DNA here is from genome assembly GCA_045220475.1 of Bacteroidaceae bacterium. Lineage (GTDB taxonomy): Bacteria > Bacteroidota > Bacteroidia > Bacteroidales > Bacteroidaceae > Colenecus. Next base: position 5,575 of record JBGUVW010000029.1, read on the forward strand.
TTCCATTAACGGTCTCCTTTACGCCCAGTCCATGAGCTACTTCGCGGAAAGCAATGTTCCAGAAAAACGCGTCCTGTGACGGTTGATACTCCTCGTTCGTGCCAAGAAGAACTTCACCCGCAGGCCATACTATGTTGTTGAATTTAGCCTTGATGATATTCTCAAGCAGAATGGTTCGTGTACCCCTCTCTTCCTGAACCTTTGTATCAAACGGAAGATTCAGTGCTATGACCTTTACACCGGCATTGGCTTTACCGGCATAATACAGAGCGTCACAGGAGAAAATATTTGAACCTGCACCAGGCTGGAACTGCTTGTATGCAGGGTCTCCGGGAAGGTCCTGCTGGAACTCTGAAATGCGTGATACGTATTTCATGAGCTCATCTGTACGGGCCTGGTTCTTGAGCAGTACAAAAGCCTCATATGAGCGTTTTATGCCCAGCAACTGGTCATCGGCGGCCTCATTGGGGCCAATAACAAGGTCCATCTTGCTGTCATCCATATCCAGCCAAGCCAAGGCACTCTCATAATAGTCGTCTGTTTGCAGAGCCTGCGCCTTGCTGAGCAGGTATTCCTTAACGCTGGGCTTAATGGTTATGTCAGCCGCAGCTTTAAGGTAATTGACGATCTTGTCAATATGCTCCTTGTATTCATCATGATACCAGACTGTTTCAAGGGAACCGTCGGCTGAACGGCGGATGAGAGTATAGGGACTGATCTTGTCAGGATTATCCCATGCATCGAACTCCTTCTTTGTCATGTCTGCGGGATAAAAACCTGCACCTGGGAGCAGATCCTTATAGCCGTTTACAAACGATTTGCCGTTAAAACGATCCCACGGACCATAGTTAATTTCAGCATATGTTTTCTGTACAGGATCTGAAATGTTTTCAAGTAAAGCCTGCTTGTCGCCAAAATACTGCTTCCAGTAGATGGCATCCACTTCATCGGCTATGAAACGATAGAGGTTAAGCACTTCCTTTCCGTTGTCGGTAATACCACTCAGGTCAGGTGCTTCAATCTTCACGACGGCATAGTTGTTGACATCGCGTGTGAACGGAGATTTTGATTTGTTGCATGAAACTGTTGCCAACAGTGTGATGACAACTAAAATTAAAGTCTTTTTCATATTTATCTTATCAAAGCATTATCATAATCATAACTTGAGCAGCTACAACCCTGAGAAACATAGTCAGGGGATATACTGTCGCGTAATTAACTGCAATTTTTCCATCGCCGTACATCTGTTCGGCAAAAGATAGCAATGCCGGATCTGTTGTTCCGCCGGCAAGCAGACCGCATATCTTGAAGAAGTCCATTTTCATAAGATATCTGGCCACAAGAGCGATAATCGTCATGGGAATCAGGGTGATTAAAACTCCATATAATACCCACATATAACCTCCTCCTACCAAAGATGCGACAAAGGTCTTTCCCGCACCAAGTCCAACGGCCGCCATAAACAGCGAAATGCCTATCTCACGTATCATCAAATTGGCGCTTATGGCGGTGTAGGTGGTGATTTTCAACTTCGGGCCGAAATATCCCAGTAGGATAGCTACAATGAGTGGTCCTCCAGCAAGTCCCAGTTTCAATGGCTGTGGCATGGATGGAAGATGAATAGGTATGGACCCCACCACAACACCCAGGGCAATACCAAAGAAAATGGGAATCAGGTTTGGTTTGTGCAGAGATTCCGGCTGGTTTCCTACAAGTTTTGCCAAACGCTCAATACCTTCCTCTGATCCCACAACTTTTATACTGTCACCCATCTGAAGAATCAAATCTGCATCTGCCTGAAGATCCACGCCGGAACGGACGATACGTGTTACGGTTACTCCGTATTTGCGGCGAACATCCAGTTTGCGCAGGCTCATTCCGGTGATAGCTGATTTAGTGATTGAAAGTCTTCCTGACACTAGTTTAGTGCCGCTTTGTTGCCATTCCTTCATATCCACGGGCAGTTCCTCTCCAAAGATGATACGGACTTTGTCCTTATGTTGAACGTCTGTTACAATAAGGAGACGGTCACCTTCCATAAGAGGAAGATCCAAATCAGGGAAGAATACTTTGTCGTCACGTTTCATACGTGCTACGACAAGATGTTCAGCATTTTCATCGCCCACGATATCATGTATTGTTTTGCCGAAAAGAGCAGGGTTTTCCACTTGACAGGCAAGACGATAGGCGCTTCCTTCATCGTCTTCGGCCTTTGAGGCACGTTCCTTTTCCTGGTTAATATTTATCTTGAAAACGACTTTGGACAATAGCAGAACGGCAATAGCTCCCAATACACCCAGCGGATAGGCTACAGCGTAGGCCGATGCGATTCCGGATGCCGCTGCCCCATTGCCAGGTGATGTGACGCTGGTATCGGACAATGTCTGCTGCGCGGCGCCAAGCCCCGGTGTGTTGGTGACGGCACCCGACATGATACCTGTCATTATGCCCAGGTTCTCACCGCTCACCAAGTGAATAATGTATGTGGTCAATACGGCGATGAGCACAAGTCCTATGGCGAGCAGGTTCATTGGCAAACCATCTTTCCGGAAAGAATGGAAGAATCCCGGTCCAACCTGCAGGCCTATGGCAAAGACAAACAGGATAAGACCAAAGTCCTTGATAAAGGAAAGCATGGCCGGATTGACCCTAAGACCGAAATGCCCCAGTAGGATACCCATAAACAGGATCCAAGTGGTTCCTAACGAAACACCTTTGATCTTGAATTTGCCCAGGAACAATCCCGAACCAATGATAACCGCCATAATCAATATGGCCGATGCGGTATCCCTATTGGATAATAAACTCAACATGATCTATAAGAATCAAATCTATACAATATTTAATGATCCGGCAGCGAACAGTACCAGGTAACCCAGCACCACGCTGATGACACCTATTATGATACCCATCTTGATCATATCCTTTTGTTTGATAAGGTTGGTGGCGTATGCAAGTGCGTTCGGTGGAGTGGAGATGGGCAGGATCATTGCGCTGCTGGATGCGATAGCAACTCCTATCAGTACGGTCGATGTGCCGCCTATTGAATCGAGTTTGTCGCCCATAGCGGTGCACACTACTACAAGGATAGGCATGAGAAGTGCGGCGGTGGCCGAGTGTGATATCAGGTTGGAAAGACCGTAGCACAGCAGGCCGGACAGGATTACAATCAGCAGTGATGAGAAGTTGCCGAATGGGATGGCACGGACTACCAATGCAGCCAGACCTGAACCGTTCATGGCATAACCCAATGCAAAGCCTCCGGCAACCATCCAGATTACAGACCAGTTTATCTCTTCCAGGTCATATTTGCTGATAATACCGGCCATCGCAAAGACTGCAAACGGAATGAGTGCAACCGTATTGGTGTTGATTCCGGTTATAGTGTCCATCATCCAAAGCAGTATGGTTGTAATCATGGTGATAATGACAATGGTTGATTTGCCGTCCTTCTTCATTTCACCTTCTATCTTTAGTTCTATTGTCTTCTGGGAGAAGGGGAACATCTTTTTGAGTAGTGTCCAGGCAATCAGGATCATAACAATAACAAGTGGCACCATGAATATCATCCATTGGCCGAATCCTATACCCATGTTAAGTCCTTCGGGATCGTTCAGATATTTAAGCGCGATGGTGTTGGGCGGTGTGCCGATAGGGGTTCCCATTCCGCCCAGATTGGCTGCGATAGGTATGCTGAGCGCCATCGCTATACGTCCCTTGCCACCTTCAGGAAGTTGTTTGAATACAGGTGTAAGGAATGTGAGCATCATAGCAGTAGTGGCTGTATTGCTGATGAACATGGAGAATAGGGCTGTAACCAGCATAAATCCCAAAAGTATGTTCTCACTCTTTTTTCCGAATGGAGTAAGGAGCACTCGTGCCAGATGTACATCCAGTCCTATCTTTGTGGTTGCAATAGCCAGGACAAATCCGCCTATGAAAAGCATTATTACAGGATCGGCAAAACTGGCCATAACCTGCTTGTAACTTAGAAGTTGTCCTACTGTTGACGAATCGCATATCCACTTGATTCCCGAATCAGATGTAAACAACAGCAACAGGACCATGATGCTTACCGATGTAGCCCAGGCGGGGACCAATTCAAATACCCACATTAGCGTGGCGTAGGCAAAGATTGCAATGATACGTTGCTGTACGTGGGTGAGTCCGTCTATTCCGAAAGATTCCGTAGGTATGAGCCAAAGGATCAGGACAATGATTGAGACAAAGACCAATCCTATACTTTTTTTCTTTAATATATTAAGGTTAAGTCTGTTGCTCTGACGCAGTTTGTGCATCTGTTCAACCAGATTGAATCCTAAAAAATTCTTGAACATAGTTTGCGTTACGATCGGGTTATTAGATTATTCATAAGTGAATCGGATATCTACCGGAATGCCTGCCGTTTCCAGGACACGTTTGTCGGACAGGCTTTCCGGGCCGGCAATACCGTATTTCTCAAGGCACTCATGGGCGGCTTTGGAATCTCCGTGTGCCTGTATGTCCAGAATCTTGGCTCCAAGAGTCTCTAAGGCACGCCAGGTCCTGTCATAGTCAATACTGTAACGGCCGGATGGATTCCATACAATGGCTTTGCTCTCCAACAGATAGTTATAGACAAATATGTTTGCTATTCCGGTAGGATCGGCCACGCCGAAACGAGTGGAGCGGATTGTGTTGGTAACGAAAGTGGTAAGAACGTCTTCCTTCTGGAACAGTGCCGATATGTTGTATGATTCAGCCTCCTGGGCGCAAAGCCACGCACCAAGCACGTTGGATTTTGCTTTCTCTAATGCCAGGGCCTCATTACCCAGGGCCTCGGCGACAGTGCCTTTACCGTTTACGGTCTCCTTTACGCCCAGTCCTTTGGCTATCTCACGGAATACAATGAGCCAATAGAAGGCACTGGCATCTACGTGTGGCTGATAAACCTCTTCCAAGAGGGCACTGCCTACCGGGTGAACGGTACGGTTGAATTTCTCGCGTATTACATTGTCGAATATGATGGTGCGTGTACCAAGTTCTTCCTGAACTTTTGCATCGTACGGGAAATTGATACCGATAACCTTGAATCCGGCATTGGTGTAACCGCTGCAATAGAGTACATTACAGGAGAAAATATCCGACTCTGCTCCGGGAACGAAATCGTGGTTGGCGGGATCTCCGGGCAGCATTTTCTGCAGTTCCGGCATACGGGCCGACAGGGCGTTGAGTTCATCGGTACGCTGTAGGTTCTTGAGCAGGACGTATGCTCCATATGATGCTTTTGTGCCGTAAAGGGCATCATCCACAGCCTCGATAGGTCCGATAACAAGGTCCATCTTGCTGTCGTTCATCTCCAGCCATGCCTTCATGCTCTCATAATAGTCATCGGTCTTGAGGCCCTCAATCATCTTGAGCAGGTAGTTGCGAACGCTCTCCTTGATGGTGACGTCGGCAGCCCTGTTGAGATAGCCCTCGATATTGCTGATGATGTCTGCGTATGCTTCATGATACCATACGGTCCTGAGTGAACCGTCCGATGCACGCTCCACAAGTGTATAAGGACTGTTCTTATCAGGATTGTTCCAATAGTGGAACTCATCGGCAGTCATGTCGTCCGGATAGAAACGTGCGCCGGCGGGCTTGGTGCCGTATCCGGGCAGGAATGCCTTGCCGTCAATGCGGTCCCACGGACCGTAGTTGATCCCGGCATACAGTTTCTCAGATTCAGTCTTGAGAGAACCCAAGAATGTCTCTTTGTCACCAAGATACTGTTTCCAGTAAATCTTGTCCACCTCATCGGCGGCTTTCCGGTAGAGTTTAAGAACTTCCTTTCCGTTGTCAGTAATACCCGTAAGATCCGGGGCAGGAATGGTTACCAGGGCATAATTCTCCACAAGCCGGTCCATATTGGCACGTTCCTGGGTGCAGGATACCGCCATTATAGAAAGGACCAACCCGATTGTAGTAAGTCTTTTCATTGTTTTGAATTCAAAATCGGATACAAATGTACACTATGGGACTATTGCTTTTTATAGATGAATATGGTTTGTTTTAATATGATTAATAGTTATTATCGATAAATGTGTGCAGCAGGGGGCCAAAGGGGACGGTTCCGTTTGGCTCCTTTGTGATCATATAAAAATAAGCAGTGAAGGTAAACATACTCACTGCTTTTTAATTATGTAATATGGTGGCCAAACGGAACCGTCCCCTTTGGCCCCCTCTGGTCCCTCTGCTTTTTCAGAAGTTATACTTAAGCTTGAGCCAGTACTCCGAGTTGTGGGCGTACATCTTGAACATGCCCTTGTCGGCATGGAACAGGTCGTAACCCAGCATCAGGTGCATCTGGTCATTCAGGGCGTAATCGGCCGATAAGCGATTGTAGATGCCGCCGTCTGTCAGGTCCATATAGGCGAATGTCTGCAGTGAGAGCGTGTTGTTGAGCAGGCTCTTTGAAATACGCAGCGTTCCCATATGAGTGTGCTGATTGCCGCTCATTGTAGGCTTGTAATCCTCAATGTACTTGTAGCTGTATTGGGCCGACAGGTTCCAGTCATTGCCGGCATACCAGTCTATACCAAGCAGCGCATTGGCTGTGCCTGAACGCGGAATATCGGTTCCTGCGGCAGGAGTCTGGGCCTCATCAAAGTACTGTGCGCCCTCTCCGCGTAACACAAACTGACCTACGGGCAGTGACACATCGGCACCTACCATTGTCATACGGCAGTACTGACCTGTCATGAGTATCGTTCCGGCTTGAACCTCACTGGTAAATACCGGCATCTTGTTCCAGGTCTGCAGTGCGCAGACGGAGAAATCAATTCCGCTCAGGAACATTGAGAATCTGGCTCCATACTCCATATTCTCAAGTTTGTGGGCTGGGGTAGTACCCATACTTGCCTGGACAGGCATTGGCATTCCGGTAGGAACGACTGACCAGGGATTTTCAGGCTCAACAGGCAACTCAAAGAATGATGCCACGGGAACTGCTACAACCTCCATATTCCAGCGGTCACGTATGTAACGCAGTCGCAGTCCGCCTACGGGGATGCGGATATCGTCATAATCCTGCGCCAGGAACTCCGTATAGTCCATGGGTGATATGATATCGGTCACACGCAGACCGTCTGCAACGCCCCATGTGATGATCTGACGGCCGGCACGGATATCCCAACGCTCGTTTCCCCACCATGTGTAGGCCTCACGTATCTGTAACCCGCTACGCTCACTCAAAATGCTGTTGTAGACCAGGTTGGCCGATACGAACGCCCCGGTGCCGCCCTTGCTGAGTGTGACTTCGCCACGTACGCGGCTGCGGGATGACATCCAGTCGTAGTCCGACTCGGAGCGTAGGGCGTGATAGGTGTCAACAAACCCCTTCACGTCCACGCTGAGCGGCTCCGATCCCTGCGCCACGGCAAGAATCGGAACAAAGTACAACAAAATATGCAGGATGCTTTTCATAGTCCTTTCTCAAGTTTTGCAACTGTAAACATGCTCTTGTCAACATTCAGGTCATACTGTGGGTTCTTCATGATAATCACAGTGCTGTGACCTGTCTGGACGTTCTGCATCTCCATATGTGACTTGGTCCAGTATCCCTGAACCTGCTTGATGTCCGATATGGTAAGCTTGCGGTGCAGCTTGTCCAGTTTATCATAGTACTCCACATATACGGCTACGCAGCAGTCCTGACGTATCCAAGTGAGCTTACGGCTGTAAATCTCACGCTTATCCACCGGGATGGACTCTATGACCCAGCATTTCTGTCCGTCACGATCCTCTTCACGTACCAAAGTATGAGTATCCTCATCGATGTTACGTGATCCCATATCGTTATAGGTGAAATCAGTACCCATAAAGTAGTCTGTCTTGGATGATGATCCGCTTATGCGGCGGGTCTTCTTCATGGCCGGCAGATAGAGCCACTTGTCATCATCCTTGCTTATGTCATCATAGTCCCATGTCAGGAATCCGGTTCCGTTCACATCGCCGGGGTAGGTAAAGAACATGAGTGTCTTCTTGTCCTTACCCTCATCAATTGACCATGAGACAACCTTGCGCTCACGCTTGTCACCGTTCTTCTTTATCAGAGTCAGTTCCATCTCGCTGTAACGGCTGTCGCCATCGGGCACGTCCTTGGCGCGCTGCATTATATCACGTCCCGTCAGGGTCTGGGCACCGGCCGTCATTGTCATAAGGCCTGCAAGTGCCGTAATAATCAATCTTGCTTTCATTGTCTTAATCTTTTTCATTACCGAATACTTTGAATCTCTTAACCATTACAGGTGTTACAAACAGGTCTGCAGCCAGGGCCGATATGATACCTACCACAGCAAGCCATCCAAAGTGACTGTTCATGGCGCAGGGTGAAGTTGCAAAGCTTCCGAATACGGCCGATGTAATGATACTGGTGGTTACGATAGCCACACCCACAACCCTGAATGTGCGGTTGATAGACTTGGGATATTTGCCGCAGCGGTCATACTCCAGTTTTGAGTGGTTGATGAAGTGTATGGTATCATCAACAGCCATACCAAGCATCATGGGGATGATAGTTGCTGTCATCATATCGAGCGGGATACCGGCCCAACCCATTATACCGCCTACGAATATGGCCGGCATTATGTTAGGTATAAGACCAATCAGACCAACCTTTACGCTCTGGAACGCAATCATCAGGATAACACCGATAATAAGTACCGATATGATGAATGACAACATCTGACCGCGAACAAGGTACTGCATCATCACGTTGTACTGCGGCAGGTTACCGACGGCTGTGATGGTTGCGCCGGGGAATACCTCCTGTGCACAACGGTCAATATCGTTCAGCTCTTTCTCAACCTCGGCCGAGTTAAAGTCCGATATCTCAACCATAAGTCTCAGACGACGGTAGTCATAGTCAACCCAGTACTCTGATTCAGTACCGCCGGCATTCTCATAGAGCATCATCATCTGGGCAACCTCCTCCTTAGTATCGGGTATGCGGTAGTAGGCGGCATCACCTTCGTTGAGTGTCTGGTTCAGGTCCTTGAGAATATCCAGAATACTTGTGGTACGCTTGGTAAGAGGATAATTCTCTACAATCGATGCCAGTTTCTCCAGACGGCGCAGGTTCTCGGGCTGCTTGGCGGCGTCTTCATCGGGCATCTCAATAACAAGGTCATAGCTGTAAAGTGAACCAAGCTCTGATTTACCTACACCAACTACTTGCTTTACGTAAGGAACGTCTATTCCCATGGTTTTCTCGATGTCAAATGCGGGTACAATCTTGAACAGACCTACACAGAGGAACAGGCATACAATAGTGAATACCGTTACGATGGGGCGTGAGCTGCGCATTGTCCAGTCGCTCAGGCGAACCATTGCACGGCTCCATGTGGTGTCACTGTCCTCGGTGAATCCCTCACGCGGCTTGCGGTTGCGGCCGAATGAGAGCAGTACCGGAGTTACAACCAGTGTCGTAAGCAGTACGAACAGCACTGTCATGGAGCAGATCATACCTACGCACTTCATGGGGCGGATAGGGATGACAAGGAAAGAGAGTAGGGATACTATCGTGGTGAGTCCGCAGAAACAAACTGACCAGCCAATCTCGGTTATTGTCTCCTCTACAGCCTTACGGCGCTCTCCGTGTATGCGCATGCGGCCGTTAAAGTATGAGAACAGGTGTATATTATAGGCTATTGATACCGCAAATCCCAGTATCACAGGTATCAGCGTTGTGGTAGAGTCTACATACATTCCCGTGTATCCGGCTATTCCGTATGTGATGAACATACCGCCTATAACTGCCAGGAACGGTGATACTACGCCACGCAGTGACTTGGTCATCACAATCATCACTATAAGGCAGAGAATGCAGGCTATCATCATGATGCGGCTCATCTCTACATTGATGAACTCCATCTTCTCATAGCTTACTACCGGCATTCCGGTTCCCTTGGGGTTCAGAGCTGCATATTTGGGCTTGAGCAGTATGTGGTCAACCTCCTCGCCGGTCTGCATATCGGGAGCGACGGTGGTCTCCTTGCGCCATACGCTGTCCTCGGGGAATGCCCTGAGCTTAAGCACTACCCAAGACATTCTGCCGTCCTTTGATACCAGCTTCTTGGCTACATTGGGCTTGCTGTAGGCCATGCGGCGTATCTCATCCATCTCAGGAGTGCCGTCATCGGGGATCTCATCGGGCACTATCTGCTCAATGTTCATACCCCATTCATCACCAACCATGAACTCAATATCGGTAAGTGATGTAATCTTGTCGGCATATGATACGCTGTCCATCAGCTCGTTTGAGAGCTCACGCAGCAGGGTCAGGTTCTTCTTGGTAAAGATGTTGTCACACTCTGTGAGTACTCCTACAAAGTAGTCGTTTCCAAAATGGGCTTTGAACTCATCGGTCTTGACCAGCATGGGGTCACCTTCAATGAAATAGGCGTCGAATGATGTCTCCTTGACCATCTTCTTCATGCCAATCATACCTACAAACAATACTACCACAAAGGCGCCCAAGGCTATCCAGCGCCTTTTAAGCAGTCCGCGGCACATGCGCCCGAACTTCTCATTAATCATTTCAATTGTCATAACTGTTTATTTTTGAGTTGTACATTATCTATAAAAAAGAAGGAGGGCTCACATGTAGCCCTCCCCGTTCGTATGCGTCCTTGCACCCAAGGCCGATACTATCATACACAAACCATTTTCCACTATTGTTATTACCATAGCGAGTGCAAAGGTACGGGGGTGTTTTTATGTGCGTAATACCCAAAACAAGTGATTTTTAGGCACCGCCGGACATCCCTTTGGAGGACACAACGTTCCGCGACTACTCAAGCTCCCTCCAAGGCCTAAACATCGATCGCCTCCCTTTTAATTCCCTACGGGACTTAACGGTCGTTGAACGCAACGATGTTCTTAACGGCCTTTCCAGGGCTCTCGCTTAACGTCGCTACACTGATGGTCCCCCAAAGGGATGTCCGGCTCCTGCAAAGGGAAACAGCAGTGCATCTTGTTTATCCCTAAAAATAGTTGACTCGTAAAAATGTCTTTCCCTAAAAAAAGTTGACTCGCAAAACCGAGTTAACTATGAAGAGTAATCGAACAGTTTTGAAAGATCAGTATTACAA
>JBGUVW010000030.1:0-22357 GCA_045220475.1 Bacteroidaceae bacterium
CTCATCACTCAGAGCTGTCTGAGCCTTGGGATCCCAGTTTACCATACGTACGCCGCGGTAGATCAGGCCCTTGTTGTAGAGGTCCACGAACACCTTGATCACGCTCTCTGAGCGCAGGTCATCCATGGTGAATGCGGTGCGGTCCCAGTCACAGCTGCAACCCAGACGGCGCAACTGCTTGAGGATTATGCCTCCGTGCTCCTCTTTCCACTCCCATGCGTGCTTTAGGAACTCCTCACGTGTAAGGTCAGTCTTCTTTATTCCCTGGGCTGCAAGCTTGGCCACAACCTTAGCCTCAGTAGCTATTGATGCATGGTCTGTTCCGGGTACCCACAGGGCGTTCTTACCCATCATACGGGCACGGCGCACCAGGATATCCTGAATGGTGTTGTTAAGCATGTGACCCATGTGCAGGACACCTGTCACATTTGGTGGCGGAATGACTATAGTGTAAGCCTCACGGCCATCCGGCTCAGAGTGAAAAAACTTGCCATCCTCCCAATACTTGTACCACTTTCCCTCCACATCGGCAGGGTTGTATTTGCTTGCTAATTCCATAGAATAATACCTCTATATCCAAATTAGCCGCAAAGTTACATATTTTAGGCCGACTGGCAATTGCGACGGTTCTGTTTTGTATCATTTTTGGAACGTACAAAATTGATATTTAAAATTCTTTTACTATATTTGTGTTTAGACAAATACTTAAACTAACCAGTTTATGAGAAGGACTATTTTTTTGATCATTACTCTATTGTGCACTATCGTCAGCGGCACATGGGCTCAGAGCCCGGTTTCAGTATCCACAGAACAGCAGTTGCGCGACGCAATCCAGGACAGCGCAGTCATCAAGTTACAGGCTGACATAAGCATGGTTGAGCCACTTACCATTCCGTTTGTGGTAACCATCAGTCTTGAAAACCACACCCTAAGCCATAAGATCACACTGGGCAAGGAAAATGACTGCAATTGCATTTTCATTGTCTCACCCGGAGCAGAACTTATACTCAGCAACGGTACTATTGCCGATGTCACCAACATGCCCCTGAACAATGCCGACAATGCGGGTGCCATAGTCAACAAAGGAAAACTGACACTTAACAGCGTCACTATCTCTAACTGCAAGGGTTATCAAGGTGGAGCCATCAAGAACCTGAGTGGCGCAGAACTCACCATCAACTCCTCTAACCTGGAAGGCAATGAGGCCACCAACGATGACAACAATAGCGAGTACGGAAACGGCGGCGCTATCTGGAACGCCGGTACGCTCAATATTTCAGGTTCCAACATCAAGAGCGGTAAAGCAATAAACGGAGGTGCTATCTATAACTGTGAGACCGGTGTCATCAACACGGACTTGACCAACAAGTTCAGCAGCAACAATGTCACCGGTAACGGCGGCGCCATTTGGAATAAGGGTGAGCTGAACCTGAACGCTGTCACATTCAGCACCAACAAGGCCGATGATAAGGCCGGTGCCGTCTGGAACATAGGCTCTCTCACCATCAATAACTGTACCTTTACCGGTAACAGCGCTTATGATGGATCAGCTCTCTATAATGCCCCTTATTCCATCAGTCAGGTTAACATAACCGGAGGCACCTTTACATCAAACAGCAGTAAAGGTTATGGTGCCGTCATGAACGCCGTAAACGCATCCGAGATGAAGATCCAGGGTACTACTTTCACCGAGAATACCGCATCAAACGGCGCTGCAATCTACTGCGAGGCCAAAATGGACCTTAATCAGGTAACACTGCAAAGCAACAATGCCAGCAGTAATGGTGGCGGTTTACTGACCGCTGCAGGCAGTTATGTCACCATTAACAACTCAACCAGTATAGAAAGCAATACTGCCTCAGGTAAAGGTGGCGGAATATGTTCCAACGGTACGCTCATACTTGATGACGTTACATTTACAGGCAATACCGGTTCATACGGCGGCGGTCTCTACGCCAACGGAACTGTCACCACCGTCAACCAGGGATGCTCATTCAAGACCAACACGTCAAACTATGACGGAGCTGCCGTCTATTGCAACAGCGGTTCAACCACCTTTGACAATATTCTCATCCAGAGCAACACAGCCAACCGTAACGGTGCAGGCTTATTCATCGCTGCCGACGCTGAAGTCACTCTGAACAATGAATCCGTCATTTCCGATAACGTATCGGCCAATAACGGATCCGCCATCAGCAATTTAGGAGAACTCACCATCAACGGCGGCAGTATAAAGAACAACACCTGTACTGAGACCGATTTCCATGGAGACTCCGGCGGCGCTATTTCCAACAATGCTGACGGCATAATAACTCTGGACGGTGTAACCCTTACGGGAAACAAGAACAACAGGAGTGACGGCGGCGCCATAATAAATGATAAAGCCAAGGCCTATATCAAAAACTGCATCATAACCGGCAATACGGTTCCCACCAATGGTGCAGGTATCTGGAATTTTGGTGTAGATGCCCAGATGACAGTCACAGACTGCACCATCAGCAATAATACTGCCGGTTCTAATGGAGGAGCCATATACAATATGGCCTCTCAGCTTACCATCAACGGTGATACTAAACTGATTGGCAATAAGGCCGGTAAGGAAGGAGGTGCTATCTGGAACAGGGGTGGTACGGTAAATATGAATAAAGGAAGCATCACTGAGAACACCTGTAATGGCGACGGAGGTGCTATCTTTAATAAAGATCACTATAGCTATAATTCCGTAGTCAAATTGACAGGCACCATTATATCCGACAACATATCTGATGGAAACGGTTCTGCAATCAGCAATATGGGCACACTCATTTTCAACGGTGGCAGCGTAACAAACAACACCTGCACTGAGGAAGTCGGCGGAGGTGACACAGGTGGTGCCATTTATAATGATTGGGGCACATTGACACTTGAAGGCATAACCATCTCCGGAAACAAGAACAACAGGAGTGACGGTGGTGCCATAATAAACAACAAAGGAAAATCAGACCTTAAGAATTGCATCATAACCGGCAATTCTGTTCCCACCCATGGTGCAGGTATCTGGAATTATGGTACTGACGCAGAGATGACCATAAAGGATTGCACCATCAGCAACAACTCTGCCGACAAGAAAGGTGGAGCCATATTCAACGGTTATGGCCTCATGACAATAAGTGGTGACACCAAAATCATCGGCAATACCGCAGGAACTGACGGTGGTGCAATCTGGAACAGGAGCGGTACTCTTACCATAAACGGAGGTAGCATAATCGGGAATACATGTATCGGAAAAGGAGGCGGAATCTACAATGAGGATTATTTAGGCAAGAAAGGCGTCGTGAACCTGCTTGGAACCACCGTTACCGATAACATCGCAGGCACAAGCGGCGGCGGTGTCTACAATAACGGTACACTCAGCGTCAACGATGACACCAAAATTGAGGATAACAAGAAACTGAACACTGATGTAAGTAACATCCTGCTGGGTGAAAACAAGATTATCACCATTACCAGCAAACTCAGTGAGGGCCACCAGTTCACCGTAAGTCGTGAAGGCGATGCCAATGGCACCTTAACCTCTGGCTATGGCCAGTACAATACTGCGCCTCCTATGAAACATTTCATCAGTGAGGATGATGATTACATCATTGTTCTCAGCGGCGATGAAGCCAGACTGCAGAGTAAACTGGGTAATTCCGTGCCCTCTATAGGTGCATCGGATATCAACCTGGAAGAGGGTGTCTGGTACGACCTTATCGGCCGTAAACTGTATGAAATGCCCACACAGCAGGGCACCTATATCAAGGACGGCATCAAGGTTATCATCTTCTAAAATCAGATAGGTTATTATTCAGAAGCGGTTCTGTTCTGCATCTTCCCGATGAGACAGAACCGCTTCCTTTTGTTTGTCATAATAATCAACTAATTTTGCAGCATTAAAAACATATCACATGCATACCAAAGAAGAGAAGATGCAGGCGTTCGGACGTCTGCTTGACATAATGGATGAACTCAGGGAGAAGTGCCCTTGGGACAGTGTCCAGACCAATGACTCACTGCGTCAGAATACCATTGAGGAGGTCTTTGAGCTCTGTGATGCCATAATGAAAGACAGCAAACCCGATATCGTCAAGGAGCTGGGCGATGTCCTGCTGCACATAGTCTTTTACGCAAAGATTGGCAGCGAGACCGGCGATTACGATATCAAGGATGTTTGTGACAAGCTCTGCGACAAGCTTATCTACCGCCATCCGCATATCTACGGCACTACCAATGTGAACGGTGAGGAGCAGGTGCTGCAGAACTGGGAGCAGCTCAAGCTCAAGGAGAAGGGTGGCAACAAGCGTGTGCTGGCCGGTGTGCCTGATGCCCTGCCCTCAATCATCAAGGCTTTCCGCATCCAGGAGAAAGCGGCTCATGTGGGTTTTGACTGGGATACTCCGCAGGGGGCCCTTGACAAGGTACGTGAGGAGTATGCTGAACTCAATGCGGAGATATCTGCCAATGACAAGGAGAAAGCTGAGCAGGAGCTGGGTGACCTGCTGTTCTCAATCATCAACGTAGCGCGTCTCTACAAGATCCATCCCGATGACGCCCTAGAGCGCACCAACAAGAAGTTCATACGCCGTTTCAACTACGTTGAGGAAGCTGCCCTTTCCAACAACCGTCAACTCAAGGACATGACGCTTGAGGAGATGGACGCCCTCTGGAACGAAGCTAAATCCAAAGGCCTCTAATTGGGGCACAATAGGGACGGTTCTATCTGTGCCCTTTTGATTATAATCAACCAATTGAAACTATTCCTTAAGGGCACAGATAGAACCGTCCCTATTGTGCCCCATTGGCTACCTGCAGCTCACTGTGAAAGTTGTAACAGAGTTGGGGGCTAAGGTTACGTTTAGAGTTGAGCCGTTCACTTTGGGGAGTGTAGTTTCGGCCCAATGCTCTCCATCGGCGAACTGGCCACTGGTTCGGATTTGACGGACCTGACCCTTCAGATTGAGGTCTTCTGTTTTGAATTCAACTTCTTTTGATTCTGATGTAGTATTTGTGCATACTAGCGTCAGATATTTTTTGTCCTTGGCTGCAAGGGCTTTGACTCCGGAGCGGCGGTCGGTGGGGCAGTTTATTAGGGTGGAGCCGGGACGGATGTAGCGGGTGAACTGGCCGAATGCGTAGTACTTTTGGGTTAGCAGGATATCGCCGGTGTCGTGGTTGGCACAGGCGGTTCCCCAGTAGCCTCCCTGAGTGCGCAGGGGTCCTCCGTCACGACGGCCCATGTAGCCGTCCTTGCTGATGTGGGTATCTATCACTTGCCAGAGCACCCAGGCCGACGGTTCAAGGGCCTCGATATCTGTTATTATCTTTTCGGCAAGCCAGAGTCCGGCTGCCATCTCACCGGCGTTCTGACCGGCGGTTCCATTGCCGTCAACCTCACTCATCCAGAGATTTATCTTCTCGTCTTTGGCCAGCTGTCCCATCTCACGGATGCTGTTGGTGCCGTAGGTGTGTACGCTGATGCGGTCTATGGCGGCACGGGCATCGGGGGTGAGGGTACGGATCTCCTCAATCTGCTTGCCGGGATTGGTCTCATCGCTGGTGGTGAGGATGATGTCCTTAAGGCCGTAGCGGTTCAGGGCCTCCTTAGTGAGTACCAGCAGCTTGGACTGGGACTCACCGGCATCAATGTGGCAACCCTCCTGCTTGTAGTTCATGGCAGGCCAGTAGTTGGTGTTGGGCTCGTTCATGGGCGATACGCTCTTTACCTTGAGTTTCATCTCACGGGTCATGTAGTTGGCTACATGAGCCATGTACTCGGCAAAGTCATCGTATTCATCCTCCTTTATGTTATTCTCCTCGGCCTTGAAGTTGCCGGTGGAGCAGCCGCTGTTGGTCATGAAGTATGGGGGCGAGTTGCTGAATATCTCCAGGTATGCATCCTGGCCGGCGGCTTTCATTGCGGCTTTAACCACGTTCAGCTGGCGTGCATCGGCCGTATAGTCATACTTGCGTTCACCGGTCTCAGGGTCTATGATCATCCAGCCTGGAACATCGCTGTCTGTACGTGTGATATGATGGTGGGTAGGATCGTCACCTCCGCCCACGTTGTAGCGCATGATGTTCAGTCCAAGACCCTTATCAGCATCAAAGAACAGATCCGCACTTTTTGCCGTCAATGTCTCATTATATCCTATGCGGTTGGCCCACCAGCACAGGCTGGTACCCCACCCCTCCCAACGTCCGCCGTTAGTCCGGATGGCATTATCCATCGATACAGTAACCTTGATACTCTCAGCATGGCCCGTCAGGCATACCAGGGCCAGCAAAACAGACAGGATCTTTCTCATAAAATTGTATTGGTTAGTATAATACTTCCATCTGACAGTGTGCGCAGTCAAAACGCAGGCGGAAACGACGGCCGTCCTGAGAGACCAGCCAGAGCGGTTCACGAACCTGCTTGTCTGCCTTGCGGTTCTTGGGGCAAAGTCCCAATGAGTTCTTTATGCAGTGGCGGCAGAACATGACCGCAGCGCTGTCAGGAACAGTTTTCTCAAAAGCGTCATCAATACGCTGTACGCCGTGGTCAGTGTAGAAAGTACGGGCCTCAGCGTTCATCACGTTACCCAAATAGGTAAGCTCACGGACCGGATACTCAACTTTCTCTCCCGATGCCTCTCCCTGCGCCGGACGCACGTATGAATCCATACGGACAGTCTCCAGCTGATCAGTCACCTGACGGCGCATGTCAGAGAGCAGTGATGACGGAATGAACCTGTCACCGTCAAGCTTGATATCAACCGTCTGAGCCTCAAAGCGAGTGCCGCCCAGCTTACTCAACTGAGTACGGATATTGCTATCCTGCGGAGTGCGGGCATCCTCTTTCTTCCACTCCTGTGCGACCGATGCCGTGTTTCCGTCCTCATCGGTCATGCTTACGCGGTAGCCGGTGACGGTCTCCTCAAACAGTATATCCGTGCTGATTCTCCTTACGGCACTCTCCTTGGCGAGCGTCTTCTCAAACTCCTGGTCAAAGTTGCGGTATATATCAGTGCCGGCAGCAACACTAGGCATCTCACCGCTCTCCAGATAGAGGAATATGCGACCGTTCTCCACGCGGTTTACGCGATACCCTTTCAGTTCTCCGTCCTGCCCTATATAGCACAGGCCGTCACCGTTATGGAACGGCTTGTTACCCGTAACTGTTATGAAACCGCGGCCCACGATCCGCACCTGGCCCATCAGCTCGCCCTTGGATTTGGGTGTGTTGGGTGACCAGATATCAGGCCGGCGGCCATGCAGGAAATAGTCAGTGAACCCGCGGTTGAAACTCTTGCTCACATCGGGCGTGAACATATATTCACTCCGGCCCGATGAGGCCCTGTGATAATCACTGCGGCGTTCCACAATCTTATCTATGGCACCACTGTATGCGGCGGTCACATTCTTTACGTATGATGTCTCCTTAAGACGCCCCTCTATCTTGAATGAGCAGACGCCGGCGTCCATAAGCTGCTCAAGGCTCTCCATGCGGTTCATGTCACGCAGAGAAAGCAGATGCTTGCCCTTTACGATGACGTTGCCGTCAGAGTCAACCAAGTCAAATTTGAGGCGGCAGAACTGGGCGCACTCTCCACGGTTGGCGCTGCGTCCAAAGCAGTACTGTGACGCATAGCACTGACCGCTGTAACTCACGCACAAGGCTCCGTGCACAAAACACTCAAGTTCCACTTCCGGGCAGGCCTCATGTATGGCACGTATCTCATCAAGAGACAGTTCACGGGCCAGCACCACACGGGTAAAGCCGCATCCGGCCAGGAAACGCACCTTATCCACGCTGCGCACATCACACTGGGTGCTGGCATGCAGGGCAATCGGGGGCAGTTTCATCCTGAGAACCGCCATATCCTGAACCAGCAACGCATCGGCCCCTGCCTCATAGAGTTGCCATATAAGTTTCTCTGCATCGGCCAGTTCAGAGTCCTTAAGGATGGTGTTGACCGTTACATATACCTTGGCTCCGTAGAAATGGGCAAACCGGGCAAGCTCAGCGATATCATCCACGCTGTTACCGGCAGCCTGACGTGCACCGAACCGACCGGCACCTATGTACACGGCATCGGCCCCATGCTTTATGGCCTCAATACCGCACTCCAGGTTCCTGGCGGGTGACAACAGCTCTATGGCTCTACTCTCTTTCATAATTACCAGATACGTACCCTGTTACCGGGTGCAATATACATAGAATCCTGTTCCGTTATACCAAACGCATCATACCACTCGTCAATATGCGGCAGCGTTCCGTTCACGCGCAGGCGTGACAGCGAATGCTCGTCACTCTTGGTCATCTGCAGCACCAGTTCGTCACGGCAGTTCTCAGCCCACGTGCAGGCATATGCAATAAAGAACCGCTGAAGGGGTGTGAATCCCATCTTTATCTCGCCCGGATTCTCGCGGCAAACCTCACGGAACGCCTCAAGCGCAACCGTAAGACCTCCATGGTCTGCAATGTTCTCACCCAGGGTAAGCTTGCCGTTGGCCTTGATGCCGGGCAGCACCTCGATGGCGCTGAACCAGTCTGTTAGCACCTTTACACGGCTGTTGAAACGGCGTGTATCGGCAACCTTCCACCAGTTGCACATATTACCGTCCTTGTCAAACTGACGTCCCTCATCATCAAAACCGTGAGTCATCTCATGCCCCATGATGGTACCGATGGCACCGTAATTGAAAGCGTCATCGGCCTCCATGTCAAAGAAGGGATACTGCAGGATTCCGGCCGGGAAGCATATCTCATTGACCGATATGTCATAATATGCGTTTATCTCCTGCGGATTCATGTACCACTCGCTCCGGTCTACCGGTTTCTTGAACTTGCGCTCCACCATATCGTTCCAGAAGAAACGGCTTATGGAGGCGGCATTCTCAACCAGTGACTTGGATGAATCAATCACCATACGGGAGTAATCTTTCCACTTGTCGGGATAACCTATCTTGAAACTGAATGCGTCCAGCTTGTCATGGGCCAGAGCCTTGCTCTCACTGCTCAGCCACTCCTGCGCGTCTATACGGCGGCCCAGCGCAGCCTTGAGGTTACGGAACATGGCAATCATGCGTTCCTTGGCTCCCGATGGGAAATACCTCTCCACATACAGACGTCCTATAGCGTCACCCAGCGTACCGCTCACCACCGATGTGGCACGTTTCCACATGGGTTTTGGCTCTTTCTGTCCGCTCAGCGTGCGGCCGTAGAAATCAAAGTCGGCATCATCGGCCTTCTGTCCCAGACGAGTTCCGTTGGAGTCAATCAGCTGCCACTCCATGAGTATCTTCTGATCCTCAAGCGGCTCCTCATTAAGTACGCGTATAGCCTCCCTGATGGCCTCAGGCTGACCTACGTCAACCCACTCCACGCCTTTCATGCCCAGGCGCTCAAAGAACATGTTCCAGTCCAGTCCCGGAAGCTGTACGTAGAGTTCCTTAAGTGACATCTTGTGGTAATTGGCCGCAGGATCCCGCAGCTGCACGTTGTTACGTGACGCCTTGGCAAGACGCATCTCAATGCGCCAGATAACCTTCATGCGGAAATCTGCCTCCGCATGGTCATAACCGGCCAGCATGAGCATACGTACCATATGCTTCTTGAACGCCTTACGAATATTGCGGGTCTGCAGGTCACGGTCCGTATAATACTCCTTGTCACCAAGGGTCAGACCGCCCTGGCTCATACCCACTATGTTTGAACGGCTGTCCTTAAGGTCCGGACCGATGCCCACGTCAAAATAGCCGGTAACACCGTAAGCGTCAAGCTCAATCATCATATCCAGCAGCTCCTCACGGCTTTTTATAGCCCGGATCTGCTCCCTGTAGGGTTTAAGCGGACCGAGCTGGTCCCTCTCCCTACGCTCCGTATCCATGACCAGACCATACAGGTCAGCAATACGGGCGGCATCACTGCCCGGTGCATTATCCTGTGCAGTGATGCCGTCTATAAGGTCTTTGAGCTGGCGGCGGTTAAGCTCTGCCAGTTCATCATATGTTCCGTAACTGGAAAAATCATCGGGAAGCGGATTGGCATCAAGCCATCCTCCGCAACTGAACCGGTAGAAATCCTGGCCGGGCCAGACGGTCCGGTCCAGATTCTGCTCTTTTATTCCAGCCCTATTCATTACCAGATGCTGGCTCTCTTCTCCTTGGGCAGGTAGAGAGCATCCCCTTCCGTAATACCGAATGCATCATACCATGCATCAATGTGCGGCAGCGTGCCGTTTACACGCCAGCGGCTCAGTGCATGGGAGTCACTCTTGGTGCGGTTACGAATCTCCTCGTCGCGGATATTGCCGGCCCACACACCTGCATAAGCCATAAAGAAGCGCTGATCAGGTGTGTAACCGTTCACAGTCTCAAGCGGGGCATCCTTGGTGGCGTTCTTGAATGCCTGATAAGCCACCATCAGACCTCCGTGGTCAGCAATGTTCTCACCAAGTGTAAGCGCACCGTTTCCGTTCAGGTCAGGCAGCACCTTGATGCTGTCAAAGAAGTCCGATATCACCTGTACGTGAGCCTTGAACTTATCGGCATCACCCTCAGCCCACCAGTCGGTAAAGTTACCGTCCTTGTCAAACTGACGGCCCTGGTCATCGAATCCGTGGGTCATCTCATGACCGATAACCACACCTATGGCACCGTAGTTGAATGCGTCATCGGCACTCATGTCAAAGAACGGGTACTGCAATATTCCGGCCGGGAAGCAGATCTCATTGGTTGTGGGGTTGTAATATGCGTTCACGGTCTGCGGGGTCATGAACCACTCGGTGTTGTCAACCGGTTTCTTGTACTTGCGCTCGATCATATCCTCCAGGAAGAAACGGCTGATGGCCATGTTGTTCTCAAAGAGGCTCTTTGTGGGGTCAATTACAAGCTTTGAATAGTCTCTCCACTTGTCGGGGTAACCAATCTTTACGTAGAAGGCATCCAGTTTCTCATGAGCCACAGCCTTGGTGCTGTCACTCATCCAGTCCTGTGCATCGATACGCTCACCCAGCGCAATCTGCAGGTTCCTTACCAGCGTAGTCATGCGCTCCTTGGATGATGCGGGGAAATACTTCTCAACATAAAGCTGTCCGATGGCCTCACCCAGCACGCTGCTTACGGTCGATGTGGCACGTTTCCACCAGGGCTGCTGCTCCTGACGTCCGCTCATGACCTTGCCGTAGAAATCAAAATTGGCCTTGTCCAACTCTGTGGTCAGTCTGGATGCGGCATGGTCAATAAGCTGCCACTCAATATATGACTTATGTGCCTCTACAGGTTCCTGAGCCAGAATTGCCTCAACCTCATGGATAGGCTCGGGCTGGCCAACATCAACAAAGTCGCAGTCGCCTATACCCATGCTGTCAAACAGAAGCTGCCAGTCAATGCCCTTGTAATCCTTCTTGAGCTGTTCAAATGACATCTTGTGATAGTTGGCGGCAGGATCACGCTGCTGTACTGCGCTGTATGACTTCTGTGCGATGCGTGTCTCAATGAGCATCACATCCTCCATCTTCTTCTGTGCTGTTTTCTCATCAAATCCGCACAAGGTGAACATACGTACAATATGTTTCTTGAATGCCTCACGGATTGCGGTTGTGGCATCATCGGCATCCAGGTAATACTCCTTCTCGCCAAGTGACAGACCTCCCTGACCGATGCTTACCAGGTTGTTCTTGCTGTCCATCATATCGGCACCTATACCTACGCCGAAATAGTTTCCGACCAGACCGTTCAGGTCCATCTCAACCATAAGCGGGAATATCTCCTTACGGTCCTTGACATCCTCTACCCTCTTTATCCAGTTCTTTATGGGGCTCAGACCCTCTTTGTCCCTGCGGGCGGTGTCAAGCACCATCTTATAGAGGTCAGCTATCTTCTGGGCGTTTGATCCGGGCTCGTTGTCGGCAGCCACAATCTCATCGATAAGGCTCTTCAACTGCTTACGGTTATCCTCGGCCAGCTGCTCAAAACTGCCGAATCTGGCATACTCGTCAGTAAGCGGATGGGCAGCATTCCAGCCACCGTCAGCAAACTGGAAAAAATCATCTCCGGGCTTTACGCTGGTATCAAGATTCTCCAGTCTGATACCCATACCCTGCTTTGAATTATTACATGATATCATAGTTACCGCTGCAAATGCAATTGTAAATAAACTCAGTCTTTTCATAAACTCATTATTATAATCCTCAAATATTCTCTCCTTCCATCATGGCCTCCTCCCAACGGCTCTCGGCTGCAGCCAGGTCATTCTTGAGCTTGCCGTAAGCCTCAAACATGGCCGGATTCTGCGCTCCGCCCGGGGTGGCCAGCCACTCCTCAATATCCTTTATCTCTTTCGATATACGTTCCACCTCCTTCTCGCAGTCCTCAATCTTTTTCTGGATCTTACGCTTGCGGCGCTCCTGCTCCTTCTTGGCCTCATAATCCTCCTTTCCGGCCGATGCCTTATCGGCCTGTGTCTGCTGCTGAACCGGTGCGCCTTTCATACGGCCTATATCGGCCATACTCTCCAGGTTACGGCTCTGCAGGAAGTCATAGATGCCTCCCAGGTGCTCGCGGACCTTTCCGTCGGCAAACTCATATACCTTGCTTACCAGCCCGTCCAGGAACTCACGGTCATGGCTTACCACGATCACAGTACCGTCAAACGCCTGTATAGCCTCCTTAAGCACATCCTTTGACGCCATGTCCAGATGGTTGGTAGGCTCATCCAGAATGAGCAGGTTTACAGGTGTGAGCAGCAGACGAATCATGGCCAGACGGCTACGCTCACCTCCGGACAGCACCTTGACCTTCTTCTGGCCGGCCTCTCCTCCAAACATGAACGCACCCAGGATATCATTGATACGGGTACGGATGGGACCGGTGGCCACGTTGTCAATGGTATCGTGAACCGTCACCTCATCATCAAGCAACTGTGCCTGGTTCTGGGCATAGTAACCTATCTGGATATTATGACCGATGGTGAGTTTGCCGTCAAACGGGATCTCACCCATTATGCACTTGACGAGTGTGGATTTACCCTCACCGTTACGGCCTACAAAAGCCACCTTCTCACCGCGCTTGATGGTAAGGTCTACACCGCTGAATACCAGATGGTCGCCATAGCTCTTGGCTACGCCCTCACATATCACGGGATAGTTGCCGCTCCTGATTGCCGGCGGGAACTTAAGACGCATGGTCTTGTTGTCCACCTCATCAATCTCAATGGGAACTATCTTTTCAAGAGCCTTGATACGGCTCTGAACCTGCACGGCCTTGGTGGGTTTGTAGCGGAAACGCTCTATGAAATCCTTGGCATCGGCTATCTCCTTCTGCTGGTTCTCATAGGCACGTAGCTGCTGCTCGCGGCGTTCCTTGCGCAACTGTACGAACTCGTTGTACTTGACCTTGTAATCATAGATCACACCGCATGATATCTCAATGGTGCGGTTGGTCACGTTGTTTATGAACGCGCGGTCATGGCTTACCAGGATCACGGCATTGCAACGCTTGGCCAGGAACTCCTCAAGCCACTGTATACTCTCTATATCCAGATGGTTGGTAGGCTCGTCCAGAAGCAGCACATCCGGGTGACGCAGCAGCAGTTTGGCCAGCTCAATACGCATACGCCAACCGCCGCTGAACTCACTTGTGGGACGGTCAAAATCATCACGGCGGAATCCCAGACCGGTCAAGGCCTGTTCCAGCTCAGCCTGATAATTGCCGCCACCCATCATCTGGTAACGCTCGCTCTCACGGGTAAAACGGTCTATGAGAGCGTGGTAATCCTCACTCTCATAATCAGTACGCTCCACCAGCTGGTTGTTCAGACGCTCAACCTCGGCCTTAAGTTTGTGGATATCCTCAAATGCCGTCTCGGCCTCCTGTCTTACGGTGCGTGTATCGGCCAGTTTCATGACCTGCGGCAGATAACCTATGGTCATCTCCTTGGGAATGGATACCGTGCCCGATGAGGGTTGCTGCAAACCGGCTATGATCTTGAGCATAGTGGATTTGCCGGCGCCGTTCTTTCCCACCAGGGCAATACGGTCCTTGTCACCTACCACGTAGCTGACATCATGAAACAGCGGCCGGGCTCCGAACTCAACCTTAAGATTCTCTACCGAAAACACTTAAATCCTGTTCTTATGCAAAAAGCTTGGCGGGATAAACGCCCTCCTTTACAAGTTCAGCAATCTTGTCAACAACACCCTGACGGTCATCGGCATAAGTTACACCAAACCACTTGGAAGTTGTGTCAAGCACCTCGACGGTAGCGGTACCGTTGTTGATAAGCTCATTGACCATAAGAGGGATAAAGTACTCTGACTTGGGTACGTTGATATTGGCCTTGAGCCAACCCTTGAAGAAATCCTCGGAGTACTTCATATAGTCAGGGGTGAATCCCCAAACGTTCATTGATACGGGCGTGTTGTCATCAATGCGAACCCACTCCTCGCCGTCCTTGTAGCAGACGCCGTTCTCACGACGCAGTATCTCTGTACGCTCTACTACAGTGGTCAGGTGACGCTTTGCATTAACCTCGCAGACACCGCGTGACACCTTACCGTTCTCACTCAGGGTATTGGCTACGCGGAATCCGACCATTGAGTATACGTTCTTGGAGCCCTCAGGCAGAGAGCTCAGGAACTTACCCATCACTGCAAAACAGTCACGGCCGTAGAAGTCATCGGCATTGATTACGCAGAACGGCTCGTTGATTACATCCTTTGCCATGAGTACTGCATGGTTGGTACCCCAAGGTTTGGTACGGTCCTCAGGGCAGCTGAAACCCTCAGGCAGGTCATTGATGCTCTGGAATACCACCTGAGTCTCTACATGACCCTCATATTTCTTAAGCACAAGCTTACGGAAATCATCCTCAAAGTCCTTACGGATAATAAATACCACCTTACCGAATCCGGCGCGGATAGCGTCAAAAACGGAGTAATCCATGATTGTCTCACCACTGGGGCCAAGCGCGTCAAGCTGCTTGAGTCCACCGTAACGGCTGCCCATACCGGCTGCCAGAACAACAAGTGCTGGTTTCATATTTTCTGTATTTAAATACTGTCTTATGATAGACTGCAAAGTTACACTATTTTTCCCATGAAAATTGTCTATATTCGCATTCAAATAACAAGGTTATGAAAAAGTATATCATAGGAATTCCGTTGGTTCTGGCACTTCTTTTTGCCACCAACTGCAATAACAGCCAACCCGCCGTCGTAGAGGAGGTTGATGCCGATACCATTATCCTGGATGCCGATCAGTACGTGCGTTTTGAGACCACCCAGGGAAACTTTACGATCAAGCTCTACCGCGAGACCCCGCTCCATAGGCATAACATGGTACGTCTGGCACGTAAGGGTGTCTATGACAACCAGCTGTTTTTCGGTATCAAGAAAGGATACAAGATTCAGTGCGGTGACATACACTCCAAGAACGCCAAGCCCGACAAGGAGATTGGTATAGACATAGAGGATGATACCATTGCATCCGAGGTTGATCCCTGGCGTTTCTACCACAAACGCGGAGCCGTAGGACAGGCCAGCACCGTTCAGTTCAAGTACTCCACCAGCCAGCAGTTCTATATAATCACCGGCAGCAGGGTCAAGACCAACACCCTCCCGACTCAGGAAAGCAAGATCAACAAGCGTTACCGTCAGGTTGTTAAGGATTCTCTCACCCAGCTGCACGCCAAGGAGCTGCGTGAGTGGAAGAAATACGGCGAGAACAAGAAGATCAGCAAGCTGAATGACCAGCTCAACAAACAGACCGACGCAATCATGAAGGACCGCAGGACATTCTCATACTCCAAACAGCAGATAAAGGAGTACGGAGAGGTAGGCGGTGCGCCCAATCTGGACGGCATGTATACCGTATTCGGTGAGATAATTGAGGGTATGGATGTAGTGGAGGCAATCTCACAGCTCCCTGCCATACGCAAGAACGGACGTCCCGATCCGGACGTAAAGATTATAAGGGCCTACGTCCTGGAGGATGAAGCCGCTGCTGCACAGTAAATCAGAGATTATCTACCTGACTCCTGAAACTCTGCCACAGCGAATCATCGGGCAGAGGAGCCTTGACGTCTATCATCTGGTGTGACACCGGATGCTCAAACTGTACGCGGTATGCATGCAGTGATATGCTGCCGTCAGGATTGGAGCGCTCGGCCCCGTACTTGAGGTCACCCTTTATGGGGCAACCCATCTTGGCCAGCTGGCAGCGTATCTGATGGTGACGTCCGGTCATCAGCTCCACCTCAAGGAGATGGTAATTCACGGAACTTGCCACCAGCTTATAGTTCAGGATAGCCTGTTTGCTGTTTGGAACCTCATGGTCATAGGCGAATGAGCGGTTCTGTTTCTCATTGCGCACAAGCCAGTTCACAAGCTGGCCTTCCGGCTTTGCCGGACAGTTCTTCACGATAGCCAGATAGCGTTTGTCAACGCTCCCCACGCGGAACATCTCATTGAGACGTGCCAGTGCCTTGCTCGTCTTGGCCAGCACCACCACTCCGCTCACAGGACGGTCCAGGCGGTGCGGCACACCAACGAACACATTACCGGGTTTGGCATACTTCTCCTTGAGATACAGGGCAACGGTATCCGACAACGGAACATCGCCGGTCTTGTCACCCTGCACTATCTCACCCGATAGTTTAGAGACGATTATAATATGATTATCCTCGTAAAGCGGTGTCATCACATACTCATTCCGCCATCCACCTGCAGAACCTGACCGGTCACGTATGAGCTGTCATCGGACACAAGGAACAGGGCTGCCTTGGCAATCTCCTCTACCTGAGCGCCGCGCTGCAGAGGAATTGACTTGCACCACTCTGCCAGCTTCTCCTCAGGAATCTTGCCGGTGGTCATCTCAGTGAGCACAAAACCAGGGGCAATCACATTGGCACGAATGC
The DNA here is from genome assembly GCA_045220475.1 of Bacteroidaceae bacterium. Taxonomy (GTDB): domain Bacteria; phylum Bacteroidota; class Bacteroidia; order Bacteroidales; family Bacteroidaceae; genus Colenecus. The sequence continues at coordinate 16,919 of JBGUVW010000030.1, forward strand.
CGCGTGAAGCCATCTCCTTGGCAACAGACTTGGTAAGTCCTATCAGACCGGCCTTTGATGCCGAATAGTTTGTCTGTCCTGCATTTCCGTGCAGACCTACCACTGATGATACGCAAAGGATGTTACCGCTGCGCTGACGCATCATCTGCGGGGTGCATGCCTTGATGAAATTGAATGCAGACTTGAGGTTGGTATCGATCACCTCATCCCACTGCTGCTCATTCATACGCATCATCAGGCCGTCACGTGTGATTCCAGCGTTGTTCACAAGGATATCAATGTGACCGAACTCCTTTACCACCTCATCGACCATCTGTGCTGCGCCCTCATAGCTGGCTACATCCACACGATAACCTTTTGCCTTTATGCCGTTGGCACTCAGCTCTTTCTCCATAGCCTGTGCCTTCTCTACGCTGTTGATATAAACGAATGCCAGGTCTGCGCCCTCAGCTGCAAAAAGCTGGGCCATAGCAAGACCTATTCCACGGGTTGCTCCGGTAATGAGCACCGTCTTTCCTGTCAGTTTTCCCATTTAATTGTTAAGTTTAGCGTTATTAGAATCAGGATTATACCCCAAGGCTCCATATATAAGTCTGCGAGCCTCAAAACGTATCTCCTCCCTGGTATTTCCCTGCCAAAGTTTACCCCTGATGTAGGGTGCCTCAAAACCGCGCATGCAGTTGTGCATAATCTCTGCGGTACGTTTTACGCTTACCACATTGAATGCGCCCGATGTCTTACCCTCGGTGATTATGGTCTGAAGCATCTGTTTCTGCTTAAAGTCAAATCCCTTACGGAAATGCTCCAAGCCCCAGCTGTTACGGAAAAATCCCGATTTAAGCGTACCGTTACGGTCCACCATCTCCTTGATGAAACGGAAATAGCCGAATATGAATTCCACTATCTTCTGCTGGGCAGGAAGGTTCTGGTTGGCAATCTCACCCAGCTGGGCAAGCACCTTCTCAACCTCACTGTTTATGACAGCCTGGAACACCTCGACCTTACTTTCAAAATAGGCGTACAGTGTCCTGCGGCTCAACTTAGCCTCCTCGGCTATGTCTATCATAGTGGTCTCGTCATAACCCTTTCTTACAAAGAGGTTCTTGGCGGCCTCTATAAACTGGTTTCTTGTTTTAGGATTCTCCATAAGATCTGTTAGGGTTACAAAAGTACTAAATTTGTGAAACTACAAAAGAATAACCGCAAAAGATTTGTCTATATTGCACAAAAGAGCTACCTTTGCACTCGCAAAACAGAAATCGCGGAGTGGAGCAGAGGTAGCTCGTTAGGCTCATAACCTAAAGGTCGGGGGTTCGAATCCTTCCTCCGCAACAAAATAAGAGGTCCCGTTTGGGGCCTCTTATTTTGTTGTGGAGGAAGGATTCGGGGGAGCAGAGCTCCCCTCATTCCTTTTTTTAATTCGCTACGCGAATGCGCTTCATTTCATTCCGCTTGGCGGCCCTCCGGGTCCGCATTCTCGCTCCAAGCATTCGCTCGCCCCAATACGTTTGTACCTGCGTTAGACTCTGAAGGAGTCATTTGTGAGTATTAGGAGGGACTGGGCTTCGGGTGCTGGGGTTGGAGCGGGAGCGGATTTCTTTTCTTTGTCGTAGTGCCAGGTGGGGTTGTCGTTGGTCCACTTGTAGATCCAGTTGTTGGAGTAGCAGATCCAGAATATCAGGCCCAGACCTATGAGCCAGTAGATAAGTTTCTTCCACCAGGGGGTCTTGTCGGCAAACGGATCGGGCTCTGCCTTGAGCGGGCTGCGGCCAACCTCCGTCAGAGTTGCTCCGAACGTGATATTTACCTTGACCGATGCGTTGATTGCCCAACCATTGGCATTGAGCAGCGGTGACAGGTTACGCTTGCGGATCTTGAGCCAAGCCAGAAGCATAGACGGACCGGAGATCACAACCATGATAGCGGCAATGACCAGGATCCATTTCCACAGGCTCCACTGGGATGCAGAATCCGACATCTTTGTCAAGGCATCAAGAAGTGTGCCCAAAGCCAGGCCAATCGCAGCAAAGATACCGGCAAAGGTAGCTATATCAAACGGTTTCTTCTTGTCATCGGCATTTCCGGATGCGGCTCCGTCTACCTTTGCCGTCATATCGGCCATCACCTTGCTGTCCTTCTCGGCAGCTTTCTTCTCTATCGTGGTCTCTATGTATCGGCCAATCTTGCGGTAAGGAGCCCAGAATGCCTGACGTATGCTGATAGGATTCTCCACAATCTTGAATACGGTAGCATCCCACTCTACTCCGGCACGGTCATAGAACAGGCCGTTCTTGCCCTCACGCAGGTCTGAGACGTCACCATCGGTCATGACGGCGGCTATGATCATCTTGTCACCGTTAATCTTGTTCACACAGTTGCAGTACAGGATGTACATGCCGCTCAGAGATGTAGCCGTAGCATGAGGTCCCATATCGGGCACCTTGAGGCAGAGCTCGCAGCAACGCTCGTCGATATAGAGCTGACCTGCCTGGAATATTGCCTTACCGTCCGGATCATAGAAGTCACGGAATGAGACAAAGTTGCACAGGAATGTGTAGAAGTCGCGGTACAGGTGCAGCAGTTTTGCCACCTCATCTATAGAGAGTGACTCTGACTCCAGAGCCTTGTCATCATCAATTATCTTTAGCAGGTCAGCCTTGCGGTCAGCCTTGAGTATAGCATCCACCTGATCTATGCCCAGGCTCTCAACCTCGGCACCGGCCTTCTGTCCAAGCCATGCCTCATAGGGTGACAGCTTAGCCAGGAATGCGTCCCACTGCTCCTCCGATATCTCCGATGCACCGGCAAACTCTTTCTCCAGTGCCAGCTTGACCAGTTTGTCAAATGTAGCCTGCCAAACCGGGTTGATACGTCCGTCCAGCGGGAGCATCCTGCTGTCCGATACACGTGCCAGAGGATAACTGGATATCTCATCGGCACAGGCAGAGAGGTCCTTGTCACTTATGGTCTCGATACGGCTTACTGATACGTCCAGGGCATTGGTGCTGCCTGCATGGAATGTAGCCAATTTGCAGCGCATAAAGTAATCGGCCACCTTACCCTTGATACTCTGAACCAGGTCATATACAGATGCTGTATCATCACCGAACGGCATGATAGAATCCTTGTTGTCGGCAGCAGCCTTTTTCCAGCCGGAGTATGCGGCAAGTGCGCCGTAGAACTGCTCCACCAGCTCTGCATCGACTCCCTGCAATCCGCAGCGGTCTGTCTTACCGCCTACGGTCGCGATAGCCGCAGCGATGGTTTTCTTAAGATCATCATCCTTGGTTGACTGCTCGGTAATGATACCGTCACCGTTCAGCGCGGTCTTGGCAAAGATAGCCACGCTGTCATCGGCATCAGCCACAGATATGCTGTCCTTATTCAGCCCCAGGTTCTTGAGTATATGCTTGGCCGATGCCAGCAGTCTGGCGCCATCGGGATTATCGGTATTGAAAGCAGAAAGCGGCAGAGTATCCTCTTTCTTAAGCAGCATGTCGGGATCCTTAAGGATGGAAGTGATCCACTCCGCGGCCTTTACCACCTCATTCACATGGATGCGTCCGTCATTGTTATAGTCAAGCATCTTTAGCGTCTTGGCATCAAACTCCAGACCTACCACAGGAGAACTCAGGACAGTCCACAGTTTCTGGTCAAGTTCGCCCAGATGACGGATATCCTCACCGCTCTTTATGTTCACTCGGTTCTTTCCACCTATCGTGGAAAACTTCCAATCATAATTACCCATAAGCAATATATTTAGTCCATTCTATTATCGTGGCTCAAATATAAACAAAAAGATTATACCTTTGAATCATAAAAATTTGTCAATAATGAAAAAAGCCATTACCATTCTGGCACTTGCGTTTACAGTCAGCGCATTTGCACAGCAGGAGATCCGTCTCTATGACGGTATAGCCCCCGGCAGCGAGGGAGTTCAGGACAACGAGCGCATAAACCGTGCCCCTGACGGCACCATACAGACCATATCCGGCGTAGTCACACCCTCCATAACCGTCTATCTGCCCAGTGCCGATAAAGCCACCGGCACCGCAGTCATACTTTGCAGCGGAGGAGGCCTGATGTCACACTCCTGGGGCAGTGATGTCATCAATATGGCCCGATGGCTCAACGAGCGCGGCATCGCAGCTATCGGACTCAAATACCGCACACGCGTAATGGGCGGAGGTCCCGGCGGACCGCGAATGGGTGGCGGCGGACAGGCGCTCAGCGCATCAGTCACGGAATTTAGCAAGATCAGCAAGTCCAACGCCAACCCCGACACATCCCAGAGCGGCATCAAGAACATAGACAACGCCATCAATGACGCACTCCGCGCAATGGAGATTGTACGCGAGCATGCCGCCGATTGGCATATCAACCCCGACAAGATAGGTTATCTGGGATTCTCAGCCGGCGGAGGAGTTGGAATAGGCGCAACCGTCCGTGCCGATGCCCAGCACCGTCCCGCCTTCATAGCAACCATCTACGGCCCCTCCCTGATTGACGTAGAGGTACCCGAGAACGCACCCAAGCTCTTCATCGCCACCCGCGGTGACCACCACAACGTAGCAGCCGGCCTGGTATCCCTCTACCTCGACTGGAAACGCGCCGGAGCTAACGCCGAGATGCATCTCTACGACGACGGCACCGGCCCCTTCGGTCCCGACGATCCCGGCAACACCAGCGGGACCTGGCGGGAATCGTTCTACCGGTGGCTAGCCTATAACCATTTCTAATCCGCACTCGGTTTCCAGCTAGCGGATTTCAAGGCCTTTAGGCCAAGAAAGCCAAAAACTACCGAGCTCCTATGGTGCGAGTATTATTTCTCGCCGCGTTGCGGCTCGGGCGTTTTTGACTTTTATGGCCCGTAGGGCCTAAAAAGTCGCTAACTGGAAACCTATCTGCGTATTAGACACAACCTTTTTTTAGTTTGGGGCGGCCACGCCCCAAACCCGTTCCATTCCACTTCGTTTCATTCCACTCTGCCGGCCTTCCAGGCCGGGTAAAACCATACCCTCGCTAGCTTCGCTCGCGAGGGCAGGGTTTTACTGAACTGCAACTGGAAACCGAGTTGGTGTGTGCAATAGGAAACCTTGTGCGTATTAGGAACACGCACGTGGAAACCGATTTATGTTTGGAAAGATCCAGCAGTTGAAACTGCTGGCTACCCGTATTCTGTGCCTAACGGCACAAGGTAATGCCGGAGGCATTAGATAAAAGTAGCCAGCCATTTCAATGGCTGGGAAATAAACCACGCAGGTGCAGTGGTATTGGGGCGAGCGAATGCCTGGAGCGAGAATGCGGTCCCGGAGGGCCGCCAAGCGACCGGAGGGAGCGCGTTTACGGAGTAAACTAGTACTTATGTTTGAAATCCAAATAAAATTGGAAGAGCCCTATCGGGCTCAAGGTGGTTTGTGTTTTTCATGGTATTAAGTT
>JBGUVW010000031.1:0-190983 GCA_045220475.1 Bacteroidaceae bacterium
GCGGCGGATTCGGCGGTTTTGGCGGATTCGGCGGATTCGGTGGCCGTGGCGGCATGCAGCAGATGAAGTCATTCAAGGTTACCAAGGGTCAGACCTATGATATCAAGATTGAGTACACTCATGCTACCGGTCAGTTTGCACGTCTGAACGCACAGTTCTGCGTACAGAAGATTGCTGAGTTTGAGGATCTGGGTAAGAGCCTGGTTGCTCAGAACGTTGACGCTATCATTATCATCGGCGGTATCACTCCTTCTATGGAGGGTGAGGGCGGCGATAAGCCCGATATCGAGATTCCTGCAGTTCAGCAGCGTCTTATCCGTGCCATGCACGCTACCGGTAAGCCCACCATCTTTGTTGACTGCGCAGGCTCATGCATGGGATTCGGCTCACTCGAGGATCAGTTTGATGCTCTTATCCAGGCTTGGTATCCCGGTCAGGGCGGTGCCCAGGCTCTCGCTGAGATCCTGAACGGAACCTGCAACCCCAGCGCCAAGCTGCCTGTTACATTCTACAAGTCAACAGACCAGCTGCCTGAGTTCACTGACTACTCAATGGAGAACCGCACATACCGTTACTTCAAGGGCGAGCCTCTCTATCCGTTCGGATATGGTCTGAGCTACACCTCTTATAAGTATGGCCAGGCTACCCTGTCAAAGGCCAACATGAAGAAGAACGGCAGCGTTACCATCACCATCCCCGTTACCAATACCGGTGACCGTGAGGGTACTGAGATTGTTCAGGTTTACGTTAAGAGCCTTGACAACCCCGCTGCTCCTATCAAGGGTCTGCAGGGATTCCAGCGTCTGACTCTTAAGGCTGGTGAGACCGGCAACGCCGTTATCACTCTGACCGGCAAGTCATTCCAGTACTACGATGAGAGGATTGATGAGGTTTCAACATTCAGCGGCAAGTACAAGCTGCTGTACGGTTCATCATCTGATGATAAGGACCTCCAGTCACTCGACTTTGAGGTGCTCTGACCTCTTGCCAAAGTGTCCAACACCAACCCCTTCCACACGCTCTGTGGAGGGGGTTGTTGTGTTACACCCCCTCTACTGGAGGGTGTGTAACACGCTTACCCGCGTTAGAGCGTATTCTGGCGGTGGTGAGTGTGGGACACTTTGGCGGAGTGGAACCGTCAAAAGTGATATTGACCTTTGCCCAGGGTGGATTTGCCAAAGTTGATGGCGTTCTTGGGGCAGCGGTGATAGCAGCTCATGCAATTGGTGCAATGGCCGTTCCAGTGGGGGCGGTCATTCTGCATTGTGATGTTCTGCAGGGGGCAGCTCTTGGCACAGATTCCGCAGCCTATGCACTGGTCCGATACGGTGAACTTGCGGTCGGTTATGAGCAGACCGTAGAAAAGTGGCTTGAGGATGTTTGATTTAAGGAACGATGAACCGCCCTTAAGTTTGTCAAAATTGCCGGTAGCACGCTGCTGTATCAGTTTTACAGTCTCTTCCAGTTGTGTTTTTGTGCCGTCAATCTTGCGCTGGGCGTTCTCAGGTGTATCCAGTTTGAAACCGGGCAGGTTGATGTAGGTCTCTGGCATCTGGAATGAGAAGAATGCATCCAGTGTGAGGCCCTGTTTGCGCAGGTCTTTCTTAAGGTGACGGATGGTGAGTCCTGTCTCGTCACCGCAGGTGCAGGCTGCGAATATGTATGCGGGGCGGCCGATGAACTTGGCTCTGCGTATGAATTCCGATACCAGCCGCGGTACGGACCAGGAGTAGACGGGAAATACAATACCCAGTATCTCACCCTCACTGAACTGAAGGGGAGTATTGTCACGGGCAGCTTCCGGGATGAACACCATGTTGCTGTCTGCAAGCTTGGCCGATAACTGATCAGCCACAAAACGGCTGTTGCCGCATCCTGAGTACCAGAGTATCATATTACAAAATCCATTATTATGTCATTCTCATCGGTGGGTACCGACGGCAGTTCCTGGCAGTCAAAGCAGACTCCGGCTTTGAGTGCGTGGGGCAGCTGGGGCAGCAGGCGGTCATAGAATCCGCGGCCTCGGCCCATGCGGTTGCCCTGGGCGTCGAATGCACGGCCGGGAACCAGTATAAGCGTTATGGGGCTCAGATCCTCTACCTGCTCGCCGTCAGGTTCCGGTATGCCGAACTGCTCTCCCGGTTTGAGGGTGCCCTGATAGCGTTTTACTATAAGGTCATCACCCTGTATGGATGGCAGGTAGAACCGCTTGCCGGCGGCGGTCCAACGGTCTATGAATGCGGGGGTCTGCACCTCATCATCCATTGACCAGTATGCCAGTATGTCGGTTGCATTTATAAAAGCCTCATTTTGTTCCAGACGCTCCCAGACGGCGGCTGACTGAGCGGCTTTCTGCTCAGGAGTCATTACTGAGATCAGTTTCTTGATTCGCTGGCGAGCCTGCTTCTTGTCATCATGCATGGCCTGCATGCTGAACTCGCAGCCGCAGTAGCGCTGGTTATAGAAATCCTGCTCCTTAATTATCTGTGAGCGGCGTTCCTGCAGGCCTCCCTGGCGCCAGTTCTTGTCCCAGAAGGTAAGTCCCGGGAACTGGGATGCTGCCCACTGTCCGGCCTCTACTATCTGGTCGTGGCGTTTCCATCGGCTTGAATCAAGGGTGGATGTAAAGGTTCTGAATCCGTGCTCCGATGCATACTTGGCGGCGCTCAGAAGACGCATCCTGAAGCATTCCAGGCAGCGGGCTCCGCGCTCGGGCTCGCCCTCAAGTCCTGCAATGCAGCACTGCCAGGCTGCGTGGTCATAATCAGCATCCACTATCTCCAGACCCAGGCTGCGGGCGTATCGGGAGCACTCCTCCTTGCGCACCAGATACTCCTCAAAGGGGTAGATGTTGGGGTTGCAGTAATAAATGGTGGGGGTATAACCATTTGCCAGCATCCACTCTATGATGGCTCCGCTGCATGGCGCACAGCATGTATGTAGCAGAACCTTTTCCATTAATGGTGGTGATGGGTGTGGACTGTCTTGCCTTTACCGGCGCACTCGGGGCAGATGCCTTTTATCATGAAGTTGGCGGTCTCCGGAATGAAACCCTGTGGCAGCTCTACAGCCGGGACAGGAATATCCTCCAGGCAGAAGGTGCGGTGGCAGACCTCGCAGTGAAAATGCACGTGGCGGTCGTCATCGGTCTCACCGTGGGCGTGGCAGAGCTCATAGCGCACACCCTCGCAGCCGTCATCAATCTGATGCAGCAGATGGTTCTCATTGAAAAGGGTCAGGGTGCGGAATATGCCGGACTTATCGATGGAATCAATCTGATCCTCAAGCTCGGCCATAGTTAGGGGGCGGTGACTCTCAGCCAGCGCCTTAAGTACCAGCAAACGGTTTGCCGTGGGCTTTATCCCGTGCTCTTCGAGCAATGACACAAAGGGGACAGTCCCTTCTGTGCCATTATTGTTTGTTGTTTCCATCTCTAATTCAGTTTTAGCCATAAATGGCACAGGGGGACTGTCCCCTTTGTGTCAGTCTACAAGGCAAGCGTCAAGCTCTTTCTTTATATATGCCTTATCCAGGTTTTGGCCGATGAATACCAACTTCTGCATGCGGTCACCGTATGTCTCGTCCCAGTCTGCAGCCAGAGTGGGGTCTGAACGCAGCATGTTGGCCAGCTGGTTCTCGGGCATGGTGGCGTACCACTGTCCGGCATTCTTAAGGCTCATCTGCTTGCCGGCCTGCTCAAACAGGTAGCAGATGTCAAACTCATCGGTAAAGTAGCACATTCCCTTGGTGCGGATAACACCCTTGGGCCATTTCTTGGATACGAACCAGTCAAAACGGTTCAGATCCATGGGGCGGCGTGCATAATATACATAGGTGCCGATACCGTACTCCTCAACCTCACCGCCTTCATGGTCGTGATGATGGTGGTGATGGTGCTCGTGGTCATGATGATGCTCGTGCTCATGATGATGTTCATGCTCATCATGATCGTCATCGTCGTCATCATCATGATGGTGGTGATGCTCGTGCTCGTCATCATCGTCATCATCATCATCCTGATGCTCAAGCTCTGATCCGCGTTTTTCAATCTCCTGGATCCAGGTGGCACTGGTGGCAACGCGCTCAAAATCAAACGCACCGGTGTTGAGTATGTTGTCCAGCTCTATGTCACCGTAGTCACACTCCAGTATGCGGGCACGGGGCTGCAGGGCGCGAACCACCTTGCGGATACGCAGCAGTTCCTCTGCACTTACTTCCGATGCCTTGTTCAGCAGCACTATGTTGCAGAACTCAATCTGCTGGATTACCAGGTTCTCCAGGTCCTCCTCGCCTATGTTCTTCTTGACCAGGTCATCACCGCAACCGAACTCGTCACGTATGCGCAGGGCATCGACCACGGTTACGATGCAGTCCAGCTGGGGTACACCGTCCTTGGTGTACTTGGCCTCCATGCGGGGGATGGACTCTATGGTCTGGGCAATGGGGCCGGGCTCGCAGATGCCGCTGGCCTCAATCACGATATAGTCAAAACGGTGCAGGGCGATGATCTGGTGCAGCTGCTCCACAAGGTCCATCTTGAGGGTGCAGCAAATGCAGCCGTTCTGCAGGGCTACCAGACTGTCATCATTCATGCCTACCACGCCGCCTTGCTGTATAAGGCTGGCATCGATATTTACCTCACCTATATCATTAACTATTACCGCGAACTTTATGCCCTTGCTGTTGGTCAGAATCCTGTTCAGAAGGGTTGTCTTTCCGCTGCCCAGATAACCGGTGAGCAGCAGGACCGGAGTTTTTTGAGTCATATCTTTTTAGAATATATAATCCAACGTCATGTAGAGACCGTAGTCACCGTCTCTTTTATCAAAAGGTATGCCAAACGTGAATGTGGGGATGAAATTGTAGTCAATCACCAGCTGGGCGCTGATTCCCGCACTCATATGCAGCTCACGGGCCTTGCTGAGCAGTGATGAGCGGTACTCATCTTTTGGCATGGCTGTCACATTGTCAGCGGCGCACTGGCTGGCATACTTGCTGTACAGGGCGTCAGTCTGGCGGTCAAAACGGAAGGGGCGCACAATGGCTCCGGCATCAAAGAAGGGGGTGATGACTCCGAATATGCGGCGTCCTATCAGATTCATGTCAATCACGCGGGTACGCAGCTCAAAATTGCCCCACACATAGTCATTGCCGGTGACTCGGTTGTAGAGTATGCCGCGCAGGGTGGTGGCGCCGCCCAGACCGTCGGACGGCTTGAAATGCATCATGTATGACTGCGTGTAGAAGGGCTGGTTGCCGGCCAGGGTGCCCTGATAGGCTACGCTGTAGGCAAGTACCAGGCGCTCGCTGCCCAGACTCAGGTACTGGCGGAACCTGGCTGCCAGTTTGAGATAGTCATATCCGGTCTTGAATATATCGGGCGCAAAGCCTACGTTTATATCGGCATAGATGCCGCGGGTGGGGGCTGCCTCTATGTCACGGGTGTCAAACTTAAGTCCGGCCTGGAACTCCATCACGTCACCTCCGTTTGACTCGGAGTCCTCAATCAGGCCCATCTGGCGGTACTCACGGAACAGGGTGTTGCCTGAGTCGTAACCCTCCCAGTTGAGCTCCCTTATCCAGTAGTGCCAATATGAGAACTTGGCGGTCCAGTCCAGATGTGATGTGAATCCGCCGCTGAACTCCAGACGTGTGTTGATGAACTTGCGGTCATAGCTGTAGTAGGCTATGCCGTTGTCATGGTTGCAGTTCAGGTTGCGGTCATAGTCATGTACGGCGCCGTTGAATCCGTAGAACCAGTAGAGCGGGTTGTTGTCAAAGAATATCTTGGCCGATGTCCTTATACCCGGGATAAGGTACTTGCTGTCATACTGCAGCATGTAGAAGCTGGAGTGCTTGGAGTAGGTGAGCGCCTCCATGCAGAGACGGTGCTTATAATTTGGATAGAGGCCTCCGTAATAGTTTATATCCAGGAAACCGCCTGCCATGATCCCAAAGTCCGAGTCATAGGCAAGTGCGGGAACCGGGTTCACGGACCATCCGTCCTTGGCTGTGCTGCTGTCCTGTGCTGCCGTGCCCGATACAAACAGTACCAGTAACGCTGACAGTATGGACAGGCGGCGTATGGTCATCATTTAGAATAGATAATTGAATCCGATATTGGTCCAGAGACCTTTGCCGTCATTCTTGCTGAAGGGTTTGCCGGCCTCAAATGATACCACCATGTTGTGGTTCATGACCAGCTTGATGCCCAGTCCGGCGGTGTAGTGGGGCGCATACTCGTCACCGTTATACATGCCGGCCTCCTTCTGCTCGTCCAGACGGTAGGGCTGCAGTATCTTACCGGCGTCAAAGAAGGGGTTGGTGGCAATCTGCCAGTTCTGGTTTATGAATTTGAAGTCATAGATGCGCCAGCGCAGCTCAACGTTGAGCATAAGGAATCCGTTACCCAGCACGCCGTTGCGGTTAAGACCGCGTACCGATGCGTTTCCGCCCAGACCTTCAGTGTACATCTTGCGGAAGAACATGCTGTTGATGTTGTTGGTAAAGTAATACGGGATCTCACCCCACAGGTTGGCCTGTACCAGGGCGCGGTATGCGAATGTGATACGGTCATTATAGGCCGACATGAACTGGCTCATGCTCAGGTGGAAACCCAGGTTGCTGTATCCGCGGCCGTCAATGAGGTCGGGGCTGTATACCAGTGATACCTCAACGTTCTCTCCATTGGTGGGGTCGCTGTCATGATTGCGGCTGTCATATACCAGGCCGGCACGCAGCTGGGTTACGTTTCCGCCGTCTTTCTCATCACTGCGGATAAGACCCTTGGCCAGATACTCGTCATAGAGGGTGCTCTGGCCGTCATAGTCCTTAAGGCTCAGGCGGTCTGTGGTGATATGGTAGAATGCCAGACCGGCTGCGGCGCTAAGGTTATCGGCCAAGGTCTTGCGCACGCTTACCAAGGCGCGGAACTGATTGCGGGACATGAAGTTGTAGCCTGATTTGGCATCGGCCTTGGGGGTTGCGCCGGGTGCCCATGCCAGCTGGTCGGGGTCATATTTCTGTGCGAATCCGTTGAATCCGTAGAATCCGAACTTGGGTGCGTTGAAATAGGTTATGTCAAAGAACAGCTTGCCGCCGGGGATGAGTGTCTTAAAGTCTCCGTATGTGCGCAGGATGCTGGAGCCTTTGGTGTAGGTCGATGCCTCCACGTTGATCTTGTAGTCATACTGGGGGTAGTTGGTGCCGTTGCCGTAGTTGAATATGTCACAGCAGACTCCGTACTGGAAACCCAGGTCTGAGTCAAAACCTACCACGGGCAGCGGACCAAAGTTCCAGCCACTCTTTATGATCTCGGCCTCCTGTGCCATAAACGGCATGGAGAGCATGATTGCGGCAATGAATGTGCAGATTTTTTTCATGTTATGATTGCGGGAAAAAGAACTTACTTCTTGTCTTTTGACTTGGGGGTCTTGCGCACCAGGTCATAGCTGAGTGATATGCCGGCGCCTGTGGGGCCTAACCAGCGGAATATCCTGTTACGCTTGATGAACAGTGAGGGCGAGTCTATCCAGTCGTAATAGTACTTGCCGGCAAAGGGTGATCCTGCATCATACGGGTCATAGAATGACATGTAGAATCCGCCCTTGATCATGAACTCCAGCTTCCATCGGGTGTTGGGGTTCTTGCCCAACGGCACTACGTATCCGTATCCCAGTCCGCCGCCGAATCCTTCACCCTGGTATCCGTGACCTGTCTTGCGCTCAAAACAGATGTCATAGTAGTTGATACCTACGTAAGCCGACAGGTAATGGCCGCTGTGGCGTGATGCCTGCTTGAAATAGCGGCGGGCCTCAATCTGCCAGTTCTGGATCTGGAAATACTGGTGCTTGTCAGGTACTGAGTGCCATGGGAACTCCCACTCGGCAAGCCATGTCCATCGGCCCAGCTCTGAGGGGTACCACTCAAACTCAATGTTGTAGATGGGGGCCCATCCCAGGTCTTTCCTGCCGAATGCGTAGTAGGGCAGATTGGTCTTGACTGCCAGCACAGGACGCTTGTGGATGGGCTGCTCAGGCAGTATCTCAATGGGCTTGTAGTTGATATCCTGCGGATTGACGGGCTGCTCCTCAATATACGGGCGCTCGGGGTCCTGATGGAACTCGGGCTCCGGCTCAAGCATGTGCAGTATGTAGATACCTGAGTTACGTATTACGGGGTAGTAATACTTGGTCAGATAGGAATACACATCGCCTGTCTTGGGGTTGCTGCCCAGGGTATTCTTAAGACGTGACTTCTTGGTGGCTACGCTCAGTTTCTCGGAGTCAATGATATCCAGGATCTTCTGCTTGGTCTCCTCCTCAAGGTTGGGGTCGTGGAATACGTATTGGGCCAGGTTCTCCCATGACTCGGTCACTTTGTTCATGGAGATCTTCTCCTTGAGCTCAGGGAACACGCGGTACATATACTCCATCATCACTTTTGAACGGTGCTCGGTCAGCCATGTGTTTCGGTCCAGACTACCCTCAGGTGATGACTGTGATATGATCTCAATGGCCGATATGTTCTCAATGCCGAGTGAGTCAATGATTCTGTCCAGACTGAGCAGAGCCAGACCGTTATCCATGTAGTCTATGTCAAGGTCTGCTTTGTTGAGCCTGAAATGGATCTCAGTGTAGATGGTTGATATGTAGAGACTGTCGGACTCCGGCTTGGGCATGATACGCTGTACTATGGTATCGCCTACATGCAGAAGATTGTTGGCCTTGGAGTGTCTCTCAGCATACGCAGGGAGTGTCATCATGGCGCTAAATGCCGTAATGACAGCTGTTAAGATGAAACGAACCAATGTCCTTTTATTTCCCATCGCGTACGCGTATGTGTGTAATAGCGTGCAAAGTTAACTAATTTTTACTAACTGAGAGGCTCGTGGGGCCTTTTTAAACGCGTTTTAGGCGTTTTTTTATTGCAAATGAATTTGATTTGCTAAATTCGTGCCGCGTTTTACGCTGATTATTTGAAGTTTAAGGATTTTTGGAAAATATGAATGATAATAGAGGGGAGCTCCGTTTTGGCGTCAAGTTGCGTCTGGTGATGCTGGTATTCCTGCAGTATGCGGTATGGGGCGCATACCTGATATCCATAGGCCGATACCTGGCTCAGACCGGATTGGGCAGTCAGATAAAATGGTTCTTCATTACAAACGGTGCGGTCTCACTCTTTATGCCGGCGCTTGTGGGTATAGTGGCCGACCGGTATATCCAGGCCCAGAAAACCCTCTCACTGTGCCATCTGCTGGCCGGCGGGTTCATGCTGGCGGCGGGCCTTTACTGCCTTAATGCGGCCAAGGTTGAGTTCGGACCTCTGTATACCCTCTATGCGCTGAGCATAGTATTCTTTATGCCTACCGTAGCGCTTACCAACTCAGTGGCTTACTGCGTGATAGGGCAGGCAGGCGGCGATCCGGTCAAGGATTATCCGCCCATACGTCTGTTCGGTACCGTGGGCTTTATAATCAGCATGCTTGCGGTCAATTTCATATCTATCGGCGGAGTTCGCATGCAGGACTCCTTTACGCAGCTGTTGTTATCGGGAGTATTGTCAATTGTACTGTGTCTTTACAGCCTTACCCTGCCTCAGTGCCCGGTGGGCGGCGCCAAGGCTGAGCGCAGTATCCGTGATGCGTTCGGACTGAGTGCGTTCAGCCTCTTCAAGGTAAGGCATATGGCTACGTTCTTTATGTTCTGCATCCTCATGGGAACGGCGCTGCAGATAACCAACGGCTATGCCAATACATTCCTCAGCTCATTCTCATCAAATCCCGCTTATGCCGATACGTTCGCGGTCAGGAACAGCAACGCGCTGCTCTCACTGTCACAGATATTTGAGACTCTCTGTTTCCTGCTGGTGCCGCTGTGCATGAAAAAATTCGGCATAAAGAAGGTGATGCTCATGTCCATGACGGCTTGGGTGCTCAGGTTTGGACTTTTTGGACTGGGTACTCCCGATATGCCCGGCGTGCTGCTGTTTGTGCTCAGCTGCATCCTCTACGGCGTGGCGTTTGATTTCTACAATATTGCCGGTTCCATATACGTGGAGCAGAACGTGGATAAGAGCATGCGTGCCAGTGCGCAGGGCCTGTTCATGATGATGTCAAACGGTATCGGCGCTACGGTTGGACTTATCTGTGCGGGCGCGGTGATGGACAAGTTCGTGTTCAAGGCTGCGGCTCCGGACTGGAGCTCGGCATGGTTCGTGTTTGCCGGTTACATGGTGGTGGTGACAGTCCTGTTCGGCCTGTTCTTCAAAGAATCAAAAAAGTAAGGAAATTTCTTAGATGCTTGGCTGCTGTTGCTCGCGGTTGTCAAGCTGTGTCAGGATAGCGCGGTAATAGGCGGGGGTGACCGTTATGGTCTTGCCCGACGGCTGGTCAAGCGTGATGGTCAGGTGCCCGTGCTCCTTACCGTATCGGGCTATCTTGGCCGTGTTGACCAGGAAAGAACGGCGGCATCGGATTATGGATGTACCATCCAGGTCCTCCTCAATCTTCTGGGTGCTGCAGCGTAGCAGATAGCTTGAGAGCTTACCCTCCAGATTGTAGAAAATCTGTACGTAATTATCCTGTGACTCTATGTAGAAAATGGAGTCCTCGCTGAGTGACATTTTGTGCTTGCCCTGGCTGTCGCGGAACTGGATAAGACGGTGGCTTGACTCCATGGTCTCACGGTTGTGGGTTACCTTGAAAAGTTCCAGCTCCTCTTTCTTGGCTTTATACTGCGCATAGAACCAGACGATGGTGTAGGGGATGGCCAGGATAAGCGCTACGCATGACGGTATACGTATGAGCAGCTGCGGCAGTTCACGTGAAAGTCCCAGCTTGAAAGAGACCGTGAACAGGTAGTACTCCGTGGCAATGACAATGAACTCGGCAATGTGCCACCACAGGAACCTGCGTACCGATATGGGGTACAGTTTGCTCATCCCGGACAGCAGCAGTTTGCTCATTATGAGCGTGGGGACAGCCACAAAGTAGAACAGTATGGTGACTCCGCTCTGTTTCCATGTGTTGAATCCGAACCATGTGGTGTTGGAGAACGGCTGGTAGAGAGCCATGAACACCATGGAGAAGAGTGCCACAAATAAAACGGCCTGCAACAGGAACCGCTTTTGCAGCATCAGCTTGGGTACGGTATTATCGGTACTTTTTGTCATCCGACCGCAAAGGTAATCAAAAGGAACTAAAGGGAGCCAAAGGGGACGGTTCTATTTGGCCCCCTCCGCGAAAAAGGGGCCAAATAGAACCGTCCCCTTTGGCTCCCTCCTCTAAAAAAAACTAAATCGGGGTAAAAAGGGGCCAAACAGAACCGTCCCCTTTGGCTCCTTTTTTTTAAATTTGCAGGCTGTAAAAACACAGGTATGCAAAAGATAATAATACTTGATTTCGGTTCACAGACAACTCAGCTTATTGGCCGCAGAGTGAGAGAGATGGATACATTCTGCGAGATCCTGCCTTACAACAAGTTCCCTGAGAATGATCCGGATGTGATTGGCGTGATTCTGAGCGGATCACCGCTTAGTGTTTATGCCGATGACGCTTTCCGTCCCGACCTGTCGGGCATAATCGGCAAGTATCCGGTTCTGGGTATCTGCTACGGTGCACAGCTGCTCAGTTTCACTTACGGAGGTAAGGTTGAGCAGGCCGGTACACGTGAGTACGGTCGTGCCAATCTGGGATTCATTGCCGATGATTGCCCCCTGTTCAAGGGTTTTGACAAGGGTTCACAGGTTTGGATGAGTCACGGTGACTCAATCACCGCAATCCCCCAGGGATATAAGGTTACAGCATCTACAGACAGCGTCAAGTTTGCAGCATTCCAGAATCTGGATGAGCGCGTATGGGGCGTGCAGTTCCACCCTGAGGTGGAGCATTCGCTGCAGGGCCGTCTGCTGCTTGAGAACTTTGTGATTGGTATCTGCGGCAGCCGCAGGGAGTGGACATCGGATTCATTCATTGAGAAGACGGTAAGTGAACTCAAGGCTGAGCTTGGCAATGACAAGGTTGTTCTGGGACTGAGCGGCGGTGTGGATTCATCGGTTGCAGCCGTACTGCTTAATAAGGCTATCGGCAAGAACCTGACCTGCATATTCGTAAACCACGGACTGCTGCGTAAGAATGAGTACACTGACGTACTTAACGACTATGTATGCCTGGGCCTGAACGTGAAGGGCGTGGATGCATCCGATATGTTCTTCAAGGACCTTAAGGGTGTGACCGAGCCGGAGCAGAAACGTAAGATCATAGGCCGCGACTTCATTGAGGTATTTGATGCCGAGGCCGGCAAGATAACTGATGCCAAGTGGCTGGCTCAGGGTACAATCTATCCTGACCGCATTGAGAGCCTCAACATAACCGGAAAGACAATCAAGAGCCATCACAACGTAGGCGGTCTGCCAGCCAAGATGGGTCTCAAGCTCTGCGAGCCGCTCAAGTGGCTCTTTAAGGATGAGGTTCGTGCCATAGGCCGCCGTCTGGGTATACCCGAGCACCTGATTGGCCGTCATCCTTTCCCGGGTCCGGGTCTGGCAGTACGTATTATCGGTGATATCACGCCTGAGAAAGTCTCAGTACTCCAGGAGGCCGATGCCATATTCATCAACGGCCTGCGCGAGTGGGGCTTGTATGACAAGATCTGGCAGGCCGGCGCAATCCTGCTGGCTGACCGCACGGTTGGCGTTATGGGCGATGAGCGTACATTTGACAACGCCGTTGCACTGCGTGCCGTTACCAGTGTGGATGCCATGACCGCCGATTGGTTTGAGCTTCCGTACAAGTTCATGCATGACATAAGCAACGAGATTATCAACAAAGTCAAGGGTGTTAACCGCGTTTGTTACGATATTTCGTCAAAACCGCCAGCCACTATCGAGTGGGAATAAAACTTAACGGGACGGCTCAAAACCGCCCCGTTTTTATTTAAATCGGCCTTGTTTGTATTCAGAACCTTGAATTTTTTTTCACATTTTTTGATTTTTGGTTCCCAATATATATATTTGCGTATGTTATATGCTTTACAAAGCATGTAAAGACCTGATTACAGAACCTGGATTGACGTTGCGGAAGTGACTACTATATCATATATCAGATATTACCTTCTGGTTATTCTGGCGTACTTCAAATACCTGTTGACGTATGCTTTCAGCCGCTATGATGAGTATCCCTTTGAGACCAAAGTGGCTATCATCATCACCTCATTCAGTACCATACTGATCATAATCATGCAGCTCAACATGTTCTTCGGGTCAATCCGCCGCAAGAACAAGGAGCGCCTGCGCAACCACATAGAGTACAAGTACGGCATGGGTATGGCCTGGATCCTGTCCGATGATGCCGACTACATAGCATCCAGTGAGACCATACTTGAGGCTTTCGGCCTGGACCAGAACTATCTGGGCAAGCAGATCCTAAAGAAGGATGTTGAGAAGAAGATGTTTGCCGATGTCTTCTACATGGACTACATCACTGAGAAATCAGAGCTCTCCAAGATAGAGAATATCCACAATATGCTCTCCATATTCGGCATATCGGAATATCTGGAGAGGGAGGTGAGCCTGGGTAACATGCGCCGCATATCGGATGCGCTCCATAAACTGCGTGCGTTCAAGCTGCAGGTAAGCCCGTGGGTGGTTAACAAACTGCTCAAGGCCAAGAACCTGCATGTGCAACGTCTGGCCATGTATACCACCATCATGTCCAGCTCGGACAGCGCACTTGACTATTTTGAGACGGACTTCTTTGACAAGCACTGCTGCATCAGGGATGAGATAGAGCTGGCATACTCCCTGCAGCGCCGCCGCCGTGAGGGCCTCAAGCTGCCCAATCTGGCCCGATGGGCGCATATCCAGATGAATGAGCGTACCCAGTGCATGTTTGTGCGTCTTATGCGCCGTTTCAATCTGGTTGAGTACTGCGGTGAGCTCAAGGACCTGTTCAAGGAGAGCAAGAAGAAAAAGCTTATCGAGGAGATATCCAGAACCTGGGGTTATCTGCATTACGTGGACTGTGAGCCGATGCTCATAGATACGCTCATGTCCCAGCCCGATGACACCAAGGTGGCCATAATGCACGCCATGACCCGTCTGGGTACAGGAAAGAGCATGAACGCCCTGCTTGACGGATTCTATAACACCACCAACCCTCATGTGCGCTATGAGGCAATCCGTTGCATCTACAACTACGGTAAGATGGGACGTGCCATGTTCTACAAGCTGGAGAAAGAGGCAACAGAGGCCGATCAGAAATTCTTTGCATTCTTCAATAACCCCATCACGCTTGAGAAGATCCGCCTTGACAAGGAACAGGCTTATCATCCGTCGGTGGAGACAGTGTTTAACGGATAACGACAGGGAGAGGAACAGTTATGTGGGTGTTGTTTTATCAGATATTCTGCTACTTGGTTTTCAGCTACTCGATTCTGCTGATGGCCAGTTATGCGCTTCTGGTTCTCATGAGCCGTCAGGCCCAGAACCAGCTTGATATAAACGTGCCCGATGACGAGACCATCAAGTACATGATGCAGGGTTCACCCCTTACTCCCGCCGTTTCAATCATAGCTCCTGCGTTCAATGAGGAGGTAACCATCATCGATAACGTGAACTCTCTGCTCAAGATAGATTATCCTGACTATGAGATAGTTATCGTGAACGATGCCAGTACTGACCGCACCATGGAACTGCTCATAAATGAGTACAGCCTGGTTGAGGTACCGTATGATATTGCCATGAGGGTGCCCTCCAAGCCCATCAAGAGGGTGCTTAAGTCAACCGATGAGCGTTACAGTAAGATCATCGTGGTGGATAAGGAGCATGGAGGACGTAAGGCCGACGGATCAAACGCAGGCATAAACGTATGCAGTAACAAGTACTTTGTATGTACTGATGTGGACTGTATCATTGAGCCGATGGCCCTGTACCGCATGATGTGGCTGGTAATAAACAGCCATAAGCCTGTGATAGGCGTGGGTGCCACCATGCTTATGAGTAACGGCTGTATCGTTGAGGACGGACGTGTGACCGAGGCTCACGTACCCAATGCCGTGTTCCCCATGTTCCAGCAGCTGGAGTACCTGCGATCGTTCTTTATCGGTAAACTGGGTTGGTCACGAATAAATGCCCTGCCTAACATATCGGGAGGATTCGGTCTGTTTGATACTGATATCGCGGTCAAGTCCGGCGGTTATGATACAACCAGTATGGCCGAGGATGTGGACCTCATGCTGCGAATGGTCACCTACATGAACAACAACGGCTTTGAGTATCAGCTGGCACAGGTGCCCAAAGTGTGCTGCTGGACCGAGGGTCCCGGTAACCTCAAGTCTCTCTCACGTCAGCGTACCCGTTGGGCCCGCGGTCTGTTTGAGATCGTGGTAAATCACAGCAAACTGTTCTTCAACCCCTCATACGGTGTCATAGGCGGTATCATGCTGCCGTACATATTCATCTTTGAGTTCATAGCCCCGATACTTGAGCTGATAGGTATGATATTCCTGATCTATTTCACCGTCAAGGGCGGAGTGAACTGGAATACATCGACCATAGTATTCGGAATGATATACTCTTTCTCGCTGTTCATGACGTCATTCGTGATCCTGTCTGATGTCAAGACCAAGGCGGTTGACTGGAAATACAAGAGGGTGAGTTACCTGAAACTGGTATTTGCATCGTTCATTGAACCGTTCATGTACCATCCCATTGTCACATACTGTTCACTGGTGGGTTACTGGCGATATATCCGTAACAAGGCTGCCGTTTGGACGCCTATCCAGCGTACAGGCGTTAAAAAGAAATAGACATGAGACTCAGGAATATCATAATAGCCATTGTGTTGCTTTTATCCGTGCCGTCCGTGGCGCAGGATATAAAGTACTCGCCGCGTTATTATGTGAACCGTGCCGAGGGATATATCAATTCCGGAGCCTGGAACAGCGCAAAGCGTGAGATTGACGCCGGTCTGGAGCTCTTCTCGGATGATCCGGAACTCAGATTCCTTAACGGCCGCTACTACTATACTATTGACGACATCAATGAGGCCCGATACAACATGGTACGTGCCGTGCAGGCCAATGACCAGCTCTTCAAGGCCAAGAGGTTCCTTGTGGATATAGAGGAGAAACTGGGACATTACTCAAGTGCCATCTGCTACATAAATGAGCTGCTTGAGTTCCAGCCGTATGACCGTGACCTATGGCGTCGTAAGATTGCGTTCTACCGCCGTATGGGAAATGATATAGAGGCCGATGCAGCTCTGGAGCGTCTGTCACATATCTATCCCAATGATACGCTGGTGGTGAATGACGTACGCCGCCGTAACCGTGAGAGTTGGGATGAGGTGCTCCGTAAGAGCTCCCTGCATGAGGCGGCCGATAACCTGGAGATGTGGATTGACAAGGATCCACGTATGCGTGAGTACTACATAGAGCTGATTTCCACCTACTCCAAGATGGGTGAGTATGAGAAGGCTATAGGTGCCGGAAACCGCGGTCTGCAGTATTTCCCCAATGACCAGGAGCTGATAAACAAGGTGGCCGGCATCATGTCCGAGCTGGGTCTTTACACGCAGGCTCTTACATTTGTCAAGGGCAAGAACATGGAGGGTACCGCCGTCTATAACAACCTGCTTTACGAGGCATCGAATGATGCCCGCATGCATGACCCGTATGAGACTAACGGACGCCTTTACCTCTCTACGGGTGACCGTGACGCTCTGAACTACCTTATCAACACCTCAATGGCCAGAGGCTACTATGAGGATGCCCGTTACTATCTGGAGGAGGCCATACGTCTGGACGGACGTACCATATCGCTGCTCATAAAGCTCTATACGGTAGAGAAGATGACCGGCAATGACAAGCGCAGTCTCAGGTTGCTGGCAGAACTCTATGAGATGAACCCTGATGACGAGCTGGCCGAGACTTACGGTAACCTGATGGTTGAGCTGGCCCGTAAGGATATGGGTGTGCAGCAGTGGAATGAGGCCCGCCAGCATCTGGACCGTGCCATCCTGGTACTGACTGATACGGCCGAGATATGGCCATCGGTAGTTACCATGCAGATTACCGTACTGGGACATCTTAACCGTTTCAGTGAGGCGCGCGGATTGTTCCTGGAGTCATCGGAGTTCAATCCTGACCAGCATGACCGTTTTGCATCGGCCTATGAGGAGGTGACCGCAACCCGTCTTAAGTACCTGGTTGAGGAGGAGCGTTACCCGGCAGCTCTTGATGAGGCCAGTGACCTGCTTGAGGTGATTCCGGAGAGTGAGGCCGGACTGCGTTGCGCCATCAACATGAGCCAGACGCTCAAGAAGGATGAAGAGTTCATAGAGTATGCCCGGAAGGGTTATGAGACATATCCCGATGTGCCTTATTTCATAGTAAAGCAGGCTTTGTCACTGCAGATGCAGGGTAGGGAGGCCAGTTCGCTGGCTCTGCTGCGTCCGGCACGTAAGGGTGACGAGTATATCAACCCACAGCTCACCGCAGCGCACTCAGGCATAAGCCAGGAGTGGGCTACTGACCTTATAAAGGACCGTATGCCAGATATAGCACTGGAGGTACTTGATACCGCTCTGGTATATGACCCCGATAATCGTGAGCTTATGTATACCAAGGGTCTGGCATATGAGTCACTCAAGGATTATACCAATGCCAGGGAGTTCCAGATGCGCAATTACAATCCCAGCAACGCAGAGCAGGAGGAGTTTGTGGAGCATATGCGCTATCTGGCTTATAAGGGATACCGCAACAGGATTGAGGTCTCCAACACACATGCCTTCTATGACAGCCGTGACGGAGCGCTGGTTTCCATAGGACATCTCTACTCAATTGCCTCGATCAGTTACAGCCACATAGGCAAGCGCAATGCATTTACAGGCCAGATAAGCTACAAGGGCATAGACGGCGTACATAACAGTGAGACCGATGAACCCGGCGGATTCGGCCTGGAGTTCATGGGGCAGCTGGAGCATGAGTTCAACTCACACCTGAGCGGTATGGCCAACCTGAGCCTGTCAACCCGTTTCTTCAATAAGTTGGGAGCAAACGCATCACTTTCATACACCACGCTTGAGGGCTGGACTCCGGCTCTGCGTCTGGGTTACCGCCACACACCGTCCACCTACATATTCCTGGGAGGTGCCGGTGCTGGACAGAGGGCACAGGGTGAGTTCAACATCTACTTATTCTCACCCTCGCTGGGTAAGGCTTGGGAGCGTATCAGCCTTACCGCAAGCACGGACTTCACACTCTTGTCAGATGACCTCTACTACAACGTGGGTCTTAAGGGCAAGTTCCTGATAAATGATGACAATACATCGTGTGTATCGGTAATAACCGGATTCGGTTCATTCCCGGAGTTGTCATTCTTTGAGCAGACTGCACTCAAGGATGTATCGCACACCAATGCGATGGTGGGCTTTGACATCCAGTATCTCTTGACAAACCAGCTCTGCCTGGGCGTTACCGGCAGCTGGAACACCTGTTACAATCCTATCAGACTGACAAGCGGTCAGCTGACGGACTCCTACCGTAACATATTCTCTATCGCATTCCAAGCGCATATAGCCTTTTAACCAATAATAGCCGTCTACATGAAAAGATTATCACTAGGATTACTGCTCGTCGTGCTCTCATGGAGCCATTGCGGCAACTCGCAGCAGCAGGACTCATCGGTCTTTGAGTACCGTGACGTGTATCTGCCCGAGTTGCCGTCAGATGAGGCCCGTATGATAAAACTTAACAGCGTGGACCGCGACTGGGGTATCTGGGGTCATAACCTGTCGGTGGTACTGCCCAAGAATCCGTCGCCCAGCGTATATGCCAAGAACGGAAACAGCATAAACAAGGATCAGTTCTGTTTCTCGTCGGATATACTGTTTGATTACATAGAGGATTATATTGACAATAATTACGGGCGTGACATTCCCATGAGGTTTGCCATCCTGCCCAATGATAACGCGGTGGTTTGCCAATGCGCGGAGTGCACGGAGCACGGCAACAGCAAGGGTGATGCATCAGGGGCGGTCTACTATCTGCTGGAGAGGCTCACCAGTGAGTATCCCAAACACCAGTTCTTTACATCCTATTACCGTACCGCAAAAGGACTGCCTCGCCGTCCGCTGCCGGATAACGCAGGAGTGCTTATAAGTGCTATTGATTATCCGCTCTGTACCGTGGCTACACCTCAGGAGAATGAGTTCAAGCGTCTGCTTTCACAGTGGTCAGGGCTTACCAAACATATTTATGTATGGGATTACATAAACAACTTTGATGACTATTTCACTCCGTTCCCGGTATTTGACGTGGTTCAGCGCCGCCTTCAGATTTATGCCGATAACGGTGTGACAGGTGTCTTCTTTAACGGCAGCGGTCCTGATTACAGCACCATGTCCAGGATAAAGACACATATCATTGCGGCCCTTATGGATGACCCGGCGCTGGACTGGCGCCCCATGCTCAAGGACCTGTGTTCCAGAATGTATCCCGTAACCGGCGATATGATAAGCCGTTTCATGATACGCCAGGAGGATATGATTAGGGATAACGGTAAGCCGCTTCCGCTGTATGAGGGCATAGTAAGGGAGACGGCCACCTATCTGCCTATCAAGGATTTTGTGGATTTCCACAGTGAGGTGATAAACATGCTGCCGCACATTAAGGATCCTGAGTTTACTGAGATCCAGCAGATGAGCCGCGCGCTCATGTTTACCCATCTGGAGCTTATGCGTATCAGTGCCGACACTCTGGGCGCCCGCCGTATGCTTGCAGGCCTGGACCGTCTGGTAAGGCAGGGTGTGAATACATACAGTGAAGCCGGCGGCAGCACCGAGAGCTATATAAGCGAGTACCGTTACATGCTAAGGCATCTGGATGAGACCGGCCGCCGTAACCTGCTCAGGGGCGTACACATAGAGCCCCTTACCGAACTTGATGAGGATTACCAGGATATATCCATACTCACAGACGGAATGCTGGGACTGCCCTCATCATACCATTGCGGGCAGATGCTGTCATCGGCCGATCCGGCACTTAAACTGGCCATTCCCAATGTAAAGGGCATAAAGCGCCTGCGTGTCTATATGACCCGTAACGCGATTTATCATATTGCACTGCCTCTGAGCGTTTCACTGAGTGTTGACGGACAGGAGGTGTCCAGACAGGTGCCCAAACCCATGAGCGGCAACAACCAGCGCGCTATGGTGGAGTTCGGGATACCGTCGGGCAGCAAGGGCAGTCTGATACTGACCGTGGTACGCAACAAGGATGAGCGCACTATGGCACTTGATGAGATTGAAGGATTCAGATAAAAACATATGCGGATGAGAACCGTAACTAAAATAAAGGTTGTCCTGATTGCGGCTGTGGTGCTGTTCACGGTCTGCTCATGCAACAAGCATCTTAAGCCGGCCACGATACTGGTGGTGGACCCGGTGCGCCATTACTATCCGGTCATTCAGGGTGATATGATGGAAATCTCTTACAAGCTGGAGAATACGTCATCCAACCCTCTGTTCATACATGAGATACAGACTACCTGCGGCTGCATAGTGCCGCGTGCAGAGCTGCCTCTGGTGGTGCTGCCGCATAAGGTGGGATTTGTGAACGTCACGTTCAACACAATCAAGAATACCGGATATGTAGACCACTTTATCTATTGTTACGGCAATTTCCAGGATACCACATGCATAGAGCTGGAGTTTGATACCAACGTGGTGCCCCGTGCAGATTATATCCGTGACTATGAGCAGCTGTGGCATGAACAGGCAATCCAACAGAAGACGCCCTTGGATGGTATGGAAATGCAGAAAGGTTATTATACCGATACGGAATAGACAAAAAGAAAGGTTCCCCCGGGTTTGAGGGAACCTTTCTTATATATATAATAATGTGTGTTTAGATCTTGGAGTGGTTGGTGGGATCCTTGATTGAAATCTCAACCTTCTCACCGGGATGGAAAGCACTTGTTATCTGACCGTTTATCTGGCAGGGCTTACCGGTCTTTACTACGCAGCTGTTCTTGAGCTCCTCCCAGTAATCTGAGTTCTTGCAATAGCTGTGGATCTCAACAGTAATACCGTCACCGTAGAGGCTCTTGAGTCTGGCAATCATGGATGCCGGGATGTTGTTGATCTTGATGGTTATGCCGTTTTCGTCATGAATGACCTTGTGGGTTATAACGGTATCCTCAGTGTAGTAATACTCAAATATCCTTATGTCAAAGTCATCCTGCTCAATGATGTTCTCATAGCTGAGCGGCAGGTTGATGGTGATTGAGTCACATGCGTTCCTGATATGGATTGATGTCTTGATCTCATCCCAATCATAGTGCTCCTGCTGGTGGATGTCAATCTCTACGTTGTCAGGAATCTTAACAGTGGGGTCAATCTTGAAATCGGCAACTACTGTATCGGTAAGTACACCGTTTACGTGCCAACCGTACTGGAAGCCAACCTCTTTTACTACATACCATGCAATATGTGAGTCCAGATAATCGGCACCCTTGTCAAGGATGGCGTTTATGTTGTTCAGTTTTTTCTGGTTGTTGGCTACGTTCTTGTTGTTTTCGATATCTTTGTTCAGGTCCTCAACCAGATCGCCCAGGATCTCAACTACACTGGGTGCCTCAAGGATGGCAAGTTGGGTACGGAGTCCCTTGGGATCATATGCATATCGGAACCAGCCTATGTTCTCGCCGGTCTTCTTGTCACGCTTGTAGTAGTCCAGGTCACGGTCGTTGTAATGACCATAGGGGAATGAGCAGGCTACCTTACCGCGGTTGTTGGATTTATCCACGTTTC
Organism: Bacteroidaceae bacterium; assembly: GCA_045220475.1. GTDB lineage: Bacteria > Bacteroidota > Bacteroidia > Bacteroidales > Bacteroidaceae > Colenecus. The sequence goes on from JBGUVW010000031.1 coordinate 21,812, forward strand.
CTGAACGGCCGTAATAGTCACCGGGGTTCTTGTTGGTGAAATCCTGAACCTTACCATCTACACGGATGGTGAAACGGGCAGCTTCCCAACCCTCATTCAGGTGAGCCTGGGGCCACTTGTAATAAGCCTTGGTAGAGAGATCTGCAACAAGTTGCTGACCCTGTACAAAGATCTCGGTCTCGGGCAGGAATGTGTTGGGCTTAACGTCAGTAGTGAGCTTTTCATTGTCACAAGCAGCAAAAACTGCTACGCTCAGTAAAAGTAAGGAGATTCTTTTCATAATTATTGATTATCCTTTTTACAATATCATCTAAAGGCGTTTGTTATTAATTCGGGCGCAAAGTTACTAATTTTTAGCGAGTTGGCACTCTGTTTTGCGATAATTATTAAGTTCTCTTGCAAAATCGCGTCACCGTTGCTCCTAACGATATTTTTCATTAACTTCGCTGACGTTTTGAGTTTTATGAGATAAACCAATAACTAACCCTATATGAAAAAATCCATTTTACTTTCATTCCTTATGGCTGTTGCTGTATTGCCGGCCAACAGTAAAGACTACGATTACCCGTTCCAGAATCCCAAGCTCTCATTTGAGAAAAGGGCCGAGAACCTGCTTTCACTCCTTACTCCTGAGGAGAAGATTGGTCTCATGATGAACGGTTCAATATCAATTGACCGTCTGGATATTCCCGCCTATAACTGGTGGAACGAGGCTTGTCACGGTATCTGCTATGATGACGTTACCGTATTCCCGCAGGTAATTGCACTGGGTGCCACATTTGATGCTCCCCAGCAGTATGAGATCTACAGCGCTGTGTCCGATGAGGCACGTGCCGTATGGAACACAACTGATCACCATCAGCTGGGCGTTAACCAGCCTAACGGCAGCATCTGGCATCAGGGCCTCTCATTCTGGTGTCCTAACGTGAATATTTTCCGTGATCCCCGTTGGGGCCGCGGCCAGGAGACTCCGGGTGAGGATCCCTACCTGAACGCCGTTATGGGTACCCAGACCGTAAAGGGTATGCAGGGTAATGACAAGAAATACTATAAGCTGCACTCATGCGCCAAGCACTACGCCGTACACAGCGGACCGGAGCCTCTGCGCCACCAGTTCAACGTGAGCGTATCGGGCCGTGACCTGTGGGAGACCTACCTGCCGGCATTCAAGAGCCTGGTACAGGAGGGTAACGTGCAGGAGGTTATGTGCGCATACCAGCGTTATGATGATGACCCCTGCTGTGCCAGCGACCGTCTGCTGCAGGATATCCTGCGTAACAAGTGGGGATTCCAGGGTCTGGTGGTTACTGACTGCGGTGCCATATCTGACTTCTTCAACGCCCGCCAGCACGGAACTCACAAGGATGCCGCAAGCGCATCGGCCGATGCAGTCCTGTCAGGTGCCGATATTGAGTGCGGTACAAACTACCGCTCACTTACCCAGGCCATTGAACAGGGTCTCATTACCGAGGCTGACATTGACGTAAACGTAAAGCGTATCCTTATGGCCCGTTTTGAACTGGGTATGTTTGATCCCGCCGAGGATCTGCCTTGGGCCGGTCTGGGTCTGGATGACCTGAGCAGCCCCGAACATACAGCCCTGGCAAGCAAGGCTGCACATGAGGCTATCGTAATGCTTAAGAACAGCAATAATCTGCTGCCTCTTAAGAAAGACATGAAGATTGCAGTAGTAGGCCCCAATGCCGATGACGCACGTGTAATACTGGGTAACTACAACGGTTATCCGTCGGCCGCCAACACCAAGACCATCCTGGACGGAATCCGTGAGGCTGCTCCCAATGCAGAAATCATATATGAGAAGGGTTGTGACCTGAATGCCGCATCAATCACTACACACTATGTAGGTCAGATCAACGGTGGCAAGGGTCTGCATGCCGAGTATTACAATACTCTTGACTGGACCGGTAACGTAGTTGCCAAGGTTGATTATGACGAGCCTCTGAGCCTGAACACCACATCACCCGCTCTGGCTCATGAGGATTGCCCCTGGGCTGACGGTGTGAATATGACCGGTTTCTCAGCCAAGTTCACAGGAAGCTTTACTGCCGATTACACCGGCGATATGGTTTACTCTGTACGCGGAAGCTCACGTTACAACTTTATCGTGAACGGTGATACCATTGCCAAGAATGCCGGTCAGGGCGGTGGCCGTGGCGGATTCGGCGGATTCGGTGGCGGATTCGGCGGCCGTGGCGGTGCTGCATCAACCACATTCAAGGTAGAGGAGGGTAAGACCTACAACATCTATATTGACCTGGTTCAGCCCGAGGCCCGTTCTGCTTCATTCTCATTTGATATCTACAGCCGCGGTCCGGTTGATTTCCCCAAGGTTATCGACAGAATCTCCAAGGCTGACGTGATTGTAATGGTAAGCGGTATCTCATCGGATATAGAGGGTGAGGGACATGACCGTTCAGAGATTGAGCTCCCCGAGATCCAGCAGCAGCTGCTTGCAGACCTTGACGCAACCGGCAAACCTATCGTTCTGGTAAATGTATCAGGTAGTGCAATGGGATTCGGAAACGTTGAGAGCAAGTATGACGCCCTTATCCAGGCTTGGTACGGCGGTCAGGCTACCGGTGAGGCTGTTGCCGATGTACTGTTCGGTGATTACAACCCCGCAGGCCGTCTGCCGGTTACATTCTACGCATCTACAGACCAGCTCCCCGATTTCCAGGATTACACCATGCAGAACCGCACCTACCGTTATTTCAAGGGTGAGCCTCTGTATGCATTCGGATACGGACTCAGCTACACCTCATTCAGTTACGGTAACGCCAAGACTTCAGGCAAGGCTCAGTCAATGACAGTGACCGTTCCCGTAACCAACACCGGTAAGATTGACGGTGATGAGGTCATTCAGGTTTACGTAAAGGCTCTTGACGATGCAGGTGCACCCATCAAGTCACTTGCAGGATTTGCCCGCGTATTCATCCCTGCCGGTAAGACCAAGAGCGTAAAGATCCAGCTTAACAAGGATGCTTTCAGCTTCTATGATGAGGCAACAGACGGACTCAAATTCAAGTCCGGCCGCTACCGCATTCTCTACGGCGGATCATCACTTGACAAGGATCTTAAGAGCATAGATATCAAGCTCTGAGAGGCCAAAAGGGGCCAAAGGGGACGGTTCTGTTTGGCTCCCCATTTTCAGTAATTAAGAAGCTGTGAGGATGTTACCTTCACAGCTTCTTTTTATGTCGTCACGCAGGAGCCAAATAGAACCGTCCCCTTTGGCCCCCTTAATTAGTTTTTTTAACTATGAAATTTAAAGGTTCTTAGCTAATATTTGATTTGCTTATCACGTCTGTAGCATAGCCAGTAGCGGTTTTTGTCTACTTTTGTGCACCTTTTCCGATAAACCGGAAGTTGATTAAAAACCTTGACTTGAAGTGCGCAATTTTATTGACGAACTAATACTGGTTGTTTGTGTCGTTACTTTGATATTTTGGGGGTCTTTACCCGTGTCAGCTCAGTCTGATAACGGGGTAGAATACCGCCAATTGCCAGAGTGCCCCTTCGTCTACGTAGCTGAGTCATTCACTACTGTTCCTCCGGAGATTTCAGACTCATTATTTGACCATGTGGCCCGCGGTCTCCGCTTTAAGGTGAACCGTACCGAACTTATGGCCGATGACCCGTTCGTGGCCTATTACAACGATACCCTGGTTCCGCTGCTGAGCAAGATGAACCTGGTGCTTTGCGGCGTTATAGTCAAGGGTGCCGCATCGCCCGAGGGCCCCTATGACAACAACGTCCGTCTGAGCCGTGAGCGTACCCAACGCCTCATGGAGTTCCTCCGTGGAGACTCTGACCTGCCGCTTTTCCAGAATAATACAAACACTCAATTCATCACTGAGGATTACGGCTATCTGGTTACGCTCATGAAACGTGTCGATGACCCCGAGGCAGCCCAGGTCGAGGCCATCTGGAACCAGTGCAACGGTGATGAGCGTCTGTGCAAGCAGCGCCTTAAAGCCCTGAACGGCGGCCGTACATGGAACCGTCTGCTCAAGGTTTATTTCCCCACATTGCGTCAGAGCCGCGTGGTTATGTGGTATGCGCCGCATCCGCTGCTTGACATGCAGGGACTCCAGCAAATGCCTGAGGATCTGGATATAGATACCCTCCCTGATATGTACGTGGAGCTGGTGCGCTCGCCCAAGCACTACTCACGCCGTCATATGGTTGCTGTCAGGACCAATCTGGTACATGATCTGCTTCTTATGCCTGAGATAGGATTCACACCCAGTCTGAATGTCCAGCTGGAGTATTATCCGCTCTCCGGCCATTATACATTCAATGCAGGCTTTACGTATGCCAACCATAGGTTCTGGGATTACCAGAAGTTCTTCCAGGTACGTGACGGCCAGCTGGAACTGCGCCGTTATTTCAAGGGCGGCGGTGATTTTACGGGTACATACCTGAGCGCTTATGCCCAGGGAACCGTATACGGCATAGGACTTAACAAGAAAAAAGGTGCCGAAGGTGAAGGCGGAGGCGCCGGTCTGGGATTAGGCTATGTATGCCCCCTGAACCGGAAGGGAAACCTGCGTCTGGAACTGAGCCTGAGCGCAGGCCTGTTCATTACCCGCTATGACCCGTACGTGTACGGAAATCCGTTGAACGGAGTGGAGGACGGCCTGTACTACTATGATTATCACGGCAGTGCCAGTGAGTTCCAGGAGCGTAACCATCGTTTCATATGGTTTGGTCCCACTAATCTGGGTCTCCATCTTACCTATGATATCATTTACAGAAAGAGAAAGGAGGTGGAGCTATGAAACTGATGCGTATGACTGACATATGTAAGTTGCTGGGGGCATTCGTTGCGGTTATGTCCGTTACAGCCTCATGCATTGAGCCTCCTTTGCACCTGCCCGGTCAGGAACTGCAGATGCTCATGCCCAAGGTTGAGACCCAGCTCAGCGTGGTATGGGATTTTGAGGCATCGCTGGATAAGGACTGGTACTACGGTTGGGATGAGACCGATGACTCCATCTGGGGGGACATAGGCTATTCTATTCCCACAAGCTATGAGGTGCACCGTTACTTTAAGGGTAATGACCCTCTGGCATGGCATACTAATGTGGATGCTTTCAGTATACGTACCAACAGGTTCCGCCGATACTTCCAATTTGGATACTATGACATGCTGTTCTACAGTGATATAGATTCCAAGGACGGTACACAGGTTGTGGTAATGCATGAGACCCTTGATTCTGTCACAGCCACCACTACCGGAACCCGCGGTATATCCAGAAGCATACTGGATGCCACCCGTGCGGGAGACGAGAATACACCCGGTGCCATCGGCCTTCTTAACCAGCCCGAGATATTCTACGGAGCCTACCCTGAGAACATCTACATATCTCATGACCTTAACGATTATGAGTATGACCCGGAGGAGGATATCTACATCAAGCATATTGAGACCAAGCTGCGTCCGCTGGTATATATCTACCTGGTACAGTTTATTCTCTACAACAATGATGAGGGTAAGATAAAGGGTGTGAACGGTAATGCGGCCCTCTCATCCATGGCCAGCTCAACCAACGTGAATACCGGTCATACCGGTAACAGACCCGCCGTGGTATATTTCAATACCAGAATGAAAAAGAATCTGATGGTAAAGGAGCGCAAGAGTGATGTGATAGGCGGCAAGCTCACCACATTCGGACTCTGTGACAACGAGCCTTATACACGCTCCAGCGCCATTTACGGCGGCAAGCGCACTACACTTAACAACTACCTCTATTTTGACCTGATATGGAACAACGGCGGAGTCAAGACCTATGAGTTTGATGTGACAGACCAGTGCCGGTCACAGGCACATGGCGGCATTCTCACCGTATGGATTGACTGCTCACAGCTTACCCCGCCTGATCCCGGGCCGTCCAGCGCAGGCAGCCTGTTCATACCCACTGTAGAGGATTATGATGAGGTGGTTTGGGAGATTGAGATTTAAAATTATAAAAAAATAAATGCATTTAAAGATGAAAAAAACATTGATTCTGGCAGCTGCAACCTTAGTCCTGGCCAGCTGCAGCAGCGACGAGCTGATCAACAGTCCTAAAACAGCAGGTGATGCACCTATCGCTTTCAGCGTTGACAAGAAAAACATCACCCGTGCCACCAACCTTGAGGATATGGGACATTACAACTTTGGTGTGTGGGCCTACAAGAAAGGTACTCCTGGTACCAAGATTGTCATGAACAACTATCTGGTTGGTTACTCTAATGGTACCAATAAAGGTTATGAAAACTCGGGCGCATCAACTTGGGCAGGAAGCACAAATTCGGTTAAGGACCACATATCACCCTGGTTCTATGAGAATCTGGGAAAGGATGAGTACAGTTATGATGGTACCGCATTCTATAAGAAGAGTCAGGATGCATACATGTCTGCCAATGACCATCAGTACCTCCGTTACTGGGACCTTTCATTTGCTACAACTGAATTCTATGCATATGCTCCATATCGTGCAGAAGGCGTGACTTTTAATAATGATACAAGAACCATTACCGTAGCACATGCTGCACAGACTGCGGGTTATGATGATGCATCCCTGCAGGAGTTTATCTATGCTGGTGCAGAGGCTACCAATGCAGACCTTGAGGATGTAAATCTCATCTTCAAGCATCTGGGCGCACAGCTCAACCTGCGTTTCTATGAGAACGTTCCCGGTTACAGGATTCAGATAATTGATGTTACCTCAACCGAAACCGGTATCCAGGCTACACCTGCTACCAAGGAGGGTACTACATATACAAAAGCCAGTTACTATACTGACTGCGGTGCAACCATTAATTATGCATCAGATATTGATAATCCGGTTGCAACTGTAAACCATAGCGAAGCAAATCATACCCAGGATAACCTTAAGTTTGCCATTCCCGGAACCGGAAACGGTCTTGCATCTTTTACAGCTCCCGTAACCGGTACTGTTTACAACGTAATCCCTGGGGAAGTTGCAACTGGAACTCAGACCTATGCAAACTCACCCACAGTTTACTATCCTGTAGCTCAGCCCACAACCAGTGAGACCGGTTTTACATTCCACGTATCCTACAAACTGATTGCTGAGGATAACGGTGAGGAGATTACCGTTAATGATGCACGCGTATATGTACCTGCCAAGGATGGTGGAAACTATATTGCAGCTTGGCAGCCCAACACCAAGTATACCTATACATTCAAGATTACCAGGAATTCAACAGGTTCTACAAATCCTACATATCCTGATGTAACCAGTCCTACTGTTCCGGCTAACCCCACAGTATATCCCATTGTATTTGATGGCGCTACTGTTGAGGATTATACAGCAAATGGTCAGAACTATTAATAGACATATCATAGCATGCGGGTTGATCGGCACACTTCTGTGTGTCGGTCTGACCGCTTGTTCCAATGACTCAACTATACTGGAGCAGGATGTCTACCGTGGAGATTCTCCTATGATGTTCAGCCAGGCGTCGCTCAGCGCACCCGTTACGCGTGCCGCAAACACGGCTTTCCTAAGCCAGGGTTTCATGGTAAACTGTTGGAAGGGATACTCCACTGCCCGGCAGTATCTGATAATGGACAAGTATGAGGTCAAGTACCAGTCAGATCCCTGGTCAAACCTCTCCAAGTGGGACTACGTAGGTACCACTGCCAGCGGCTATTATCAGACCCAGATAGAACGTTATTGGGATGCCGATGCGTTCCCATACCGTTTCTATGCCATCAGCCCCTGTCCGGCACACAGCGAGTTGCCTGACTTTAAGCTCACTTTAGACAACTTGACCATTCCTACTACGGTATCATTCATCTATCAGACAAGCCGTAACGGAGTGCTTACAGCCGGTGCCGAGCCCTTTATGCCGGCCCAGGTGGAATGCACTGACGGTTCAAACAACAAGGATATAGACCTGCTTAACGGTAACGCGTTCATCGGTAAGGACCGCACACAGAACGGTGCCACCACAACTTATGACCGTTACGTGGCCCTGCCTTTCCATCACTTTACATCAAAGGTCCGTTTTGGAATCTACAACACATATAAGAAGGAGACTCCTGCAGAGTTCCTTATATTTAATATAAAGGTGAAAGTGACATCGGACGGATTCATTACAACTGGTAAGGGCTACACTGCCAACCTGGCGCAGAAAGATATGCTGCACGGTACGTTCACCGAGACCGTCAAGGCTGCATCGGACGCTGAGAAGACCCTGCTTGAGACCGATGATAGCCGTAAGGGTGACCTTAATGTAGCCATTGACCGTGACCACGCCTATTTCTGTGAGAGTAGGGACGGTATGCTGCAGATCCCGCAGCAGGGTGTTAAGCTTAGCATATCATTTGATGTATACGGACTTGACTACAAGAGTGACTTTACCAGCAGTGACGGCAAGATAGTCTATGACAAATCTTCCAAGACCATACACTATACTGATCTGGTCATTAAGGTAGATGATACTGAGTCTTTTGATTGGGAATCAAACAATATATACACATATCTCATTAAAGTGACAGAGTTCTATCCGCTTACCATTGATTTCAGCGCCGAGCTCACACCATGGACCAACGTATACGGATCAATTGATACCAATCTGGAACAATAACAACACAGAATAATAACAAAAACAAAAATAACAATGAAAGTTCTTTTCTATCCCTTGCTGGTAGCCACCGCCCTGGTAGCCACCGCTTGCACAAATGACCTTGAGGACGATATGGAAGTTATCGATCCCAGCACAAAAACTGCAATCACGTTTGTAGGACAGGACAATTCTGCACGCATTACCCGTGCCGGATTTGCCAAAGAGACTCAGATTGCAATGCATATTCGCAGTACTAAGGATGCTAATAATATCCGAGAAACACGTACCTGGGCAACAGCCTTGGAAGATGGATCTCTTAGCAGCAGTTCATACTCATCAATAGAAGAACCTACAGCAGCGAATGTCCGTTATTGGGATGATGCATATGGCCGTGACGCAAATCTGTCAGTATTCGCCGTTGCAGTTCCCGGTTCAATCGTGGCTAAGAATAATAACATCAATCTGTTGAACCTTCTGACAGGAAATGATACATGGAATGGAGGCAAACTGTCCGAGGAAATTGCATGGACCGTCTCAACCGATCAGAGTGGTGCTGGTGTTATTGATGCAGAGGACCTGACCTACAGCAACAACATAAGCGTTAGCGGAGAGGGTGGTGCCAAGGCATACAACTATGCAACTAGCTCGTATTCCACTATCGAGGATGGTGAACTCTTGTTCCGTATCAAAGATACAAACTTCCCTGACGGTCCTGGCAAGTTTGACCAAGGTAACCTCAAGTTCAACCATGCACTGAGCCGCGTGACCATCAACCTTATCAAAGGTACAGGTTACGGTGACGGTTCTTTCCATTTTAAAACCGGCACAAACGTCAAGATTCTGAACGTTCCTACATCTGGAACACTTGATATTGAGAAAGGTTTATGGACTACAACAGCATCCTTGGGTATTACAAAAATGGCAGAAGCTACAGAAACTGCCACCGGTGCCGACTTTTCTCTTGTAGCCCAGATTCTTCCGGGTTATGAAATAAACGATAATGATGACACCAATGTGCTGGAGTTCATTATTGATGACAACAAGTATTTCATTACCCAAGACATGATGTTCGATGCCTTGGTCGGTAAGGAAGGCATTACAGAGAGTACAACCTCTACCATCACCATGGAGAAGGGCCGTAACTACGTATTCAACATCAAAGTAGGCAAGAGCAAGATTATCAATGTTACAGCTACTCTTGAGCCCTGGATTAAAGTGACTGCCGAAGACCAGACAATGGATAACTCACATATCTCATTGAGTCTGTTCAATAACTCAAACGGATCAGCCTGTGACAACTTTGACCTCTACAGACTGAATGATGCATCGGCTGATATCAATACAGGAGAAAGTACTGCCAAGAACTGGGGCGGCAACTATACAGATCAGGCCGGATTGACTCAAAACGGCACCAAGTGGGAAACCAATTGGTTCTTTGAGAATAACAAGTCATTCTACCATTTCCGTACGGTTGACAAGAATACTGTCATAAATGAAAAGGATTCAGATGTTGATGACTATTTTGAGATTGAGTCCGGTGCACAGGCTACTCATGACTATCACTGGGGTGCTCCGTTCATCAGTTCAACTACAAGCCCCATACAGTATAAAACGACAAATGGCTATGCAGATTTCCTGAGCCCTGCCATAGGTGCCACAAACTCTACTATCAACCTGACAGAGTTGCATATGATGAGTAACATCAATGTTGTTCTGCGCACAACCAAGACTTCAAATGCCGTTGATCTTGAGGTAGGAACAGACCAGTGTGAAGTTACTCTTACTCACTTCTATGCAAAAGGACAGGTTAAGATTGGTAACGGTCTTGTAACTACAACCGGCTCACTGACAGCCAGTGCCGCATTTACAAAGCCTACAGCCGGAATTGATGAAAGTGATGCTACATACAATACGACAAAAGCGTTCACTTTTGCCGCCGTTCCTCAGGCACTTACACGTACAGAGGGTACAGAGCACTATGTTGGTATCACCATCAAGACACCTGACAACAACCAGTATTATGTAGTCCAGCAACTGAGTAAGATTAAAGCTACTGCAAATGGTGGCAGTCAGAATCAGACAGTCAATTCAGAAATTGAATTCTGGTATCCCAACCACAGCTATACCTACACCTTTACACTGACCAAGGCCGGTATCAACGATGTTACCTGTACAGTCAGCGATTGGGTAAACGTAACTGCCAAAGATCAGAATATCTCACTGGAGGATTAACACTCTGTTATGACAGGAAATAAAGTAAAAATATATCTCATGACATTGCTTGTGGCGGGGCTTTGGTCCTGCTCGGGCGATGAGTTGTGGGACCAGCCGGGCACTAAGGCCGATGGAGCAATCAGCTTCAATGTTGGAGTTGAGAGCTCTCCGGCCCAGAGAGCCGTTACACGTGCCGGAGCATCGGACCCGTACTATGCCATGCAGGCAGGTACACAGGTAAGGCTCCGTGTGGACGGTATCTGGAAAAGAAAGTCGCCCACTGTACCTGTCAGCCAGAAAACCACATGCAAGACGCTTGCAGCCCAATCAGGGTCTCAGGTTAATGAACTGTCATTCCAGGACAGCGAGATGCTCTACTGGGATGACTACGGAACGGGTGACCCTGATAATGCCGATAGCCGTGCAGCCGGTCTGAGCATTCTGGGCGTGGCCGTGGACGGTAAGGCTGCCGCTCCCGCAGTTGCCGATGATGCCGCCTGGGAGAGCCTTGAATGGAACCTTATCACAGACGGAACGGATGTGCTAAGCGGTGATATCATAGTATCCAACAACCTGACGGCTTACAAGTTTGCCGAGAGAGATTATGATGAGTCCCGTAAGATGGTGTTCATACATCCTCTAAGCAAGATTACCGTAAACCTTAAGGCGGGTGAGGGCTTTACCAGCGGAACTGTTGGTGCCACAACATTAAAGTTTAAGACTGATCCCACCGTGACGCTTACTAATGCCACAACTCTGGCCGCAATTGCCAATCATGATAATGACTATGCTCTGACCAAGGGCACGGTAAGCATCAAGAATGCATCGGCCCAGAGTGACGGTACAAAAGCCACTGTCATAGCCGGTACCACAAGTACTACAGATGAGACCATTACGGTTATCAAGCAGGCTGTGGTATATCCCGGAACCCAGTTGGGAGCTACGGACGATGCAGTGATTGCCGTTGTTAATGCCGATGACAACATCTATTATATCCGTGCCAAGGAAATCCATGACGCCATTACAGCTAAGGGCGGTCATACTGATTTCAAGACACTGGCAGGATATAACTACATCATCAACATCACGGTCAACAAGACGGGCATTCGCCTTACGGCATCCGTTACAAATTGGACCAGTGTTAACTCTGATGAGGTTCATCCGGAAATCAACGTTAACACTCATGTGGGTGATGGCACGCCGTCATCAGCAGTCAACACGTTCGCATTCTGGCGCAGTGAGAGTATAAATAAGGAGTACCAGCATGAGGCAACTCCTGCGGTAAATACAGATGGAACTACAGACTGGAGTTCCACTACAACCCTCTATTGGACACACCATAACCAGCACTATCATTTCCGCGGAATATACCCGGAGACTACCACAGTCTATTCAAACGGAAACGGTGACCAGGCTGTGGCTGTAGAGAACGGCGCGTATGATGACTCAACGTTCCCCAGCAACTTTGTTATGGGTATGCCGGAGTTCAGCGGTGATGACTACATGTGTGACAATGAGGATCATGCTCATGTTGATATGCGTACCGCAGGTATCTGTGCCCGTACATCGGCCATAAACCTGAATTTCAGGTATATGATGAGCCGTGTGGAGGTGAAGCTGACATCGAGTGCCGAAGGGGCCAAGGATTATGTGGACCTTTCCAACTGCATGGTGGAGCTAGTGAACGTAGGCACAGATGGTGACGTGTTGCTCAGTGACCGTTCGGCACTGGTAACTCTGGATGACCAGACTTATAAACTGAACGGTGTAGGCGGCAGCAAGGTACAATATGATGACGTGATTGTGCCGCAGACTCTTGTCAATACTGACAGCAGCAACAAGGTCCGCTTCAAGATAACTGTGTATGACAATGGAACCATTACTGATTACGATGTCTATTATGCCGATGTCGCTCCGATTAAGGTGAAGGCAACGGAGGCGTCCGTATCTGCTCCGGTTGATGCATGGGAGTCAGGAGTGCATTACGTGTATAATCTTAAGATTACCAAGACTGAGATTAAGGCCACCGCATCACTTACAGACTGGAAAACGGTTGAGGCAAGTGAGGATGTATGGTTCTGATAAATAAATTGATAAGATGACATTCAGGAAGTATATAATACTTACTCTTTCTGCCATGATCATGGCGGGCTGCTCAAATGACGGCAACGGCTTGGAGCCGGAGCTTGGCAGCCTGCCGTTAAGGCTGGAACCCACACTGTCAGGTAACGTTCAGGTTACCAAGGCTACGGGCAGTCTGTTTGAGTCGACCGATGAGCTGTTGTGTTACGTTCGTCACGTCTATACTGACGGCGAGGGATATGGCTATGGTCAGTCAAAACTGGTCACTATCAAAGACGGTGTGACTACGGAGCCTATCTATTGGGATGATTTCAGCAACTCTGCAAGTGAAGGGACGGACCTGCGTACCGATGGTCACGGTCTGCATACATTTTATGGCTACTGCTACAACGGCGGTACCCCTGATATGCACCTCGCAGAGGGAACAGGCGTGTTGGGATGGAATATCATGGCAGACCAGAGCGTGCATGGTGTCATGAAAAGTTGTGACCTGTTGTGGTCCTCCAGCCAGACAATGGTTGAGTATAATCATGCCAGGGATGCCCACGGTACACTTACCGTGCCCTTTACCCATGCCATGAGCAAGTTCACCATAGTCCTGGTGGCCGATGAGGGTTTCAGTGCCGGTGCGCTGGATAACACAACGGTAACACTGAACGGAATGAACCAAAGCGGAACATTCAACGCTCCGGAAGCAAAAGTCGATGGCATCATTGATGCTACTATAACGGTCAAGATGTTTGCAGGTGAACCATCTACATCCGCCGGCAAACCCAGCCGTGCCTATGAGGCCGTATCTGTGCCCAAGGTGGCATTGGCCAGCGGAAATCTTCTGGCAACCGTACAGGATGTGGAGGGTAATGACTACCGTGTTGTACTTAGTAACGAAATGATTACCGGTTGGGCTGACGGCATAGATGATGACGGCAAGAGCAAGAGCGGTTACAACTTCAAGCTTACCGTAACTCTCAGCAAACAGAGGGTAAATATGGTGGCAACACTTGCCGATTGGACCGACGTGAGTGCATCAGGAATAGGTGAGATAAACTTTACGGCCGATGTCAAGACCATTGACAAGAGCAATGATGCAAGTCTCACTAATGGCAGCTCATTCTCATTGTGGATGACAAAAGACCTTGATAACATAGGTACTGTAGCAACCACATCAACGTTTGACGGTACAGGATTTGTAAATAGTCCTGCCATCTACTGGCCCAACGGAACTGACAGCTACTATTTCCGTGCTCTGGCACGTAAGACAGACCTCAAGATTCTTGATGCCGTTACGTCAACTGCCGTAAGTCAGGGAACTGATCTATTGTGGGCTACTACTGCAGCCCATACCGGAAAAGAGGCTGACGGGGTGACCACACATGACTACGTTGCCGGTGCCGCCATCAATCCCCGTACAGGTTTTGTTCCGCTGACTTTCAGTCATGTGATGAGCTATGTGGCGATCAATCTGGAGACCAGCAGTGATGCAAGTGCCGTTGATCTGGCCGGTGCTAAGGTTACCCTGACAAATCTTTATACAGAGGGAACTGTTGATATCGCTACGGGAACGTTAGCCACGGAAGGTTCCAAGGCTACCAAAGCCGTAGATGAGAGTACAGGTTTCAGCAAACTGTTCATGATTCCGCAACAGATTGCTGATGAATCGAGAATGATTGTAAAACTTGCTGACGGCACGACCTATTCGCTCCAGCTTAATCAGTGCACAGACGGTACTGACACCGCTGTTCCGGGATGGGAGAGCGGTAACCGTTACACCTATACAATCTCTCTAAAGAAAGAGCAGATAGGATTCCGTGTATTGGTTCAGGATTGGACAGAGAATACCGGAAGCGGTAACGCAATGCTTGATTGGGATTGAAAATGAGAGTAAGACATCTTGTATATATGGTTGGGGCCCTGAGCCTGAGCGCTTGCTCAGGACTGGATGCGTATGACGAGCCCATGGAGCAGATGGAGCGCATGCCCGTGCTGTTCTCTGCCGGCAATACCGAGGCAATGGTGACACGTGCATCGGGCCAGGCATCATATATGCCTCTTGACAGCCGTTTTGTATGCTCCATGTTCTTCCATGCCGGTGCCAAGGATACCAATGACTCGCTGTTCTACCGTAAGGGGAGGGCGCTTATGCAGGATGTCAACATGTCCACGGCATGGCTGCGGATAAGCAACACCGTGGGCAATGCAGTCTATTGGAACAACAGGTATGAGCCGGTGCAGGATAAGGATATCTACGGTTTTGATGAGCAGGCCAGATGTTTCTACTGGCAGAACCGTCTGAACCATGTGTTCCTGGCCCTGGCCGATAACAACAAACTGAGTCAGGATGACGGCTACACGGGTTCGCTCAAGC
Organism: Bacteroidaceae bacterium; assembly: GCA_045220475.1. Taxonomy (GTDB): domain Bacteria; phylum Bacteroidota; class Bacteroidia; order Bacteroidales; family Bacteroidaceae; genus Colenecus. Next base: position 37,077 of record JBGUVW010000031.1, read on the forward strand.
TCTATCCGGATGTGACCACCCGTTACAAGGATAGCTATATGATAGCTTATGACCTGACCCGTGGGGAGCTTACCGGTATGGACAAGCAACCGGATCCCATACAGGCGGTTCAGGTTGCGCACCCATCGGGCTATACCCCTGAGTCCAACCGCGTGAAGCTGTTCTTTAAGCACCAGTTCTCACAGATTCAGGTCAACCTTAAGAACTCACAGGATGCATCTGTAACCATTGATGAGTCCCTGATTGAGAAGGTTGAGCTGTTGGGCGTGGCCGAGACCGGTTACGTGGCATATTGCATTGAACCTGACGGTACGGTTCCGGCAACCACAAGTGAGCCTGTAAACATTGACAATCCCAAGTATGCGGCTACCAGGAAGGATAATCCCTACGGTTCATCGTTCAGCCTCTTTGTACGCAACACGCCTGCTACGGGTTATCTCAAATCTTTTGAGGGGATAGCATTCGGAACCCTTCAGGCCATCCGCATTACATGGCGGGAATCTGACAGTGAGGATGCCGTAAGACACGTGGCTACATTCAAGGGACTTGATGCAGCGCACAAGAACCTGGAGAGCGGCAAGAAATATATCTATAACATGGAGCTGCGCCGCAGTCTGATAGCACAGGTAACGGCCCAGATCGCTCCTTGGGAGGTTGACAAGACCGATTACCAGGCCGATGGCACAATACAAGACTGATTTAAACAATGAGTAAGAGCTACAAATACGGATTGTCACGACTGCTGCTTGCAGCATCTCTCATGTTGCAGCTTACAGGTTGCAATGATGAGTTGGTGGTGGCCGATGATGATCAGAGGGTGCTGTTTACCACATCCCTGCCGGGACAGATGACGACACGGTCAGCCAAGGATGACTATCAGACCCAGATGGGCGCATACAAGGCTGTCAGTGAGGCATATGAGTTCACTGTAGGTATGTATCAGGCCGGCAGTCTGATTGGACAGAGCCTTTATCATCCGGTGGAGGGTGATGAGTCCGGTACGCTTGTATGCAAGAGCGGAGAGACTCCTCTTTACTGGCCCAGCACCACCGTGCCCTACGGCTTTATGGCAACTGCCGGAACAGATGCGCTGGAGCAGGACCAGACCACACAGGCCAAATGGCTGCTGCAGGACCGTCTGGAGGGTTACGGCTATATCCGCAAATGGAATGGAGGTGATGATACCGGCGCTCCCATAGACCGTCTGGATGACCTTAATTACCGTACCGCCAAGCAGTGGAGGAGCCTTAATATGGAGTCCGGGCTGGCCGTGAATGATGCTGACTACAAGAAGGTGCCGCTCTACGTACAGCACAAGCGTGCGCTCATAACCGTAATACTTAAGGCCGGTGAGGGTGTAAGCCGCAAGGCCCTGGCCTATGATGTGGCCGATAATGACCTGAGCGTAAGGATCTGCTCTTATACCATTGATGCCCAGTCTGTAAAGACACCCCTTGAGATAATGCCTCTGGTAAGTGAGGAGTTCATAGACTATGAGGCCGATAAGAACGGAGCTGCCCAGGATCATGTGAGCACAACCCGTTTTGATGCCATCGTGGAGCCTTATGACTACTCTGCCGCAGCCCAGGAGGACCTGCTCGCCAGGATAACCCTGTCGGGCCAGCACTACTCATTCTATGCTGCCAGTGATTTCAGGTTTGACGATGAGGTTGGCAACAACAAGGAGAGTTACAAGCTGGATGCCGGCAAGCATCTTACAATTGTCATAACGCTGAGCCGTGACAGCCGCAAGATACTCATGTCGGCCTATATTGAGGACTGGACCGAGGATGTTACCACCACCATTTGTGACGACTACGGCAATGCCGGTGAGCCTATCCGCATCAAGAACCGCGCTGAACTGATAGATTTCCTGAGCAGTGAGTCCAAGAACAAGGCCGGAAATGTGGCCCTTGTGACCAATGACATAGACCTTACGGATTGGGATCCGGATTATGATCTGCATTGTACGCTGAATCTGGGCGGATGCACGCTGCTGAGTAACTACAGGTTCCTGAAAGGCCTGGAGGATGCAGCCAGCCTGCAGAATGGAACAATCCAGATAGGTGGAACCGTAGATGCAGCCATAGCACTTGAGAACAACGGAACCATTGAGGGCGTACGTGTGGCTGCCAAGTCAAATACTGCTGCCAAGGCCACTGTTGCCGGTGCCGTGGTTGACAACCGTGGAACCATTGCAGGCTGCCAATCAACAATTAGGGTTGAGGGTGGTGACGTGGATTATGTGGGCGGTATCGCGGCTACATCGGTTTCAAGTGCCACTAAGACAGCCGTGATTGATGCATGTACCGTTACCAACCGTGTGAGCGGCGGCAGCAAGGGCGGCGGAATAGCCGGTCTGGCCAACGGTTACGTGACCAACAACACATTCCGGTACGGTATAACCCTGCTGCAGGATAAGTCCACGCACCGCAATATCGTGGGCGAAAGGAGTGTTACACATGATTTCAAGGCTGAGAACAATGCATGGCCTACAGTTGATGAGAATCCGGATATGACCAATGCAACTGCCCAGGAGGAGCGTTACTCAGGTATCATAGACAGCGGTGACGAACTGCAGGCATCAACCGGCGTTACATATAACATTGAGGGGTACCGTTACCGCCTGGCACAGGATATAACGGTGGGCTCAACGGTAGGTAATGTGAACTATGAGCTGGACGGCAATGACCGTGAGATTTCAACTACGGCCATGATATTCAACTCTGTTACCGGTGTGGTTCATGACCTGACTGTGAACGTTACCGACAACCTTATTGCCACACCTCTTGAGGCTGCCACCGATGCCATTGCGCCGCTGGCATTTGAGGTGCATGGCAATCAGGCTGAGCTGCGTAACATCCGTGTACGTACGGCCAGCGGCAAGTATATACAGGCGGCCAACCCTGCAGGTGTGGTTGTATGGGCATGGGGCGGAGCCAAGGTCTCAGGTTGTGAGGCCAAGGCCGATATCCGCTCATATGTGGCTACGGGTATAACCCAGGGACGTAAGTTTGCCGGCGGTATTGTATCTACGGTATCCAGGGCAACCGTCACCCAGTGCATATTCCACTCGATAGAGAGCACGCTTACCGGAACGGAATCAACCATTATCTATTACGGCGGTATAGTGGGCGGTATTGAGAAAAAAGACGGATCCAATGATGTACCTGAACTTACCATAACTGACTGCACCAGCTTTGTTACACTTGCTAAGGACAGCTATCATGGCGGTATTCTGGGTAATGCGCTGCTTGGAACAAGTGAGAACGCAACCAAGGATTGCCAGGGTAACTGGTGGCAGGGTGACTGCAACGGCGTGGGTAAGTTCATCGGCACTGTTGAGTCTACCATAGGTAAACGCAATGCCATTACACCTACAGAAAAGACATTCTGATGATGAAGATGATTGAAAGATATATCGTTACCGTATGCTGCATCATGCTGCTGGCCGCATGCCGTTCTGTTGACGGAATGGATCCGGTTACGGATGATGCCGATATCATCCGTGTGGGTAGCGTGAGCACCGGGGTTATGACAACCAAGGCATCTGCAGAGTCCGGGGCCCAAGCGGCCGAGACCCTGCCGTGGCTCAAAGATGGTCTGGCCCAGGGAATGGACATAAGCTACAGCACCAAGACAGAGAGCCGCAAGGCCCGTCTCAAACTGGAGGTAGACGGTGATGGCAATGTGGTGACATCGGCCGGTGGAGTTACGGTCTACAGCCTTAAGGCATATGACTCTGACGACAACCTGACCGCTGTGCCCGCCAAATGGCTGGGTAACGGTGCCCACAGGTTCCAGGGCGTATATATCCCTGACGGACTCAAGGAGCAGAAGGCTCATCAGGAGTACACAGACCTGCTGCACTATACCGCCATACCCCCAAAGGCCGATATCCAGGCAACCGTAGGTCTTATCACCATTCCGCTCCAGCACCGTCTGGCACGTGTGGTCGCCTATGTGCTGATAGACAAGGATATGAATGCCAAGATCAAGGGCTATGATGCGCAGAACTATGATGCCGATGCAACCATGCTGCGATTCTGTAATGTAAAGACGCTGGATTATGTATCGGCCGGCGGAGAGCCCGTCTGGAAGGAGGAGCGTAAGGCAGTGCCCCATTTCCTGGGTGAGGAGACAGTGAAACTCTACAAGAGCAAGTCAAGCGGCAAGCTGATATTCCCCACCGATGCCGACTGGCAGGCGGCTGATGCCGATTATACCGCCAATGGCTCTGCCGGCAGCTACACATGCACTGATTACGGCAAGGTTCCCTGCTATGACATCATTGTGCGCCCCACATATACAGTGGCTGATTATGCCATGTATGACGAGACGGTCATAACCCATACGCAGGATAACAGGATTGATTTTGAACTTACCCTGGACAATGACCTGGAGTATGAGAAACAGTTCAGTTTTGACCTTGACGCCAATGACGAGACGGTGGTTTACCTGCGTGTAACTCCTGAGAGGGTTGACTACAAGAGCGCAGGCTCACGTCTGTGGACAGAAAACTCATATAATGACGCCTATTACGGCGTGAATAATGAGAATGGTCACAGGCTCTCCGTTGCCGGAGGCAGCTGGCAGCGTGCCTATACCAACGGCACCCTGAATACAGGTGTTACCGATGGCCACTACTATGATGCCGATACCCAGGAACCTGAGGCCCAGTATGTAAGCAATGCCAAGTTCATTGCCATGCTTAAGGAGGCAACCGCAGAGGGCGCCCATCATGGTGACTACTTTATCCTTAAGGATGACATCACCATTGATGTGAATGAGTTTGATGATGATTTTGTCTTTACCGGCCATCTGGATGCGCTGGATCATACAATCACCCTTACCGGTGTGACCGCGCAGCGCGACTGGCTCTTTGCCGGACTGGACGGAGAGTATGATACGCCCCAGGAGAGTGATATGACCGCCCAGTGGGAGGCAAACGTCCACAAGGAGAACAACATCTGGGTGCCCACCAAGGGCTGGCGTGCCGAGACCGTGAACGTAAAGATAACAGGAGGATCGCTTTACAGGGAGGGTGCAGTGATTACAGGTAATGTAAGCAACTGCTGGAACGGTACGGTCCGCATACAGGACTCAAAACCGTCCATCCCTGAGTATTAAAGGTTAGAGAGATGAAAACCAAAACAATCATATATCTGTTTATAGCTGCAGTGCTGACCGCCTGCTCAGGCTATGAACTTGACCGTCCGGGAGGGGAGAACTCTTACCTGATAGGACATAGGGTCAATTTCAACGCCTCAATGGCCGATATGTTCGTTACCCGTGCCACCTACCGTCATGACGGCTCGTTCAATGAGGGTGACCAGATGCGCATATTCCGCCAGTATGCCATGAACAGCACGTTTGATGCCGGTGCCGAGGCATTCCGCACATACTATCTCAAGATGGATTATGCAGCCGGAACGCAGGTGTCACTCAACTCTGACTGGCTGCCCATGCCCGGCAAGCTCAAGTCCGATGATCCCGGATCGGCCCCGCAGGTCCAGACAGCGGCCGACTCACTCACCTGGGAGAACGGAAAGACCGTACGTTTCCGCGCCTGGGGACGCAGCAACCTGGCCGGCCGGTTGGATGCCGGAACCAAGGAGAGTTTCTATCCTGACTTTACGGTATCGGACTGGGTTACGGTATCGGGTCCTACATATAATATCCCGCTCACGATGCGTCATATCGCATGCCGTATAGGTCTTGTATGCAAGGCGGGCAATGAGTTTGGCAGTGCCGTGATATGCACTGACTGGCATGACTACAAACGCAAGGATAATGCCGATACATGGGCCCATGACGATGAGGAGACCCAGAAGAGTGATGAGGAGGCCCAGGATGAGCTGCGTCAGGTGATGGCAGTCTATGAGAAGATGTGCATGCCGGCCGGAGTGGATGATGCCACATTCCAGCTTACGGCTATGACAAAGGCCCTTTACAATGGCTCGGAGACTGATTTCAAGAACCTTGAAAAGTATGGCGTAGGTGACGGAATAGTCAAGATAGGCACCCTGACTGATTCCCAGATAGCCGATGACGTGCAGCGCCCCCTCTTTAACAGCAATGACGGCCGCCTGTACATGATGTCCATACCGTTTGACATGAGCGCTGCGAATGCCGGACGTGAGCTGGTGCTGCCCGCATGCACCCGGTTCAGGGTGTGGCTCTATGACGTGAACGGCGGTGACAAGGCCGGCACACCGGGAACTGAAGGCTCTTGGCATATATTTGCCCTGAGTGACATAAAGAAGCAGAACGGTGACCAGGCATTCCCTGACGGGCTTGCGCTTAAGGCCGGTTACAGTTACCTGTTCAGCGTGGGCTATCACTATGACAAGCTTACCATCACCGCATCGGATGATTTCTCATGGACCGAGCAGGATCTTGGAGCCGCCGATGCCGTGGATGAGGCCCATGCCCGTGAGAACCTGGATTTCTCATGGTGGACAGGCGCCTACCGTGAGGCTGCCCGTAAGGCCCTGTTTGAGAATAAGGATTTCCTGCCTACGTTCAGCATATCTGACCTGCGTCAGTTCATCACGTTCATAAATCTGGTAAACGGAACCGCCGCCACACGTATGAGCGGTCTTACCCGCGGTGAGGTGCGTAAGGATGACGGCGGTAATGATATCAAGGACCAGGACGGTTTTGAGACCTACTGGTGGATACTGGACGGTGAGACCGATGCCAACGGCGATCCCCTCCAAATTACCATGGAGGAGGCCGAGGCGATGGGATATGTATTTTATCCCCATTTCTATCCCACCGTATCAACCCAGGCCGCTCATGTGATAGAGGATTACGTGACCGGCCCCATGGACTTTTATGATACTGACTTTGGTAACCGCTATGAGGTAAGCCTTACCTGTGATCTGGACCTCTATGACTGGCAGCTGCACGGGATAGGAGAGGTGAGCACCAAACCGTTCCGCGGAAACTTTAAGGGTTGCGGCCATAAGCTTACCAATCTGAACATGATAAACGGTTACTTGTTTGAGAATGTGATGGACGGAGCCATAACCAACCTGCGTATAGAGAGCACACACAACATAAGCCTGCTCAATACTGCCAAGTCAAGCGGAACTGTGGGCTGGGGCTGTTACATAGCCGGCATCTCAATGATGTGCAACAACACCGGCAACTCAATAGCACGCTCCCTTACCGGTACCAGCTATGTGGTGGGATGCATACATGTAGGTAATGCCGGCGGTGCGCTGGTAGGTGAGGCCGATAACCTTACCATGCTGGGCTGCATGCAGGCGGCTGCAGGTATTCCGTCGGGCAGCGGAGCACTGCTTGGAGCTTATGGCGCAGGTGCCAAATCAGAGTTCTTTGCTCCTCAATCCAAGAACAGGATTGAGTGGGGCACATTCATGTGCAACTATTACGATGCCGAGAAGTCTCCCGGTGCGAATGCCGTGGGCAGCATCAAGGATGATTACGCTCCGCAGCAGTACATCCGCGGCAGCAAGTCACATATCCTCAAGGCCAAGAATGACTATCTGCTGGGTTCCAACGTGGATTACAACTCGCTGAGCGCAAACATGAAGAAGGAGATTTACGGACTGGCCGCGTGGAAGGTCATGAACTATGCAATATCACGTTACAACAGCAGTGCCGCAGGTGCCAAATACCCCTGCAACATGCACTACCGGACATCGGACATAGGTTACACGCATCTCTACCCGGAGCTGGTTACAGGCGCTCCCGTGACGGATGAGAGCAGTAACCCGCTCCTGCAGAACAATTAATGAGACACTATGAAGTTTTTTAGGATATTTCTACCGGTTATAACCGCGCTGGCGGTGGGCTGCTCAAAGGATGAGGCTCCCCGTGAGGCGGGTACCCTCTCATTCACTACATCGGTAGAGGATTTTGAGGGGCAGATGACCACACGTGCCAGCTTTGAGGGAAACGCCTTTGAGGATGGCGACAAGATGAAACTTAAGATCATATGCCCGTTCTCATCACATACCGAGTTCGGCGAGACCACCTACGGAAACAGTTTTGACGGATTCTGGCTGCTTAAATGGAAGGGAGGCGAGTGGGCTACCCTTACATCGGCCGACGGTTATGACATAAACGGTGATTACAGCCCGTCGGCATCACCAAATATTTATGACCGCTATGAGGCCCAGCAGACCCCATACGTCTATACCGCGCAGACCTGGAGTGAGGAGCAGATTTTCATTGCGGGCGGCGGAACCCGCGTGGAGCAGTACAGCAACGTGTTCCATGCCAACCAGACCAAGGAGGCCGATTATAAGGCATCGGACCTGCTGTGGGCCCAGACAATCCAGCAGACGGGATCATATAACGTGCACCTGAGTTTTAATCACGTGATGTCGGCCCTGCTTGTTACGGTGGATGACGTGAACGGCATAGGCATATCGGACGATGCGGTGCTCACGCTTGAGGGTATGCCAGATATTGACCAGTGCGAGGTGATTGTGGGTGACTATTACGCTGATCGCAGCAAGGTGAACTCAAACACATACGGATACAAAAACAAGCATACCTGCACAAAGGAGCAGAACGGCCGTGTGATTGGCGTTGCAGTGGTGAATGACGCGCTGCGCAAGAGTAAGACCAAACCCCTGAGTGAGATTGCCCAGACGGCTACCTATACGGCTTACAATGCAGGCCATAAGACCTACCGTCTCATCGTGCCGCCCTGCAGTCTTGATGCCGGTGCCACGTTCTGGATCCGTGACGGAGAGATGCGTTACAGCATGCAGCTAAGCCAGACGCTGTTTGAGCAAGGTAAGCTGTATCGTATTGAAATGCAGGTGAAATGATAAGATATGAAAGCATATAAGATACTCTATATACTTGGCGTTACCGTGCTGCTTACCGCTTGCAGCAGGGAGAAACTCTTTACTGCCGATGATTTTGAGATAAAGGGAATAGAGGCCGTGATTGACGTGAACAGTGGCGTTACCCGTGCTGCTAACGAGAGCGCAATACAGGTAGGGCGTTCCCTATTCGCAGCCGATGACAAGATAGTGTTCACCACAATAAAACGTACCTCCAAGCCCCTGGAGGCCTTTACTTACGGCAATATCCGCTACTTTTATTATGAGGGTAAGAGCTGGGAACGTACCGATGGTAATCTGCCCGAGAAAATATATTGGACCGATGGCGTATCACCCCATACATTCATAGGTTACAGCCTGCCGTCAAGTGATTACCACTGGACAGACAACATGGACGGTACATATGCGGGAGAGCTTGGCTATGGTGTACAGAAGCTGGATTTCACAGTTGGTAACGAGGCAATCAAGCCACAGGACCTGCTGCTTAACTATAATACCGCTACGGTAGCCGAGACAGGCGGCCTTTCAACCAAGGTCACGTTCAATCATGCCCTGAGCAATGTGTGCGTGGTGGTAAACATAAAGGACTTTGCGGCCAGTTCAAGTGCAGTGGATACCAAGGTGAGCGTATCGGACATGGTACTTAAGGCACAGCCGGCCCTGTTTACATGGGGCGGTGACAGCCGTAAACTCAAGGTGCTGGACCTGGATAATGAGCAGCAGGTAAAGAAGGATATCCTGATGTGGTGCCCCAAACCCCAGGGCGAGGGTACGGCACAGAGCAAGACCTTTACCTTTTACGCCCTTACCACACCTCAGGATGAGCTTTTCCATTCCATAAACGGCAATGACGAGCCTTTGGGATTCTCATTTACCGTGACCTATCCGGACCCGATGGATCCTACCGGAACTCCGCTGGTAAAGACCTATTCCGGCAGCTTTACCAAGACCGTGAACTTCCAGTCCGGTATGTGTACCACCCTGAACATATCACTTAACCATAAGGATGAGCAGATGTTCATGGGAGTGGAGTACAATGACTGGAACTATGTCTCCACACCTGACCTGGGTGAGCTGCGCAAGAAATCCACCTTTATGGACATAACAAGTCCTGTGACCACCCATGACATGGCTGCCGCTACGGCCGATGACGCCACTTGGCTCTACCGTGACGGTGACAGGATCCTTGATATCTACGGGAATGACGGCAGCATTGAACATCCGTACCGTATAGCATCGTCTTTGCAGATGCTCTCTTTTGCCAAGGAGGTGGCCGCCGGATTCTCTTTTGTAGGCCGATATGTAAAGCAGGATGCCGATATCACCATGCAGTCAGGTACAAAAAAGACCAGCGTTGAGGATTCGGAGTCCAATGTCAGCCCCGTAAGCTGGATTGGGATAGGAGATGAGACTCATCCGTTCCAGGGTACCTATCTGGGTGGAAACCGTTTTGTGAACCGTCTGTGCGGCAAGCCGCTGTTTGCCAAGCTGGGAGAGAGCGCTTACGTGAAACAGGTCCAGATAACCACCATCGGCACCATAACCGGCGGCGGAGCGCTTGCAGAAAGCAATGCCGGTATGATAGGCGGATGCCGTATAGTCGATGACGTTACCGTGAGCGGCGGCGCCATTGCAGGAACCAACAGCGGCGTGATCTATGCCTGCAGCCATGTAGGCGTCACCACGGGAACGGCTGGTCTGGTGGGTACCAATACCGGCAGCATCATAGGCTGCTATCAGGCGGGTGATGTGGTTGGCGGAACTGCATTCAGCATTGCCGGCACAGGCAGCGGCACTGTCAGTTGCCCGGCACCTGCATCCCTTTATGAGATACAGCAGGAGTCATTCAGCACCTCTCTAAACACGGCACTGGACAGCTGGTACGCAGACCAAACCGGAGTAACCCCGTTCAGGTTCGTACACTCAACCGCAAATTATCCGGTTGCAGAATAATCCTACAGCTTAAAGCTTAAAGAAGGTCTCCAGATCTGACGGCATGCGCCAGTCACCTCTGGGTGAGAGTGATACGCTACCTACCTTGGGGCCGTCGGGCAGACATGAGCGTTTGAACTGCTGCCTGAAAAAGCGTTTCATGAATACCTCCAGCCACTTGCTGATGGTGGCGTCATCAAACTTGCCGGCAAATGCCTTGCCAGCCAGGAAACGCAGCTTGTCAGGTCCTGCTCCAAAACGGAAGAAGTGATACAGGAAGAAATCATGCAGCTCATAGGGGCCAACCGTATCCTCGGTCTTCTGGGCTATGTTGCCGTCCTTATCGGCCGGGAGCAGCTCGGGGCTTATGGGGGTGTCAACTATGTCGAGCAGGATATTGTGAATGGAGTTCTCACTGCCGAATTTGTTGCCGGCAGTCCAGCTTACCAGCGTGCGTACCAGAGTCTTGGGAACGCTCACGTTCACGCCATACATTGACATGTGGTCACCGTTGTAGGTGCACCAGCCAAGGGCAAGTTCAGAGAGGTCACCCGTACCGATCACGATACCGCCCTCCTTGCAGGCTATATCCATAAGCAGCTGGGTACGCTCACGTGCCTGGCTGTTCTCATAGGTGAGGTCATGGACCGTCTCGTCCTGTCCTATATCGGTAAAGTGCTGGCGTACGGCAGGCAGGATTGATATCTCACGTGATGTTATGCCCAGCTCACGCATCAGGTTTACGGAGTTGTCATGGGTGCGGTGTGTGGTGCCGAATCCCGGCATGGTGATACCTATTATTCCCTTACGCGGCAGGCCCAGAGTATCAAATGCAAGTACCGTAACCAGCAGTGCCAGGGTGGAGTCAAGTCCGCCCGATACACCTATCACGGCGGTCTTGCAGCCTATATGCTCCAGGCGGGTTACCAGTCCGGCTACCTGGGCTGACAGTATCTCACGGCAGCGCAGGCCAAGCGCCTCGGGATCACCCTGCGGCACAAAGGGGTAGGGCTCCACGTAACGCTTCAGACTGGCCTGGAAATCAGTCTGTACGGTATCGCCAGCCTCCTGTATGGTGTAGGCGGGCAGGGGGCCTTCAACCGTGAAGGTATGCTCCTTGGCACGCAGGGTCTCAAGACGCTCCACATCCACATCGGCCGATATGTAACGGCTTCCGCGCTTAAAGCGCTCGGCCTCTACCAGCATTGTGCCGGACTCACAGATGAGAGATGCACCTGACCATACAAGGTCCTGGGTGGATTCACCCTCGGCGCATGAAGAATAGACATATGCTGCATACAGACGTGATGAGGTGGCGCTAACCAGCTCCCTGCGGTACTCATGCTTGAAAAGATAATCATTGCTGGCCGACAGGTTGAGTATGATCTGTGCTCCGGACAGTGCAGCCTGTGTGCAGGGCGGTACAGGAACCCAGAGGTCCTGGCACAGCTCTATGGCTGCAAGTGCCTTGCCTACGCGGAACAGCTGGCCGGTACCAAGAAGAACGTCATCCTGTCCAGCGTAACTGATACGTACACCGTCTGCCGGCAGTACACGGGCCGATTCAAACCAACGGGGTTCATAGAACTCATTGTTGCCGGCCAGGTATGTCTTGGGGACTATTCCCAGGATCCGGCCGTGACGTAAGGCTACTGCACAGTTGAAAAGCCTGCCTGAGTGGCGAATGGGAACTCCGACAACTATCATAGGTTCCATATTCGCGGTGGATGCAAGAATGGTCTCAACAGCCTTCTCAGCATCGTCCAGCAAGCGGTTCTGCCCAAACAGGTCAGCGCAGGTGTAACCGGTTACGCTAAGCTCGGGGAACACCACGATTGACGGGCGCTCAGGCTCCATCTCCTTAAGGAGTTCCAGTATAAGGCGGGCGTTGGACTCAGGGTCAGCAACGTGAACACGCGGCATTGCAGCCGCCACACGAATCAGTCCGAATTGTTTCATAATGCAGCAGTTTGATGTGCAAAGTTAACTATTTTTGGGTCATTTGCCGATGCAGAAATGCTGGAAGATGTTGCCTAGGATCTCATCGGTGGTGATGTCACCGGTGATGGTTGACAGGTGATGGATGCACTGGCGGATGTCCTGACTCAGGAAATCGCCCGATATGCGGTCTGTCAGGCCTTGGCGCACGCGGCGGATGCACTCCTGCGCCTTGATGAGAGATTCATAGTGACGCATGTTGGTAACAATAACATCCTGCTCACTTATTTCAGGAATTGCGGCGGCCTTGACCAAAAGGTCGCCCAATTCTTTAATGCCATAGCCGTATTTTGCCGATATCCAAACTTCAGAATCTGTGGGTGAGGGTAGGGTGGCCAAATGGTCACATTTGTTGTGGACCTTTATCAGATATTTGCCTTGTGAGAGCTGGCTGATGGTCTGCTCGGTCTCAGGATTGGAGGGGTGGGCATGATCGGTCATCCAGAGAATGATGCTGGCCTCACGGGCCTTGCGGTAGGAACGTTCAATTCCCATGGACTCAACGGTGTCGGTGGTCTGGCGTATTCCGGCCGTATCAATAAAGCGGAACAGCACGCCGCCTATGGTGGTGGTATCCTCAATGCTGTCACGGGTGGTACCCTGTATGTCACTTACCAGTGCACGGTCATCATGCAACAGCTGGTTCAGCAGGGTACTCTTACCTGTGTTGGTCTGGCCTATTATTGCAACCGGAACTCCGTTGCGTATGGCATTGCCTGTACTGAATGAATCGGCCAGGCGGGTAATCAGTTCATCTATATTTGTAGCCAGCTGCTCCAACTGTGAACGGTCGGCAAACTCCACATCCTCCTCGCTGAAATCCAGTTCCAGCTCTATGAGTGACGTAAACTGCAGCAACTGGTCGCGCAGGGCGCGCAGCTCACGGCTGAATCCGCCTTTCATCTGGTTCATGGCCAGACGGTGTGATGCGGCCGATGTGGATGCAATAAGGTCTGCTACGGCCTCGGCCTGGCTCAGGTCCATCTTGCCGTTCAGGAATGCACGCTGGGTATACTCGCCCGGCTCTGCCTGGCGGCATCCGGCATCAATCAGCAGGCGGCATACGCGTTGCAGGATATATGCCGATCCGTGGCATGAAATCTCAGTGCTGTCCTGCCCGGTAAAGGAGTGGGGGGCGCGGAACACGCTTACCAGCACGTCATCTACGGGAGTGCCGTCCTTGTCAATGACCTGTCCGTAACTGAGCGTGTAGGGGCTTGCACTGGCAAGAGGGTGATGTGACGCAGATTTGAATATGCTGTCAGTGATGCGAATGGCATCGGGTCCGCTTACACGGACCACCCCAAGCGCACCTCCCTGACGGGTGGCTACTGCGCAGATTGTGTCATTGATTTCTGTCACGGCTGTTCAGATGCGGTCCAGTACGCTGGTTATGAGATCGTTCATGAGGGGTTTGTAATCCGTGTTCATCTCCTTGGCATAGCGGTTGGCTATTACCATGCAGACGGTCATGGCACGGTGTCCTAACAGTGCGGCCAGTCCGGCTACTGCGGAGCTCTCCATCTCAAAGTTGGTTATGCGCATGCCCTGATACTCAAAACTCTCTATCTTGGCATTCTGGTTGGGGTCTGCCAGCTGGGCGCGCAGTACACGTCCCTGCGGGCCGTAGAATCCGCCGCAGGCAATGGTCACACCGGGTACCATGCGTTTGTCATCGGCCATGATACGCTTGAGCAGGTCTGGGTTGGCATTGGCTACATAGGGGGCGCCTTTCTTGAGTGACCACTCCATATGGGCTACGAATGCACGTTCCAGATCCAGGTCACAGACGTTGTCGCGGCCGGCATAGTAGTTGAGCAGGCCGTCAAAACCGATGCTCTTGACTGAGCAGAGCCATGTGCCCAGCGGGGTGTAGGGCTGCAGGCCTCCGCAGGTTCCTATGCGTACAATGTCAAGGGTGCGGTGTACAGGTTTCTCCGTGCGGGTATTGTAATCGATGTTGGCCAGGGTATCCAGCTCATTCATCACGATGTCTATGTTGTCACAACCTATTCCGGTGGCCTGTATGGTTATGCGCTTGCCTTTGTACAGGCCTGTTGCGGTGCGGAACTCGCGGTTGCTTACAGTGCACTCCACACTGTCCAGCATAGCGGCAATGATATCCACGCGGCCGGGGTCTCCTACAAGAATCACCTTATCGGCCAACTGCTCAGGTTTGAGATGCAGGTGGAAACATGAACCGTCATCATTGATTATCAGTTCTGATGGGGCATAGTAGGTACTCATAGGCTTATCGGTTTAGGTGGTTGATCTCAGTGGTGCGGATTTGGTTCTCCATAACGGTGACCTGCTGCTCCAGAGTCAGAACCTTGTCCTCAAGCTCCAGCAGCTGGCTGCGCATACGCTCTTTCTCCTGGCGCGATGCGTTAGCGAATTCGTCACGCTGCCTCTCCAGTTTGGCCAGGTCTGTCTCATACTGGTCCTTGAGTTCTGTCCAGCGCTGGAACAAATCGGCAGCCTCCTTGCTCTTAAAGTCACTCAGTTCATTATAGGTGGTAAGGTCATCTATGATATATGTGAACGATCCTTTCTGTGCCTTCTCTGTAAGCTCATAACGCAGCAGCGTGAGACGCTGGCGTGCGGCACGTACTGCAACCAGGTCTGACTGCGTATCGGCAATGGATGTTATGCGGGCGGCCCTGTGGATAGCCAGTGTGTCGCCCTCCTCATAGTTGAACTTGGAGAACCTCTCTGAGGGGATGAACACGTATATGCATACGGTATCCTGAGGCTGACGGCGGTCGGTGGCGAACCATCCCAGGTCATTGGCCTCATCAACCACGTAGAGGTAGTCATTGGCCTCGGAGTTGAAGGGCATGCCTATGTTCTCAGGTTTGAGGTAACGTCCGGTAGCGGTGTTGTAACGTGATACGAATATATCCAGACCTCCCAGTGACTCGCTGCCTGTTGCGGCGTAGTAGATTGTCACGCCGTCATTGAGCAGGAACGGGTAACGCAGGTCACCATCGGTATCAAGCCCCTGGATGGGGGTCTCATCGGCCCAGCGGTCAAAACTCTTGAACTTGGAGAAGAGGCGGAACTGTCCGTCATAGTCACGGCGGCTGTAGAGTATGCTCTGCTCCATCTCGGGAAGGAACACCTCACCCTCGCTGTCATCTTCAAAGAATGAGCCGGCAGGGTAGAACGATCCGGTTGACTCACCCAGAATGTAGTTCTCAAACAGCTGCTCCTTGCTTACCTGGAAGCTGTCTATGAAACAGACGCGGCTGGTGTTGCGGAGCATGCGGAACAGCACCTTAAGGCTGTCGGTCGCACGGGTCAGACTGTCCTCAAGTGCGGGGTCATGCAGTTCCTTATCGGTGGATATACCCTTTACGAATGCCTCATAATTGTTTATGGCGGGCTGATAATCCTCCTTGCCCAGATAGTAGTCACCAAGAGCGCGGTAGGCTTTGAATATCTTCTTGGCTGCAGCCTTCTCAAGGTAGGGGACGGCCTTGTCTTTCTCGCCAGTCTCCATGCAGCATATGCCGTACCAGTAGTTGCGGTCGGCGGCATCGGGTTTCTGCTTGAGGTATTTGAGCATTATGGGCTTGGCCTTCTCATAGTCGCCCTGCAGGAAATAGTTGCGTCCCTGCTGCAGTGTCTGGGCCGATAGTCCAAGGCATACAGACAGCAATAATATGGTGAGTTTGATGTGTTTCATAGGGTCAAAGATACTGCAAATTAATTCTATTTGCTACTTTTGCGCCCGAATTACAAAACATAGAGTTTTATGAAAGGAATTGTGACCATTTTGCTTCTGGTAGTGTCAAACATTCTGATGACATTTGCGTGGTACGGAAACCTTAAGCTTCAGGAGATGAAGATAAGCACCGACTGGCCTCTCATCCTGGTTATCCTGGCATCATGGGGCTTGGCATTCTTTGAGTACTGCGTCATGATTCCCGCCAACCGCATAGGGTCCGATATCAACGGCGGCCCGTTCAACCTGGTTCAGCTTAAGGTTATTCAGGAGTGCATATCTCTGATTGTTTTTTCACTTATTCTGGCTTTCTGCTTCAAGACACAGAGCTTGCATTGGAATCATTTGGTTTCATTTATATTCTTGGTTATTGCGGTATTTTTCGCGTTTTTGAAGTGAGTACCACAACGGGCTCTCGCTGCTTCGCAGCTCGGTATTTTTTGACTTTTATGGCCCTTTGGGCCTAAAAAGTCGCTAGCTGGAAAGTTATCTGCGTATTAGAAACAACCTTTTTTTAGTTTGGGGCGGCGACGCCCCAAACCCGTTTCATTCTACTTCGTTCCATTCCACTCTGCCGGCCTTCCAGGCCGGGTAAAACGAAACCCTGACAACGCTTTGCTGTCAGGGTTCCGTTTTACTGGGTGCAACTGGAAACCTTGTTGGTTTGTGCTGCTGGAAACCTTATTCTGAAAGGATTTCTTCTGCGCGTTTGAGGGCGATGTTAATGTGGCTGCAAATGTTCTCCTTGCCCACAACAGCATCCATGCCGGCATCCTCAATAACTTTCATTACCTGGGGATTTACGCCCGACAGAACCACCTTAACACCCATCTGTGAACACATCTTGCACATGTTCTGCAGGTTGTGAACGCCGGTTGAGTCAATGAACGGAACCTTACGCATACGGATTATGCGGACCTTGGCGCGACCGCCCATATCGCCCATCATCTCCTCAAACTTGTTACCGATTCCAAAGAAATAGGGACCGTTTATCTCATACACCTTAACGCCCTCAGGGATTGTAAGATGATCCAGATTGCCCTGAACATCGGAGTCCGCATTGGGATCGATCTCATCACTCAGCACAGATACGTTTGTGGTCTCGGCCATACGCTTCATGCAGAGCAGGCAGGCAATCAGAACGCCAACCTCAATGGCAACGGTAAGGTCAAATA
Organism: Bacteroidaceae bacterium; assembly: GCA_045220475.1. Taxonomy (GTDB): domain Bacteria; phylum Bacteroidota; class Bacteroidia; order Bacteroidales; family Bacteroidaceae; genus Colenecus. The sequence continues at coordinate 54,740 of JBGUVW010000031.1, forward strand.
TCACGGTCAGGAAGAATGTAACCAGCAGCACGATGATATCGGACTTGGGGTTCTTGAGGATGGCCTTGAAACTGCGCCACTCACTCATATTATATGATACCACAACCAGGATACCGGCCAGGCAAGCCATGGGAATGAACTTGACCAGAGGCATGAGGAAGAGGTAGATAAGTGCCAGGACAACGGCGTGCACGATTCCGGCCACGGGAGTACGTCCGCCGTTGTTTATATTAGTCATGGTACGTGCAATTGCACCGGTGGCGGGTATACCGCCGATAAGCGGGGTGACCATGTTGGCAACGCCCTGGGCAATCAGCTCCTGATTGCTGTCATGACGGTCGCCAATAACACCGTCGGCTACTGCTGCAGAGAGCAGTGACTCAATGGCACCAAGCATGGCTATCACCATGGCGGGCTGAGCCAGACCGCGAATGCTGTTCCAATCCAGCTTGGGAACCTCGGCCTGAGGCAGGTTGGTTGAGATTGAGAAACGGTCACCGATGGTCTCAATTCCCTCTACGCCGACACCTTTAAGTATCAGGCATACTATTGTCATTATGATGATTGCTACCAGTGATCCGGGCAGTTTACGACTCACCTTGGGGGTGAAGACGATTATCAGGATGCTGCCCACGCCCACCAGCAGAGACCACCAGCTGACGGTATCAAAATTCTTGAAATAGGTTATCCATTTGTCAATGAATCCGGCAGGTACATCGGCAATCTGCAGACCGAACAGGTCCTTAACCTGAGTAGCAAAGATTGTCAGCGCGATACCGCTGGTAAAACCTACTATGATGGGATAAGGAATATACTTGATTATGGTACCCAGGTGCAGCACTCCCATAAGTATCAGAAAAGCGCCCGCCATGAAGGTTGCGATGCAGAGTCCGCTCATGCCGTACTCCTGGATGATACCGTAGACAATCACGATGAATGCGCCGGTGGGGCCGCCAATCTGAACCTTGCTTCCACCCAGGAACGAGATGATGAAACCGGCTACGATAGCCGTAAGGATACCAGCTTCGGGGGTTGCTCCCGATGCAATACCGAACGCGATGGCAAGCGGCAGAGCCACAATACCTACAATTACACCTGCAAGCAGGTCCTGAACAAGTTTTGTCTTGTCATAACCGTTCTTAAGAGATGAGAACAGTTTGGGTTGAAATCCCTTGAGATTCATAAAGTTACGTCTTTTACGCCGGCCATTTACCGACATTGTTTATTAATACCCTTTCGTTTTCGGCCGCGAAATTACACATTCTATAGAGTCATTGTAACTCTGTACCCCATTTCAATTACATAACGTTGAAATAATTATACATTTTTAACCATAACTGTCATCTATAGTTACCAAATAAGAGACCCCGTATTTACATAATTCACGCAATTGGTAACTATAGGACCAAATAAACGCGGCAGATTTGCCATGACAATTCTTTTTTAAGACATTTGCACTCCCAATCAGACATTAGTCTCTAATATCCTTTAATAATATGAATAACATGAACCTGAAAACATTATTCACCGCTTTGATGTTTACAGCAGCAGGCAATGTTTCTTTACAAGCCGAGTCAGCTGACTCCCTGTTTATCCGCACCGATGAGATTGAGATAACAGCCTCAAGGATCAAGACTACACTACCCAAGGCGTCACGTATAGCACATATAATGACAGCCGACGAGATAAGCGCATACCCCGTACAGTCCGTCAATGACATTCTCAAATACGCATCAGGAGTTGATGTACGCCAGCGCGGCCCCATGGGTGCCCAGACCGATATAGGTGTACGCGGAGGCAATTTTGAACAGGTTGCCATACTGCTTGACGGCATAAACATATGTGACCCACAGACCGGACACAACTCATTTGATTTTCCGGTTGACATGAGTGATATTGACCATATAGAGGTTCTTGAGGGACCTGCCGGCCGTGCATACGGCTCATCGTCACTTATGGGCGCAATAAATATCGTAACCAAGACCGCTGCCAGGAGTGAGGAATCGGCCCACGCTGAGGCAGGCAGCTATGGATATGTGGCAGGCGGAGCAAAAGCCGCAATTGTCAAGAATAGCTGGAACAATATGCTATCGGTGGGTTATGGCCGGTCAGACGGTTACAGCCGCAGCAAGCAGGACCGCCTCAATGCCGATATGGAGTACAAGAAGGCTTTCTATAAAGGCAGTTTTGACAACTCCAGGCTACGAATCAACTGGCATGCAGGCATAAGTGCAAAGAATTGGGGCAGCAACACCTTCTACTCTGCCAAGTATGACGACCAGTTTGAGCATACCGTAAAAACATATACAGCAGTGCAGGCGGAAAACAAGGTTGGTCAGGTACACATACACCCCAGCATATGGTGGAACCACAATGAGGACCGTTTTGAGCTGATACGCGGCAGCGAGACTCCGGTACCATACAACTACCACCGGTCAGATGTAGCCGGAGCCGCTCTGAACAGCTGGTTTGACTGGAAGATGGGACGTACAGCCATCAGTGCGGAGATAAAGAATGAGAATCTGGTAAGCGGTAACCTGGGTGAACCCCTTGACAAACCCATACATATAAAAGGTACTGACCGTGACTATACCAACGGCCTGGAGCGCACCAACTTAAGCATCGTGCTGGAGCATAACCTCACACTGGGCAAGTTTGCCATGAGCGCAGGCGCAGTTGGCACATATAACACTTGGAACGGACGCTCATTCAAGGTCTACCCCGGCATTGACATGAGTTACCGCCTTACAGGCAAGCTAAAGGCATTTGCCACGTTCAACACATCACTGCGTCTGCCGTCTGTAACGGAGCTATATTACAGCGTAGGCGGTTACAAGGCCGACAAGCATCTCCGCCCCGAGGAACTCACAGCCTATGACTTTGGCCTGAGATACACTGATTACGACGGAATCCAGGCATCGGCATCACTCTTCTACAACCACGGGACCGATATGATAGACTGGATTATGGACATTACCCTGCCCAGTGAGCAGCGCCATTGGGAGTCAGTCAATTTCACCCAGGTCAACTCATGGGGAACGGAGCTCAAGGCATCATTTGACTTTGAGACACTCATTCCTGCTCAGCATATACTCCAGTCTGCAGATATAGCATACACATATATTAATCAGGAAAAGGTTGACGTAGAGGGAATCCAGAGCCGCTCCACCCTGGAGTATCTCAAGCATAAGGCAGTAGCGGGAGTACGTCTGGGCATCATGCCCGGCCTGACCTTAGGAATAAACCTGCGCTATCAGGACCGCGCCGGATCATATACCGGAACCGACGGACTGGTCTATGACTACGAGCCCTATCTCATTACCGATGCCCGACTGCAGTGGCAGAAAGAGCGCCTAAGGCTGTTCATTGAGTGCAACAACCTTACTGACAGGCAATACATTGATTACGGTTGCGTACCCCAGCCAGGTATCTGGGCCATAGCAGGTATCTCAATTGACGCCTTCTAAAAAAACGAATGCCGCGACTCACCAAGAGCCGCGGCATTCTCTTATTAAATGTAACTCAATTATTTCTTAGAAGTCTTGGCACGCTGAGCATCCAGGAAGTCAACCATCTTCTTGAGGTTCTCCTCTGAATACATACCCATACCGTGACCGCCCTGAGGCTCACGAACGATGTAGCTCTCTACGCCTGCCTTCTGCATCTCATCATAGAGATACTGGCTTACGCATGATGCAACTACAAAGTCAGCATCACCATGGAACATGTAACCGGCAACATCATCCTTATCCAGGAAACCGGTTGCACTCAGCAGCATGAACTTATCCTCGTTGCCCTCCTTGGGTGCACCGATAAGCTGCTCCTCGGGGGTGTTGCCCTTGCCACCGAATACCATTGCGTTACCGCACTCCATCTGAAGGAGCTCTGTTGGACCTGACCAGTCGCAGAATGCGTTTACATAGCTTGACTCCTTGGTGTAGGGGCCTACGTTACCCTCAATGTCATACTCGGCAGTGCCGCGCTTTGCAACCTTAACGCCGTTTGACAAAGCGGTTACAGCACTCAGATGACCACCTGATGAGAAACCTGAGGTAGCGATGAATGATGTGTCGAACTTATACTTGGCTGCGTTAGCGCGGATAAAGCGGATAACGGCCTTGATATCGTTAACCTGAGCGGGCCACTTGCCGTCAGCGATTGAACGGTGGTTAGGAGTAACCACTGCATAACCGGCCTTGAGCAGAGCTGCGCAGATAGTGTTGATATCGGCTGCACCCTTAGAGCTGTTGCTGCCCCATGCGCTACCGTAGATGTGTACAACTACAGGATACTTATCCTTAACCTCCTTGGGGAGATAGATGTCAAGCATATGATAAACCTGGCCGTCGTCACCGGCATAGTTGATATCTGAGAATTTCTCTGAATACTCAGCCTGGGTCTGTGCGCTCTGGTCACCACCGAATCCGCCAAAGCCGCCCATAGGCATGCCGCCGCCGAATCCGCCGCCACCACCGGGCATACCGCCACCGGGGAAACCGCCACCAAAACCACCGCCCGGGAACTGGGCGAAACATGTGAGCGACATCATAACAGCCGCTGCAAGAAGAATCTGTTTTTTCATTTTATTGTGTAATTAAGTAAAGTAAGTACTATTGATAATAACTCATAGGCAGCGCAAAGTTAAAACTTAAAGAATATAAAAGTTCTCAACAAGCCTAAAATGTAACAGAATTTCAGAATATGATGTAAAAAGTCATGGTTCCGGCTGCAATAATCTTGAGTCCGGAGCCTACCAGGAAACCTATGAATGTACCAACGGCAGACTTAACAGCACCTCCAATGCTCTTATTCTCCTGTAGCCATTCAGCCAGGAACGCACCCAGAAGGCTGCACGGTATCATACCTATCGGGGTGAGGAACATACCTATTATCATGCCGATGGTTGCACCCGTACTGCCCGCTTTGGTACCACCGGCCAGTTTGGTGAACCTGGCAGGAACGGTATAATCAAGCACGGATACTACTATGGTAATACCCAGCCATATCAGCACGAACGTAAGCGACATGTCCGCGCCGCCCAACTTATGGCTCAGATATGCCAGCAGCACTCCCAGCCAGCTGAGCGGAGGGCCGGGAAGTCCCGGAACCACACTCCCTATTATGCCTATAATAGCCAGAATAATGGCAAGCGTTATCAATACTGTTGACCACATGATTTGACTCTATTTGCCGCTAAGATAGCAATAAAATCATTACTTTTGCCATCCTGAATGATAACAGCCCGATGGTACAGATCCAAGACACAATAGTATCGCTCGATGTAATAACCAAGGAGTTCTGCTGTGACCTCAAGAAGTGTCACGGTGCCTGCTGCATTGAGGGCGATGCAGGTGCTCCCGTAACCATGGATGAGATAGCAGAGATTGAGCAGCTGCTGCCTCAGATAAAGGATATGTTATCGGCCGATGCATTGAAGGCAATTGAGGAGAGAGGCATAGCCTACCCCGACCCAGAGGGAGAGCTGGTAACCCAGATAGTAAACGGTAAGGATTGCGTTTTTACCTGCTATGATGAGAACGGCTGCTGTTTCTGCGCCATTGAGAAGGCATACCGCGAGGGTAAGGTAAGTTTCATGAAACCCGTATCTTGCCATCTCTACCCTATCCGCGTAAAGAAGATAGGCCCTTATCTGGGACTCAACTATGACCGCTGGGATGTATGCCAGGCTGCCGTAATCAAGGGCCACAGGGAACATATCCCGGTGTACAAGTGTCTGAAAGAACCTCTTATCCGCCGCTTTGGAAAGGAGTGGTATGACGAGCTGGAACTGACAGTCAGTGAAATGAAAAAACAGAATATCATATGAGAAAGAACATATTCCATTATATCATCATTGTTGCCGGCTTGTGCCTTGCGGTTTCATGCGGCAACAGTTATCAGGAGCCTCCGTTCGGCGGATTGAACGGCCGCGTACAGAAGGTCACCATAACCCATAAGGACCCCGAGGTTTACCATACCAACTATGACAGGATCATCTTTATCGGTACGTCTGTCTATGACCTGAACGGAAATGAGATATGCTCGGCCACGATGGACAGTACAGGACGCATACTGACTGAATCTGAGAGCCTTTTTGAGAACGGAGTCTCCATACGCAGCACCCGTAAGGCCGGTAACCGCATGATAGCACGTCTTGACCTTATTTCAAACGGCGGCAACAAACTTGAATACAAGAAAGAGTCAAACGGTCAGACCGTAACCATGACCGTAAAGAAGAGCTCATTCTTTAGGAGACACAAATCCGTAGTGTCCGAGAACGGTACCGTAACCACCATACGTACCATCAAGACAGACCGTGACGGATATCCCGTCATGATTACTACTGAGGATCCCCGTACCGGCACCAAGACCGTCGAGACCAATATCCTTGATGACCGTCATAACGTAAAGGAGAAACACTCCATTACAGACGGCAATGAAAAGGAGGAGGAGATCACATACATAGAGTACAAGCACTTTGACGAGCACGGCAACTGGCAAGAGGCCCGCACCTTTAACCGTTTCAAGCTGCCGGTAGAGGTACTCCTGCGTGAGATTGAGTACTGGGAATAATACTCCCCACCAGATAAACCACAGACGGCTTACCCGGTATCTTATTAGCAAGACTTAAGGAGTCTGATCAGTTCAGGATTGCATCTGCAAGAGATTCCAGTGCCGGAATATCGGCCTGTTTCATGCGGCTGCGTATGGTAACCATGGGATCCACTATCTCAATGCCGTTCATCGCAGAAAGCATCTCTTTCATGACACGGCCGGCCGACGGAGCCCACGATCCGTTCTCTATGATAGCCACCTTACGGTTGCAGAATCCCTTTATCTGTAGACGGTGCAGGAACTCATACATGGGTGTGAACAGACCTGCGTCATATGATGATGCGGCCAGTACCAGTTTGGAGTGACGGAACGCATCCTCCACGTTCTCGGCAAAATCAGAACGGCACAGGTCACTTACCTCTACACGGCCTGCACCTTTGGCACGCAGTATATCGGCCAGTTTCTGAGCGGCAGCCATCGTACCGCCGTGGATTGAGGCACATGCTATGAATATGCCCTCGGTCTCAACGGCATAGCTGCTCCATATCTTATAAAGGTCTATATATTCAGACAGGTTATCCTCAAGGATAGGTCCGTGAAGCGGACGGATACTGCGTATGGGCAGCTGCAGTACCTTGTCAAGCAGTGTACGTACGGGACCTCCGTACTTACCTACTATGTTGAAATAGTAACGGCGAGCCTCACATGCCCAGTCATCATCATCACGGCCGTAGAATCCGCACTTGCTCAGGGCACCGAACTTACCAACCGCATCGGCACTGTAGAGTGCGCCGTCTGCCTCATCGAATGATACCAGAACCTCTGGCCAGTGAACCATAGGAGCACCTATAAAGCGCAGCTTATGCTCTCCAAGCTCCAGCTCCGAGCCCTCCTTTACAGCCATGGTACGGCCATCAAGATTAAGGTCCTCAAAGAACTGTCCCAGCATCTGGATAGCCTTGGCGCTGGCTACAAGGGTAAGTGACGGATACTCTGCAAGTACCCATGCTATGAGGGCCGAGTGGTCCGGCTCCATATGGTGAACTATAAGGTAATCCGGAGTGCGGCCGGAGAGAGCCTCCTTAAGGTTGGCTTTCCACTCATCACCCTTGCGGGCATCGGCGGTATCCATAATGGCAACCTTATCATCCAGGATAAGATATGAGTTATACGCCATCCCTTCAGGGACAATATACTGACTCTCAAAAAGGTCCAGATCCAGGTCATCAACACCAATGTACCTTACTTTGTCACTTAGATTCTTTACCATAGTTCTGATTTTTTGCAAACACAAATATAGTTCAATTCTACTTGATTATTTGATTCATATTTCTATTTTTGCAGAATCACTAACCTTAAAAACCAACTGTTATGAGTAAGTACGTATGTGATATGTGCGGCTGGGAGTATGATCCCGCCGAAGGTTATCCGGAGGGTGGAATAAAACCGGGTACCCCCTGGGAGGAGATACCCGATGATTTTGTATGCCCTATGTGCGGTGTAGGAAAGGATCAGTTCTCAGCTGAGTGATTTTTCTTTGACACCAGGGTAATAAGGACTGAACCCAGAATGCCGGCAGCGAGCGAGCCAATCAGAATGGCTATCTTGCCGGCATTTCTCATTTCCTCTACTGCAGCCACATCCTGGAACGAGAGTGTATCCACAAATATGGACATGGTAAATCCAATACCACCCAGACAGGCCACTGCAAAGAACATAGCCCATGACGCCTTGTCAGGCATCTCGCAAAGACGTGTCTTGATAGCTGCAAGACTGAACAGGGTGATACCCAGCGGCTTACCCAGTACCAGACCCAGGAATATACCCAGACCTACTCCACCTGCCACTCCATGAGTGTTCAGGATATTGAAATATGAGAGATCCGGTATCTCCACACCGGCATTGGCCAGGGCGAATATAGGCATTATAAAAAAGTTTACCCAGGGTGAAAGCGCATGCTCCACGCGGTAACTCATGTCAAGTGAACCGTATGCGGTCTTGTGAATACGGCGCAGGAAATGACGCTGAGGTCCGTTGGGGAACATGGTCTCATCATCAACCTGGTCAAATGAGAGCAATTTCTGTGAGAAAAACTTGATCTTATGCAGCACGTACGGACGCTCAAAACGGGCCTTGGAAGGAATGACAAACGCCATAACCACACCGGACATGGTTGCATGTATGCCTGAGTAGTAGAACAGCACCCACAGCATGACTGCCAGCACCAGATATACCCAGATATGCTTCTGACCGAAATGTGAGAACAGCAGAGCCACGCAGATAACCACAACCGATAATCCCAGCAGGATGAAGTTTATCTGCCCACCGTAGAACAGTGCCACCACAAGTATGGCGATAAGGTCATCGGCAATGGCAAGAGCGGTAAGGAACACCTTGAGCGATACGGGAACACGGTCACCAAGTACGGATAGTATGCATACCGCAAAAGCTATATCGGTTGCTGTAGGGATTCCCCAACCGGATGCAGCCGGAGTGCCGTGGTTAACCAGGGTATAAAGCACTGCAGGCATGATTACACCGCCGAATGCAGCTATCACCGGAAGCATGGCTTTCTTAAGTGACGAGAGCTCTCCATGAGCAACCTCACGCTTTATTTCCAGACCTACGGTAAAGAAGAATATCACCATGAGAATGTCATTGATGAACTTCTCAATGGTCATATCATGCGGGAACAGCCAGTCAACCTCACCGTGAGGGCTCTGCAGATGTATCTGGATATTGGTCTCCAGGAAAGCCCTGTAGTAGGTACTTACCAGCGGCAGGTTAGCCATCAGCATGGCGATGATTACGCACAGCAGAAGCAGGACACCCTGAGTCCAGGGCTGACGTGTAAGCTTGTCACGCTTACGGTTGAACTGGAGCATGCTCTTGTTCCAGGTGTAGATAGGAATAAGTTTCATCTTGAAAAATTAAAACACAACCGACGGCCATATTGCAGGTCGTCGGCTATGGTATTTTAGTTGGACAGTTATTTTACAAGCACCTTGCCGTTCATCTCGGCAGGAATGGGCAGGCCCATGATTGTCAGGATTGACGGAGCCACATCGGCCAGGATACCGGACTCAACCTTGGCGCCCTCACGTGAAGTCACGTAGATTACAGGAACAGGATTGAGTGAGTGTGCGGTATTGGGTGTGCCGTCAGGATTCAGGGCGTTATCGGCATTACCGTGGTCGGCAATGATGATGGCGTCATATCCGTGAGCCTTGGCAGCCTCAATTACATCATGTACGCAGGCATCAACGGCAACGACAGCCTTCTCAATAGCCTCGTATACGCCGGTGTGACCTACCATGTCACCGTTGGCAAAGTTCACGACGATGAAATCATACTTGTCTGTACCGATGGCCTCAACCAGCTTGTCACGAACGATGTAAGCGCTCATCTCGGGCTGCAGGTCATATGTGGCAACCTTAGGTGAAGGTACCAGGATACGGTCCTCACCCTCAAACGGGAGCTCGCGGCCACCGTTCAGGAAGAATGTTACGTGTGCGTATTTCTCAGTCTCGGCTATGTGAAGCTGCTTGAGACCCTGTGCAGAGAGATACTCTCCCAGTGTGTTGTTTACGTTCTCCTTGTCAAAGAGGATGTGTACACCGGTGAATGATGCATCATACGGAGTGAGGCAGTAGTACTGCAGACCGGGGATTGTGTGCATGCCCTCGGCATCCATGTCCTTCTGTGTAAGAACGATAGTCAGCTCCTTGGCACGGTCATTACGGAAGTTGAAGAAGATGATAACGTCACCCTCCTCAATGCGGCTGTCATAAGCCTCGTTTACGATAGGCTTCATGAACTCATCGGTAACGCCCTCGGCATATGACTCCTCAACAGCCTTGACCATATCGGAAACCTTACGGCCCTCACCGCCAACCAGCTGGTCATATGCAATCTTTACACGCTCCCAACGCTTGTCACGGTCCATTGCATAATAACGGCCGATGATGGTGGCAACCTTGTCACCACGCTTTACAAGCTGGTCTATGAAACCCTTACCGCTCTTGGGATCGGTGTCACGACCGTCCATGAAGCAGTGTACGTATGTCTTGTCTATGCCATACTCGCGGGCGATATCGGTCAAGCAGAACAGGTGCTCCAGTGAGCTGTGAACGCCTCCGTTAGATACCAGTCCCATCAGATGCAGCTTCTTTCCGCTCTGCTTGGCATAGCTGTATGCTGAAACAACTTCCTTGTTCTGGCGGATGCTGCCGTCTGCAATGGCGCGGTTTACCTTAACCAGGTCCTGATAAACAACGCGACCTGCACCGATATTAAGGTGACCAACCTCCGAGTTACCCATCTGACCGTCAGGAAGACCTACGTTCTCACCGCTTGCAAGCAGCTGAGCGTTAGGATAATTGGCGTTCAGGTAATCCATGTAAGGAGTAGGTGTGTTGTAAATCACATCGGCCTTGGAGCGGTTTCCGATGCCCCAGCCGTCCAGAATCATAAGAAGTGCTTTCTGTTTCATATATCGAATTTTTTAACCCTCTCAATTTCAGACCGCAAAGGTACAAAAAATTAGCACTTTAGACTCACAAAATATGTGTAAAAAAAGGCGGTCGCATTTTTTGCGACCGCCTTATATACATATAATGACTAAATCATATTAATCAATATACCTAAGGGGTTCTGTCATATAAGGATATCTCACTCTTCTTACCTTATTGATCAGTCTGATAACCTTATGTGCAAAATCACCGGTCTTGAACACCAACTTTACAGGATCAGTATCCTTTCCGTCCTCAACCATGAAGTAATGCATGAACTTAAGAGCAACCTCATCCAGGTAATCATCTACAGATACCATAACGGTCTCACCATTTGAGTCACGACCCTCGATAGCTACATACAGACCTGAATGTGTAAAGCTCCAAATAAACTGCATATACATATTATCTCCATACTCACCCTGATAACCTACGGTATCGCGTCTGTTCTCGTCATAAGCAAACAGGATCTTTGCCTGAGGCTCTGAGAAACCCTTGAAAGAGATACTGCCGTCAAAGTTCTTGTTGAGGTTCTCAACAAGTTTAGGCATCTGCTCAGCAGGAGTAAAGGCTATAGGAGAAACATTAGCTATAAAGTTTGATTTGAGCTCAGCACTGATCTTGATCTGATCATTCATGAGATTTACCTCTGCACCTAAGTCACTCAAGCTAAGGGCCATCATCAAAAGATTTCTGGTATCAAGATAACTGGCATCATCACCCAGTAACGGCAGTACACCCTTGAAATCAAGTGTAGCAACCGGCAGGCCTTGATAAACCAAACCCAGTCCGAAAGAGAGCTCACTCTTTTCATCATCATAACCGACCTCTGCGCCAAACATTGTCTGATCTAATAAAGCCAAAGTCTCAAAATGGAGGTCTTTTCCTGAAATGTACAGACCGGTAATAGAGTCTGAGCGATACATTCTCTCAACCTTGCATAAGTTTGCAACAAAGTCAGTTGAAAAATCATAGCCACCACCGAACAGCACAGTACTATCCACAGCTACTACAAATGAAGCCACTTCAGGCAGATGGAAGAATACAGTATCAATCAATGAATCCAGATTCATTGTGGTGAAATTGATTCTGGAAATGCTGTCCATATCGATTTTTCCGCCCAGAAGGAGTTTGTGACCATCCAGAGTCTCAATAATTGAAATGAAACCGGCAGTCTCATAATCGGCGCTATCCAATGCAGCAACCCTGTACTCCTCTCCATCTATGATGGTGTCCTTAACACTCATATATGCGGCAAAATAGAGTGAATCCAGATTGTCCATTTCAAATTCCTCGTCATAGTCTCCACCCAGAATGGCCATTCTGGCGTTAATGACAGAGTCCTCTCTCATCAGATCATAGCTGAGTCTCCAGTTTACGCTGTCACCCAGAAGACCTTTTAATGCATTCTTAACACCGGTTGCATAATCTGAGAACTCAAAAGCCTGAGTTGCTGCTACGAGAGCATTGGAGATCAACTGCTCCTGCTCATCCAATGTCAGATAGTCCTTAACCTTGACACCTGAATCGTCAACCTTATCATCCTTTTCACATGAAACAAAAGAAAAAGCACCGATTGCAAGTGCAAGAATACCAAATAACAGTTTTTTCATAATTCTTTGCTTAATGATTATTTGCTGACAAAATTATGCAAATAATTCGTACGATAAGCAAAAAAATGTCAGAACATAACCCTTACACGTTCAATTCCGTCAAAAAGTGAGTCGATTTCAGTTTTGGTATTGTAAAATGAGAATGATGCGCGCACAGTTCCTGGTATACCGAACCTGTCCATGAGTGGCTCGGCGCAGTGATGACCGGTGCGGACCGCAATACCCAGACGGTCCAGCAAAGTACCCATGTCAGAGGGATGGATCTGACCCACCAGGAATGAGATGACTCCGCTGCGGTGAGGAGAGTTACCTATAAAACGCATTCCGGGAATATCGGCCAGACGTTTCAGAGCATATGAGCAGAGTTCTGACTCATAAGCGGCAATCTGTTCCATTCCAATTTTCTGAACATAATCAAGAGCTACACCAAGAGCAATTGACCCTATGTAATCCGGAGTTCCGGCCTCAAACTTATAAGGGAGGTCATTATATGTGGTGCCCTGGAATGTTACCTTCTTTATCATCTCGCCACCGCCCTGATAGGGAGGCATCTTTTCAAGCAGTTCCTTACGTCCGTACAGCACTCCTATGCCGGTAGGTCCGTAGATCTTATGACCGCTGAATGCATAGAAGTCGGCACCCAGTTCCTTTACGTTCACGCTGATATGGGGAACTGACTGAGCACCGTCCACTGCAACCGGAATGCCATGCGAATGGGCTTTATCTATGATGACGGGGATAGGATTCACACTACCTAACACATTGGAAACGTGTGTTATGCTTACAAGTTTGACCTTAGGGCCGATAAGCTTGTCAAAAGCATCCATATCAAGCTCTCCAAGGTCAGTTACGGGAATGACCCTAAGAGTGAATCCGTACCTCTGGGCCTGAATCTGCCAGGGTACTATGTTGCTGTGATGCTCCATTCCCGATATCAGGACCTCATCACCCTCCTTAAGGAATGCAGCTGCAAATGAGCTGGCCAGGAGGTTCAGGCTCTCGGTGGTTCCGCGGGTGAATATGATCTCCTCGGTGCTGCCCGCACCTATGAAACGGCGCACATTCTCACGTGCAGCCTCCAGCATATCGGTTGCCTCCTGTGAAAGGAAATGTATACCGCGGTGAACGTTGGCGTTCACGTTACGGTAGGCATCACTTATTGAGTCTATGACGCACTGAGGTTTCTGGGTGGTTGCGGCATTATCCAGATAAACCAGCGGTTTACCGTATACTTCACGTCCCAGAATGGGGAAATCCCTGCGAATACTCTCTACGTCAAACATAATCCTCTCAACTTTTTATCTGCATGCACGGCAGCCCTCACACTGTGACAGCTCACCGCGGAAACGTTTCTCTACCAGACGATTAAGGCGGTCGCGTAACGGCTCCAGTGCCACGCGCCCTATCACCTCACCTACAAATGCCTGCATAAGCATCATACGTGCCTCGGCCTCAGGAATACCGCGCTGACGCATGTAGAACATGGCTTTCTCATCAAGCTGGCCCACGGTAGCACCGTGAGAGCACTTTACGTCATCGGCATAAATCTCAAGCTGGGGCTGGGTGAACATACGTGCCTGACGCGTAAGGCAGATGTTGCGGTTGGTCTGCTCCGATACGGTATGCTGCGCCCCGTGACGTACCAGCACCTTGCCTGCAAACGCACCGGTTGCGCTGTCATTGAGCACGTACTTGAAGAGTTCAGTACTGGTGCAGTCCGATACACGATGGTCTACAAAGGTCATATTATCCACATGCTGCTCCTTATCAACGGTGGCAATACCGTTGAGTGAGAGGCTTGAGCCGCGACCGGCAAAAGTGGAGAATACGCTGTTACGTGTCTGACCGTTATGGAGTGTCACATAGTCAATCTCAGCCTGGCTGTCAGCCTCCTGATTGATATAAAGCTCTGATACACGCAGGTTTGAGTTATGAGTCTCCTCAAGATCGTACAGCTCAAATCGGGACTCTGCGCCTGCGAATACTTCAACGACTTGGGTTGCTAAAAAACCGTTCGCAGTCAGTGCGTGATCACAAAGAAGCAGCTTAAGCTGTGCGCCGCGTCCCAGAACCACCAGTATACGGCGGTTAACCATAAGGTCAACGGGTGAGTGCAGAAGCGTTACAAGCTGCAACGGTTTATCTATTGTCACACCGTCCGGAACATATATCATCATTCCGTCCTGGGCGAACATGGTGTTAATTGCGGCTATTCCCGGACGGTTCATATCGGCCAGACGTCCGTAATAACCGTCCACTATCTCAGGATGAAGGCTTGCGGCCTCACGCAGACTGCCTATAAAGACACCGTCGGGAAGAGATGCCTTGGCTGCGGTATCTGATGCGGCAAACTCATCATTGGCCAGGAAATAGAGCAGAGTGCTCAGGTTGGGGACATTGCACTTGAATGCCTGAGCCTTATCCACATGCATGTCTATGCGGCTCAGGTTCATTCCCCAGTCAGGCTCAAACCATTGTGCCACATCAGTATGCAGATACTCCTCCAGACCTTTGTGGGGCAGACCGTAGCGCTTAAGGCTCTCCAAAGCCTTATCACGCAGGGCATTCATAACCCCGGCAGAGCCCTTGTCTATAAGCGCCCTGTTCTGGCCGAATATGTCAATGTAATTCTGCACAGGCATCATTTAAGTGAATCCTCATACTCCTTAATAACCCAGTCATATCCACGCTCCTCAAGCTCCAGAGCCAGCTCAGGGCCGGCAGTCTTGATGATACGTCCCTGATAGAGCACATGAACGATATCGGGCTTGATATAATCCAGCAGACGCTGGTAGTGGGTAATGACAATGACCGATGTCTCCGGGCTCTTGAGACGGTTAACGCCGTCGGCCACAATGCGCAGGGCGTCAATGTCAAGTCCTGAATCAGTCTCGTCAAGTATGCTGAGTGACGGCTCAAGCATGGCCATCTGGAATATCTCGTTACGTTTTTTCTCACCGCCGCTGAATCCCTCGTTGACAGAGCGGTTCATGAACTTGGAGTCAAGCTTTACAAGGTCACGTTTCTCCTTGATGAGCTTGAGGAAATCAGTGGGTGAAAGCGGCTGCTGCCCGAGAGCCTTGCGTTTCTCATTAATGGCGGTACGCATAAAGTTGGTCATGCTTACGCCAGGTATCTCAACCGGATACTGGAATGACATGAACAGACCCTGATGGCTGCGCTCCTCGGCACTCATGGCCAGCAGGTCCTTATCCTTAAAGGTAACCTTACCTTCTGTCACATTATATGAGGGGTGGCCCACAAGCACATTACTCATGGTACTCTTGCCCGATCCGTTGGGACCCATAATGGCATGAACCTCACCGGCACCGACCTCCAGGTTAATGCCTTTAAGTATCTCTTTGCCGTCTATTCCGGCATGAAGGTTTTCTATCTTAAGCATCATATTATCCAACAGTATTTTCAAGTGAAACAGACAGAAGCCTCTGGGCCTCTACGGCAAACTCCATGGGCAGCTTGTTAAGAACCTCCTTGGCATAACCGTTCACGATAAGGCCGATGGCCTGTTCCATAGGAATGCCACGCTGGTTGCAATAGAACAACTGATCCTCGGATATCTTGGATGTGGTAGCCTCATGCTCCACAATAGCTGTCTCGTTCTTTACATCCATGTAAGGGAACGTATGTGCGCCGCAGTCACTTCCCAACAGCAGTGAGTCACACTGGCTGTAGTTGCGAGCCCCGTCGGCATGCTCACCCACCTTTATCAGACCGCGGTATGAGTTCTGGCTGTGTCCTGCCGATATACCTTTACTTATTACGGTACTCTTGGTGTTACGTCCCAGATGTATCATCTTGGTTCCGGTATCGGCCTGCTGCCAGTTATTGGTAAGTGCTACCGAGTAGAACTCACCTTGTGAACCGTCACCCTGAAGCACGCAGCTAGGATACTTCCATGTGATGGCCGATCCCGTCTCAACCTGTGTCCATGAGAGTTTGCTGTCCACGCCCTTGAGCAGACCGCGTTTGGTCACAAAGTTGTACACACCGCCACGGCCGTTCTCGTCGCCCGGATACCAGTTCTGTACTGTGCTGTACTTTACCTCGGCGCGGTCAAGCACCACAATCTCCACGATAGCGGCATGCAGCTGGTTCTCATCACGCATAGGTGCTGTACAACCCTCCAGATAGGATACGTAGCTGTCATCATCGGCCACAATCAGGGTACGCTCAAACTGACCGGTACCTGCCGCATTGATGCGGAAATAGGTGGAGAGTTCCATGGGGCAACGTACGCCCTTGGGTATATAGACGAATGATCCGTCACTGAATACCGCGCTGTTAAGTGCGGCAAAGAAGTTATCACGGTAGTTCACCACGCTGCCCAGATACTGCTTTATCAGATCCGGGTGGTTACGAACAGCCTCACCCATAGAGCAGAATATGATACCCTTCTCGGCCAGAGTCTGTTTGAATGTAGTCTTGACCGATACGGAGTCCATGACCGCATCCACGGCCACACCTCCGCTCAGCGCCAGACGCTCCTCGAGCGGAATACCCAGCTTGTCAAAGGTCTTCATGACCTGGGGGTCTATCTCCTCCAGGTTCTTGGGGCCCTCTTTCTTGACTGTGGGGTCAGCGTAGTATGATATGTTCTGGAAATCTATCTCAGGGATATCCAGATGTGCCCAGTGGGGCATCTCCATGGTAAGCCAGTGGCGGTATGCCTTGAGTCGGAACTCAAGCATCCAGTCAGGCTCGCCCTTGCGCTCCGATATCAGACGTACGGTATCCTCGGTGAGACCACGGTCTATTATCTCCGTGTGCACATCGGTGGTGAATCCGTACCGGTATTTCTCGGCACTGATCTCCCTGATCAGACTGTTGTCCTGTTCAACAGAATTCACGTTTTTCAAATCCTTTTTGTGTCTTTCTTATCCTGTTCCTCCATCTGGGGGATATCCGGAATCAGGTCATCGGCAGTACCCATAACCTTATTCCATGTCCATTGCAGACAGAAACCTGTCACACCGCATACGGGGCCGTACAGTTTGGACTGATCTCTCTCGGACTGGCGTATCACGCTGTCCATCACACCTGCAAAATTGAGGAGCTTTATTACAAGCCCCATAACAAGCAGGTACTTGAGTACACCAAACAGGCCACCTGCAAGGCAATCTATCAGTCCAAGATTGGCTGCATGTACCAACTTGGCCAGTAACTTACCCAGCAGACCGCATACAATGGGCACTACAATCAGTATGATTATGAACGCCACAATCCTGGCTGTCTGGTCCTGCATGCTGAACACATTCTGCAGCAGATCCGCAAACGGCCTGTAAAGCAGAGTGCCCAGGATCAGTCCCAGGATCAGTCCTCCCAAGCTGAAAGCCTGCCTTATCACGCCTCTTATAAAGCCCACGATAAAACCTACGCCCAGCACACCGGCAATTACCCAGTCAAGTGTGTTCATAAGTATCAAAGAGTCTGTTTAACCTCAATCTGAGTGAATGTCTCAATTATATCACCCTCCTTGATGTCATTGTATGATACCAGACTGATACCGCACTCCATACCGGACTGTACCTCCTTGACGTCATCCTTGAAACGCTTAAGAGCCTGGATCTCACCGGTGTGGATTACAATGCCGTCACGGATTACACGTGCCTTGTCATTACGTGAAACCTTTCCGTCACGTACACGGCAACCGGCTACCATACCCACCTTTGATATATGGAACACCTCCATAACCTCGATGGTTGATGTAACCTCCTCCTTGACCTTGGGTGCAAGCAAGCCCTCCATAGCTGACTTGACCTCATCAATGGCATCATATATGATTGAGTAGATACGTATGTCAACATCATTCTGCTCGGCCAGACGCTTGGCGGCACCTGACGGACGTACATCAAAACCGATGATGATGGCGTTCGATGCCGATGCCAAACTAACATCACTCTCAGAGATGGCACCTACAGCCTTATGGATAACGTTAACCTGAACGTTAGGTGTGGAGAGCTTGATGAGTGAGTCACTCAGAGCCTCTACAGATCCGTCCACATCGGCCTTGACGATAAGGTTGAGTTCATGGAAGTCACCCATCTTGATACGGCGGCCCAGCTCATCCAGAGTAAGTGTCTGTGCGGTACGTACGCCCTGCTCACGCTGCAGCTGCTCACGCTTGCCGGTAATCTCACGGGCCTCACGCTCGCTGTCCACAACATGGAAGCTTACACCAGCCTGGGGAGCACCGTTCAGACCCAGAATCAGCACAGGCTCTGCGGGAGCGGCTGATTTGAGCTTCTGGTTACGCTCGTTGAACATGGCCTTTACCTTACCCCAGGATGTTCCGGCAATCACGATATCACCCATCTTGAGGGTTCCGTTTGATACCAGCACGGTAGCCACGTAACCGCGGCCCTTGTCAAGTGAAGACTCGATGATGGTACCTGTAGCCTTACGGTTGGGGTTAGCCTTGAGGTCAAGCATCTCGGCCTCCAGCAGCACCTTCTCCATAAGTTCAGGAACACCTATACCCTGCTTGGCCGATATATCCTGGCTCTGGTACTTGCCTCCCCAGTCCTCAACCAGGAAGTTCATCTGTGCCAGCTCCTGCTTGATACGCTCGGGATCGGCGGCGGGTTTATCAACCTTGTTTATTGCGAATACTATAGGTACACCGGCTGCAGTGGCGTGTGCGATAGCCTCCTTGGTCTGGGGCATCACGTTGTCATCGGCAGCTACTATGATGATGGCGATATCAGTTACCTGAGCACCACGGGCACGCATGGCGGTAAATGCCTCATGACCCGGAGTATCCAGGAATGTGATATGACGGCCGTCATCCAGCTTTACGTTGTAGGCACCGATGTGCTGTGTGATACCACCGGCCTCACCGGCAATCACGTTTGACTTACGTATGTAGTCCAGCAGAGAGGTCTTACCATGGTCAACGTGACCCATAACGGTTACGATAGGTGCGCGCGGTACCAGATCCTCCTCCTTATCGGCCTCCTCACTGATCTGCTGTGCAACCTCGGCGCTGACAAAGTCTGTCGTAAAGCCGTATTCATCGGCCACGATATTGATGGTCTCGGCATCCAGACGCTGGTTGATTGATACCATCACACCTACATTCATACAGGTGGCAATTACGCTGGTAACCGGGATGTTCATCATTGTGGCAAGCTCGTTTGCAGTTACGAACTCAGTCAGCTTAAGTACCTTGCTCTCGGCCATCTCCTGCTCAAGAGCCTCCATCTGACGCTGCTGTACCTGCTCGCGCTTGTCCTTACGGTATTTTGAAGACTTGGTCTTACCTTTCTGGAATGATGAGAAGGTGTCACGTATCTGACGGTTTACATCCTCATTTGAGAAATCGGCCTTGTCTGCCTTGTTAAAGCGATGGTCCTTGTTGTTGCGGCCGCCTCCCTTCTGGGAATCCTTTCCACCACGGTTCTCACCGCCGTTATTCTGTGACTGGCTGTAGCTGTCGGCCTTGGTAAGGTCAACCTTCTCACCGCCTATGCGTACGCGGTTCTTCTTGCGGGGCTGGTCACCACCGCCGTTCTGAGACTTCTCACCCGGCTTGATTTCCTTCATGAGTGACTCCTTGAACTGCTGACGCTGCTGCTGGCGCTGCTGCTCCTTGGCTTCACGCTCCTTTTTCTTCTCCTCCTTTGACTTCTTCTTGGGACGGGTTGACTGGTTGATGGCTGCCAGGTCAATCTTTCCCACGGTCTTGATGTTAAGACCTCCGTTCTGGGGAGATGAGAGCTTGAATACCTCCTCGCTGGGAGCAGGCTCCTTAGCCTCTGCCTTAGGTGCGGGCTCTGCCTCTTTTACGGGAGCAGGCTCCTCCTTGGGCTCAACCTTTACAGGCTCCTCTACAGGCTCCGGCTTGGGCTCTGGTTTGGGAGCGGGCTCAACAGCCTTTACAGGCTCTGCCTTGGGCTCCTCCTTAACCACGGGCTCTGCAACCTTGACAGGCTCTGCAGCCTTGACAGGTTTCTGGGGCTCCTTCTTGGGCTCTGCAGGTTTCTCCTTAGGCTGTGCCACGGGCTTTACAGGCTCCTTCTTGGGGGCCGGCTCCTCCTTAGGCTCCTCCTTGGGAGTATCCAGGTTTATCTTACCCACAGTCTTGAACTTGATGACCGGCTCCTCGGGGATGACAGTCTCTATCATCTCGGGCTCCTTATGGGCAGGCTTCTCCTCCTGTACAGGCTCCTCCGGGCCGGATTTACGGCTCATACGATCCTGCAGGAAACGGTTGGCCTCCTCACGGATGGTCTTGTCCTGACTGTACTCAGCCACCAGGAGATTGTACTCCTCATCGGTGAGTTTCTGGTTCAGGTCCTCGGTTATATCGGCAAAACCCTTCTTGTGCAGGAACTCCACCAGTGTGGAAACTCCCACATTCAACTCTCTCGTTGCTTTACTTATTCTTATCGCCATCTATAAAAATATCTATGTGCAGGGCTCTGCCCTGATTGTACTAATTTATTTCTTAATAAACTTCTGGAACTCCTCCTCGTCAGCGAACTCACGGGCCAGTATATCCAGAATCTCATCTACCTGCTCCTCCTCAAGGTCAACAGACTCGGTCAGGATCTCACGGTCAGCACGCAGAACGGCCTTGGCGGTCTCAAATCCTGCATCATGCAGTGCATCCACAACCCAATCCTCAATGTCGCCACGGAAATCATCCAGATAGATATCCTCCTCGGCCTGCTCCTGCTCAAGCTCACGGTATACATCGATGGTATACTCGGTCAGCATGCTGGCAAGCTTGATGTTCAGACCGCTCTTACCGATAGCAAGAGATACCTGATCCTGCTTGAGGTAAACCTCAGCTCTGCGGTTCTCTGTATCCAGATTCAGCTCAGAGATCTTGGCGGGGCTCAGGGCACGCTTGATGAAGAGCTCGATATTTGAGGTGTAGTTGATAACGTCAATGTTCTCATTGCGCAGCTCACGAACGATACCGTGTATACGTGAACCCTTTACACCTACGCAGGCGCCTACGGGATCGATACGGTCATCATATGACTCAACGGCAATCTTGGCGCGCTCACCAGGAATGCGGACAATCTTCTTGATTGTGATCAGACCATCGGCAATCTCAGGAACCTCCTGCTCCAGCAGACGCTGCAGGAACACAGGTGATGTACGGCTCAGCATGATCTTGGGGTTGTTCACGTTGTCAACGCGGTCAACGACTGCACGTACGGTCTCACCCTTACGGAAGAAATCGCTGGGAATCTGGTCAGTCTTGCTCAGAAGCAGCTCATTACCCTCCTCATCCAGAAGCAGGATCTCTTTCTTCCAGATCTGATAAACCTCACCGGTAACGATGGTGCCTATCTTCTCAACGTACTTGTTGTACAGGCTGTCTTTCTCAAGCTCCAGAATCTTTGAAGCAAGGGTCTGACGCAGGTTCAGAATGGCACGACGGCCAAACTTGCTGAAATCAACCTGCTCAGATACCTCCTCACCTACCTCAAAGTCCTCGTCAATCTGGCGGGCCTCAGTGAGTGATATCTGGGTGTTTGAATCCTCCAGATCCTTATCCTCTACAACTATACGTGAACGCTGGATCTCGCAGTCACCCTTGTCAGGGTTTACAATGACTGAGTAGTTCTCATCCGTTCCGAACATCTTAGAGATAACACTGCGGAAACTCTCCTCAAGAACTGATACCAGCGTCATGCGGTCTATGTTCTTGAGCTCCTTAAACTCCTGAAAGGTATCGATCAATGAGATCGTCTCTTCTTTCTTAGTAGCCATTTTACTTTAAACTTATTACGTATTTTACATATTTCACTTCATCGTGGCCAAAGGGCAGCTCCACCTCAACGGTCTTGGGGCGTTTTGAGCCCTCAACCTTCTCCTTACGGGTGGTTTTGATCTTAAAGCCCTTCTCATCGGCCTCAGTCAGGATACCCTTGATCTTGGCTCCGCTCTTGGGCAGGACCTCAACCTCCTGGCCTATATGATTGATATACTGCTGCAACACCTTGAAGGGCTGACCTATTCCGGCTGATCCTACCTCAAGTTCATAATCCTCAACGTCACGGTCCAGGGCGGACTCAATAAAACGACTCAGCTCAACGCAGTCGTCAATCCATACACCCTCTGCCTGGTCTATCTCGACCACGATACGGTTATCAGGGGTAATATCAACATCCACAAGGAAATAACCTTCCTTGGACTTTAACCATTGCTCTGCAATACCGATAACTTGTTGTTTGTCAATCATATATATAATTTAATATGTAATGTATGGATATAAAAAAGAGGCCTTGGGGCCTCTCCACACATCATCTTATCGGGTGCAAAGATAGGGGTATTTGGCGGTTTGGCCAAATTATTTGGTGTTTTTTCGCCGTGCGGATGGTTTCTCGCCGCTTTGCGGCTCGGGTGTTTTGTTTACGTATCCGTAAACACCCAGCCAATGAATTGGCTGGCTACCCTTATTATGTGCCTAAAGGCACAAGTTAATGCCGTAGGCATTGGATTATGGTAGCCAGCCATTTCAATGGCTGGGTTAATGGCGTATATTCCATTTTATTATAACCAATGCCGTAGGTATTGGATAAGGATAGCCGGCCTTCCAGGCCGGGTAAAACGAAATCCCGACAACGCTTTGCTGTCGGGATTCCGTTTTACTGGGTGCAACTGGAAACCTTATTAATAGCCGAGGTAGCTGAGCATGCGGGCGGCGTAGCGGCGACCGAGCTCACGTGAGCCCTTCACGTTGAAGTGGAGATGGTCACGACCGGCCTCACATCCGTATGCGGGAACGACCATTGCCTGCGGCAAGGTCTCGGGCAGAGTAGCCATTACCTTGTTGTGATCGGCGCAAACACCACGCTGATCGGCGGGAACAACCTCACCTGACAGCAGAGGAATTGAACCGGCCTCCAGACCAAGGTCAGAGAGGATATCGTCATAAACCTTCTTTACGTTGGCAGGCCACTGGGGGTCATTGGTGTTGGTCTCACCCTGGTGCAGGAGGATACCCTTGATGACACCGTCCTGCTGAGCCTTCTTGCAGAGCTCGATCAGACGGTTGTAGGGGTTGCCACCGTAAGCATTGCAGATATTCTTCATCCAATCAGCCTGCTTGGGAATGTACTCCTCACACTTGTCCTTGTCAAAGAGGTCAATTGAGCAACCTGCTACAGCTACCATGACAACGCCAATCTTTACGTCCTCAGGCATGTTCTGTACCATGGTACGGCCAAAATAATCGGCAGGGGTAAGACCTGTGTTGGGACGTGCCAATGGCGGAACGGCAGTACGCCACTCACCCATCTTGCTGTCAGGGTAGTCAACAGCGTTCATGGTAACGAAACGGGGGCTTACGTTCTCCTTATCCATCTGCTCAGGACGGGGGTTACCCTCCATGTTTGACTGACCTATGCAAATGTAAATGTGAAAGTTGGGGTCCGGCTGAGCCAGAACCTTAAACGGAGCCAGCATAAGAGCTGCCAGCAGAATGATTCCAGATTTTTTCATTTTTGTTATTCAGTAATTTGATTAGTGAGTGCAAGTTTCGGAAATTCCCGCGACTTCTACAAGAGAATCACTTTACTTTTATGACAGAAGAGAAAGATTCGTTGCTAGTACTTGTGTTCACATCCCTACTGCTACCGTCTATAAAAGAATAATGTTCATCATTGGATATCGACTCACGAGAGTAACTTACATCTGAAAGCTCATTGTATACCCACTCCGCCTCATTTCTTTCTGTTATAGTGAGGGAATATCTGGCCTCAACAAACGTGGTTACGATTTGGGATTTATGTGACACCATCCTTCCGGCCGCATCAAACACCCTTTTCATGGATTCACTCTCCACCCATTCGCCCGATTCCAGATCCTTTACCAGGTAATCCGTATTATTACCGTTTGCATCATGAACAAGAGTGCACCTTGAGTACTCCTCCCAACTGCCGCCATCTGTCAGTCTGTAAAGACTTTCACTGACCGGAAGACCCCTTGAATCAACTATAATCAGACATTTGACTGTATATTCCATATCGGGAGTCACCTGATAATCATATGCCGTGTTGTTCAGGTAGAAATCAAACCTATCCCTTCCATAGTCGTCAAAGTACTGGATGGCCGGAAGTTTAAGGTCTGGAAACGCACAGACTGCAACTACAGAATCCAATGATCCGTCCTGAGAATAGCAGTATTCCCATGCTGCGGCGGGAACAAAGCGTCCCTCATATATCCTGAAATACTCAACATTGAGAAGCTGATTACTGTCATTGTAGGTCCACAGAAGCTTATAGTCATTTGTCTCGTCACCAGTCAGTTTCTCTTCAATCAGATTACCATTATCGTCAAAAGAAAGAACCTTCCTGGTCTCAACCTCCCATTTCAGACTGTCATATGACGCCCAGGTGACATATTCCTGTCCGTTACCGCTCTCTGCCGGTCTGTACACATTCCTTTTCCAGATCTCATCATTCAAATACTGTGCATACACGTGATAAAGGTCGTGCTCGTCAAATGATGCATCCTTACTGTATGACTCTGTCTCATAATAATTATCCCTACCTGTCTCAGGATCGATATGAGTTGTCGATGAGGTGGAGGAGATGACAGTAAGATCGCCCTCGTACAGGGCATAATAGGTCAGTTTCTCTTTTGATACCTTGTTATCTCTCTTTGTTTCCTTTTCAGCTCTCTTAAGCCATTTCCCGTCATCACTCTTAAAATACTGATAAATGGTACTTGTATTGTTATCAGTGGGGCCATTTCTCTTGCATATCTCCTTTATGTCAGGCCAAAGACCATGATTATCCGCTGTCATGGTATATTCATAATCGGCATAGCCCTTGTGCGGCTTATACATTGTATATTCATAAACAACGTACTCATCATCTGTCAGATTGCCGTTCTCGTCATATTCCTGATATATGACAGACTGATTCCGTCCATCTTGCCCGTAAGTGTTGTAGCGCACAACCCTCAACTGCCCGTTCTCATAACTGAACATACTGTCTACAACGGTTACATAGATATCTCCCTCATCAATCTCTTCATTTCCGTTATCCTTTTCAATGAGTTTGTCATCACATGAGACAAAAGACACATTCATTAACAAGATAAGTCCTACTAAAGGCAAAAGTGTTCTTTTCATATAATAAAGACTAATGACTATTTAAGAAACAGAGCGCAAATATCAGAATTATTAACGAGTTACACAAGAATTCAGTAAGTTTGCAGCCAAATCGGGATTTTATGAAGAGAAAAACCGCAAGAGCCAACAACGCTTTCCTGTTAGGCTCTCTCATACTTATAGTTCTTGTACTTGTAATCATTGTCCTGTTCATGTTCATGGCATTCAAGATATATGACAAAAAGGATGAGGGTTACTCAGAGCGTTATGACATTGTGCTGGGCACAACAACGCTGGGCAACCCCCTCTCTGTATACGTTAATGACAGCCTGATATTTGACGGAACACCTCAGTCAGCCCTTACATTGTCCGTAGGTCGGTTCACAGAGGAAAGCACACTGCTCATTGTGGACGGCAAGACCGATGTTGTGTCAACCATCGCCCTACCGGACCATTCGGAGACCATCCGTCTGAGCAAACGTGATGACAAGTTCTTCCGTGAGTGATACACTCCTGGACGGAGTGAATCACTTTATCTTTCTGGTTGAATAATACTTTTCTTCTCTATCATCAAAGTTCTCCTCTTCAGGATCCCTGCCGTCGCTAAATGTATAAAGGACATGTCTTCTATATGCATCCAGATTGTAACTTACGTTTCCGAATGAGTCATAATCTGTTCTTTTAGTTGACTCATAATCAGTAACAGCAATCGTGTAGCGTTCCGGATCTTTTTTACTCACACTTTTTGTCTGACCATTATATCTTGAGTGGCTTGATAATTGCCTACCCTCAGAGTCATATACATTGCTCTGGGTTTCAATCTCAGTCCATTCACCTTCATCATTCTGGCTCACAGCAAAACCGATGCAATTGCCAAAGGAATCATATGTCAGTGTACTGCGTACATAAGCCTCATCCTCTATATCACCGTTATCATCCATTCTGTAGAGAGCCTCTGTTACAGGATTTCCTTTTGAATCAAACAAAACCACGCATTTGGAACCGGTCAAACCGTTCTGGCCCTGTCCATAGTTATAGCCCTTTGTAATATCCCTAAGATTCAGAGGCAGGCTCCACACCCATCGACTCTCAGAAAAAATCACAGCAGAATCCAGCCTTCCTGACTCTGAGTAATAATACACCGTACTATAATCCAATACGGAATCTGTTCCGTTCTTGTCCCAACTGTACTGATAGGAACTTAAAAATCTGTTGTCATCAGAGTATGTAACGTACTCTTTACTCTCAATTTTACCACCCGTTGACGACTCCACATATATAAGGTTTCCGTTCCTATCATATTCATACTCATATACACCCATGTCTCTCCAGGTAATACTATCCCCCGAAATCAGATTCTGATTGAACAACACATCACCATTGCTTTTGCATCTCCGTATGGTCTTAACCCAGTCTTCGCTCCCCAAGCTGCTGATTGTCAACCCGTCAGGATCAGAGGAATCATAAGAGAATCTGATACTGTAATTGATTCTCTCCATATCCAGCGATATTTTAGTTACCGGGTCTGATTGGTTTATTAATTCCAGACGACTGACAACAAAACTCTGTCCATTATAAATAGCATACTGTTCATTATAGCCACGGCTTTTGTAGTTTTCAGATTTTAAATAAATCCTACTCCTTAAAAACCACCCATCTCCATGCTTTACATATGTTCTGGTGTCAGAGACATAGTTCCCATCTGTACCGGAGTAACTTTTTTCCTGCCTTTCAACATCAACACCATTTTTGCTGGTAACAAGCACATAGTTCTTTCCTTCCTTATCAGAATATGTATATGCCTCTTCAACAGTGGCGCTGGGACTGCCTAATGAGTCATAATCAATAGTTATGCTTTTCTGCAACAGGCCGTTCTGGTCATAAATATTATGGGTCTCTTGGTACAGCAGACCTTCATCATAATAAAAGGCACTGTCCAGGAGACTCTTGTATGAATCACCGTCACCGCTCTGGCCGGAGTTTTTCTTTTCATCGGCCTGCAGCTTATCCTCACATGAAACAGACAATACGCAGGCAATAACGCCCATCAAGGCAAATGTAATTTTTCTCATAACGGACTATTGTTTAAAGTTAAAAAATCAATTATCACTCAAAGGACTGGCCAGTATGGACTTATAACGGTCCATATCATTGAGCAGGCTTACAGCCTGATCCACAACCTTGTCTGATTTAAGGTTCTGCATTACGGCTCCACGCTGATAATAATAGCGTGACGCTATCTGCAGTGCTATCACACGCTCCAGATCCCCACGGAACGTATCCAGGTCATTCTTTAGGTCATACTGCAACTTGCTCTCAAGTGCCTTGAACTCATCCTGTGCCTTATCGGCCAGGCCTTCACGCTGGGCAATCTTGATGAGTGACTCAAGCGCCTTGCCGCTGTTGCTCTCAAACTTGAAGTCAGAGTTGCAAACAAAATCCTTGAAGTCATTGTAATCCTGGTCAGTAAGTGCAAACTGCTGTATCGGAGCTATCTGCTCATGCTTGGAGCACCACTCATTCAGGAAATCAAAGAAGACCAGATTCTGGGCTATGGAATATAGAATGTCGGGCAATGTATCGGGCTTGATCTCCACATCGGGACGGATACCGCCACCGTCGCGTACCGGACGACCTGCTGCGGTATAGAAGACGTTGGTCAGGCTGTCAGGGATATGCTGCGCCTGCCCCTTGTCATTGCGCTTGGAGTAGTCTATCTCCTGAATGCAACGGCCGCTGGGTATGTAATACTTGGCAGTAGTAACCTTAAGCGTGCCGTTGAATGACAGCATACGGGTGGTCTGCACCAGTCCCTTTCCGAATGTACGGGAGCCCACAATCACGGCACGGTCCAGATCCTGAAGGCTGCCGGCCACAATCTCTGATGCCGATGCAGACTGGTCATCGGTCAGAACCACCAACGGGATGTTCTCATCTATCGGGTTACGCTGGGTAACGTATGTGGATGCAGCCTGGGGAATCTTGCCGCGGGTCTCAACAAGTTTGGTTCCCTTGGGTACAAACAGGCCCACTATGTCAACAGCCTCCTGCAACAGGCCGCCTCCGTTGCCACGCAGATCCAGGATGATACCTTTGGCGCCCTGCTCCTTGAGCTCTACAACTGCCTCCATGACATCATGTGAGCAATGTTCGGTAAATGACTCAAGCAGAATGTATCCGTAACCTTTCCACATTCCGTAGTATGGAACAGCCGGCAGTTTTATCACGCTGCGTACAATCTCCACATCGATTGAATCCTCCACACCGGGACGGCGCACCGTAACCTTGAGTTTGGTATCGGCGTCACCGCGCAGGTGATCGCTTACAAAAGATGAAGGCTTTCCTCTCATGCTCTCGCCGTCAATGCGCAGTATCTCGTCACCGGCCTTGAGTCCGGAACGTGCTGCAGGCATACCCTCATAGGGCTCCTCTATATATATGTAGTCACGGCCTGAATACTGACGGATAAGGGCACCTATGCCGGCATACTTTCCTGTGGTCATCATCTTAAGGTCATTCATGTCATTCTCCGGGAAATACTCGGTGTAGGGGTCTATCCCTTTGAGCATGGCCTGAATGCCGGCCTCAACAATCTTGGTGGGATTTATGGTATCCACATAGAAACGGTCCAGCTCGGCTACGATATCATGGAATATCTCCAGGTTCTTTGAAACCTCAAAATTGTGGTCATCGGTTTTCTGGGCAAAGCTGATGGCGGGAACAAGTCCCAGTATTGTGAAAAGGGTAACACTACCAAGAAATCTCTTCATATCAATTGAATTCAATAGTCTGATTCATTTCCGCGAAGATATACATTTTTGGCAATCCAGCCGAATTTTTAGCTTTCTGACAGATTTTTTTGCCCGCAGATGTTGGATATTCCAAAAAAGGCGGTAAATTTGCACCGCGTTTGAGAGCAGAACGCTCCAAACAGCGTCAAAAATGCTTCTTTAGCTCAGTTGGTTAGAGCATCTGACTGTTAATCAGGGGGTCCTAGGTTCAAGTCCTAGAAGGAGCGCCAGATGAGTCCGAGTAAATCGGACTCATGTTTTTTTATGCTTAGGACTTGACCTAGTCCCGAGGTCCTAGGTTTTTCGGACTCTACGAGTCCTCAACAAGCTTCGCAGTCAAGTCCTAGAAGGAGCGCAAAAATGAGTTCGGTTTTACCGGACTCTTTTTTTTGCGCTCCTTCTAGGACTTGAGCCTATCGAGTCATTTACGGCGGAACAGGATGGAGAGAGTCACGCAGATGCCGGCTGCAAACGGATAATACAGATAAGGTATTATCTGCGTGGCGGCAAGACCGGTCAGGCCAGCAGCCATGAGCAACTGAGCTCCGTAAGGGATGATACCCTGGACAAAGCAGCTGAATATATCCATCAGGCTGGCGGCACGGCGTTTGGGAATACCGTACTTACCGGATATGTCATTCACTATGCCACCTACCGTAATGATTGCAATAGTATTGTTTGCAGTACACAGGTTTGACAGGCCGGTAAGCAGTCCGATACCTAACTCTGCTCCCCTGCGGCCGCGCACATGACGCACAATTCCGTTCATGATATATTCCAGTCCGCCGTTATGGCGAATCAGCCCCAGCATTCCGCCAGCCATCAGGGTTACGATTATGAGGTCACCCATTCCGGCAATTCCGCTGCCGATGGCCCCAAGCAGAGAATACCAGTCCAGACATCCTGTGCAGAAACCTATGATTGCGTTCAGTACAATACCCATGAACAGGACCATGGTCACATCAAGCCCTATAAGGGAGAGCAGTATGACTGCTATATACGGAATCAGTTTGAGCCACTCGATGGCACCGGTATCAGGTTCAACGTTCAGGTGCAGTCCCTGATAGATATAGATACCCGCAACAACCAGCACCGCAGGCAGAACAATGATGAAGTTTGCCTTGAACTTATCCTTCATG
Organism: Bacteroidaceae bacterium; assembly: GCA_045220475.1. Classification (GTDB taxonomy): domain Bacteria; phylum Bacteroidota; class Bacteroidia; order Bacteroidales; family Bacteroidaceae; genus Colenecus. Next base: position 85,445 of record JBGUVW010000031.1, read on the forward strand.
GCACATCCTACTGCACGGGTGGCTGCTATGGTGGTATCGGATATGAATGACAGGTTATCGCCAAAGAAAGAACCGCCCACGATCAGAGCAGCCATCATGGCCTGGCTCATTCCGGTCTCCGCAGCTATACCGTTGGCAATCGGGACAAGCGCCACGATAGTGCCCACACTTGTACCTATGGCAAGTGACACGAAACAGCTTGTCAGGAACAATCCTGCCAGCAGAGCCTTGACCGGCACTATACTGAGCGTGAAATTGACCGTAGCCTCTATCGATCCAATCTCCTTGGCCGATCCGGCAAACGCACCCGCCAACATGAAAATCCACACCATGAGCATTATGTTCCAATGGCCGGCACTCTCAGAGAAAATGTTGACTCTATCTATCAGCTTTCCGCGTGTGATGGCCACGGCATAGACCGATGCCAGCAAGAACGCCGCCGATACAGGGACTTTGTAAAAATCACCTGCCAGCAGCGATGAAACCAGATAAACTACCAGAAAAACCACCAGGGGGCTCAAGGCCAGAAACCCCGGCATCTTACTATCTTCTTTGCTCATCAGGAGTATTTTTCACCATACTTGAGCATGGCGTCATTTATGTAGCGCTTAAAGTCCGTCTCATTATTGCGACGGCATATGACCAGCACATCATCGGTATCAACCACAAGGAAATCACTCAGGTCATCAATAACCACAAGCTTCTTCTCCTTGTTGCACAGGAACATGCTGTTATGGCAGTCATAAACCTGATAGTTGTACATACCCAACACATTGCCCTGGTCATCCTTGGCGCAGTAATCATAAAGCAGGTCCCAGCTCTCTATATCGTTCCAGCTGAAATCACCTATGGTCATGCAAACCTTATCGGTCTTTTCCAGGATACCGTAGTCTATTGATATGCGCGGGAACGCCTCATAGACCGAGTAGAGCAGGCTGCGGCGCTCGTCACGGTTGTGCTTGGTATCATAAATGCGGTTAAACTGCGATATCATATCCGGCAGATAGGTCTTGGCTATCTCAATGTAGGTGTTGACGTTCCACATAAGGATACCGGAGTTCCAGTAGAACTCACCGCTGTCCACGAACACCTTGGCAAAAGACTCCTCGGGTTTCTCGGTGAATGTGCGAACGCTGTATATGCCATCGGCCTTAGGTTCATCAATCTGGATATATCCGAATCTGGTCTCAGGGCGGGTTGGCTTGATACCAACTGTGAGTATGAAGTTGTTTTCACTTACAAATGCCATTCCCTTTTCTATGACCTCTATGTATGGAGCCTCATCCTTTATTACAAGGTCCGACGGAACCACCAGGATATTTGCATTTGGATTGATGTCACGGATATGGTATGCCGCAAGCGTGATGCTGGGTGCCGTACCTTTCATAACCGGCTCACGCAACACCTGCAGCGGATTCAGGTCCGGCAGCTGATTGCATACATCCTCATAGAAATCCAGATTTGTTGAAACTATAATGTTCTCCTCAGGGAAAATGCTTCTCATTCTCTCAACAGTCTCCTTAAGGAGAGTACGTCCGTTATTATTGAAATCAAGGAACTGCTTGGGCATGCCCTTACGGCTCAAGGGCCACAGTCTGGTGCCGAAACCACCTGCCAGCACAACGCAGAAATTGTCTGATCCTAACATAGTATCTATATTGGTGTTGGTAATGAACTGTCATTAAAAGATAGTCTGCTACGAAGTTATATCATATTTCCATTAAAACAAGCAATCACGGCACAAAATGGAGGCATTCTAAAAAATTCGGCAGTCTATCTGTAAGTTTCATCAATTTGTTGTACCTTCGCGGCGGTTTCAGTACCAAGCCCAGATGGCGGAATCGGTAGACGCGCTGGTCTCAAACACCAGTGGGGCAACCCGTGCCGGTTCGACCCCGGCTCTGGGTACAAGAAACCCTTGTAGAAGTTATCTGCAAGGGTTTCTTCTTTTCCATCACTCAAATTTGGTCACCTTTTGGTCACTTTTTTCAATTGTTTGTTGTTTCAATTTGCATTTTGCAATGTTGACTACCTCGTAAAATGGATTCGCAGATTGTTACCCTAAATGCCTTATCTTTCCATAATGAGTGCAAGACGTAAAGAATGCTTTGTTTAGAGCACTCACAAAGCAAGGGTGTGGAAACCAAAGTTGGAATCAGCGCCGTCACTAATCCTTTAGACAACCAATAGAAAGGACATATACCCCATCCTTTCTTCGGTATGCGTATTTGCCAACGCCAATAATTACTGCCATGAATGATGGGGCCGGCATTTTATCCATATCAATATTGTTGGCTAGTTCTATCATGCTGGCTGCTCCTTCGTTGATTTTATCTTCACCACCAAGTTTTACTTCAAGGAGTGCATAACTACCATTACGCCGATGAAGCACTGTATCGCATTCCAGTCCGTTGCTATCCCTATAATGATAGAGTTCACCATCCAAAGCTTCCGCATACACACGAAGGTCACGGACGGCCATATCTTCAAAGAACAAACCAAATGACTGCAAATCGTTGATAAGGTCTTTGGGGCCAAGTCCTAATGCGGCTGTACCGATGCTGGGGTCAACGAAATGCCTGGTGTCACTCGTCCTGATTGCGGCTTTACTTCGTATGTTTGGATTCCATGCAGCAAGGTCCTCGATGACGAATAGTTTTTTCAAAGCCTTGATATAATCTGCAACAGTGTCTTCATCTAATGTGCTAGCATCGTTGGAGAGCATATCCTTGCGGATGGTGGAGTATGATGCCTGTTGAGATATGTTTCTGGCGTACGATCGTAGAAGCAGTCTTGCCCGTTCAGAGTTTCTTTTCACTTTGTCAACACGCTGAATATCATGCTTTATGACGTATGGAACAAAGGTGGAGTTTTTGTTTGACCCAGCCAAATTATTTGACAACTTTTCGGTGATTTGTGACTAAATTATTCGGTTATTTGTGGCGCTTTTATTCGGCGAATTGGAGAGTAATCTTTCTCAAAAACATCTCTTTTAGTTGGTCACTTTTCCTTAATTCGGTCACTTATCGGTCACCTTTTTCGTGTGCATTTGTGAATACACCTACCAATCCGTTAATCTTTTGATAGCGAATTTGTTCAATTTAATCAAAGAATACACGACAGCCACTCGTTATCAACGATTATCTCGCTACGGCTCTGGGTACAGGGAACCATCCCTAATGTTACCTTCTTTGGCGGGCAAAGATGTTGGCAAGGATGGTGCCGCTGATGCTGTGCCAGGCGCAGGATATGGCGCAGGGTACTACAGCCATGGGGTTGGTGGCTACAAAGAACGTCATTGCCAGGTTGGTTCCCAGGCCGGCGTTCTGCATGCCGACCTCGATTGAGAGGGTGCGTTTCTTTGCCGTATTGAACTTGAACAGTTTGCCTACCGAGTAGCCCAGCACATAACCTATGGTGTTGTGGCAGAATACCATTCCGAAAGTGAGCAGGAACAGAACCAGACCGTTCTCCACCAGCGGATCATGAACCGTGGTGATGACACCGCCCACGATGCAGGCCAGACATATGACCGATACACCCGGCATGCAACCCTGAATCCTGCGGAACACCTCCTTGTGTCCCAGCCAGACGTTCAGGAAAAAACCTATCGCTATTGGAATGATAGTCACGATGAGTATCTGACGGAACATACCCCATGCATCCACATCCACCCTCTCGCCCGCAAGCATGAGCACAAGCAGCGGCGTGAGCACGGGAGCCAGCAGGGTCGATACGCAGGTCATACCCACGGAGTATGCGACATCGGCCTTACACAGGAAAGACATTATGTTGCTCGATACGCCTCCAGGACAGCAGCCCACCAGTATGATGCCGATGGCCATAGCGGTGCTGTACGGCGCAAAGGCGGGCACTTGGCTGAAAAGCCATGAGAGCGAGAACGCAACCAGAGGCATGATGGTGAACTGAGCCACCGCACCTATCAGTATATCCAACGGACGCTTGGCCAGAAGTTTGAAATCATCGGGCGTAAGCGTGAGTCCCATGGTGAGCATGATAATACCCAGAATTATGGTCTGCATATTACCTTTTACCCAGACAAAAAGCCCCGGGAAAAAGAACGTCACCACAGCCGTCAGAATGATGAACAGGCTGGCCTTGTCACTTAAGATATCACTCAGTCTTTTAAGCATAAATGGTGTTTTAATATCCAAGGTTCTCGCCCACTAGTACCACGGTGTGACGGCCTTTTGGTGAGTTACGCAAGAAATGTACGTAGTTGCAGATTGATTCCGGTGAGTTGCAGTTATGACATACTCCGTCTATCTGGCATGGGGTTTTGATGTCAAAGCGGGCGGCATTGGTGGGTGACGCGGTGCTTCGAGCCCTTGCCAGAGCGGCCTCTACATTCTGGGCGACCTTGTTAAGGCCTATAACGAAAATGACCTTCTTGGGGCCCCAGGTGATAGCGGCCACGCGATTGCCGTTACCGTCAATATTCACTATGACGCCATCCTCAGAGATGGCATTCGCGCTGGACAGATATACATCGGCCGAGAATGCCTTTAGATACATCTCCTGTTTCTCTTCAGGTGTCTTAACCAGGTCACGGTCCAGTACCTGAAGCGTGCCGCGGCTCCTCAAGAAATCGGGAATCCCAAGGTCACGGACGGTCATAGTTCCGCCCCATGTCACACTGCTTCCATCCTCAATGAGTTCAGAAACCTTCTTCACTGCCTCCTGGGCTGTTGCACAATAGAAACCCTCTATGTGACGTCGCTTCAAATTCTTGATGATGGTCTGAGCCACCCGCTCATTCCTTTGCTCCTGTGGTGTCATAATCATTAATTTGTTTCCGCGAATATACTCATTTCAACCGATACTAGGAGCCAAAGGGGACGGTTCTGTTTGGCCCCCCATTTTCAGATATTAAAAAGCAGTGAAGATGTTAGCCTTCACTGCTTCTTTTTAGTTCTCTGCAAAGGGGCCAAACAGAACCGTCCCCTTTGGCTCAATCAGATTTCTGACCACCACCAATTCTGGGGTTTCTTGTCAATTCTTAGCAGCAGATACTCTTTGTAGGGATCGCCAAGCAGAGATGCATATTTCTTGGCAAGACTCTTTATGTCGGCAAGTTTGGAGTTGATCTTTTCAACATCCTTGTATGCGATGGCATTGTATAAATCCTGTCCTATTGCAACCAATGCGCCGTTATTGCCTCCTCTGGGCGACCAGCATTTTGCCCCATACTGTCTGTTAAAGAAACGGAAGGTCGTTCCATCCAAACCGGCAACCGAAAAATCGGCTCCCTCACCTGTCTTTAATATGTCAAGCTTCTGCTGCACCGATTCCTTTGAAGGCAGGTTTGTGGCCGAATATACCGCTGCATCAATAAGAGTACGCATCTGATAAGCCAGTTCCTCATCTATTTCAAGGACATGAGGCTCCTGCTGATTCTGAATCTTAAGCTCAAGACGGCACTTTTTTGAATCGGAGTTGCAGACACACTGAATCTCATAACTCTCTGAGAAAGACGGCTCAACTTTTGTGCTCCAGCAAACAATGTCATTGGATCTTGGGGTATTCATCAGAGCATTCAACTGATTCATGAAATCCGGATCGTTCAGATTTCCTACCGCTTTCAAAGTGAACTGAGGTAGAGGTTTGTCACAAGGTTTTAAATAATCTTCTGTCCCCTGTGCCACTGCCGGCATTGCAAACGCAAACATGAGGCTGAATGCAGCCATTTTAAAATTCTTACTCATAATCATTTAATTTTTTCAAGTCCAAGAGTGTATTTAGAAATATCAATGGGAGTGCTGAAAGTGTTATAACCTTCCATAGAAACCCTAAGCGTATTGCCGGGCTTTACTATTGTAAGTTTGAATTCACCATTCACTGTTTCTGTGCCGGCCACCACCTTGCCGTCCGCGTCTATCTCATCGACCGATATACCACCGGCATTGACCCAGTTGCCCAATAATACGCGGCCTGTAATCACATCGCCGGGCTTAAGGGTGCAGGCAGCCTTTTTAAGCCTGATCTGATATGTTCTGCGGTCAAAGGGCAGTGTCTGGGTCTCATAACCCTCGGCCTCAAACGATATCTTATTATTGGTATCTCCGACTTGAAGCATATCAAAGAACCCGTCATCAGATGCGTACCACTTCATCACGGCCCGGCCCACTATGTCACGCTCACATGCCTTGACATCCCTGAATTTTATGGGATTACCCTCACTGTCCAGGATAAAACCGTTCACTCTGCCTCCTTTAACAGGGGCTTCTTCTATAGGCTTGCGCCTATCTTCATTCATCTGCTTCATCAGATTCTGCAGGCCTCCCGCCTCAGAACTCAAGCGCTCAATCTGTTCCACAAAATTTCCCTGATCCTGATTAAGATCCTGCGCATTCAGTGACGTCAGGGAAAAACAGATTGCTGTAAGGCTTAAAACAAAGAGTTTCCTGTTCATATTATCATTAATTGGTTGTCTGAAATCAAAACGTTTAAATACAGAAAATGCGTCTCCTGTTTTTAAATTTGTGACAAAAGTATATGAGCGACTATCATAAGGCAAGTTTAGGGCGCTGCAATTCTGTTGCTTTTAAACCGGCAACAAAAAAAGGAGGCCTTAGTGACCTCCTTTTCATATTATTACACTATAAAATCATCTTTATGGTTCTTTACCCAGAGCCGGCAGCTTACTCTTTCCTACCGGGAAGAATACCGGCATCACAAAGACAATGGCCAGAACAGAGAACAGCATGCCACTCATTACGCCAATGGCAAAACTGAACCAGAACTGGCTGTCACGACCGTCAAACAGGAACGGGATCAGGCCAAGTACCGTACTCAGGATTGTAAGCATGGTGGGTATGATCTTACGGTTGAAAGCCTTGATATAGGTCTTTAGGTTCTGCTTTCCGGTTGTTCCCGCTATGGTGTTGTACTCTGATGTCAGGTAGATTCCGGCATTTACGGTGATACCGCAAAGCATAATCATGGCTGCAAATCCACCCTGGTCAAAACCTACATGTATAAGCGGATAGGCCAGGAACATGCCGATAAAACTTACCGGAATCAGGATTACTATAACCAATGGCGATCGGAATGACTCAAACAGTATGGCACATATCATGAATATGACAAGTATAACCACAAAGATGAGCACCGTACGCTGTTTCTGCTGGCTCCAGTATACATAATTTGAATCACCGCCGGCATGGAATCCCATAGGCAGAGTCTCATTGAGTCTTTTTATCAGTTTGTTGGCCATACGGCTACGCAGATCCCATGAGCCTATGAACTCATATCCCACATTTATCACGTACTCCTGGTTGTTACGCTCAATATCAAGACCGGTACGGCGCTTGGTTATGGAGCCCACATCATTCAGGCGGGTGTTGATGCTATCCACAAGAACCATGTCATTGCGTATATGCCATAGGTCATAATAGTCTCTCTCTCCCGATACCAGACGGATTGCGGTCTCCTTATGCCCGTCATAGACACTAGCTGAGTAAGAGTTGTAAAGCTGGTCGCTCAGAAATGAGAAATACTGGTTTAGGTTAGTTCCCGTACGGATAATCTTCTCCTCATCAAAATCCAGATAGAACTCATTCCTTACAAAAGAGCTGTATCCGCTTGAGAATCCGGCCTGTCCGTTTACACGGCGATTTGCCTTAAGAGTGTCTATCAGATCCTCGGCATATCTGTACAGCAGATCATAATTGTAACCGTACAGGCTGATAGTGTTACTCCAATAGGTCCTGTAAACGCTGTTATACAGAGGGTCGTCATTCTCTCCCAATGACGGTATGTACCAGGTGGCACCTCCGTAACGGGTTGCCTTGGACCACATCTGCTGCTTGAGTATAAACGGGAAACGGCTCTTCTGATACTCATCCTTGAAATGGATCTCTATCTGGCCCTGAGTTCCGTTAAGATAGGTGGTAAAGTCCTTAATCTCATCAAACTGCTGCAGCCAGTTTTCCATCTCCTTTACAATCTCATTGAGCTGCTGTACAGTCTGTCCCTCATCCATATTGGCAGTGATGCTGAGCACCACCTCGCGGTCCTCCTCCTGGCGTCCGAATGACATGCGACCGCCTGAATGTTTCTGGAACAGGTTAAAGGCTCCGCCCAGAGGATATTCAAACCAGGCCTTGTTACGCTGATACCACTTGCCTCCTATGGTCTTGTTGTACAATCCCACCAGTCCGCCTTTGGTATTGTTTCCATCCTCATCATACTCCTTATGCTTGACCTGTGACGGCAGCAACTGTACGGGTATTCCAAACAGCAGCAACAATCCTACTATATAAACCCATCGGTGTGATCGGCCCCATGTCACAATACGTTCATACTGGGCAGTACGTCTAACCAGACGGCGCATACGTTTCATGGAGTTCTGTACCACGCCCTTGCTCTTGAGAGGCATATACTCAAGCAGTGCCGGAACGAACAGGAACGCAATAATCATTGACAGGGTCAGGTTTATCACGATAACCCAGATAAAGTTGGTAAGTGAGTTGCGTGACTCCTCGGGCAGGAAGAATATGAGCATCAGAGCCGCGATGGTGGTAAACAATGCGCCCGATATGGAGAACATGACCTTACGGTCACCATAATAGGTATAGTGGTCCGCTATCACTATGGCCGTATCGATTATTATACCCAGTGAAACCGTGATACCGGCCATAGAGTAGAGTTCAATCGATACCCCGAATAGTTTGTAGAATGCTATCGCGCTCAGGATATTTACCGTAATGGTGAGTCCTATCACAAGCAGGTAACGGAAACTGCGGCTTACCAACAGCACAAACATCAGCAGTATGGCAAGTGACATCACGGCACGGAAGAATATCTTCTCAATCTCATTGCTCAGATTCTCTGACCCGTCATACTCAAGTTTGACGGCAAAGTTCTCGGGCATTGAGGCCTTGAGTTCCTCCATTTTCTGCTTTGCGGCAGCTGCCACCGTTACTATGTTGATATCCTCCTGGCCCATTATGGTAAGGCCAATCATGTTAAGGCCATTGATACGCCTATAGTAACTTGGTATACGCTCCTGATATGAGATGGTTGCAAAATCACCTACATAATAGAGGCGGTCACCCACCTTGGTTACCGGGATGCTCTCTATGTCGTTCCTTGCATCCATGGTCCTAAGGCGCACAAGCATCAGGTTGTCATCAACTACCTCAGTTCCCACAATCTCATTGCTGCGTCTGAAATATCGGCTTATTGCATTACTCAAGACGCTGGGGGTGAGTCCGGCAGCACGCAGTGAGTTGGGATCAAAGGTAAGCACCCATTCAAAAGGCTCTGCACCTGATGGCTCTACTCCGTCCACTCCCTCAATACGTGACAGAGGTGTGACAAGATGATCCTGGACATACCTTACAATCTCCGTTGCAGGCATATCGGCATTGATGGAGTAAGAAAGAAGTGTCTTCTTGCCACGTCCGCCACCACCCGATGAGCCACTCACCCGATAATGTGCGTCCTGAGGCAAGCGGGAGCGGATCTGGCGCAGACGTGTGGAGACATCAAATCTGGTGGTCTCCATATCCGTACCCTTCTTGAAAGTAAGATTGATGTAACCTCCATTCTGTCTGGACGTAGCTCTGATACTGCTCACGCCGGCAACGGTATTGAGTGCGCCCTCTATGACCGATGTGATCTCACTCTCAATCACACGGGCAGAGCCTTTGCCGCCAAAATCGACGCTCAGTCCCAGATTCTCGGTCTTGGGCTCATACTGTACGTTCAGCAGCGGGATGCAGGCCGCACCCACCAACATGAGCACAATCATTATAAGGATTATGGAAAAAGCATGGCTCTTTCCTTTCTGCTTATCACTCATCTTTCTGTGTGCTTATAGATTACGTAATAAGCCAGGGGTACAAAGAACACGCTCACAAACGTACCTGCAATCATGCCGCTTATGAGAGCCAGAGACAGAGGATACTGCAGGTCACTACCCATATCGCCACGCACCAGGAACGGAGCGATGGCAAGGATAGTGGTGAGAGATGTCATTACTATAGCCTTAAGACGGCGGCTGCCGGCTTCAAGAATAGCGTGTTTAAGCCCCATACCGCTCTCGCGCAGACGGTTTATGGTATCCACCTTAAGTATGGAGTCATTGATAACGATACCGCACATAACCACCATACCGATCATGGACATAAGGTTCAGAGTCTCACCAAAGATCCACAGTACACCAAGCACCGCAAAGATGTCTATGATAAGCTCACTCAGAATAATGAATGGCTGTATCAGACTCTCAAACTGAGCCGACAGGATAAAGAACAGCAGCAGGATTGATATGACAAGCACTCCGCACAGCTCCTTTATCATCTCGCGGTTGGTAAAATATGTACCTGAGAAACTAACGTCAAACTTCTCATCGGCACGAACCACTTTCTGGATGGCATCCATGGCACGGCGTGCCTCCTTACCCTTAACATTGAGAACCAACGGATAGAACTCACGGTCCACGCCCGATGTAATTGACTTGAGGTCACGGTTACGTGTCTCCTTGAGCAGGATCTCAAGCGGAACGCGTCCGCCACGGGTATCCAGATACTGGTTCTGGATAAGGTCACGTGCCTCCTTCTCGCCCACACCAATAACCACAGGCATGGAGATATCGCCCTTGGATATACGCAGAACGGAACTTGAATTCATTGATTTCTGCAGATAGCTGAGCAGCGTATTGAAATCCACCTCATAGAGGGCCAGACGCTCCGGATCTGCAACAAGCTCAATATACTCATTCCACTCGGCCGGCTGAATCTCAATGTCGGGCAGTTCAGTACGTATGGAGCCAAGCAGGGATGTAAGCTGGTCAGGATCAGGGGTACTACCATTGGTACGTTTAATACGTGCCACCAACGGCGGTTCATGATCTGAGAACAGCATATCAAAGATATTTCCCGATGCCTGACTGCTGTGAACGGCATCAGGCCAGGTCTTATGGATATACTCCGCTACCTGCTCCTCTATCTTATCAATGTCATGTGTTGATCCGGCCTTGATATAGATTATAGCCTCTGACAGTGTCAGCTCACGAGTGTGTGACAGGGCAAACTGCTGTGCACCGGTCATGCAGGTGTACTGCTCAACCATATCCGGGAACTGAGCCACGATCTGCTCACAACGACTGTTGTTCTCCTCAATCGATATGCGCTGGTTCCATTCAATGTTTACAAGAGTGTCACTGTGTGAAAGAACAGGCAGTTTCTGCTTGTCAAGCTTGATGAACAACACGCCTATCAGCAATACGGCGGCACCGAATATGCCCCACATCACACCCCTGCGGCGGAAGAACCAACTCAGTATGCGGTCATAACCACCGGTCATGTTACCCACGCTTATCTTGCTTATGAACTTGTTGGGGGTAAAACAGGGCTGGTTCTTATAGAAACGGTAATAGAATACCGGAATGACCATTACGGAAACTATGAGTGCCGATATAAGAGTGATGGTAACTGCCATTGCCTCATCATAGAACAGGGCACCGGCAATTCCGCTCATGAATATAAGAGGAATGAATATGGCACATGTGGTGAGCACGGAGCTCAACATAGGTGTGAACACCTCCTGGGTTCCGTAAACACAGGCATCCTGCAAGGGTTCTCCCTTCATCCAGCGTTGCGTGATGTTATCAATCGTGATGATGGAGTTATCCACCATCATACCCAAGCCCAATACCAGACCGGACAGAGAAATGATGTTGATTGATATCTTGAGCACGTAGAAGAACAGGAATGACAATATCAGTGCCGTAGGAATGGTAATGACCACCAGCAGCGGACTGCGTACATCCTGCATAAAGAAGAATATTATGATACAGGCAAACAGGGCACCATACAGAAGGTTACGTACCATGTTGTTGATGGAGTAATCAAGCAACTCCGTCTGGTCACGTGTAATGGTGAACTCCATATCGGGATAATCCTTGTCAAAGGCATCCATCAGTTTCTGGATACCCTCACGCAGATTGGCCATTCGGGCATCGGTACGTTTGATTACAGCCAGTGTCACGCACTGTGAGCCGTCACTGGTAACCTCACCCTTCTTACGCTGCTGCTCCTCACGTACCTCGGCCAGATCCTTGATCTGATAGGTGCGGCCGCCCAGTTTGAGCCATACGTTCTCAACATCCTCACGTGTAACCACGCTGGACTCAAAACGCACGTCAAAACGGTACTCACCGTCACGGATGGACAGGCTACCCAGGTTAACGTTGGCGCTTTGGATGGCATTGCTCAGTTGCTGCTCATTGGTACCTAAGGCACGCAGTTTCTCCATATCAGGTATGACAAGCAACTGCGGGTACACCTGTCCCGATACATCCACCATTGCCACCTCAGGAATCTGCTCCAGACGGCGTACAATGACCTGACGTACAAAATCGCTCATCTCCATGAAACGGTTATCACTGGTGTTGAGCCCCTTCTTGATGGAGACATTTATAAAGAATGCCGGGATATCCGTAGCACTGGCACGTGCTATCATCGGGCGCTCCTCACCCTGAGGCCATCCTGCACGGTCCACGCGCTCATTGACATCTATAAAGATGTAATCGGCGTCTGCTCCGTACTCAAATGTCATCTGAATAAGGCCGCTGCCGTCACGGGCAGTACAGGTAATATCCTGCAGATGCGGGACCTGCACCAGCTCACTGCGCAACCTCTCCAACAGGATGTCGTTCAGCTCTCGCGCACTGCGGTCAGGCGATGTAACCTGAACCGTAATCTGCGGTATATTGATATCGGGAACAAGTGATACCGGCAGTTTACGTATGGCCGCAATACCCAGGACCATAACTGCTATCAGCACCATGGTCACCGCTATGGGGCGGTTGGTCAATCCTTTGAACATATCATTCCAGAACTACCGGAGCCTCATCGCCAAGATTAAGGTTTCCGCTGGTAATAATAAGGTCACCTAACTCAAGATCGGCTCCACGGTCCTTATTGGCCTCAACCACATGCTCCGTGGTGTTTGACATGAGCACATTCACATATGTCCACAGGCTCTTTCCGTCCTTGTATCGGAACAGCACATCCATGTTGTCACGTATAACCACTGCGCTTTTGGGAACCACCAGCTGGTCTGGGATGCTGTTCTCAACAGTAATGCGCACGTTCATTCCGTCCATCAGGTCATCTGATCCCGGAACCTGTGCAGTAACGGCAATCTGACCGTTCTGGTCAACAGTGGGGTTGATGGATATGATTGAACCCTTAAGCTCCACATCATTATCCACAAACGGGGATACCAGCACCTGCTGGCCCACACGGATAAACTTATACTCTGTCTCCAGCACGCTGAAACGTACCAGATAACGGCTGTCATCAATCAGAGTGCACAACTGGCCGCTCTGCTCATGAACACGACCCTTAAGGCTGGCCACCTTTCCGCTGAAAGGAGCCCTAAGGTCACACTGCTCATATGTCCTCTCTGCGTTGGCAAGTGATATCTGAGCGTCTATGAAACCGCAATTGATATATATCACACGCTTCTGGTCTGCCGGAATCTTGGCAGTATCAGAGAGTGAATAACCGTAATCCAGCAGCTTATCGGCCAGACTCATCTCGGCCTTGTCATATGACAGACGGGCCTGCTCCAGCTGACGGCGGGGCTGCTCCTTATCAAGTGATGCCAGGATCTGTCCCTTCTGCACCTTCTGTCCGTCACGAACACCAATCTCAGCCACAGTACCCTGGGTTGCAAACTGAATGGTAACCTTACTCTGAGCCTCAAGCTTACCGTTGCAAACCAACTGCTTGTTAAAGGCCTTACGCTCCAGAGGTACCACGGTCACAACATTCTTCTCGGCATTGTAAGTACCGCGGGCCATCTCAGTATCATCAGTATTCTCATTCTTCTCTTTCTTACCCTTGCAGCTGTTCATTCCATATGCAAGTGCTGCAAACAATACTATTGACGCAATCTTTAAAATATGCTTTTTCATACTCGTATAATTTCTATTCTTACTTGATAAGGTTGTCAAACTCAACACTAATGTCCTTGCCCGATTCCGGGTCATACAACGTAGTGCGTCTTATGGCAAAATAATAGTTCCAGAAATTGCCAACACTGGAGACATAGTTGCTCAAGGCATCGTCACGTTTCTCCTTAAGCTGATCCAGCTGGGTCATGGTCATTGAACTGCTGCTGAAATTCTTGAGCGCAAGCTCATAGCTCTCCTCAGCCAGGTCAGCTGCACGCTTTGAGATCTCACACTGACTGCGCTGATTGTTGAACTGCATGACCTGGGTGAACAGGTCCTGACGGTAATCAATCATATTCTGCTCCAGACGGTTACGTGTGGTTTGGGCTCGAGCCTCGGCCATACGTACACGTCCGCGTGCCAGGCCCCAATCCAGAATGGGGATGTTGAGCTGAACATTAATAACCTCCTGGTCTTTAAGCTCAATGAACGTATCCCTGAATTTCTCCGATGAGCCCGACATACCGAATCTGGCGTTCAGTCTGGCAGACAGGCCCCTCTCCGACTTGGCCCTTGCGATACTGGACTCGGCCTCAATATACTCTATTTCCTGACCCAGCTGGAATGATGAGTTGTGCAGAGCCCTGTCCAACATATCATCATAATCCAGAGTCACATCAGGAATATCATAGTCAATCTTAAGGTTCAGTTCCGTATCCTCCTTATAACCAATGTAAGAGCACAGACGGTTCAGTGACGAACGCAGACTGACCGACAAGGAACTCAGTTTCAAAGAGTCATTAAGCATTGTCACCTCAATCTGCATAAGCTGGTCACGAGTTATGGTACCCATCTCAAAACGTGTCTGACCGGCCGCGAACAGGCGTTTACTCTCCTCAAAACTCTTCAGGGCACGTTCATATTGCTCCTTTTCACGCACGTAACCCCAGAAATAAGAGACGGCAGTCTGGTTAACCTGCTCCATACTCTCAATGTATTGGCGTTTTGCCACCTCATACTGCTTGGGCTGTGTCTTTTTCTCCCACTTGAACTGGTTGTATCCCCACAGACTCTGGGCATAACTCAGATAAATGGGCTGTGCATAATAGGATGTAAGACGTGACGGGCTGTACTGATCCAGTCTCTGCATATCGGTAGACAGAGTAATCTGACCACCTGTAAGCGGAATGTTCTGACTGAAATTCAGCGTAGCGGTGTTTGTCATATTGTAACTGGTCCTGTAAGCTACAGCACCCGTACTGAAATCCTGCAGCTTATCAAGCGAACGTCTAAAATCGCCCAAAGTGGCACTAAGGCTCAATGAAGGCAACAGCTGCGCCTTATAAGAGCGGTAATTCCAGTACGACGCCACAAAATTGTTACGGTTACTCATTGAAGAGATTGAGTTCTCCTGAGCCAGTTGAATCACTTCCTGCATTGTAAGTGTTCTGGGACCGATAATCTGTCCTCCACACAAGGAATGCGCCAACAGCGCCGGCAGCAGGAGCAAAACTCTTAGAAAAGGTCTTTTCATAAAGTTGATTGCAAACAATAAATACTATTAATAATCAGGTTTCCGGCAAAGGTAAACAATCTTTTGGCCCACCCATACCTATGTTATAGTTTTTTTATTTTTTAATAAACACGGTATTGCTATATCTTTGTACCACGTGATCAAGGATATGGATTCAGTCATTACACTAAGAAAAGCCACCCAGGCCGATTCACGTTTCATTGCCGAGAACGTGCTCCGTGCGCTGCATATTGAGGAGACTGATCCCCGCCACATAGACCATCTGGCCACCATAAGCAGCCGTGAAGACACCTTGTACAGCTGGCGGAACTCCACGATTGCACTCTATGACGGTCAACCCGCCGGCCTGATGGTAGCCTATGACGGTGCCCGATACCGCCGTATGCGTGACATAACATTCCCCATGATCCGCATGTACGTAGGTGATGACTACAACCAGATGGATGACGAGGCCCGTCCCGGCGAGTTTTACCTTGACTCCCTGGCCGTACTCCCCCAGTTCCGCCGCAAAGGCGTAGCCACTGCCCTGATCAAAGAGATGTTCCGCCTGCAAAACGCCGCAGGAATACCCCTAGCCACCATTGCCGTTGATCCGGAGAATGATGAAGCCTACCGCCTATACAGTGCGAACGGATTCCGTCACGACGGCTTCATCTCTGTATTCGGAACCACCTACCACCGTTTGGTCTGCCCATAACCATTAAGGACCTTCCGTCCCCCCACAATCCCTATTATAAACTCCTCGGGAATGAATCCCCAGAAACGGGAGTCATAGGAGTTCATGGAATTATCACCTAAAGCAAAATAATAATCCCCCTTAAAGGAATACTCCTCCAGATCATCACTCATTACATCGCCCGTCTCATACTCAATAACCTGACGGTACAACTCACGGGTAAAACCATCCAGAGATACTTTCATTCCCTTTGCAGGAACAACCAAAGGACCCCAATTCTTTATGTTCCACTTATGAGCGGATAATGGAATAACATCATAATTGTCATTCCAGATAAACACGCTGTCAAACATCCAGCGTAATCTCTCCTGCTCTTCTACTACTCCAATAGGCCTCAACACCTTGTCATTCCAACAATGCCCATCCACCGCTCCTATCCTATCTCCGGGACATCCCAGTACACGTTTACAGTATACCTCGGTATTATTAAGTTCAATTGTATGACTCCATTTTTTTATAGGCGTATTAAACAGGATAACATCTCCCGGTAATAACTCCCTTAAACCAGGAATACGACAGACGTATTTTTTCTCATTAATCATTATCCTAGGCCCAAACAGCATTTTGTCTACTTGAACTCTTTGACCCGGCTCTATGGTGGGATACATTGAGGGTGTCACCACTCTATAGGAATCCATTACCAGTATTTTTATCAGAACAACAGCCAAACATAAAGCAAACAGATAAGGAGTTACTACAGACTTAATGCTGCTATTCTTTGATTCTGTTCTTTTATTCTCCATTTGCCAACATTTTTATACGGTTGTGATATTCTTTTGCGGTATTTGACTGAATTTTAGGAGTGAACTTATCTGAAAATACAGCAATTGCATCCAGTTTTTCCATATCGCCTGTATAATGATACAGTTCAGCCAGGTCCATTAATGGCGTTATCCTATGAGGTGTCAGCAGGAAAGATTTAATGTATGAAGTCTCAGCTTCACTATAATGCTTATGCCTAAAATGATTATGCCCAATTTCACGCCATAAGGAGGGATTGTTATAACGGCTTATTCCCAACCGTAAGATAGAATCAGATTTTTCATAATGCCCTGTCTTACTTAAGGACACGCCATAAGCATAAATCAAATCTCCGCTCGATAAATCCTTGTCAAACCGGTCGTCACAAAGATTGCATACTGTCTGGAACTCCCCTTTGTTGAAAAAGAATAATGCATCTGATTCTCCATTCCTAAGTTCCCTAGATCGCTCTATTTGAGGCAACTCAAGAAACAGCATAATTCCAAATATAGCTATTTCACAATAAGTTAACAGTAAAGGAGCAAAGGAGTATTTGGTATCAGAGAAAGAGTTATCCAGACTACTTGCAGCTCCAAGAAACATAGACAAAGACAAGCAATAATCAGAATAACAATGAGGATATGAGAATAGCGATATAAGGAATAGGGATAATAGACCATACCCCAATGGATTCTTATCTTTAATTAATAGCCATATTGCTCTTAGGATAATATAGAGTGATAACAACATCGCTAAGAAACCATGTTCCACTCCTATCCGCAGAAATTCATTGAACGCAGTCAATAGAGAACATGCATACCGGGCATCTTTAAAGTCGCCATTAAGTATAGAATCAATATCTACATCATATGAGTTATTACTGAAATACCTGATCTGTTCGTCTCCAAAGACAGTTGAAAAACTCTCTATTCCAGACCCCAGTACACCATTATGAGGCATTGCCCTAAATGCAATCTTTGCCATATAAAACCGTCCGTCTGCAGACGGTTTCTTTACGTAATAAAGAATCGCGAACAGGGAAACCAGAATAACAGCTATTGTAACAATATGTTTCTTGACAAACTCCGAATATTTTGGACTCAAACAGAAATAACAAAAGACCGGAATAATTAGTGCCAACAAAGCCAGACGGCTTTTTGTGAAACCAACTAATACAATGATCAAGCCAATCAACAATAAAGAAGGTATCTTTAGCCATACTTTGCATCCGTTAAGTACAATTACTGCCAACACGCTGCATGAAATGGAAAGAAAACATCCATAAAGATTAGTATTCGACATTGAACCAACCGGATATTCAGCTCCATGATACAACTGTAAGATACCCATGTAAGACTCTTTTAATGTTATAAGCAAGAGTATGGATAAACATATCAGATATGCCGTTCCTTTATAATAATGGAAAAGCAATCGCGAAACTGAATAATAAAATAGTATCAAGACACTGTTCCTCAGTTTGATATCTGAGGCACATTCTGCCAATGAGGTATATCCACCAAGTATATATTGACCTGCAATCAGCAAAAATGCAAACAATAATATGGCGATATCCAACGAGCAGATTTTATGTATCTTCTTTACTCGCGTCACTAATTCACTCATAATACCAACCTGAATCATTATACATTTGGGCAAGGTAATCCAGACAGTCTTTCAACTTGCGTGTATCAGACTCTCTATTTTCCAGTCGATAATACTTTGATACCATACCATCTTTTGCGACCAATAGCAATCGTTGGTTACGGTTTAGAACTGCAGACATCTTGTACCTGAAATCAACCAATACGTCAAAAGGATAATCCTGAAACTTTATATCATTAACTATCAGGCCAATGTCATCCTTTGGAGATATAATCACCTTAAAATCACATCTATCGCCCATTATCTCCCTGCAAACATCATAAAAGGATTCAAAGCCAAGCAGATGTTCCATTTCACATGCCGCACATTTTGATGAATCTATCCACAAAATGATGGAATAATCATGTAACAAAGTATCTATTAGTACCATATCAACACGATTTCCCTTTACAAGCAGTAAACTGTCACATTCAATTTGTCTCCCAATTATATCATCATTTCTGATTATTCCGGAACTGAAAAAACATAACGACAACACCAGAATAATCAGACTGGACGATAACCATTTTTTTACAGATTCCTTACTCATTTACAACAGCTCCATCTTAATAAAGATTGTTTCTCCCTCAGAAAGGTTCTGTTCTTCAACATATCTCTTCAATTGCTTATAGAGAGACCTGATTTTTTCATCATGAAGGGATTCGGTTTTTGAAAGAATGTAGTATAAACTATAAGAAACACGACCATATATAATATTGTCATACTCACATAACCTTGTAAAGGAGAACCATATATATTTCCATATATCCAATGTTGTCAATTCCGGAACCAGAGAATCTTCAAAGAAACTGTCAGGACGCAAAATAATACCACAAGAGTTTTGCGTCTTGTCATACAACATGGAATGATATTTATTGTTGATAAAAAAATTGGCTACAATATATTTGTCCGTTTCAAATAAGCCGGATATAGAGTTAAGGAAATCCCCATTAAATACCATAAGATCTTTACCCGGAAGCATCAGTTCAGCCCCAGTAATTCCATCAAAGATGTCTTTTGTCATCTCCTTATCTGCCTTAAACCTGTAAGTTGATTCAACCCCGTTCTTGGTCAAAGAAAAAATATTGTAATCATAATTCAACATGAATCGGAGTGTATCATGATAAATATATGATAATTCCGTATACCCTTCAGTTCCATTAAATGCTATCAAGTAAGGCGGCATAGTCAGATAACTGTCATATCTGGAAGCATCTTTATTATAGGTTATGCAGTAATGATTATTTTTTTCATTCTCTCCAAAAACGGTGAGGCCCAAATAAGAATCTGAGTTCTTATACAGATAACTCCCTTTTATTTCGGTCTTATTATCATAACCCATGAATTCTCCCATATCTGTATAACGCAACAGTCGGCCCAATACAAGATCATAAAGCATCAGTGTATCATTCATCATAAACATGTTACCCACATTCAGCACTTCACCTCTCCCCCTTCCGGTAAGTGGTTTTGAGAACTTAAGATTGCCAGACTTGTCATAACCCAAGAAAAAATAGGTCCTATCTGAAAGGAAATAATAACCATTATCAGAAACGGCCATTTTAGGACAATCCAGATGAACCCAATTATCACCAACCTTCAAGTTCAATACACTGATATCCGCAATTCTGTCAATGATATCAAAACGGTTCGTTTTATTATCCAGATCAATATAATGTTTGGTAGGATAATTAAATAAATCTTCACCGCTGTTCTTATCAGAACATGAAATCAAAGAAACCAACAATAAACACAAACAAATAATCTTTTTCATAATCTTTATCTATTTAATATTTGGGGCCGAAGCCCCAAATAAGAATTAATACTCCATTAGTTCTGGTATGATATTATCGAGTTTAGTACCATCTGGCAGCCAAACCCCAACATATTGAGTTTCACACAAAGAGTAATCTTGTGATCCACACCACCTTTCTTCAATTCTTCCATCATCTATTGACAGATCTATGTTATAGATATTGAAAAACTCTAAAGGAGTTAGGCGCCTACGTCTTAGGGTCGTATTAAAAATAAATGATACTTCTGTACCATTTTCCATTCTCCATCCCCATTCGGGAGGTTCAGCATATGCAATTTTTGTATCAAATGACAGAGCACTTATAACATTCTCTGATTGACACAACAAAAACAATAAGCTGATAGCGATAATATAAACTCTGTATTTCTTCATGTTAAGATAGTATTATATGTTTAATACTCAAATCAAAAAGGACTGCTTAACATTGGAACCCATTGTTTTGAACCTGGTAGTATTAGAAAAACATTTCCATTGTAAGACATCGGACACATATCATCATCGCTTTTTGTACAATATGTGAGAGCTATCCTGCAATCAGACAGCGCTTTATGATACGCTCCGGCCCTAGCCTCAAGCATTTTAACTGTAACTCCCAGAGTACCACCCCATTCGCTTGCTGTATTATATACAATATCTGGTCTGGAATTAAGCAATACTACTCTTTCGGTTCCATTCGCATCAGGAAGAAGTACCCACTCTGGATCTGCATAAGCAATCTTTGTGTCAAAAAACAATGCATTCCTTACACGATCAATAGAAAGCACAGATAAAGCTGCTGTCATTATGGCTAGCAGTACATAATGTTTTGTTTTCATTTCAATTATTTTTAAAGTTAAACTCATTGTACTATTAAGCTTTGATTCCACAATACATGATAGTTGTTTGTAGGGCGTAAAAGCCTTTATACACAATCTCTCATTTATGGAAAAGGTCTAAAACCATATTTCTTTATCATCCAATTTGCTTAAGACTAGATGAATAATTCTTTAAATCCACTATCTTTGCGGCGTTCAGGTTTAGGTTAAACTATGGACCTGGATTGGGAAGGGATATTGACAGCGAACTTTGCAAGGGTGGCACTGTCTTATCCCTTCTCTCTTTCCAGATCTGTTATTGCTCTCTAGTTTTCTATCACATAATTCAATTCTTTAGTCAACAATCGTGATAAATCCGCCATGGGCAGCTACCATGCACCCTTGGAGCCTATGCACGGAGCCGCCCCGGCAGATAAAGCTATTGTTGAGTTACATTAATATTATCTAATACCATAATCATTCATTACCACCATTCTATGTTTCCGTCTTGATCCAGCAGGAACGGACGCTCATCATTTCCTCTGGTATAGTTACGTAGCCAGAGAAGTGTATTGATGGGAACATTGTCATAATGCAGAGTGTTGTCATCGGCCACTTTACGGCCTATTGAGAACCAGTCTAGTCCGTCAAAGTACAGCAGTTCATACTGGTTGCCGGGACATATGTCATTGTCATCACTACGGGGGACAATCCTTACGAATGATACATTGCCAGGAGTTCCCAAATCCAGCCCCACCCAGTTTCCATCTGGTTGGTTCACCTCAAAATTGCTGAGCAGGTCTCCGTCATATGCCCGGTCTATTGCATCCTGGCCCGCCTCGGGGACTGCAATTCCACGGCCTTTTACCGGATTACCCAAGCTATCCATAAACAGGACCTCGGCAACACTACCCCATGAGCCGTCGGGCGAGAGATAACGCCAGTAACGGTAAGGGGCACGGGCACAAACCGGAATCTTGTCAGGAATTATTGTACTCTCTATTGTGTAAAGTGTTACTGAATCACTGAAATCAGGACGTGTTGCGCACTGTATCTTGCCTCCAAGTATACGCCGACGCATATCTACCACATTATAAGACTCAAAGTACTTGCGACGAATATCAATGCTGCGCACGCCGTCACCTCCTTCGCTATGGATATAACGTACTCTACCGTCTTTTTCCAGGATAAACGGTTCACTTGCCGGAGCAAGGGCAGAACCGTTATAATAGAGCGCTATGTAAAGAACGTTTCTACCCATGTTCCTGAAACAGGCCTTATCATGCTTAACCTCTCCATAATCCAGGACACGCCATGATGGACCACCGGAATTTACAAACACTGCTATGTAGGCATATTTATCATCAATCCTTATATCACTCAATAACTGAACCTCTATGTCCGATGTCCGTACGTAATGGTCCGTCACATCCTGCTGGCACAGATCAAACTGATGGACATATTTGGCCGTATTACGGTATCTTACAATGTCACGGTTAATGGAAAATGTACTGCGCCAAACTTTGGGAATACGTTCATAGGGATAGAATGGCATGCCAGCCGCTACGATAAGGGAATTGATAGTTGGAGTCTCCTTGCCCTGGTCTGAAAGGAACGTGAACCAACTGTGTCCTTCACTGTTACGTCCCCATACTGGAACACGGTCCACAACCGACGGCAGTCCCAGGCTACGGAAAACGGCAGTTCCCATAGTTACATAATCATAACAGCTGCCAAATGTCATATGGGCCCATGTCTGGGCATTTCTTAAAGGTATACCGCTGCGTTCCTCCCATAATACACGCGGCGGATTCTTGGTATGAATCTCATTACGGACTATATCTATTGCACCATATATGGAGAGACGGCGGTCATCATCTGACGGAACGGAACTGATACTGTCCGAGAAACGTGCCGAAAGGGTATCACGCCATGAATCCAGCAACTGATAATCTATGACTTTGTATGGCAATATCCAATCCCTGAACTCATCAAATGTGAGATGCTGAGCCCACGGACGGGTACGCCACTCATGGAATGCCTTGTCAATATTTTCAATCAGATAATCAGATGTTACCAGCTTTATGTCAGATTCTACGGATCTTGAAAGAGTATAATTGAGCGCATCACTGATGGAGCGTAAGGTATCACGCTGCCACTCGGGGGTACCGCCTGATTGCTGAATCTTAAGAGCTGCGTTATAATAGAAATCAACTGTTGCCGTATCAGAGTATGAGAAGTGTCCCGGCATGTTGATGATAAGATACTTGGCAGCAGCTAACTTGGACGGATCCTTGTCCTCGTGCCTATAATGGTCAAGGACCCGTTCAAGTTGCGGCCGGTTCTCGCCGGCAACTTTAAGGGCATAACGCAGATACCTCTGTTCATTACTGCAACTGCTTAAAACTGCCAGGAGAACACATGAGACCGAAGCCCCAATAAATCCAAAGATGTTTTTCATGATTGATTCAGATTGGTTTATTACACCATTTATTCAAATATGGAGAGAAAACCGTATCAGCAGATACGTATTGGGTGGTTCCATCCTTCTTTAATATAAAGGGATCTGATATCGGTACGAGAGCAACACCGTCATAACCCAGAACTATGTACATGACTTCACGGCCCATGTTCTCAAAAACGGCCCTACGACCCTTTAGTTTGCAGAAATCTACAATTTTCCAACCGTCCGGCTCAGGACCCGCACTGGGTGCGATATGGTCCTGAGTTGAACGAATGGCCGAAGCGATATAGACGTATCGGTCCTTAAGTTTGCTCCGGTTGTGTTTTTCAATAGTTACAGAGACATGTGATGAAAGAAAGTATTTGTCTGTGACGTCCTTTACGGTAATATCAAAGGGATATACGTACTTTGCGTTCTGTATATAATCAAGTCTGCGTTCATCTATTGCATATGTCTGTCTGAATACCTTGGGCCCACGTTCATACGGAAAGAAGGACCAGCCTATCTGGGTGGCAAGATCCCACTCTGAGGTAACCTCCTTACCGCGGTCCGACAAAATCACGAACCAACGGGTTGCTGCCTCATCCCTTGCTCCTACAGGAGTTTCATCAAGAACCACCGGAACTCCCATACTGCGGAATGACAAAGCAGCCAGCAGCGCATAATCAGGAATATGTCCGAATGTCTGACGGTGCAGAAGTGAAGCGCTGAGCAACGGCAATCCACTTTCCGTATAGAGGCCGTGACGGTTTATCTTGGTTAGAACCTCATTGCGGATCATATCGGCCACACCTGTGGTGGTATTGTACTCCACATCATTCTTTACGGGATTACGCATGCCGTCACCAAAGTACAGTGATAAGGTGTCACGCCAATAATCCAATTCCTGCAGATCTACCGCCTTATATGGCAACAGCCATTCCAGATACTCATTGAAAGTGAGCTGGCTTGCCCATGGACAGTTTTTCCACTGGTCATAAGAGAGGTCTATATTATGTATAAGATAATCCTTTGATATTACTCTTGTATCAGGGACGGTACGCTCAGGTAAATGAGAATACAACCTTTTGGTCACCATGAGCAGTGAGTCGCGCTGTGACTCAGGTGTAAGGGTGTCATTACTCAGAATGCGCTGAGCATAGTCATAATACAGGTAAATGGAATCACCCAAGTAAGAATAGTGCGCGGACATATTCTTAATAAGGAACAGGGCTGCTTCAAATTTCTCGGGAACAGGATCCTGGGTACTGTAGTGATTTAAGACAGCCTCTATGGTCGGCCGGTTTTCACCGGCCGACCCGAGCGCTGTTTCCAGCTGAGTGTTTTTACTCTGACAGGAAAAGGCTGCAAACAAGGCCATCATAGCGATGATGGAGTCTCTTAACAACATTTATTCAAACAAATAAAGTTCAAAATAGACAAAAAAAGAGCTACATTTTCAATGCCTAATTCCGGGATTAAAAATGTAACTCAGCAATCTATCGAGGGCAAATATAAGACATGGTTTTATTGCGTGCAACACTTTTACAGGAAAATTTTTCAAAAATTTCAATAATGGGCCAAAATAAGGCCTTCAGTTTGAAACTAACTCCCTATATTTGGGCTAGGAATTACTTAAAACAACGATATGAAGAAAGCATCCCTGTTATTACTCCTGTCTATGGTATTGTGCAACTGCACTGGTCAGAAAACAGCCTATCTGCTGCATGGATCCATACAGGAAAAGGATATAGACAAGCTGTATCTGATAAGCTCCGGTCAAGTGATTGATTCGGCAGAGGTAAGTGATAAAGGAGAGTTCTCATTCAAGGGTGAAATCATACTGCCCAAGCTTGCAAATATTGCCAATACGCGCAACCTACGTGTGGCATCACTCAACTGCACGGTAATTCTTGAACCGGGTGATCTCACTATGGTTCCTCTGGGCTTTTATGATGAATATAAGGTGACAGGCTCCAGGACTAATGACCTGTTCAACACCTTTGTACAAAAGTCTATTGAGCTTACACAGTATTATGAGGCTCATGAGGGCCAGGACGGCATTATTGAGGAGGTTCAGCAGAAATGGAAGACATTCCTGGTGGATGGCGCAAAAAAGAACAGCGGTAACCTGTTTGGCCTGATATGCCTCCGTGAGGTTGCCGATGACCTGGAACCGCAAGAGGTAAGGAACATACTTGACTCATTCAAGGCTCGTATGCAGGAGACTGATCTGTGGAAAGCTCTTAATGAACGCAATGTAAAACTGATGGGCACGGCACCCGGAAGCCCATATACAGAATTCAGCCAGACCGATATCCACGGCAACGTCATATCATCAAAGGATGTGCTGGCGGCTCCGGGAGTAAAATATGTGCTGATAGATTTCTGGGCATCATGGTGCGGACCGTGCATGCGTGAGGTTCCGTACCTTAAAGAGACCTACAGCAAATATTTTGAAAAAGGATTCCAGATCCTGGGAGTATCACTTGACCGCTCAAAAGACGCCTGGCTCAAGGCCATCACAGACAACCAGATGAACTGGGTACATGTAAGTGACCTGAAATACTGGGACAATGAGGTGTCAAGAGAATACGGTATAACCTCAATTCCTGCCAATTTCCTGGTAGACGCAAGCACCGGCATGATTATAGCTACCAATCTGAGAGGAGACGATCTGGAGAGGAAGATATCAGAACTACTTAAGTAAATTAGGCAATGGCAAGCAGCAAGATGGCATCATTGGCCAAGGATACGGCCATTTACGGAATAAGCAGCATTGTAGGCAGGTTCATAAACTATCTGCTTACACCACTATACACTAATATCCTTGAGGCTCAGGATGCACAGTATGGAGCTATCACCAAGATGTATGCCTATACTGCCCTGTGTCTGGTGCTGCTTACATTCGGAATGGAGACCACAATGTTCAGGTTCGCCAATAAAGAGGGGCAGAAACCGGAACGGGTCTATTCTACCGCTCTCATATCGGTAGGTATCCTTTCTGCGCTGTTTGCTGCCTTGTGCATAACATTCAGGTATGAGATATGTGCTTTCCTGCAGTATCCTGATCACCCAGAGTATGTGACGGCCCTGTCACTCGTAGTGGCTATTGACTCTTTTCAGGCTATCGTATTCTCATATCTGAGATTCCTTAAGAGGCCCATTAAGTTTGCCGCGCTCAAGCTTACCAACATCGGCCTTACAATTGCCCTCAACCTGATAATAGTGTTGTGGTTCTCATCGGTTTACCAGAATCATCCCAGACTGCTTGGATGGTACAGCATGGATAACGTAATCAGATACGTATTCTACATCAATCTGTTCTGCTCGGCCAGCATTACCTTAGGTTTGTTGCCCGAGATTAAGCAGATTAGGAACGGATTTGACACAAAGCTGTTCAAACAGATGCTGTCCTACACCTGGCCTATCCTGATTCTGGGTCTGGCCGGTATCCTAAACCAGGTGGCCGATAAGATATGCTTTACCAAGATCATCACGGGCGAGGAAGGTGAAAGGCTGTTGGGCATTTACGGAAGCGCCGTCAAGGTTGCCATGATAATGTCCATGCTCACACAGGCATTCCGTTACGCCTATGAGCCTATGGTGTTCAGCACCGCCGCCAAGGACAAGACAGGCCAGAACAAGATTTATGCCGA
Organism: Bacteroidaceae bacterium; assembly: GCA_045220475.1. GTDB lineage: Bacteria > Bacteroidota > Bacteroidia > Bacteroidales > Bacteroidaceae > Colenecus. Next base: position 112,739 of record JBGUVW010000031.1, read on the forward strand.
TGCCATGAAGTATTTCATAATATTCTCACTGCTGGCATTCCTGTTTGTCATGTTCTACCTGGATTACTTCAAGTTTATAATAGGAAGGACCTATTGGGAAGGCCTTAAGGTTGTGCCCATAGTCATGATGGCCGAGATATTCATGGGTATATATTTCAACCTCTCTTTCTGGTACAAACTGATTGACCAGACCTGGTGGGGTGCCATATTCTCATTCGTAGGCTGCGCCGTGCTGCTGGCAATTAACTTCATCTATGTGCCGCAATACGGATATATGGCCTGCGCCTGGGGAGGATTTGCCGGTTACGCCACATGCATGATCCTGTCCTACTTCATCGGCCAGAAAAAGAGTCCCATAAACTATCCGCTTAAGGAGATTGCCGTTTACGTGCTGCTGGCTGCCGCACTCTACGTGGCTTACCTTTACGTGGATAAGAAAGAACTGTCCGGTTGGATTACATTCATAATCAACACAGTCCTTCTCTGCATCTACCTGGCCTACCTAATAAAGAAAGACCTGCCATTGGCAAGTCTTCCTGTAGTCGGTAAATATTTCAAAAAGAATTAAAGAGCCGCGCGGATATCGGCTGCAATCTTTTCAAATTCCTCCTGTGTGAGTTTGAGTTTAGGATTGCTGAACAGCATGTCCTTCTCACTCTGCATGGGGATGAGGTGGATGTGTGCGTGAGGCACCTCCAAACCAAGTACGGCCTCACCTACCTTGATACAGTTGAACACCTTCTTCTGCGCTGCGGCAATCTTCTTGGCAAAGAGCTGCAGGTCACAGAGCTCCTGGTCAGTCAGGTCAAACAGATAGTCAACCTCACGCTTGGGTATGCAGAGCACATGTCCCTTAACCAGAGGATTTATATCCAGGAAAGCAAAGCAATTCTCAGTCTCTGCAATCTTGTAGCAGGGAATCTCACCTGCAATGATACGGCTGAAGATTGTCATGATCAGAGTGAAATTTCAAGGATCTCAAAACCAATCTTTCCGCTGGGGATAGTAATCTCAACGGTCTCACCTACCTTATGACCCAGAAGGCCCTTGGCAATAGGTGTGCTGCTTGATATCTTGCCGCTCTTAAGGTCTGCCTCGCTCTCGGGAACGATAGAGTAAACCATAGTGGCATTATTCTTGGTATTGCGCAGCTTTACCTTGGTAAGTATCTGAACGGTTGATGTATCTATCTTGGACTCATCAATGATCTTAGCATCTGCAATCTGTGCCTTAAGCTGAGCTATCTTAGCCTCAAGCATACCCTGAGCCTCTTTTGCGGCATCATACTCTGCATTCTCGCTAAGGTCACCCTTATCACGTGCCTCGGCAATCTGCTGAATGATCTCCGGACGGCGTACACCCTCCAGATACTGTAACTCGGCTACCAGTTTCTTGTAGCCCTCCTCTGACATATAAGCCATAATATCAGTAATTTGTAAGTTCTACATTCTAGTCTTGAAATGAGTAAAAAAGAATTCCAACAAACCGTTCTAGGTGTTGGAACTCATTATTCCCATATTTGTCTCTTTTGCAAAGATAGGCTTATTTTTATACTATCCCAACAAAAAGGAGATTTTTTGGTCCTATTACCTTAAAAGCTCAGCAATCTTACTGTCCAGTTGGTCCGATTCATCGGGACGGTCCACGATATTGCCCTCACGGTCAATCAGGAACGCTGCCGGAATCTGTTCTACATTATATAATTTAAGATATGTTGAGCCCAGACTGGCCTCATCATAGACAGATATCCACGGAAGGTTGGGAGCTGTATTAAGCCAGAAACTCTCATCACTGTCTACTGATACCTGATAAATGGTGAATCCCTGGTCTGCATATTTGTTATACAGGCCTTTGAGCATCAAGTTGTAGTTGGGTGAGTAGTTTGTCTTGTAAGCTGTGAAGTCCAGCAGTACCACCTTACCCTTAAGGTCTGTCAGCTTATGCATCTGGCCTTCATAGTCAGGCAACTCAATCTCAATGATTCCGGTCTCCTCAATAAGGTCACCGAACTTGCGTACAATCTGCTCAACCACACTCCCGTCATTGTTTGACGGAGCAGTCATGGTCATACCCTTAAGCGCCACATTATGCAGATGTGCGGTGCGTGTGGCATCGGGATAGAGCATATCCATCTGTGTTGCCACGGCAGCAAAACACTTGGCATCCTGACGGTCAGACTGCGGATTGAACAGCATCTGTCCGTTTATACTCAGGAACAACGCATAATAAGCGGCGGCCGATGACGGATCAGGCAGTATGTATCCGGTTGTGATCTCAGACTTGAAGACATCTATCCTCTCCTTCATCCTCTGCTGCAAGGGAGCCTTGTCCGGGCTGCGGTAGGCCGATGCCATACTCCTCAGGTCTCTAAGAAGACTAGCCTGCTTGGAGGCCATCTCCATAAGCAGGGCAGAGTTCTCCGATCCATGAACAGCATAGGATATATGCATCAGAGGCAGATTGGCGACGATGCTTACGGTCTCAGTTGAATCAATTGCCAGATTTATAGCCCTGCCGTCCACGCGTAGACGGTAGAAATCAAAGCAATCCTTTGTGGCCGGCTGTGAGAAACAGAAAGTGCCTACTGAATCCAGCCTGACAGAATCAACGGTCTCAATCCTGTCATGACCCATATGATCCAGATAGAGCATCTGACCATCGGCCTCAGCTATCTGCCCATTTAAAGTAAACCTGTCAACTGTGGGTTGACAGGCTACTGTTAAAAGGGTAAGAACAAGTAATACTAAGTTACTTCTCTTCATTGTTGTTATTCTCTGCCTGGTTGTTCTCATCCTGACGGCGGTCATGATGGAAACGCGGGCCACGGTCCTGACGGGGACCACGATCCTGACGCTCACCACGATCCTGACGGGGCTGGCGTGCGGGACGCTCCTCATAACCCTCGGGCTTCTCAATCAGGGCACGGCGTGACAGTTTGAACTTACCGGTCTTGGGATCGATGTCAATCAGCTTAACCTGAATCTTGTCACCCTCCTTGATACCGGTCTCCTCAATGGTCTCGTAGCGCTTCCAGTCAATCTCACTGATGTGGAGCAGACCGTCCTTGCCGGGCAGGAACTCTACGAACAGACCGTAAGGCATTACTGAACGTACGGTACCGTCATATGTCTCACCTACCTCAGGAATTGCTACGATAGCACGAATCTTAGCCAGAGCAGCCTCGATGCTGTCGCGGTTGGATGCGGCAACCTCAATCTTGCCTACGCCGTCAACCTCATCAATGCTGATGCTTGCACCGGTCTCCTCCTGCATGCCCTGGATGATCTTTCCGCCCGGGCCAATGACTGCGCCGATGAACTCCTTAGGAATGGTAAGGGTCTCGATGCGGGGAGCATGGGGCTTGAGATCTGCACGAGGCTCAGGAATGGTCTCGGTGATCTTGCTCAGGATATACTCACGTCCGGCCTTGGCCTGAGCCAGAGCCTTCTCAAGAATCTCATATGACAGACCGTCACACTTGATATCCATCTGTGTAGCGGTAAGTCCCTTTACGGTACCGGTGGTCTTGAAGTCCATATCGCCCAAGTGATCCTCATCACCAAGGATATCACTCAGTACAGCGTACTTGTCCTCGCCCGGGTTCTTGATAAGACCCATTGCGATACCTGATACAGGATTCTTGATCTTAACACCGGCATCCATCAGAGCAAGTGTACCTGCGCACACGGTAGCCATTGATGAAGAACCGTTAGACTCAAGAATATCTGATACTACGCGAACGCAGTAGGGATAATCCTCAGGGATCTGACCCTTAAGGGCACGCCATGCCAGATGTCCGTGACCAATCTCACGACGACCCAGGCTGCGCTGAGCCTTAGCCTCACCTGTGCAGAAGGGCGGGAAGTTGTAGTGGAGCAGGAAACGCTCATCGTGCTGATCCAGCACATCGTCTACCATCTTCTCATCATCCTTGGTACCCAGAGTAACTGAGCAGAGAGCCTGTGTCTCACCACGGGTGAATATTGATGATCCGTGAGGTCCGGGCAGGTAACCAACCTCGCACCAGATAGGACGGATATCGGTTGTCTTACGGCCATCAAGACGCTTGCCCTCATCGAGCACGCAACGACGCATTGCATCGCGCTCAACATCGTGATAGTAACGGTCAATAAGAGCATCCTTCTCAGCCAGCTCATCCTCACTCATTTCAGGATGTGCTGCATGATACTGCTCCTTGAACTCATCACGTACAGCCTCAAAGTTGGCCTCACGTGAATGCTTATCGGTATTGCCCTCAGCTGCCAGGTTGTAAGACTTCTGGTAGCAGGCATCCTTTACAGCCTGACGCAGATCCTCGTCGTTAACCTCGTGGCAGTACTCGCGCTTAACGGTCTTGCCTACCTCCTCGGTCAGCTCCATCTGGATCTTGCAGTGCTTCTTGATCTCATCGTGAGCGGCCTTCATGGCACCAAGCAGGTCAGCCTCGCTTACCTCCTTCATCTCACCCTCAACCATCATGATGTTGTCATAGGTTGCGGCAACCATAACATCCATGTCAGCCTGCTCAAGCTGCTTGAATGTAGGATCGATTACGTACTCTCCGTTTATGCGGGCTACGCGAACCTCGGATATCGGACCCTGGAAAGGTATGTCCGATACAGCCAGGGCAGCTGATGCAGCCAGACCAGCCAGAGCATCAGGCATCTGCTCGCCGTCTGCGGAGAACAGTATGATGTTTACAAAAACTTCAGCATGGTAGTTGTCCGGAAACAAAGGACGCAATGCGCGGTCAACAAGACGGCATGTAAGAATCTCATAATCTGAGGGACGACCCTCACGTTTGGTAAAACCGCCGGGATAACGTCCGATTGACGCATACTTTTCTCTGTACTCTACCTGCAGCGGCATGAAATCAGTTCCGGGAACTGCATCTTTAGCGGCACATACAGTGGCCAGGAGCATAGTTTTGCCACATGTCAGCATCACGGCTCCATCGGCTTGCTTGGCCAGTTTCCCGGTCTCCAGTTTGATGGTTCTTCCATCAGGGAGCTGGAACTCTTTTGTTACAATTTTCATCTTTAAAATATTAAAACATCTAATAAAAATATTCCTCTTTCAGAGTAAATTGCGGCAAAATTAGCGAATAGCATTGATACCGCCAAATATTTAACGTATCAGTCCGGCAGCCAAAGTAAATTTGTAACGTTCGTTTTAAATGCATATCTTTGCGAGTTCACAAAAGATTCATTGGATGACAGCAATGATTGAATCAATAAAAGACATCGTTACAAGGGAGGCTGAGGCCATAATGAACATCCCCATAGGCGATGAATACGAGAAGGCTGTGGACCTGATTGTTCATCACGTTCACGAACTTAAAGGAAAGTTGATTACAAGCGGCATGGGTAAGGCCGGCCAGATAGCCATGAATATGGCAACCACCTTCAGTTCCACCGGAACCCCTTCCATATTCCTGCACCCCAGTGAGGCTCAGCATGGAGACCTGGGTATTCTGCAGAAAAATGACCTGTTCCTGCTGGTCTCAAACTCCGGCAAGACACGTGAGGTTCTGGAGCTTATGGACCTGAGTCTTACACTTGACCCCACGCTCAAATTCATTGTACTTACCGGCAACACTCAGAGCCCTCTGGCCCGTCAGGCCAACGTGGTACTCTCCACCGGAAAACCCGATGAGGTTTGCGCCTTAGGTCTGGCTCCCACCACAAGCACCACTGTCATGAACGTGATTGGTGACGCTCTGGTAGTTGAGACAATGAAAAAGATTGGATTCACCGTAGAAGATTACAATAAACGCCATCACGGAGGATATCTTGGAATGCGTTCCAAAAAACTGTTATGAGGAAAATATTCGGTATAGGCGAGACCATTTATGACATTCTTTTCAAAGGGGGCAAACCTGTAGCCGCAGTTCCGGGAGGATCCGTATTCAACGGACTCATTTCCCTGGGACGCACCGGTATGGATTGCACCTTTGTCACTGAGATAGGATCTGACCTGGTAGGTCAGCACATTCTGGGATTCATGCAGGAGAACGGAATCAACACAGATTACGTTTCATGCTACCAAGGTAAAAAAACCGCCATTTCACTGGCATATCTGGACGAGAACAATGATGCCAAGTACAGTTTCTACAAGGACTATCCCAACAACCGTCTGGATTTTGAGATGCCATTCATAGAAGAGAATGACATCATGGCTTTCGGAGCCTATTTTTCACTTAATCCGGTACTTCGTGATAAAGTGAAACCGTTCCTGCAGTACGCCAAGGATCAGGGGGCCATACTCTATTATGACCTCAATTTCCGTGACAACCACGCTCATGAGGTAGAGAGCCTGAGGGATACTTTCCGTGAGAACTTTGCCCTTACCGATATAGTACGCGGAAGCCATGAGGATTTCATCAACCTGTTTGGCCATGACAACTGCCGCAAAATATATGATGAGGAGACCTCAAAGTATTGTCCGCGCCTTATCTGCACACGCGGAAAAGACGGCGTACAGGTGATAGACCACGGTCAGGAGTACTATTTCAGTGCACGTCCCATAATACCGGTAAGCACCATCGGCGCAGGCGACAACTTCAACGCCGGAATGATCTACGGATTCATCCGTGAAGGCATAGACCGGAACAGTCTGGACCATATGACAGAGGAGAAATGGAGCCATCTGATTGGGTACGGAATTGAATTCGGAACCGATGCATGCATGAGCACATCTAATTACGTAAGCAAGGAGTTCGCTGAGCGCTTCCGCATAGAAAAACAGTGATGAAATGAGTAAAAAAGACAATGTCCTGCTCAAGACTCCGTTCATGACGGTTGTTCTGAATCTTCTTGTAATATACATCTCATTCATGCTGTGCCGTGTAGTTTTCATGTGGTACAACTGGAATGTATTTGATGGCAACCTGGACAAGGATATCATATTGAAGATGCTTCGCGGAGCGCTCCTGTTTGATACAGCCGGCATAATGTATCTGACCGCCCCGTACATGTTGCTGACCATGTTCCCATTCCATTTCAAGGAGAACAGGACATACTATACCATTGTCAAGGTCATACTCATTATCCTGGTATCGGCCGGCATAGCCGCCAACCTGATTGATACCGTATATTTCCCCTTTACAGGATGCCGCAGCACCCTTAACGTACTGGCCGAATTCAAGAATGAGAGCGGTGGTCAGATGCGCTCCATAGTGATGAATGCAGTCATGGAGAACTGGTATCTGGTACTGCTGTTCATTGTGATGGTATGGCTTCTGTGCATAACCATAAGGATTCCCGTTGCGGTACAGTACAAGAGGCTTTCAGTTTACTATATCGTCAAGACCGCACTTCTGATGGTCTGCATGTTTGCAAGCGTGGTAGGCATAAGAGGAGGCATTTCCACAAGCATCAGGCCCATAACCATGAGTAACGCGTATCAATACGCTGACCGTCCGGCCGATGCTGCAGCAGTGCTCAACACCCCGTTCTGTGTTATCCGCACAGCAGGAAGAGTCAAGATTGAGGTTCCCCAGTACTTTAGCCAGGAGGAGCTTGAAGAGATATACTCGCCGGTAATAATGCCTGATTCCACCGCTGTTTTTACCCCCAAGAATGTGGTCATATTCATACTTGAGAGTTTTGGCGGTGAATACGTAGGTTTCATGAACAAGGGTCTTGAGGGCACACATGACTGCACTCCGTTCCTGGATTCACTCATGAGCAAAAGCCTCACCTTTGAGTACTCATTTGCCAACGGCCGCAAGAGCATAGACGCATCACCCTCCGTCCTGTCGGGCATACCCATGCTTAAGGACAACTTTGTGCTTACCACCACCATGATGTCAAAGGAGGTAAGCGGTCTGGCCGAGGAACTGGACCGTAAGGGTTACTACTCGGCATATTTCCACGGAGCCGACAACCAGTCCATGGGATTCCAGTCCTACTCACGTGCCATAGGTTACAAGGACTATTTTGGAATGGATGAATTTGATGCAGACCCCAGATTTGGCGGTCACAGCATGTTTGACGGTGTCTGGGCTATTTGGGATGAGGAGTTCCTGCAGTTCATGTGCGCCAAGATAAACACCTTCAAGGAGCCGTTCGTTTCGACCGTTTTCACCGCCACATCGCACCACCCGTTCAACATTCCGGACCGCTACAAGGACATCTATCCCGAGGAGCCCAACCTGGATATGTACCGCTGCATCCGCTACTCGGACAACGCCCTGCGCCTGTTCTTTGAGAAGGCCAGCAAGGAGCCTTGGTTCAATAACACGCTGTTTGTTCTTACAGCTGATCACACCAACCAGTCCGAGCACCCAGCATACCAGTCCGAATACGGAAAGTTCCGCATACCCATCATATTCTACGATCCGTCAGGAGACATCGCAGGACACCGTGACGCAATAGCCCAGCAGTCAGATATTCTCCCCACAATTATGGGATATCTGGGATATGACAAGCCTTTTATCAGTTTCGGACAGAACCTGTTTGCCACTCCCGATGAGGAGACATGGGCAGCCAACTACCAGAACGGCATGTACATGTACTACAAGGGAGACTGGATGATCAAGTTTGACGGTGAGCAGCAGACCGGACTCTATGCCTTCCGTAAGGATGCAGCCCTTAAGGAAAACCTGAAGGGAACCAGACCTGACGTGGAAGAGGAGATGATAAAAGAACTCAAGGCACTGATTCAACAGTACCTTGAGCACATGACAACCAAAGAATTGGTTATTCCGGAATAATCAATAAACCTTGACTTTCAGTTTGGCGTAAGCACGCTCAACTTTCTCAAGTGCCTTCTCAACACTCTCGGCACGAGCCAGAATCACACCCATACGGCGGTGACCCTTTATAAACGGCTTACCAAAGAAACGTACCTGAACATCGGGCTCAGCCAGAATCTCGTCTACGTTCTCAAACTCTATCATCGTGGTATCACCCTCAACAACTATAGCCTTTGAAGCGCTGGGGCCAAAGAAGTTGATCTTGGGGATAGGCAGACCCAGCACGGCACGTGCATGCAGCGCAAACTCTGACAGATCCTGTGATATCATTGTAACCATACCGGTATCGTGCGGACGGGGTGAAACCTCACTGAACAGCACGTTGTCACCGCATATGAACATCTCTACGCCGAAAATGCCGTAACCGCCCAATGCATCGGTGATTTTCTTTGCTATATCCTGAGCCTGGGCAAGAGCCTTGTCGCTCATGGGCTGTGCCTGCCATGACTCACGGTAGTCACCGTCAACCTGATGGTGACCTATAGGATTCAGGAATGTGGTACCGCCGCTATGACGTACAGTAAGCAGGGTGATCTCATAGTCAAATTTTACGAATCCCTCTACGATAACCTCACCGCCACCGGCACGACCGCCCTCCTGGGCAATCTTCCATGATGCATCGGCATCGGCAGGAGTCTTGCATACGCTCTGGCCGTGACCTGATGAGCTCATGATAGGCTTCACTACGCAAGGTGTGCCGATCTCCTTGATGGCGGCATCAAACTCCTCACGGGTAGCGGCAAAACGGTAATTGGATGTAGGCAAACCCAGTTTCTCATGAGCCAACTGGCGTATGCCCTTGCGGTTCATTGTGAGGAATGTTGCATTTGCTGTAGGAATTACGTTGTAGCCTTCTTTCTCCAACTCAACGAGAGTGGGAGTGGCAATAGCTTCAACCTCCGGGATAATCATATCCGGTTTCTCCTTCTCGATAATCTCACGCAGACGGGCACCGTCAAGCATTGAGAGTACATAACTGCGGTGAGCCACCTGCATGGCAGGGGCGTTCTCATACCTGTCAAGGGCAATGACCTCGACACCATAGCGCTGCAATTCAATTGCAACTTCTTTTCCCAGTTCACCTGAGCCGCACAGAAGTGCCTTCTTGGCAACCTTTGTAAGCGGAGATCCAATCTTAACCATATTGTCGAATAAAGTAACTTATCTTACAACTGCTGCATGTCATGCAGTCTCTTATAGTAGCCGTTCAAAGCTATCAGCTCCTCATGTGTACCACGCTCCACGATCTTACCTTCATGGAGAACGCAGATTTCATCGGCATTCTTGATGGTTGACAGACGGTGTGCGATAGCAATTGTGGTACGGTCTTTCATAAGACGCTCAAGTGCCTCCTGAACCAGACGCTCGGACTCAGTGTCAAGGGCGCTGGTAGCCTCATCCAGAATCAGTATGGGCGGGTTCTTGAGAATGGCACGTGCTATGCTTATGCGCTGGCGCTGACCGCCGGACAACAGGCAACCGCGGTCACCTATGTTGGTGTCATATCCGTTCTCCGTTTCCATGATGAAATCATGTGCATTGGCTATCTTGGCAGCCGCAATCACCTGCTCACGGGTAGCATCCTTGACGCCGAACGTGATGTTGTTGTAGAACGTGTCATTGAACAGGATGGCCTCCTGGTTTACGTTACCCATAAGGCTGCGGAGTGACTTGAGTGACACATCGCGGATGTCCTTTCCATCGATGGTTATCGAGCCCTGGCATACGTCATAGAACCTGGGCAGAAGATCCACCATGGTAGACTTTCCCGAACCGGACTGACCCACCAGTGCAACGGTCTTTCCGTGGGGTATCGTAACGTTAATGTCATGCAGTACCTCATGTCCGTCCTCATAAGAGAATGAGACGCCGTTATACTTGATTTCATCCTTGAGTTCGGTGAGTTCAACCGGTTTCTCCGGATCAGTGATATTGTTCTCAGCCAGCAGAATCTTGTCTATACGCTCTACCGATGCAAGTCCCTTGGGAATGGCATAACCGGCCTTTGAGAAATCCTTGATGGGGTTGATGACACTGTAAAGGATGGTCATGTACCAGATGAACGTGGACGCGTCAATGCTTGCATTACCGCCCAGGATGAGTGTACCTCCGAACCAGAGCACCAGAACTATCAGCGCGGTACCCATGAACTCACTTACCGGATGAGCCAGAGCCTGGCGCATATGAACGCGGTTGGATGCCTTACGCAGCTGCTCGCTGCTCTTGGTGAATCGGGCCGACATCTTACCCTCGGCCAGGAATGCCTTGATTACGCGCAATCCGCCAAGAGTCTCCTCCAGTTCTGACATGGTATCGCTCCAGTAAGACTGGGCCACGAGAGACTTTGCCTTGAGTTTACGGCCAATGGTACCCATCACCCAGATGATAAGCGGTCCTATCACGATGGTGAATATGGTCATCTGCCAGCTGATGGCAACCAGAGTTCCCAGATATACCAGAATCAGGATAGGATTCTTTATGAGCATATCCAGAGACTGGGCGATTGAGTTCTCAATCTCCGATACGTCACCACTCATGCGGGTAATGATATCACCCTTACGCTCCTTTGAGAAGAATCCCATGGGCAGGTTGAGTATCTTATTGTATATCTGCACCCTTATATCCTTGACGATACCGTTACGCAGGGGTACCATCACGGCCGATGAGCCAAAGTAGCAGGCAGTCTTGAAGAACGTCATCACTATCAGTACGATTCCCAGGATAAGCAGTGTGCGGGACTCGCCGTAGGCATCGACAAAATCCGACACCTTGCAGAAGAAATCATTCTTGAGGGCATTTACCACCTCCTTGCCTCCGTGGACATCGGACAGGGGAATGTATACGTAAGATTCAGTGTTTATCTTAAACAGGATTCTCAGTATGGGGACTATCAGGGCAAAAGAGAATACATTGAGAATGGCTGAAAGCAGATTGTATGCCACACTGCCCACAAGATTGCGGCGATATGGACGCACAAAACGTCTCAGGAAAGCAAAAAGCTCTTTCATTGAGTAATTTAATTGGTTTCAAACGCGAAGATACAAATTTAAACGGCTGAAAAATCGGGAAATGCGTTATAAATAGGTAACTTTGCCCAATCTGTTGATAAGTTTTCTGAACATGACCCGTCACATTAAACTGTTAGTATCGGCTGCAATGTCAATGCTATGCATTGGAGTCCACAGTCAGACTCTCCACTACGACCTGGAGTTTGACGGTCTTTTTGACAACCGGGAATACAAGAACGGCATGCTCCCGCAGACCATCTACGGAATGCGTGTCACACCGCAGATAGGCATCATAAAGGATCAGAATTCACTTATAGGCGGATTCTCCAAGATATGGGAATTCGGAGCCGATGACAGGATAGACCCCTCTGTCATCCTATACTACAAGTATAAGGGCTTAAAATGGAATGCATTGTTCGGAAGCATTCCCCGCGACCAACTTCAGAGACAGCTGCCTGATGCACTTTTATATGATTCCATCGCGTTTTTTGAGCCGACCATAAGCGGTACGCTGTTCCAGCGTCACGGTAGATTCTGGCAGACAGAGCTGTACTGCAACTGGTTCAGCCGCCAGACAGAGACGCAACGTGAGGCTTTCCGCATTGTTTGGGACGGATACGCAGTCTATAATGATATCTGGGACGCAGATGATATCATGAACGGTTTCATTCACTCCGGATGGTTTGTAACCATGACCCATTGGGCCAAGCCAAAGGAGGCCGGGCACTATATTTATGACCAGTTCCAGTTCAACCCGTATATAGGTTTTGACCTGAGCAGGATCATCAATCCGGAATTAAGGGTGATAGTGAACGGCGGACTGCTGTACTCCATGATAAGATGCCGCAAGGACGACGATTGGCACAAACCCATAGGATTCCTGGGGGATTTACAGATAGGCTGGAAAATGTTTGACATAAAAACCACTTTCTACAAGGGCGGCAACCAGCAGCCTTTCCTTAAGGACAGTGAAGCCGGACTGGCATTTCATCGCAGTGATCCTTTCTACAATGATACCAAGTACCTCAAGACCGAGTTCAAGGCACAACTCATAAACAACAGGAACGTACTGATGGGATTCAGCTGGAACCTGCATGTGTCATCTGACGGACAACTCCACAACCAGCAACTGATAACGTTAAAATACAGAATCGGCAAGTTCAAAAACCATTAAGGACTATCAATGAAACGAAACCTGCTCATATCTGCCATACTTTTACTTACCATAACAGAAGCCAACGCCGGCATCAACCCGTTCAAGCCATATATGCCACTGACGGAGATTGACTACGCACGCAACTGGTCTCTGGGGCATGATTCCACAAGCATAGCATATAAGCCGGAATCATTCACCCAACGCGCCCTGCTACCCATAGGACTGATTTCCACCGGCCTGCTTTTGAATGACAACGATCTTGACAAACGCATCAAGAAGGAGGGAAAACTCTCATCTACACCGTTGGAATCAGCAGACTATCTGCAGTTCTCACCTGCCGGCATACTCTATATCCTAAAGATTGCAGGAGTACCCAGCCGCAGTGACTGGCCACGCATGTTAACGGCTCACGGAACAGCGGCTGTTCTACAGTTTGGCGTTACACAGTCCATCAAGAACCTTAATGACAGGGAGAGACCTGACGGACACGGTATCAACTCATTCCCATCGGGACATACGGCAACCGTATTCATGTGCGCCCAGATGTTGCACAGGGAGTACGGCGAGACCTTAAGCCCCTGGATAAGCGTAGCCGGATACGGATTGGCCGCAACCACCGGCATTTTCCGTGTCATAGCCAACCGCCACTGGTGCTCCGATGTGATGGCAGGAGCCGCCATAGGTATACTGTCAACAGAAGTTGCTTATGAACTTACAGACATACTGTTTGGAGATCATGGGCTTAAGAGACCTGTCGTAGTTGCGGATATTGATGAAACACCGTGCTGGAAATTCGGTCTCTATTCAGATTACAGTTTGTCATCCAGCATCTTTACATCCGGTGGATACGGCAATCCCGATGCACGTCCCGCCTGCTCCATAGGTATTGACGCATCATGGATGCCCTGGTACATAGGACCTGTAATCCGAGCCGGTCTCACCCAGATGAAATGGACCGGAACAGATGACCTTTATCTGCCTGCAAACGGCAGTGTAACCGATGTGTACACCTTTGGTGCCGGTCTTGATATGGATATTCCGCTCATGAACAGGCTTAGCATAAACGGGCAGGCCATTGCCGGTTACTCGCCCAGAGCCAACAGCTACAGCTTCAAGTATCAGGATCAGCCGTTGGAATGGGATATTCCCGCCGCACTGCACTGCTATGCCAACTTAGGTATGACCGTAAGGACATCATCGTTCTCAAGCGTATCGGTACATGGCGGTCTGGATTATTATGATAAAGTCTGGCGCTCTTACGTAGTTGGAGCACAATTCAATTTCACGTTTTGATTATGGCTAAGTTTCTTTCATCAGTTCTGTATGGTATAATCTGGGTGTTATCACTGCTCCCGATGCCCATACTCTATCTGTTCTCGGACATCATGTGGCTGGTAATGTTCATATGCCCGCCCCTGCGTTACAGGAAGAAGGTTGTCCAGAAGAACCTGGCCATGGCATTCCCGGACAAGGACCGCAAATGGCTGCGCCGTACCGAGCGCCGTTTCTACTATCAGTTTGCATGCCAGATAATGGAGAGCCTCAAGACCGCATCGGTGGGTGAGCGTTGGATAAAACGCCACATGGAGATTACCGGATGTGACAAAATCGTAGAGGAGGCACGGAAAGGCCGCTCCGGATTCGGATATCTGGGACACGTAGGCAACTGGGAGTGGATACCTTCCATGATGCTCTATTTCAAAGGTGTGAACGATTTTATCGGTGGACAGGTCTACCATAGGCTCGAGAACGCCACTATGGACCTTTTCATGCTCAAGCTGCGCAGCAAGTTCGGAACTGAGAACATACCCATGGAACAGGTGATGCGCCGTCTCGTGCAGTGCCGTAACAACGGGCAGGCATTCTTTATAGGAATGATAGCCGACCAGGTTCCGCTATACGTGAACATCCACTACTGGACACAGTTCATGAACCAGGAAACCCCCGTATTCACCGGGACGGAGCGCATATCCAGAAAGCTTGACGCACAGGTGTGGTATATGAACATAACCCGCAAGCGCCGCGGCTATTACCGCTGTGAGATAACCCTGATGTTTGACCACACCAATGACCTACCCGAGAATGCCGTAACGGAGAAATACATGCGCCTGCTTGAGGACAACATCAACAACTGTCCGGAACTCTGGTTGTGGACACATAACCGATGGAAACGAACCAGGGAGGGTTATCAGAACTGGCTGGCCAAGCACAAGACCGCCGCAGAAAGGATAAGCAGACAGGCTGAATGATCAACGGCTGCCCAGGTCATCATGCAGAGTCTGCACAATGGCCTTTCCACGGTTAAGACGCACATCAAATCCATGTGAATCATTTATAAGGCATGCCGATGCATCGTCATCATAAAGCGTCACGCCCGTGCTGTCCATAAAGCAGAATCCGTTATTGTAAGTGTAGAATGAGAACGGGTATGAGTAGGAGCATGACAACACGTTCCTGCTGAACAGGAAATCACTGTGATCAATACCCAACTGCCCCAGTATGGTAGCAGCCATATCGGATTGGCCGATGAAACGGTCAATTATCCTGGGCTCCCGGACAGCACCGCCCACCCACAGGACAGGTATATGATGTACATGAGGGTCACTTGAGAGACCTGACTTTGTATACCTGAATCCGTGGTCCGGGAGTATCATCACAAGCAGGTTATCCCAGACAGGACTCTGCTTAAGTCCATCCACGAAAGCTCCCAGGCAACTGTCTGTGTATGCAAACGCATTATCCACCTTGTCCTCAAGTCGGTTATACGGAACTTCAAACGGTTCATGACTGCTCAGGCTCAGGAATCCGGAAAACCACAGGGAGTCCTTACGGCTCTTCACTTCCTCAAGAAGACGGCTGAAAGTGATGTCATCATTCACGCCCCATGCATTCGTATGGCGCTCAGCAATTGAGAAATCGGCATCCGATACCACATTACGGAAACCTGTTCCGTAAAGCCAGCTCTTCATATTGGTGAAGTTGATGTCACCGCCGTACATGAAATAGGTCTCATAACCCTCATCAAGCAGTTTGCCGGGTAATGAAGGCAGGGCCGCACTCTTGGACGGCAGTTTCATTATTGATGTCTTGGGTAATCCCGGATGACCGTTCATGACACATACCAGACCCCTGTCGGTACGGAAACTGCCTGCATAGCAGTTGCTGAAAAATACCCCCTCCTTTATAAGGCTGTCCAATCGGGGTGAGACATCCGGCTTGCCGCTCATGGCATTCACAAAGTCACCTCCGAACCCCTCAAGCACTATCACCAGAATATTGGGGCGGTCTGTATTGAGAAGACTCTCGGTACATGAGTCAGAAGTGGTGTAAAGCCCGTCAAAATATGCACTGCGGTTATCCTCATCAAGGTAATCATACCAACTGGAATAATCGGACGTCTTGCTCATGGAACTGAGCATGCTGAATGACGGATTCACCGCACTGTGATTAAGGAACTGGTCAGAACTGAAATAGGCGTGTCCTACATTCATCGTGGATTCGCTTACTCCGCCGCGAATGGCAAGGAACAGGGGAGCAAACAGAATCAGCAGGAAAAGCGATACTGGGACACGCATCAGGACCTTGTTGAAAGGAACCTTGACCGGTCTTACGGCGCTCATGAGAATCCTGTATATGAGCCATGCAAAAAGCAGGATCACAAGTACGCCCACAACCACCATCAGCACGGACACGCTGGCCATTGCCTCCTTGGGAGTCTTAAGGTAGAACAGGACTGATGCATCCAGCTTGAATCCCCAGAACGGATAAAGTGCGGTATCACCCACAAATATCACCGACAGCAGCAAAGCCACCAGCAGGTCATAGACCTGTATGAATCTCTTGACAGGAAATGACTGCAGCCATACGCCCACCAGCAATATCAGGACGGGAAACAGAGTGAGATATGCAGCTACAGAAAGATCTATGGGAAGGCCGTGCCACACAACCAGCATCCAGTCCTTTATACCATAACTGTGCTGGGAACTGCCCGCATAAAGCATGAACAGAGGTTTCTCAATCACAAATATGAGTACCAGACTCACATAATGGCATAACAGCATGCCTACCCTTCCTCTCTCTCTTACAGCTCCTCCCATTTCCGTATTTTTATTTTCGGCCGAAATCAGCGGGAATCTCGCCCCACTTCTTAGTATCCCATTTGATTATCCTGTTGCGGAAACTGTTCTCCCTGAGCCAGCGCTCCGCACTCTCTATTCGTTCAAAAACAGCCTCGGTCTCAGGTGTACGTTCCAGTTTGGTACGGCACTGTTTTTTCTGCACCCACTCTATCGCGTTACGCGAGTCACTGTAGAGCGGCCAGTCCAGCCCACGGCTCTTGTAGAGAGCCAATGCATGTACGATAGCCAGGAATTCACCGATGTTGTTCGTACCCAGAACGGGGCCGAAATGGAACTTCTCCTCCATATCACCCAGATAGACTCCGCGGTACTCCATCTGTCCCGGATTGCCGCTGCAGGCAGCATCAACAGCCAGGGCCTGACGGATAACTTCCGGTGGAATGGGCTTTTCCTTTTTCTTGCGGCCTCCCTTATGGTCAGGAGTCTTCTTCTCTATGAAGTTCTCGGGTGGCAGGTTAATGGCTTCCTCGGCCTCCTGACGGGTATCAAAGCTTTTGTATACGGCACCTTTCCAGCCTTCTACCTGCTGTTTGCAGGCCTCCCAGGAATCATACACCCCGGGATTCACCCCAATCCAAACAACGTAAAACTTCTGTGCCATATCGCAAATTATATCAAATCTTGCTATCGCTGCCGGGGGACGGTTCTATCTGTGTCCTCCCGAGGGCACAGATAGAACCGTCCCCAATCAGCACTCGCAAAGTGTATCAAGGCTTCAAGGCCCTACATCCTCTCCGGAACCTCAATACCCAGCAGACCCATTCCCAGCTTGATGATCTTACCGACATTCTGAGCCAGAACCAGACGGAACATCTTAAGCTCACGGCTGGGCTCATGCATGATGCTGAAATCATGATAGAACTGGTTGAACTCCTTGGCCAGGTCATAGCAGTAGTTTGCTATTACAGACGGGTTGTAATCATCGGCCGCCTGTGCAACCACATCCTGGAATCCGTTAAGCATCTGGATAAGACCTATCTCCTTCTCGGATATCTGCGCGTTATCGGCAGCATAGAGTTTGCTGCCCAGCTTGATACCCTCATCGGCAGCCTTACGCATGATTGAGCGGATACGGGCGTATGTATACTGGATAAACGGACCGGTATTTCCGTTGAAATCGATAGATTCCTTAGGATTGAATGTCATGTTCTTGCGGGCATCGACCTTAAGTATGAAATACTTGAGGGCACCCATACCAACAATACGCATAATCTCATCCTGCTCCTCCTTGGTCAGGCCGTCAAGTTTACCCAGATCGGCCGATGTGGCACGTGCAGTTTCAATCATCTCATCCATCAGGTCATCGGCATCAACAACCGTTCCCTCACGGCTCTTCATCTTACCCTCGGGCAACTCAACCATTCCGTATGAGAAGTGCACCAGGTCCTTACCCCACTTGAATCCCAGACGGTCAAGCAGTATGGAGAGTACCTGGAAGTGGTAGTTCTGCTCGTTTCCAACCACGTAAATCATGCGGTCAATAGGGAAATCCTTGAAACGGAGCTGAGCAGTACCTATATCCTGAGTCATATAGACCGATGTACCGTCACTGCGCAGCAGCAGTTTCTGGTCAAGGCCGTTCTCTGCCAGGTCTGCCCATACGGAACCGTCCTCCTTGCGGAAGAACAGGCCCTTCTCCAGACCCTCCATAACGGTTTTCTTACCCTCCAGGTAGGTCTGTGACTCGTAGTATATCTTGTCAAAGCTAACGCCAAGGCGGCGGTAGGTCTCATCAAATCCGGCATATACCCAGCTGTTCATACGCTCCCACAGGGCACGAACCTCGGGGTCTCCGGCCTCCCACTTTACCAGCATGGCGTGAGCCTCCTGCATCAGGGGTGACTCCTTTTCGGCCTTGGCCTTTGCCTCCTCCTGAGCCTTCTCATCCAGATCGGCAAAGTTGGCGGGCAGCAGGCTCTTGACCTCGGCACGGAAATGCTTGTCAAACTCTACGTAGTAGTCACCGATCAGGTGATCGCCCTTTTTACCGGTGGATTCCGGAGTAGCACCGTTACCCCACTTAAGCCAAGCAAGCATAGACTTGCAGATGTGGATACCGCGGTCGTTAACTATATTGGTCTTTACAACCTTGTAGCCATTGGCTGCCATCACGTTTGACAGTGCACCGCCCAGCAGGTTGTTACGTACATGTCCCAGATGGAGAGGTTTATTGGTATTGGGGCTTGAGTACTCAATCATGACCAGCGGAGAGTTATCTGTAGCCTTACGCAGACCGAAAGTCTCATTGGCGTTGATATCATTGAGCATATCCATCCAAGCCGATGTGGAGATTACCAGATTCAGGAATCCCTTGATAACATTGTAAGAGCTTATCTCGTCAACATGCTCCCTGAGCCAGATTCCTATCTCACCGGCGGTCTGCTCAGGACCCTTGCGTGACATCTTGAGATACGGGAACACCACGATGGTAAGGTGGCCCTCAAACTCCTTCTTAGTTTTCTGCACCTGGACCGATGAAGCCTCGATCTCCTGGCCGTAAAGTGCCTTGATGGCCTGTACGGTCTTTTCAGCAACCAAATTCTCTATTTTCATATTATCATATTATGGACCGCAAAGTTACTGAAAAAATGGCTATTTTTGCAGCCCACTACATAGATTATGAATAAACTACCACCTATAACAAAAAATCTGCTCATCATCAACGTATTGTGTTGGATGGGAACCATGGCTTTGGCCAAGTACGGAATAGACCTGCACAAGCTGTTCGGACTGCATTTCTTCCTTGCGCCGAGTTTCAAGATATGGCAATTGATAACATACATGTTCCTGCATGAAGGATTCCAGCATCTCTTCTTCAACATGTTTGCGGTCTGGATGTTCGGCCGTATCATGGAGATGCAGTGGGGTTCAAAACGATTCCT
Source organism: Bacteroidaceae bacterium (assembly GCA_045220475.1). Taxonomy (GTDB): domain Bacteria; phylum Bacteroidota; class Bacteroidia; order Bacteroidales; family Bacteroidaceae; genus Colenecus. The sequence goes on from JBGUVW010000031.1 coordinate 132,682, forward strand.
CTGGTTCTACCTCATTTGCGGTATCGGAGCCGGACTCACCCAGGAGCTGCTCCAGTTTGCAGAGTATCAGATAACCCTGGCCAGTTTAGGTGATGACCTCACACCCGAGCTCATTCAAAGGCTCAGATTATACATGAACGCATTCCTTACCGTGGGTGCATCGGGAGCCGTTTACGGAATACTTCTGGGTTACGGAATGACATTCCCCAACAACCAGCTGTTCATCATACCCATCCCGTTCCCCATCAAGGCCAAGTGGCTTGTTGTAGGTTACATTGTTCTGGAGCTTGCACTCGGACTGCGCAACAGCACATCTGATAATGTGGCCCATTTTGCCCATCTGGGCGGCATGCTGGCCGGATTCCTTTTGATACTCTACTGGAAACACAAGGAGCGTAAGAACAATCATATCAATTTCACCTGGTAATGAATCTGCTTAGGGAACTTAAAATCAAATACCTCACAGGAGATATACTTACACGACTGCTGATCATAAACTGCGGAGTGTTTGTAATCCTGCTTTTAATGGACATCACATTCACACTTTTCTCTTTTGGCGAGGACAAGTTCGCATTCATTGTATGCAACTATCCGTGGAGTCCGTATCTGATTGCCAAAAGACCCTGGTGTCTGGTTACATCACTCTTTGCCAGCGGCGGTCTGTGGAACCTGCTCTTCAACATGGTCATGCTCTACTGGCTTGGCGGGGTGTTCCTAAGATTCTACACATCAAATAACCTGCGCGGCCTTTACATAATGGGCGGAATAGCAGGAATGCTCCTTTTCACCGCGGTATTCATGCTCTTTCCGTCACTGCAGCTCAAGGACTGGACCCAGAACATGCCTCTTTGTTCGGCCTGTATCCTGGCGTTCTGCACCGCGCTTGCACTGCGTGCTCCCAACTGGACAGAACCCATTCCGCTTGTAGGTCCCATCAAGGTAAAGTACATAGTAATCACGCTTGCAGCCGTTGACGTAGCCCTCATACCTCATGTAAACCCCGCCTATGACGCCGCCCATCTGGGTGCAGCCGCTATAGGTTGGCTGTTCTACTACATGCTGCGTAAGGGTAAGGACATAACAGCTCCTGTCACCGCCGTGGCTGTACTGATTGACAGAATTTTCAGCAAAAAGAGATGAAAATCCTGGGTAAACTGCTGGCATATCCGCTCATGGCAGTCAATATCGTGGCCGCCCTGCTTCTCATATTCAGTTGCTACGGATCACTGGCAGCACCCATCGGCAAGTGGCCGTTTGCGTCACTGTCCGGCCTGGCGTTTCCGTTCCTGTACCTGCTCAACCTGCTTTTCCTTCTGTTCTGGCTCATCACCTGGAAAAAGGGGGCACTTATCCCGCTGGCAACCATAATAATCTCACTTGCTCCCACACTCAAGTACTTTCCGCTGCACTTTCTTGCCCCCAGTCAGGCAACTGAGCCCTATCTTACGGTTGTAACCTATAACACTGAGGCGTTTGGAATAAACGTCAACAATGACGGTTCTGTTACCAATCCCCTTCTCAATTACACCATGGACCTTGATGCCGATATCATCCTGTTCCAGGAGGCATTTCCGGATATGATGGAGAAGATATTGAAAAGCCGTGACATCAAGAGCCGATATCCTTACATCACCAAGTCATCGGGATCCACGGGGGAATCCTGCATGTCAAAATATCCCATAGTCCATACAGAGAACATCAGTTTTGAAGGTACAAGCAACAGCTGCCAGCACGTAAGGGTTCTTATAGGAAAGGACACTTTGGCCGTCTACAACTGCCATCTACAGTCCAATCAATTGGGAGGATCAGAGATATCAGAATACCAGAGTTTCATTATGCACCCCACGGACAGCACCCACTACGGCACTTCCAAGAAGGTTCTTAAGAAACTGCTTGAGTCCACATCCATGAGAGCTGCCCAGGCCCGCATCATCGCAGACCGCGCCCGTACTGAAACTGCAAAATATGTAATTGTTTGCGGTGATTTCAATGACACCCCGTTGTCATATGCCCACAGTGTCTTTAACCGTTTCATGTATGACGCATATGCCAAATCCGGCGTTGGAATGGGCATAACCTACCACGAACACAATCTCTATTACCGCATAGACCACATCCTCTGCAGCCGTAACATCACACCCCTGCACACCCGTGTAGACCGCACCCAAAAGGACAGCGACCACTATCCCGTCATCAGCAAAGTCCGATTGGAATAGAAACTCACTCAAGGTTTATCTCCAGATGCAGATAATACCTTTCTCCGGCAGACGGAATATATTGAGGCTCCGTCCTGGCTCCCCACGCATCGTTGCCGCCCACGCCTATTATCTCTGAGTCCAGATTGATGTTCAGATAATCACGCTCGGGCAGTTCATATCCGTGACGCGCCTTCTCCAGATCCTCCTCGGAGTAATTCCATATTCTTGCATTGAATCCTTTTGGAGGGCGTACGAATCCCAAGTCGGTAATGCTCAATGTGGGCAGTCCGGAACCGGTCAACAGGAGTTTGTCAACGTCTGTTCTGTTGGAGTTGTCCTGAGGATAGACATAATCAGTCATATACTCACCCACGGGCAATGTATACTGGCCGTACAATGCACCCAGTTTGCGGTCAGGATAGTTCTCCCAAGGGCCGCGTCCAGTCCAGGAGACGTTGTCATAGCCCGAAGGCACTCTCATCCTTAATCCGAACTTTGGCATGGATTCCACCCTGACGCTGTCAGGGGTATAATCCATATCTACTTCCACTTGAGCCTTGGTATCCAAATCAATGTAATATGTCATTTTAAGGGTTGCTCCTGTTGGAAGAGCATAAGTAAACTTACAGATCAGGGTACCCTGCTGCTTACGGTTACGCTTGTCCTTGTACAGAGAGAACTTACTGGACAGGAGTTTGCGGTCCGATGCCGCCGAGCGCCATACCCCCATGCTCCTCTCATAGTCATTACGCAACTGGTTGTCATTGGCGGGTTTCCAAAAATAGGGTTCCAGAGGTCCGGTCAGGATCTCCCTGCCCTGATAATTCCAGCCCACCAGTGTGCCCAGACTGTCAAAAGAGAAGCCTCCTTTTTCAAGATATTCCAACGCTTTCCGGGGTTTTATTCTTTTGGCATAATCTTCCATGATAAAAGGACGGGCTAAATAATCATCGATATGCACAAACTGGTCATAAGCCACTGTAAAACCTTTATCGGCCCATAATACAGACTGTGGCAACGATGCACATACTGTCATGGCGTTTTTCCAGGAATTCCCATAACTATGCTCCGGTATAGTCAAAATGCCGTTTTCATCGGGCTTGGAAAGCTTTATCAAATCTGATTCCCCATCCCTGTCATCAAAGAACCGGACACTGAAATCATACTCATCAAGGGATGTAAACCAGTTCATGTTGATTACCCTTACGTGAGTGTTGTCAATCTTTTCAAAGTGCAGAGGCTGATAGATGTGTTTGACCTCATAGTAGTGAGGATGCGGGGTGCGGTCAGGGGCAAGCAGGCCGTTGATTACAAAGTTGCCGTCATTGGGCATGTCACCGAAGTCACCTCCGTAGGCCCAGAATTCACCGTTTTCAAGGGCCAATCCGGTGCCTTTGTAACTCAGTTTGGAACCATCTATGGGTTTGGCAATTCCCTGGTCCACATAGTCCCAGATTGCAGCACCGGCTATGCTGGGATCAGCATATATAACATCCCAGTATTCTGTCAGGTTGCCGCCCGAGTTACCCATCATATGGGCGTATTCACGCATAATGAAGGGACGGTCAGTTACTCTGTTTGCCATCTGTTTAAGACGGGCCGGTGAAAGATAGCTGTCATCATACAGGTCTGACACTGAAAGGTCCGTATCGCAGAATACCAGACGTGTTGAATCAAGTTCATCCACCTTGGCACGCATGGCCCGCATGTTCATGCCGGCACCACCCTCGTTACCCAGTGACCAGAAGAGTATGGACGGATGGTTAATATCCCTTTTCACCAGTGATTCTGCCCTATCCACATGAGCATTCATCCACTGCGGGTCATTACCCATCTGGCGGTTGCGCAGACCGAATCCGTGTGACTCCTGATTAGCCTCGTCCATAACATAGAGTCCATAGCGGTCACAGAGTTCGTAAAGTATCGGTGAATCGGGGTAATGTGATGTGCGGAGCATGTTGATATTGGCCTGTTTCATCAGCTTGATGTCAAGTTCTGTGGTGGCTGCATCCACATAGTGTCCTGTACGCGGATGATGGTCATGACGGTTCACGCCGCGCAGTTTTACCGGCTGACCGTTTATGAGCATTACCTCACCCTGAGTCTCTATGCGTCTAACACCTGTATTCTGGACAAAGCTCTCCACCACGCTACCGTTCACGTCTAGCAGTTCTATCAGACACTCATAAAGGTTCGGTTTCTCTGCTGACCAAAGAAGCGGATTTTCAAACCTTCCCATCATATCAAGCCGGACGGTATCGCCGGCTTTCAAGGTCCTTGCCAATGACGACGGATCCAGTTTTACCTCCTTTTCATCGGTAGTTTTTCCCTTAAGGGTAACCCTGACGGACATAGGGGCCGAATCATTCTTTCCTGCATTTACCAGATTCACCTGGGCTTTGAATATGGCAACAGTGAAATCAGTAGACGGAGTGAGTGATATCATGTAATCCGATATATGCTGCAACGGGCGTTTCCATAGTTTGACCGAGCGGAATATGCCGCTCAAACGCCAGAAATCCTGATCCTCCAGGTATGATCCGTCACTCCAACGATAGACCTCTACGGCCAGACGGTTCAAACCCTCTTTCAGATACGGGGATATATCAAACTCGGCAGGCGACATACTGTTCTGGCTATACCCCACTTTCTGCCCGTTCACCCAGACATAAAACGCGGAACTTACGGCCTCAAACTCCAGTATCCAGTTGCTTGAGGTAATATCGGATGCTTCAAATTCAGTAACATAACTGCCCACGGGATTGCGGGCGCTGAATGCGGTCCAGCTGCGGTCCGGTGTTCCGGTCACGCGGGGCTGTTCACGCCGGAACGGATATCGGGAGTTGGTGTAGATGGGAGTGCCGAATCCCTGCATCTGCCAGTCACACGGGACATGTATATCGTCCCAGCCGCTCACATCGTAATCCGGCTCAAAGAAACCGGCCGGGCGGTTATCAGGATCTGGTGACCAGCGGAATTTCCAGGTTCCGTCCAGATATGTAATCTCAGGATTGTCCTTATGGGTTGAAGGATTGCCAAGTGTGGCATGATAGGGCAGTTTGTTTATACCCAACACTGCGGGGTTCTCCCAATCAGGCAAAGTCTGTGCAGGCAATGTGGCTGACAGCGACGCAAGAATCAAAAAATGTGAAAGTTTCATGTTGCAAATATAATGGATTTGAATAATTGTTGTCAGAAAAGAAGAGTCAGGAGATTGCGGGACGGAAAAATTCTCTATATTTGCACCCTTGAAATTTTACGCACATACGCGCACAAAAATAATATTAACATAAAAACAGTATGCAAAACAAAGGATTCGTAAAGATTTTTGCGATAGCACTGACACTGGTTTGTCTGTTCTATCTCTCCTTTACCTTCAAGACACGCAGCATTGAGAAACATGCTGCACAGAGCCAGGATGAGCAGGCCTATCTGGACTCTGTGATGAACAAAAAGGTCTGGCTTGGTATTTATTCATACAGAGAGTGCCGTGAAATGCAGATCGGCCTTGGACTGGACCTCAAGGGCGGTATGAACGTCATCATGGAGGTTTCAATCCCCGACGTAGTCAAAGCTCTGGCAAACAACACTCAGGACCGCATGTTCAACGAGGTTCTGAATGCAGCCAAGAAGCGCTCAGTAAGCAGCCAGGAGAACTTCGTGGACATTTTTGCTCAGGAGTTTGCCAAGACCGCAGGTGCCGATGCAAAACTGAGTTCATTCTTCACAACTTCAAATCTTAAGGAGCAGATAAACTCTCAGACTCCCAACGAGCAGGTAATTGAAGTACTCAAGAATGAGGTTGCAAGCGCTGTAAGCAACTCATTCCTGGTATTGCGTGCCCGTATTGACCGTTTCGGTGTGGCTCAGCCCAACATCCAGGAGCTGGCCGGCAAGCAGGGACGTATCATGGTTGAGCTTCCCGGCGTAAAGGAGCCCGAGCGTGTTCGTAAGCTCCTCCAGGGTTCAGCTAACCTTGAGTTCTGGGAGACATATAAACTGTCTGAGGTTTCAGACATCCTTACACGTGTAGACAGCCGTCTGGCTCTCAAATATGCCGATGAGAATCCTGAGGAGGTTAAGGCCGATGAGGCTCCCGCACAGGAGACAGCTCAGGCTGAGGAGACAGAACTGGACGGACTTATTGAGGCCGATGCCGATGACAACAACCAGCTGAGTGCTGCAGAGCGTGAGCAGATTCTTAAGAACCATCCTCTGCTGGGCCGTCTCACCTCAACATGGTGCGAGTGGGCTGCCGGTATCGCTCACTATTCAGATACCGCCGAGATCAACCGCATGCTGAACAGCGCCGAGGCTAAGGCTATCATACCGCGTGACCTCAAGTTCCTGTGGGGTGTAAAGCCTGTTTCTGAGTCAAACAGCCAGTACTTTGAGCTTTACCTCATCAAGAGCGACAACAAGAACGGTCAGTGTGACCTGGCCGGTGACGTAATCACCGAGGCTAAGGCAGACTTCGCTCAGATGAGCGGACGTCCTATCGTAAGCATGGCCATGAACTCTGAGGGCGCTCGCCGTTGGGCTACACTCACCAAGCAGAATGTAGACCGTGGTATCGCCATCGTTCTTGACGGTTATGTATACAGTGCTCCCACCGTTAACGGAGAGATTCCCAACGGACGTTCAGAGATCTCAGGTAACTTTACCGTTGAGGATACTCAGGACCTTGCCAACGTTCTTAAATCCGGTAAGATGCCCGCTCCCGCCAAGATCGTACAGGAGGACATCGTTGGTCCTTCACTGGGTCAGGAGTCAATCCAGAAGGGATTCACATCATTCATCATAGCATTCATCATCCTGATGATCTATATGTGCGTCATCTACGGATTCATTCCGGGTATGATTGCCAATGGAGCACTGCTGCTCAACTTCTTCTTCACTCTGGGTATCCTTACCTCATTCCAGGCTGCCCTGACAATGTCAGGTATCGCCGGTATCGTACTTACCCTGGGTATGGCGGTTGATGCCAATGTGCTTATCTACGAGCGCACCAAGGAGGAACTCAAGGGTGGCAAGAGCGTTCAGTCAGCTCTCACAGACGGTTACAAGAACGCCTTCTCAGCTATCTTTGACTCTAACTTCACATCAATCATCACCGGTATCATCCTGTTCAACTTCGGTACAGGTCCTATCCGCGGATTCGCCACCACACTTATCATCGGTATCATCTGCTCATTCTTTACCGCAGTATTCCTGACACGTATCGTATATGAGCACTTCCTTGGTAAGGGTAAGCTGCAGAACCTCACATTCACCACTACTGTATCCAAGAACATGATGCAGAACACTGCTGTCAAGTTCATGGAGAACGCCAAGAAGTCATTCTCAGTATTCGGTATTGCCGCTATCATCTGCATCGCCTTCCTGGCTGTACGCGGACTGAGCAAGAGTATTGACTTTACAGGTGGCCGTAACTTCGTGGTTCAGTTTGAGAATCCCGTTGAGCCCGAGGAGGTTCGCGCTATCCTTCAGGATGTAATTACTGAGGACAACGTCCAGGCTATCGCTCTGGGTACCGATCACAAGACAATCCGTATCTCTACCAACTATCGTATAGATGAGGATTCTGAGAATATTGACTCAGAGATTGAGGAGTTCCTCTTCACATCACTCAAGAAAGCCGGCAAGCTCAGCTCAGACCTGACACTGGCTAGATTCATCGATCGTGAGAACCGCGACGGCGGCTCAATCATCAGTTCACAGAAGGTTGGTCCTTCAATTGCCGAGGATATCACACGCGGTGCTATCATCTCAGTGATCCTGGCTCTGATTGCCATCTTCCTGTACATCCTGATCCGTTTCCGCAACGTAGCTTACTCAGTAGGTGCTATATTCGCCCTCTGCTTTGATACCCTTATAATAATAGGTATGTATTCAATCTGCTGGGGCTGGATGCCGTTCTCACTTGAGATTGACCAGACATTCATCGGTGCCGTACTTACCGCTATCGGTTACTCAATCAACGATAAGGTGGTTATTTTTGACCGTATCCGTGAGTTCACCGGTCTCTATCCCAAGCGTAACCGCAAGCAGTTGTTTGACGATGCCCTGAACACCACACTGGCTCGTACCATCAACACATCAGTAAGTACATTGATCGTGCTGTTGGCTATCTTCTTCCTGGGTGGTGACAGCATCCGCAGCTTTGCATTCGCAATGATCCTGGGTGTTGTATTCGGCACTTGCTCATCACTGTTCGTTGCCGCTCCTACCGCTTACGTGGTTATGAAGAAAACCAAGAAAGAGAAGGAGGAGATTGCAGCAGCCAAGGAATAAGGCGCCAATTGACAATTAAATGGCCGGGGCCCTCATTTTGAGGAGCCCCGGTCATTTTTTTTATGAAAGATTATTTACATGTTAACTAAATTACGATATTTGTAACAACCAATAATTAATTAATGCAAATGAGAACGAGACTTATTTCAGTAGTCATGTCGGCATTGTTTGTCATGCCGGTTGCAGCCCAAAAGGTCAACACTGATTCCATCAAGGCTGAGATGGATAAGATTGAAATTACCAATCAGGGTATGAAACAGGTAATTGAGAACTATAAGAAAGGTGTTATTAAGGGAGACCTTGAATCCATGAACCTTCTGGGAATGGAATGCATGACTGGCCAGTATGTAAAGAGCAATCCTGAGATGGGACTGAATCTTCTTGACGCAGCCGCCAAGCAGAATTATGTAGAAGCCCAGTACAATCTGTCAAGCTACTATTACATGTTCTGGCTGAGCCAGCCCAAGACCACCGCATATTTTACAACAGCATCAAAGTGGCTTAAGAAGGCTGTAAAGGCCGGTGATAACCGCTCCATCATCCTGCTGGCCCGTTTTTATAATGATTACGGAATCTACAAGAAAGATCCCTCATACGTAGAAGGCGGCATCAAGATTCTTGAGGGATACCCCAAGATTGATGAGGTCAACAATAAGGATGAGAATGTCCTGAATGCACAGGCTTGTCTGGGAACTCTCTGCCTTGGCAAGTGGCGTATGGACAATGATACCGTAGCACTGTGCGGAGCCAAGAAATGGTATCAGATACTGCTTAAGTCAGAAATGCAGTTCCCCAATTATTCACAATACATTGACTCTCTGCAGAAAGTCCTGAACATGGGTGTCCCCACCAGAATTGACCCCATGCCTACAGCACAGCAGATTGAGGACTCCAAGAAACCTGCCACAGGTGGCAGAGGCGGATTCCCCGGTGGAGGCGGATTCCCCGGTGGAGGAGCTCCCGGCGGTTTCCCTGGTGGTGCTCCCGGTGGTGCCCCTGGCGGTGCCCCTCAGGGCCCGGCTGCCCCAACAGCCACATTCCTTGGAGGTCCTGCCCAGATGCAGCAGTTCATCAGATCCAACACCTTATATCCTGACAACCTCAAGAGCCAGAAGATAAACGGCCAGGTAGGTGTGGAATTCACTGTTGATACAGACGGATCCATCCAGAATCCCCATATAGTAAGAGAGGGACAGGTTCCGTTCATGAACCAGGAGGCTCTTAGAGTAGTGATGATCATGCCTGACTTTATCCCGGCTACACAGGAGGACGGTACTCCCGTCAAGGCTACACAGACCGTAAACGTAAGCTTTGGTGCCGGCGGCAGAGGCGGTATGGGAGGATTCGGATTCTAAAATCCCCGTACATATAAGATAAGGAGAAAGCCTGGTTTTTATCAGGCTTTCTCTTTTTTTGCATAAATCAGTCTGAAATATTTTGCATATATACGGTATAATCAAAGAAATAATACAAAATGTCTGCTAAATAGCTTTAAAACTGAATAATTTATGGAATAATCTTGTAATTTTGCGCCGTTTTAGTATGCAGAATCAATAAACACTATACAAAAAGATATGACAGTAAAAGAATTGGATCAGGTAGTTGTCCGTTTCTCAGGTGACTCCGGCGACGGAATGCAGCTGGCCGGCAACATCTTCTCCACTGTTTCGGCTACAGTCGGAAACAGTATCAGTACTTTCCCGGATTATCCGGCCGATATCCGCGCCCCGCAAGGTTCACTCACAGGCGTATCGGGATTCCAGGTACACATTGGTGCAGGTAAGGTTTACACTCCCGGTGATCAGTGCGACGTATTGGTTGCCATGAATGCTGCGGCTCTCAAGACCCAGCTCAAGTATGCCAAGCCCAACGCCACAATAATCATAGATACAGACGCTTTCAAGAAGGCTGACCTTGAGAAAGCCGCTTTCCAGACTGAGGATCCCCTGGCAGAGCTGGGCGTTGATCCGGACCGCGTAATCGCATGCCCCCTTACCCAGATGGTAAAGGATGCACTTGCAGACAGCGGTATGGAGGCCAAGGCCGTTCTCAAATGCCGTAATATGTTTGCCCTGGGTCTTGTTTGCTGGCTCTTCAGCCGTGACCTGGAGATTGCATTCAACTACCTGCGTGACAAGTTCGCCAAGAAGCCTGAACTGGCCGAGGCCAACATCAAGGTTATCCAGGCAGGTTATGACTACGGTCACAACACTCACAGCAGCGCAGCAAACGTATATCGCATAGAGTCTAAGGAGAAAGAGCCTGGCCGTTACATGGATATCACCGGTAACAAGGCTACAGCATACGGTTTCATCGCCGCTGCCGAGAAGGCCGGTCTTAAGCTCTACTTAGGTTCATATCCTATCACCCCTGCTACCGATGTTCTGCATGAGCTCTCCAAGCACAAGTCACTGGGTGTTACCACCGTTCAGTGCGAGGATGAGATTGCAGGCTGCTCATCGGCCGTAGGCGCATCATTCGCAGGCGCACTGGCAGTAACTTCAACATCAGGTCCCGGTATCTGCCTTAAGTCAGAGGCCATGAACCTGGCTGTCATCATGGAACTGCCGCTGGTTGTTCTGGACGTTCAGCGCGGCGGTCCTGCCACAGGACTTCCCACCAAGTCAGAGCAGACAGACCTGCTGCAGGTCCTCTTTGGACGTAACGGTGAGAGCCCCATGCCGGTAATTGCAGCCACATCACCTGTTGACTGCTTCGATGCCGCTTATCAGGCCAGTAAGATGGCTCTGGAGCACATGACTCCGGTTGTTCTGCTTACCGATGCATTCGTAGCCAACGGTTCAGCAGCATTCAAGCTGCCTAACCTGGCCGATTATCCCGCCATCAATCCTCCTTATGTTCCTGAGGAACTCAAGGGCACATGGACTCCTTATATGCGCGCTGAGAACGGAACCCGTTACTGGGCTGTTCCCGGTCGTGAGGGATTCACCCACATCCTGGGTGGTCTGGAGAAAGACAGCCAGACCGGCGCTATCAGCACCAATCCTGAGAACCATGACCTGATGACACGTCTTCGTCAGCAGAAGATTGACAACATCCAGGTTCCTGATCTGGAGGTTATTGGTGATATTGATGACGCTGACCTGCTGATTGTAGGATTCGGCGGAACTTACGGACACCTGCGTGCCGCTATGGATGAGCTCCGCGCTCAGGGCAAGAAGGTTGCTCACGCACACTTCAAGTTCATCAACCCGCTGCCTAAGAACGCCGCTCAGGTACTCAAGAAGTATAAGAAGGTGGTTGTTGCCGAGCAGAACATGGGTCAGCTTGCCGCATTCCTGCGCATGAAAGTTGACGGATTTGTTCCTTATCAGTTCAACCAGGTTAAAGGCCAGCCGTTCGTTGTGAACGAGCTCGTGAATGCTTTCAACGAAATCCTTAACAAGTAAACACACAGCACTATGGAATATACAGCACAAGATTTCAAGAAGGGACAGCCCCGTTGGTGCCCCGGATGCGGTGACCACTTCTTTCTGGCTTCACTGCACAAGGCTATGGCCGAAATCGGAGTAGCTCCATACAATACCGCAGTCATCTCTGGTATCGGCTGCTCAAGCCGTCTGCCTCACTACATGGCTACATACGGTATGAACACCATACACGGACGTGCCGCTGCAATCGCTACCGGTTGTAAGGTTGCCAACCCTGACCTGACCGTATGGCAGATATCAGGTGACGGTGACGGTTTGGCTATCGGTGGTAACCACTTCATCCATGCCAACCGCCGTAACATCAACCTGAACATGATCCTGCTGAACAACCGTATCTACGGTCTTACCAAGGGTCAGTACTCACCTACCTCACCCCGTGGCTTTGTAAGTAAGTCAAGCCCCTACGGAACTGTTGAGGATCCTTTCCGTCCCGCAGAGCTCTGCTTTGGTGCACGCGGTCACTTCTTTGCCCGCGCCGTTGCCACCGATGCTCCCGGCACAGTGGATATCCTCAAGGCCGCATACAACCACAAGGGCGCATCTGTATGTGAGATCCTGCAGAACTGCGTTATCTTCAACAACGGTACTCACGATGCAGTTTACAACAAGGAGGGCCGTGCCAAGAACGCCATCTACGTAAAGCATGGTGAGCCCCTGGTATTCGGTGAGAACAATGAGTTCGGCATCATGCAGGAGGGATTCGGTCTCAAGGTCGTAAAGATCGGCGAGAACGGCATCACTCTGAAGGATATCCTTGTACACGATGCACACTGCCAGGACAACACCCTGCAGCTCAAGCTTGCCCTGATGGGTGACGGTGACGGATTCCCCGTAGCTCTGGGCGTTATCCGCGACGTTGAGGCTCCCACCTATGACGACGCTGTTACAGCTCAGATTGAGGAGGTCAAGGCCGCCAAGAAGTATCACAACTTTGCCGAGCTCCTTGAAACCAACGACATCTGGGAAGTAAAATAAAACAGAAAAACATACCCCAAATAAAAGGATGGTCCACGACCATCCTTTTATTTTTTCCCAACCCCAACCTACAACGCACTTACGCAGGTTCAAACGTATTGGTGCGAGCGAATGCTTGGAGCGAGAACGCGGACCCGGAGGGCCGCCAAGCGAAATGAAATGGAGCGCATTTGCGTTAGCAAATTAAAAAAAGGTCCAGGTACAGCAAAGGCGGTCATCGAGACCGCCTTTGTTGTACCTCCGCTGGGAATCGAACCCAAATTTAAAGTTTAGGAAACTTCCGTTCTATCCATTGAACTACAGAGGCAGACAGGTTTTTCACCTATTCGGCCGCGAAGATAGTGCTTTTTTGCGTAAGTTTGCAACAATGACAACTAAATAGAGTATGAGAACTATCCGTAAAATCACTATTCCGTTAGCTATTATAGCTTCTGTTTTGTGCTTTACCGCCGCCAAGGAGAATAAACCGAGTTATCCCATAGGCAACGTACCATTTACATCGGTCAAGGTTGCACCCGAGACATTCTGGGGCGACCGCATCCGTCAGAGCCGCGAGGTTACAATTCCGCTTGCATTCAGCAAATGTGAGGAGACAGACCGATACACCAACTTTGAGCATGCCGCCGCCAAGATGGCCGAGACAGCACGCGGTGACAACAGCAGCAACTACCGCCCCACGCAGTTCCCGTTTGATGATACCGATGTCTATAAGACCATTGAGGGTGCCAGCTATCTGCTCCAGACCTATCCCGACAAGAAACTGGAGGCTTACATAGACAGCGTACTTGATATAGTGGCAGCAGCCCAGGAGCCCGACGGCTACCTCTATACCGCCCGTACCATGAACCCCGCCCATCCGCATGACTGGTCAGGACCCACCCGCTGGAGTGCCGAGGAGAGCGGCAGCCATGAGCTCTACAACCTGGGGCACATGGTAGAGGGCGCCATAGCCCACTATCAGGCCACCGGCAGCCGCAAGTTCCTTGACATAGCCATCCGCTACGCAGACTGCGTATGCCGCGAGATAGGTTATGGAGAGGGTCAGAAGGTGATAGTTCCCGGACATCAGATTGCAGAGATGGCACTGGCCAAACTCTATCTGGTAACAGGCAACAAGAAATACCTTGATGAGGCCAAGCTGTTCCTTGACAACAAGGGCAAGACCGCCCGTAAGGACACATATGATCAGTCACACAAACCCGTCATAGAGCAGGATGAGGCCGTAGGTCATGCCGTACGAGCCGGTTACATGTACTCCGGTATGGCCGATGTGGCCGCCCTTACAGGCGATAAGTCATACATAGATGCCATAGACCGCATCTGGGACAACATGGTAGGCAAGAAGATGTACCTGACAGGTGGTATCGGCTCAACAGGAGGCATAGAGGGGTTCACCCAGAACTATGACCTGCCCAACATGAACGGCTACTGCGAGACCTGCGCCGCCATAGCCAATGTCTATACCAACTACCGTCTGTTCCTGCTGCACGGCGATGCCAAGTACATGGATGTGCTGGAGCGTGCCCTCTACAACGGAGTGATTAGCGGTGTGAGCCTGGACGGAGGCGGATTCTTCTATCCCAACCCGCTTGAGAGCCACGGACAGCATCAGCGTCAGGCCTGGTTCGGATGCGCCTGTTGCCCCAGCAATATCTGCAGGTTCATACCCTCAGTACCGGGTTATGTATATGCAGTTAAAGACAACAAAGTATATGTAAACCTCTTTATGTCAAATGCCTTGAATACCAAGGTAGCCGGCAAGAACCTCCAACTTACCCAATCCACATCATATCCTTGGGACGGAGACATTGATATTGTCATTGACAAGACCCCCGGAGAGTTCTGCCTTAATATCCGAATCCCGGGCTGGGTACGCAACCAGGTAGTACCCACCGATCTATACCGATATACCGACGGAAAGACTCCCGGTTACACCGTAAAGGTCAATGGTCAGACGGTATCGGCATCACTTACAGACGGTTATTTTGGCATACAGCGCAAATGGAAAAAGGGTGATAAGGTAAGTATCCACTTTGACATGGAGCCCAGGATAGTTGCAGCACACCGTCAGGTCGTTGAGGATCGCGGCAAGATTGCCGTGGAACGCGGACCTCTGGTCTATTGCGCCGAATGGGCCGATAATGACTTCAACGTCTTGAGCACCCAGCTTCCGGTAAATGCCCAATTCCAGGTTATACCCACCCAAATGACCGTAGAGGGACGTGACTACCCCATGACAGCTCTTGAAACTACGGCAACAGACAACTATACCGGTAACCCGGCTCACACCCGCCAGGTTAATCTGCGTCTTATCCCCTACTACGCATGGGCACACCGCGGAAACGGAAACATGGAGGTGTGGATGATGCGTAAATAACAGACAGAAGGGCTATATGAACAGATTATTGAGCACACTCATCATCGCAACGGTTCCACTGACCGTTACGCCACAACAGGTAAGCCTGCAAACAGCCATGGAGACTGCCGTTCAGTTCAGGCTGCCGGCAGTCTCATCACAAAAGGTTCAATCCAGGGATGGGAATGTGGACGACGTCACGCTGTCATATATAGCCCAGACCGGAAATGACAATGACTTCTATGTGTTCAATTATCCCAATGACGGAGGATTTGCAATCATCTCTGCCGATACCCGCACAGAGACTCCTGTGCTGGCATATTCAGACCACGGATCATTTGATGCGGATTTCATACCCGACAACGCGGCTTTTGTACTCAACCTGTTTCAAAGGCAAATTGATGACATCCGTAAAAGCAATGCACCTGAAACTCCTACGGTCGGTGATCCCGGCACCCCTACAGTAATAGTGGAGCCTCTTATCAAAACCCAATGGAGTCAGGGGGCTCCATATAACGGCATGTGTCCCATTGATCCGGTCAGCGGCGAACGCTGTCTTACCGGTTGCAATGCCACCGCATTAGCACAGATCCTGAACTACTACAAATGGCCTGCCAACGGACATGGTGAGCACCATAACTGCTATGACACTCTTCTGTATGTCAACTTTGATGAGTCCGCATATGATTGGGACAATACGCTTACCCAATACAGTTCAACCTGTCCGACCGACAAGGAGGAAACAATCAGTAAAATAATGTATGATTGCGGTATTGCCATTGATACTGAATATATGCCCGACGGCAGCGGAGCACTCTTATGGATATATAGAAAAGCACTTACGAACTATTTTGATTACAAGCCCACGGCAAGATATGTAGAACTCAATGATCTGACAGATGTAGAGGACCCAGACTCTGCATGGAGAGATATACTCCGCACGGAACTTGATGCAGGCAGACCTGTCGGATACTGCGGATCGGACAGCAGGCTAATGGTAGGGCACACGTTCATATGTGACGGATATGATGACGCAGGCCGCTTTCATTACAACTTCGGATGGGGGGGCTATCTTGACGGATACTACCTTGCACCTACGGTAGATTTGCGTCCTCAAGATACAGACTGCTATGACGACATTATCGGAGCTGTTATCGGCATAGAACCCGACAGGAATCCCGGCTATAACGACGGCTATATGTCAGGGTATATATACAACGGAGATATAGCCATTCTTGATTATATGGTGATTCCATATGAAAAGCCAGGCGTTCTTACAATCCCGGATAGTATCACCATTGACGGACATTCATGGCCCATTTCAGTCATAGGACCCCTGTCATTTTATAGTTATTATTCAATAACCGGTATCAGATTTCCATCCAATGCGTATGAGATAAGTTCTTATGCATTTTACAACTGTCCAAATCTGGAATCAGTAGAGATACCGGCAAATATCGAATACATCGATTATGCAGCATTCTATTATTGCGACAAGCTGACCGACGTCTATTGCTATGCAGCCACACCGCCTCAGGTATATTCATCATCTTTCCCTGCGGGTGTTACCATACATGTGACAGCTAAGGCTGCGGCAAGATATCGCGGTAACAAGACCTGGTCACTCTATAACATAGTGGATGACCTTACCGATAACGTAGAACTGCCGGCAATGACTCCCGATAAGGAGGCCAGCCAGCAGCACTACTATGATATCATGGGCCGTAAGACAGATTCCTTACGGAAACTGAGAGTGGGCCGCAACAGAAAATACTTCTTTGAGTAAACCCTATTACTTCTCACCGAAGCACAGGTCACCTGCATCGCCCAGACCGGGAATGATGTAAGCGTGGCTGTTCAGCTCAGGATCGACAGCTGCACACCACAGTGTGGTGATATCCTGCGGGAACATCTTGCAGACATAGTCAACACCAGCCTGGGCGGCAATTACTGAGCACAGATGGATACGGGCGGGAGTTCCCTTAAGCAGCAGGGCGCGGTATGCCAGATACATACTGTTACCGGTTGCAAGCATGGGGTCAACCAGGATCAGGGTCTTGCCGTCAAGTTTAGGTGATGCCATGTACTCAATGTGCACGTCAAAATTCACCTCATCCAGATATTTACGGTAGGCCGATACGAACGCGTTCTCGCAGTGGTCAAAATAGTTGTGGAATCCCTGATGCAGGGGCAGTCCGGCGCGGAACACGGTACCAAGAACGATATCCTCCTCAGGAACATTGATGGTTGATATACCCAGCGGGGTCTGTACATCTTTGGTTACATAGTTGAGTTTCTTGCTAACCTCAAGAGCCATGATCTCACCTATACGCTCCAGGTTGCGGCGGAAACGGAGCTGGTCCTTCTGAATGTTTACGTCACGGATCTCGGCAATAAACTGATTCAGAATACTGTTCTGCTTATTAAAATCAATTACTTCCATATTGTATTTTATAGTTATTGTCTCAAATTGGGAGGGCTGAAACCCAGCAAAAGTACATATTTTGACTCAAAAACAACCATAATTCTGATTTTATTAGGTATCTTCAAACCCCGAAAAAATTTCAACACAATTATACTATATGAGAATTAAGAATCTGACTCTTCTCCTTGTGGCTGCAGCCATGACAGGAGTAATCAGCGCCCAGCCGGGCGGATGGTGGCAGCAGGCCCCTTCAACCGTTATCAATGCAGATAACACAGTTACATTCAACTATTCAAACCGCAACGCCAAAGAGGTAAAGGTTTGGACCCAGTTCAGTGAGAGCGTACCCATGACCAAGGGTGCCAACGGTGTATGGACCGCAACCATCGGTCCAGCAGAGCCCGATATATACCCCTACCATTTTGAGGTTGACGGCATCAGCGTAATGGATCCCCAGTGCGCCGAGTGGTTCCCCAACGAGACATTCAAGAACAGCCTTCTGGATATGCGCGCCGACAAGCTTAGCGCCCTCAAGGATGTTCCCCACGGCAGTGTGGATTACCTGAACTACTGGTCACCCGGACTGAACATGTTCATACCGGTGATTGTTTACACACCGCCTTTCTATGACGACCCCAAGAACAAGGACAAGAAATACCCCGTTATGTACCTTATCAGCGGTACTACCGATACTGAGGAGGTATATTTCAAGGTTGGTAAAATGAACCTTATCCTGGATAACCTCATTGCTGAGGGCAAGGCCCAGGAGATGATTCTGGTTCTGCCTTACGGTAACGCCACACTGCTCAAGACTGAGCGCGAACCCCGGCGCCAGGGAGGCGGAATGGGAGGATTCGGCGGCATGGGTGGTGGCTTCGGCATGGGCGGAGGCTACAACTTCAATGCTGATTTCACTGATGTGCTGATGCCGTTCGTAGAGAGCAACTACCGCACCATCAACGATGCTGACCATCGCGGTATCGGCGGATTCTCACGCGGCGGTAACCAGGGTATGGCCATCGGCCTTGCCAATCTTGACAAGTTCTCATATCTGTGCTCATACAGTTCATTCACCCAGGTTCGCGACAGCCAGTTTGAGGACTCGGAGGCTTTCAACAATAAGGTACATCTGTTCTGGCTGGGCATCGGCACCGATGATTTCCTGTACGGAAACTCAAAGGACCTGATGCAGATGCTTGACCGTCACAACATCAAGAACGTAAAGGTATTCACACATGACAAGTACGGTCACACCTGGATGAACGCCCGCTACTGGCTGGAGAAGTCATTCCCGCTGCTGTTCCAGGACCAGAAGGTAATTGATGCCGCCGTTGCCCAGAGCATGAGCCTTGAAGAGGCCGAGAAGGTACGTCTGGACAAGCTGGGTGGTGCAGAGCCCTCACGTCTTACCGGATCACTCATGTCAAGCCTCTTCCCCGCAGGTGTAAAGTCTCCTGAGTACAATGCTGACGGCAGTGTTACATTCCGTTGCCAGGCCGCCGATGCTCAGAAGGTTGAGCTTGACTGCCAGATGGTAAGCGGACGTCAGGCCATGCAGAAGGATGACCGCGGCGTATGGTCAATCACCATCAAGCCCCAGGCACCCGATATCTACCCCTACGCTTTCGTAATTGACGGCACCCAGGTAGCAGACCCCAACAACATGCACCTGTTCCCCAATGAGAACTTCAAGTACAGTCTTGTTGACGTTCGCGGAGAGGCTCCCACCGTACAGGACATCCAGGATGTTCCCCACGGCAAGGTTGCTTACCGTTACTATTTCTCAAAGGCTTGCGGCGTAGAGCGCCCCATGTGCGTATATACTCCCGCCGGTTATGATCCCAACGGTAAGGAGAAACTCCCCGTTCTCTACCTTATCCACGGTATGACCGATACCTATGAGACCTGGTTCAAGGTTGGCCAGATGAACAACATTCTGGACAATATGATTGCCAAGGGTGAGGCCAAGCGCATGATCGTGGTTATGCCTTACGCAAACCCCTATCCCGAGATGATTGCCCAGGGCAAGGCCGATGCCTATGACCCCATGGACACCAAACTCACCACCAAGGAGTTCATCGAGGAGGTAATCCCCTTCATTGAGAAGAACTACAACGTACTTAAGGATGCCGATAACCGCGCCATCGCCGGATTCTCACTTGGCGGTCGCCAGACACTGGCTGCAGGATTCGGTAACCCCGACAAGTTCCACTATGTAGCAGCCTTTGCTCCCGCCATCGGCATGCAGGACAGCAAGGAGTATGAGACCAACTTCAACAACGGTACATACAAGCCCATCAAGGACCTTAAGAAGCAGCTCAAGTACATGTTCATCGGCACAGGTAAGGAGGATATGCTCATCTCTGCATCGCAGGGTCTTGACCAGTATCTGACCGACGGCGGCCTTAAGCACACCTTCTACAACCCCGAGGGTGGCCACACCTGGATGAACTGCCGCGACTATCTGGAACTCACCGTCAAGGAACTGTTCAAGTAATGAGACGCTCACTATTCCTGGCCGCTCTTTTGCTGGCCGCTCTGCCCCTTGTGGCACAGCAGTCAAGAGTAAATATACAGTATGACCCTCAGCGCACCGAGCCTGAGGGCATACTTCCTTATAACTGCCGCGTACTCTCACCCGAGGTACATGATGACCACACCGTGACATTCCGCGTAAACGCTCCGAATGCCACTACCGTCCAGCTGACCGGATCCATGTTCGTAGGCAATAACCGTCAGCGTCCCAACTTTACAAAGGGCGACAACGGTGTCTGGGAACTGACCATCGGCCCTCTGGCTCCTGAGATCTATCTCTACTACATAATCATTGACGGAGTTCAGAACATTGATGCCAACAACCAGTTCACCGGACATGCAGCCATGCCCTCATTCAGCATGCTCTTTGTACATGGTGACGAGCCTGCATGGTATGACCCCAAACCGGATGTACCGCACGGCGCATGGACAACCCATTACTACTACTCAGACGTGACAAACGGCTTGAGAGATTTGATTGTCTATACACCTGCTAACTACAACCCCAAGAAAAAGTACCCAGTACTCTATCTCATGGGAGGTTCCGGTGACCTGACCGAGACCTGGATCATGCACGGACGTGCCAACTGGATACTGGACAACGTGATTGCCGAGGGTAAGGCACGTGAGATGATCGTGGTGTTCCCCAATGACCAGATGGTAACCCGCAGCCATCCGCAGCACACGGAGCTGGCATTCCCCATGATTGAGAGGGACCTTATTGACAACATCATCCCCTTTGTGGAGTCACACTACAGCTGTATCAAGGACAAGCACGCCCGTGCCCTGAGCGGACTCTCCATGGGTGGCCGTATGACCCAGTACGTGGCACTGCGCAACCTGGACGTGTTCGGATCGGCCGGTATACTGAGTGCCGCAATAGAGCTTGATGAGACTCCCGCCATCAAGGAGCCCGATGTCAACAAGAAGATTGACTACCTCTTTGTAGGCGGAGGCCAGTACGAGACCGGTTTCATGGGCCGTCACACCACCCTGCACAACCAGCTCACCGAGCTTGGCGTAAATCATGAGTATGACGATGACGCACCCGGAGCCCACGACCTGGTAACCTGGCGCCATCTGCTCTACTACCACTTCCTGCCCGGTCTGTGGCGTAACAACTACAAGTGGAAATAATTCAAATTGAATAATATTAAGGGCGGCCGTTAAGACCGCCCTTAATTGTAAATGCCTACAGTACACAAAATTAAGAAAATGCTAGATATTTTGCTTTTTGTAAAAATATGTGTATTTTTGGCTTTTGCATAAGGACTTAACTCCTTGTAATAATGGCAAAAAGGAGAGCGTATAGCTGTTTATTTGCATAAATAGTTATAGGGTTCACGCTTCCAGTAGAAGTTGTTGTTCCGCTTAGTACCCAGCGGTAATAAAGGACTATAGCTTATGAGAATTTCCAGCATCGCAGTAATGGTATTATTGGCGTTTGCACCGTCAGGACTGATGGCCCAAAGCCAGGAAGATGAAAGAACCATCGCATCATTTCTGGAAGACTATCCGGGTGATGAGTTCTCGGATTTCATCACAATCCTCAAGAAAGCAGATCTTTGGACTAAACTTGAAAACAGGAATTGTTATCAGGCCTGTTTCGCTCCAGGAAACGCTGCTATCAGACAGTATCTACTTGAAAGGAAAGAGACAGAGACTAATCCCACCCGTAAAAGCTATTTCGAGAATATAGAGAGTTTGCCAAGCTCTATTGCAGACTCAATAGCCAGAACTCATATAAGCCATCAGATACTTGATTTGCCGGTAGATTCCGGTGCTTATCGTGATGAAGTCTTCCCAAATGTACTGGAAGAGATAATGCTGTATAATCAAATACCCAGATATTATGGGGAGTCGTCAATAGAATATATAAGAACAATCAACCAAAGGACAATAATAACAGATATAAACATTCCCCTGGCTAATGGATATGTCCATATCGTAGATGGTGTAATCCGTGAGAACAACACCCTTCTTCCTGGTTATCTCAAAGAAAACAATACCAGAGCTAACAACAGCCACAAGGCCACAATATTCTATGAAGCTCTCAGACTAACCGGTCTTTCAGATACGCTCAAGCAGTATCAGGATTTTAGTTATCCCACCCCGGCATTTGACTCCACATATGCTTGTCTTGATCTAACAGGAAAGGTTGCTGTGGAATATTCAACCGGTTACCAAAATTTCGATAATGGTCAGCAACAAAGAGTTATCTGGCCGGAACGAAGATTCTTTAAGTATACATTGTTTGTTGTAAGCGATTCAATACTACAAAGAGTTTACGGAATCCGCTCAGTAGATGACCTAAAGGCGAAAGCCAGATCAGTATATCCTGAAGGCGCATCGCTACCTGACACAGATAGAAACAGTTCACTTTACAAACTCGTATCTTACCACATTTTACCGTGCTGGCTAAACAGGAATATGTTGAATTACACAGACCGCAATATAGTTGAGCACTACAAATACGCTTGTCCAGATTCAATAGATATGCAGGATTTCTATGAGACCATGCATCCATATGCCATAATGCGTATAAGCACTCCGTATGATGAAAAATCTGGGAATAATGGTAAGAATATCTTCATAAACCGTAAAGGAACGGTAACTGCCGGAAATCTTGAAGCAGAGGGCATAAGGATATGGAACTGGGATGAAACGTATGAAATTAATACTCAAGATGCCTTGAACGGCGGTTATTATTATGTAGACAGTCTTTTACTGTTTGACCGGCATACCAAGAACGCCCTCAATACCAGGATCAGGGTTATGTTCTCAACTCTCTCTCCAGACTTCATAAACAGCGGAGCAAGAGGCAGAGTTAGACAGTCATATGGTGACAGGCCAACAACTTTTGCTGTTTATTCATTCAAGAACGGTTACTGCAAAAATATAAGTTGGTCACCGGGAACAAGCATGGAGGTCAGATACCTGGATAAAGAATGGGATATTCTTTATCATGATGAGATAACCGTTCGTGGGCCTTTTGACATTATATTCCGATTGCCGCCGGTTCCCGAATCCGGACTTTATGAAATCAGAGTCACAGGTAACGTGATGAATGATCCACGATATCGAAAAAGGCGAGGTTCTGTATTATTCTATACCGGCAAAGAACCAAAAAACCTTATTCCAAATGGAACGCCAGTTGATATGACCATATTTACAACAGATCCAAGAATCGGTTATATCGACGATAGAAAAATAACGGGTGAAACATATCAGGAAATTGAACAAAACATCCTTGCCAATGATATGCTTATGCGCAGTCATGGATATATGAAATATCCCGATAGCTTCGCTATGGGATTACACATATTAGATCGTTTACGTAACCACGATTCATTATACCGCAGAATCGTAACGGAAATGTATATGGAAGCAGGAAAGGATTACTACTTGCGTCTTAGACAACTGAATGGCCTTGATTCCATGATTCCTCTTAACTTCCTTGAGATTGTCCCCTATTCAATCTATTCGGGCGAGAATGGTCCTGAGGATAGGCATTGATTGTTTTACTCAAAAATGCACACGATTATGAAAAGGATAATACTATCAATTTGGGCTTTAATCTACATAACGGCTATTTGTGCCCAATCGCAGATATTTGATGTGAATGGTATTTATTACCGCCTTATGCCAGACACTCTAAGTGGAAATGGGGATAACATGATGGCAGTTGTAACCACCTTGGGTAATACTGATCATTACCGGGGGGAGGTATCCATTCCATCCTCCATATCACATAATGGAAACAATTATGACGTTAAAGCCATATCCGATATGGCCTTTAAGGGGTGTAAACAACTCACGTCTATCTGCATTCCGGGCAGCATAATACAGATTCCCGCCGGAGCATTTTATGGCTGCAACAGTCTGGAATCAATAACGGTATCGCCAGACAACACTGTCTATGACAGCCGTGACAACTGCAACGCAGTTATGGAAAGTGAAACAAATACACTTATTGCCGGTTGTAAGAATACTGTAACACCTATCACAGCTTCAAGCATTGGAGAATGCGCGTTCTATGGCTGTTCAGGATTGACCGGCATAAATCTGCCCTACAGCATCACCAGTATTGGAAAATGGGCCTTCCTGGATTGTACAGGACTATTATCGGTAGCCATACCGGAAAGCATGACAACCATTGAAGACGGCGTTTTCCAGGGTTGCACCGCCTTAACCACAGTAGAGATACCTTCAAGCATAGCTTCTATCGGAGAATGTGCATTTTATGGTTGCAATAGTATGACTTTACAATTGCCGGCCATTATTCCTACCATGGGCGAATATTCTATCGCTGGAATCAAGACCTTGTATTGGAATTCCAACAATTCACCCAAAGACATTCTGGAAAAGGCACAACCTGAAGCATTAATCTTTGGCAAAGATGTTACCGGAATTGAATATACCGGAGCTTTCTATAACTGCAACAGATTAAAATCAATCACTATCCCCGCCAGTGTAAAAACTATTAACCGCAGATCTTTTGACCGTTTGTACTCTCTTGAAACACTGAATTGGAATGCTAACGTATCATTGGAAAGAATCCGACTCATTGAGAATTCCCGATACACATTAAAGACAATTGTCATTGGCGATGCTGTAACTTGTCTTGACCATTATCTCTTTAACTCTTGCACAAATCTGGAGTCAATATCAGTTGATCCCGGTAATCCGGTTTTTGACAGCAGAGACAACTGCAACGCAATAATTGAATCCGTTGATGGAGTATTCTGGTATGAATCAGATGAAGATCAAAGTGCTACATCTAACCGTTACTATAGTGAAGAGTATTATCATCTAAAAAAGGATCGTTTGGTATACGGATCAGGTAACGCATTCATTCCCAACACTGTAACGGATATAACGAGTGGCGCCTTTTCCGGTAACACAATTTTGACCTCTATAGTAATACCATCAAGTGTCAATATTATTGAGGGCAATCCTTTTAGTGGATGTATTAGTTTAAATTCCATATCGGTGGACCCGGACAATTCTGTCTATGACAGCCGATATGGATGTAACGCAATAATTGAAACTAAAACCAATTCTTTGATTTCTGGATGCCAATACACTGTTATACCACAAGACGTAACCAGCATACGTTATTATGCATTTTCCGGATGTAGTGGTTTGACATCTATTGATATTCCGTCAAATGTTATTAGCATCGGTTCATTTGCATTTTACGGTTGCTCCGGCCTGGAGTCAATCACAATCCCGGAGAGTATTACCAGTATCAGTTGGTGTTCTTTTATGGATTGCAGCGGATTAAAGACAGTCAACCTTCACTCCGGTATTAAACAAATTGAAAACTCCGCTTTTTCAGGTTGCTCCAACTTAATCACTATAAACATACCATCTGGTGTTACAACAATAGAGGGTGGCGTTTTTAGTGGTTGCAGCAGTCTTCCATCAATCAACATACCGGCTGGTGTATCAGAAATAAAGGATTACGCATTTGCATTTTGCAGCAGTCTTACATCATTGACACTACCTTCAGGAATCGATTATATCGCACCTCATCTGGTTGAAGGATGCAGCAGTCTTGAATCCATAAACATACCTTCAAAGGTTGACAGCATAGGTGAATCTGCATTCTCTGGATGCAGTTCCCTGAAGTCAATAATTGTTCCATCAGGTGTTACCACCATCTATTTCAACACCTTCTATGATTGCAAATCACTATCATACCTCTCTTTACCGTCAACAGTTAACAAAATAACCAGGTCAAATGAATATGATTATTATAATTGGTATAGTTACCTTCTTGACCATTTTGAAGGATGTGACGCCCTTAAGACCGCCGGTCCAAAGGGAGGTGGCTACAATTATGAGTTTGATTGGGATACAATACCTGCCAACGCTTTCCGGGGTTTGAATAATCTTGAGTCCGTATATATTCCCAAAACAGTGAAAGCTGTATATGAGTGCGACTATCCAAGCGGAAGATATGACTATCAGCAGGAACCTGATTATTCCGAAATGGGCATAAGAACAAGCTCCCCATATTATCCCAGTTATGAGGCAGGATATATCAGCTCCGTATTTGATGGTTGTGATAATCTTCAATCGGTGGCAGTTTCATTCAAGGATACCAAACTGATGCAACTATGGAGAGACTTGGAGGCTCCAGAACCAGATCTGTATGACACAGTAACATACATATACAAGGAGCATCCTATGGATTTCAACCTGTACAAGTGTAATGACATTAGTAGCGTCACCATTCTGGATGATTCTATAAACAATTTAAAGAATATCCTGACAAAAGGTATAAAGGAAGTTGTAGTATCGGAATATGTAAACTATATAGACTCCGGGGTTTTCTGCTTTACTCCTTATGATACATTAGTTGAGCGTTATTACTTCATTAACCCTTCCCATAACGACACTTATATTCCAAGGCCAAGATCATATTCCATGGAATCCCAGTTGGAGAGTATCACAGTTCTAAACGGTAATACTCACTATGCCTCTGTTGATGGAGTATTGCTAAACAAGGATTGCACCACTCTCATAATATGCCCTACAGCTCACAAGGGAGGATACTATATACCTTCATCTGTTACAAAAGTCTCTGACTTTTCATTTAAGGATTGCACAGATCTAAGATTCATCCAAATTCCAACCAGTGTAGAAATAATAGGAGAAAGAGCTTTTGAAAACTGTAACAAGCTTGAATGGGTTACCTTTGAAGGATCGCCCAATATAGGTAAAAACGCTTTCAACAAATGCTACAATATAACCAGTATTGCGGCTCATAGTTCAACACCAGGTTTAATGAATCTGTATGAAGTTCCACAAACAATAGCATTTAGATTTAGTGATTTCGTCATTGCTGACAACAACTTTATTGTGAACAGAATTCATAATTCCAAACTAAACCGGTATGTCACCGAAATATCTCATCAGGCTTCAACCTGGACTTATGATTTTGTGTCCTATTACATTCCGGCCGGTTCTTACAGAATAGGAGTAGGAGTAGTTCCCAACAGTGATGAGTTACCAAATAAAATTAGTTTCCGGGTTACTGCGAATACTACTGATGGAATTTCAACGACCCTTTATACTGGCAAGAAAGGGTCAACAAGAATAAGTTTTGAGACCGGAACAGCTGATTATGATTCTGTATTCATACCTAACACTCTGAATATTCCTGAGTGTTTCAACGTAACTGTACAGATAACCACGATAAGAGGAAACAATCTTACAAGAAAAGTGGCTCTTGACCAGCTATACTTTGAGCCGACAGGAGATGATTTCCCAGAACAGGCATATGCAGGACCATTCACCGAGAAGGTATTCAACAACGCCACTCTTTACGTTCCCGATGGGTCAGTTGGAAATTATCAAGCTGCTAATGGATGGAAACTGTTCAAGAACATAGCAATTGACACATCTGTGGAATCCGTTCGTTTGGATAATGACATAGATATTACCGAACCAATTATAATCTACGATTCAATGGGCCGCAAAGTTGATACAGAATCCATTGAACAACTCTCACCGGGTCTTTACATCATCAACGGCATTACGTTCATGATACGGTAGATTGTCCTGTTTTGAATCATAAACCTGGAGGTCGGAGCAAATCCGGCCTTCTTTTTTGCAATGTACGGTGGGCAGTTTTGTTATCAAATATTAAATAATGTGCATACGCGCGTAAAAAGGCGGTTTGGAGTTTTTGGTTAGCTGAAAACAGAGTAATTTTGTAGCCGGTTTACAAGGGTGCTTTAAAACGGGCACGTAAACTACAGATATTGAGAGTGTTCAACAATAATTCATACAAAACAATGGCAAAAATCGATTTAAGCAAGTACGGTATCACCGGTTCAACCGTGATCGCACACAATCCTTCTTATGAGGAGCTTTTCAAAGAGGAGACAAAGGCTGGTCTCGAGGGTTTCGACAAGGGCGTAAACACCGAGCTCAACGCTGTTAACGTAATGACTGGTATCTACACCGGCCGTTCACCTAAGGACAAGTACATCGTAAAGGATGCTCAGAGCGAGAACAAGGTATGGTGGACAACCGATGAGTACAAGAACGATAACCACCCCATGTCTGAGGACGTTTGGGCAAAGGTTAAGGAGATTGCCATCAAGGAGCTCTCAAACAAGCAGCTCTATGTTGTAGATGCTTTCTGCGGTGCTAACGAGGCTACACGTCTTGCAGTTCGTTTCATCGTTGAGGTTGCATGGCAGGCACACTTCGTAAAGAACATGTTCATCCAGCCCACCGCTGAGGAGCTTGAGAAGTTCCAGCCTAACTTTGTTATCTACAACGCTTCAAAGGCTAAGGTAGAGAACTACAAGGAGCTGGGTCTGAACTCAGAGACTTGCGTTGCTTTCAACACAACAAGCCGCGAGCAGGTTATCATCAACACATGGTACGGTGGTGAGATGAAGAAGGGTATGTTCTCAATGCAGAACTACTATCTGCCTCTGCAGGGCATCGCTTCAATGCACTGCTCAGCCAACACCGACATGGAGGGTAAGAATACCGCTATCTTCTTTGGTCTGTCAGGTACTGGTAAGACCACTCTGTCAACTGATCCTAAGCGTCTGCTTATCGGTGATGACGAGCACGGATGGGATGATGAGGGCGTATTCAACCTGGAGGGTGGCTGCTACGCTAAGGTTATCAACCTGAGCAAGGAGAACGAGCCCGACATCTACGGCGCTATCAAGCGTAACGCTCTGCTGGAGAACGTAACTGTTGACCAGAACGGTAAGATTGACTTCGCTGACAAGACCGTTACTGAGAACACACGTGTATCATATCCTATCGACCACATTGAGAAGATTGCCCAGAAGGTAAACGGCAAGAGTGCAGGTCCTGACGCTAAGAACGTAATCTTCCTGTCAGCCGATGCATTCGGCGTTCTGCCTCCCGTATCAATCCTGACTCCCGAGCAGACCAAGTACTACTTCCTGTCAGGTTTCACAGCAAAGCTGGCTGGTACTGAG
Organism: Bacteroidaceae bacterium; assembly: GCA_045220475.1. Classification (GTDB taxonomy): domain Bacteria; phylum Bacteroidota; class Bacteroidia; order Bacteroidales; family Bacteroidaceae; genus Colenecus. The sequence continues at coordinate 161,901 of JBGUVW010000031.1, forward strand.
CGCGGTATCACTGAGCCCACTCCTACATTCTCAGCTTGCTTCGGCCAGGCATTCCTTGAGCTGCATCCTACCAAGTATGCTGAGGAGCTGGTTAAGAAGATGGAGAAGAGCGGTGCCAAGGCTTACCTGGTTAACACCGGTTGGAACGGAACTGGCAAGCGTATCTCAATTCCTGATACCCGTGGTATCATCGACGCTATCCTGGATGGCAGCATCCTGAAGGCTCAGACCAAGAAGATCCCCTTCTTTGACTTTGAGGTTCCCACAGCTCTGCCTAACGTAAATCCTGCAATCCTTGATCCTCGCGACACTTACGCTAACGCTTCTGAGTGGGAGGAGAAGGCTAAGGATCTGGCTGGCCGCTTCATCAAGAACTTCAAGAAGTATGAGGGAAATGAGGCTGGTAAAGCTCTCGTTGCTGCTGGACCGAAGCTCTAATAATTAGACTTACATATTTTAGAGATACTCTTTCCGGCGCATAACTGGAAAGAGTATCTTTGCTTTAAAGCTTTTACTACCAAATATTTTTAACACGAAACAATGAAGAAATTACTTTTTACAATTGCAGCTTGCCTTGTGGCAGTAATAGCAACAGCACAGCCCATGGGCGGACGTCCTATGGGAGGTCGTATGCCGATGGGTGGCCCCATGGGACCTGGACAGAAAGCTTTCTACGAACTTGAGTCAGACTCTATCGCAAACGCCCGTATTCAGGACGTTGCCGGTTATCTGGATCTTTCTGAGAAGCAGTTTGACAAGGTTGTAAAACTGTATGCTCAGGAGTTTGAGGAGCTTTGCCGCAACCTCCAGATGGCAGTAAGGGAATTCCAGATGATGCAGAACGGCGGTTTCGGCGGTCGTGGCATGATGGGTGCCCAGCCTGCAACAGATGTCAAATTCAATACTGACGAAGCCCGCAAGACCTATAACAAGATCATTGAGAAATATGACAAGCGTTATAAGAAGGCACTTGAGGCTGAGCAGTACGCAAAATGGAAGGAGATGCCCGGCACAACCATGGACAACAAGTTCAGCAGCATTCTGCAGCATGTGCAGGATAACACTCAAAGCATGTTCTAAATGAAAATAGCACTTATTGGTTACGGAAAAATGGGCCACGAAATAGAGAAGATAGCTCTGTCACGCGGTCACAACGTAGTTTGCAAGATAGATATTGACAACCCGCAGGACTTTGACAGCCCCGAGTTCAAGAGCGCTGATGTGGCAATTGAGTTTACCGCTCCCACACAGGCCTATGGCAACATACTCAAATGCTTTGAGCACGGAGTCAAGGTAGTAAGCGGCAGTACCGGATGGATGGCAGACCACTGCCAGGAGATGCAGGACCTCTGCAAGGACGGCAGCAAGACTCTGTTCTGGTCCAGCAACTTCAGCATCGGCGTAGCGCTGTTTGCCAAGATCAACACCTATCTGGCCAAGCTCATGAACAGCTATCCCATGTATGAGGTTAGCATGTCCGAGACTCACCACATCCATAAGCTGGATGCACCCAGTGGTACAGCCATCACACTTGCCGAGGGTATCATCAGCCAGCTGGACCGCAAGAGCGGCTGGAGCAAGGGTCTTCTGCTTAATCCTGACGGAACCGTAAGCGGCAGCACCGAATGCGAGCCTCAGAATATCCGCGTAGACTCCATTCGTGAGGGTGAGATTGCAGGAATCCATGAGATTACCTATGATTCAAGTGCCGATTTCATCAAGATCATCCATTTTGCCAAGGACCGCAGCGGTCTGGCACTTGGAGCTGTACTTGCAGCAGAATACACAGTAAACCATAAGGGATTCCTCAAGATGGATGACCTTATGAACTCCCTGTAATAAAATACTCAAATGAAAAATCTGAAGGAGGTTAGCCGTAAGAGCTGGATCAAGGCAACTGTTTACCTTATCCTGTACGTTCTGTTCCTGATATGGGTTAGAAGCTGGCTTGGAATAATACTCATACCTTTCATATTTGATGCATGCGTTACACGCATCATTAACTGGAAGTGGTGGAAGAGCCTTAAGAACAAGACCCTGTATCAGATTATGGAATGGGCCGATGCCATTGTATTTGCCCTGGTTGCAGTATACTTTGTAAACATATTCCTGTTCCAGAACTACGCTATTCCTACTTCATCACTTGAGAAATCACTGCTTATAGGTGACCATCTGTATGTAAGCAAGGTGGCATACGGTCCGCGCAAGCCCATGACCCCGCTCACCATGCCTCTCACACAGAATACGTTCCCCGGTGGCGGCAAGAGCTATTTTGACAAGCCCCAGTGGCCATATGACCGCGTAAAGGGACTGGGCAAGATAAAGCTCAATGACATTGTGGTATTCAATTACCCGTCGGGCGATACCGTTGTGACCAACCCACAGGTGATAGACTACTACATCCAGGCCTATAAGGAAGGTAGGGATTACAGCAACAACATGCTGCACAAGTATTATGATCCCGATACTCTCTCAGTGCTCCAGCAGCGCCGTCTGTATGACTATTACTACAGTCTGGGACGTCAGATCATACAGCAGCATGAGAACCTGTTCGGTAAGGTCATCACAAGACCAGTTGACCGCCGCGAGAACTACGTAAAACGTTGCGTAGGACTGCCCGGTCAGACACTTGAGATCAAGGATGGCATAATCTATCTTGACGGAGTTGCCAACAAGCAGCCCGATGCCGTACAGCACAACTATCTGGTAAGACTGCTCAAGCCTATACCTGATGAGCTTAGGGAAAAACTGGACCTGAGCAGTGACGGTCTCAAACCTTCATATAACCGCAAGGGTATAGTTGAGATTCCGCTTACCGCCAAGGCTCTGGAGATTCTGGAGAACCGCAAGGACATAGCCGATACCATTGTACGCCGTACCTGGGATAAGGCTGAATCAGATTGGATGTTCCCGCATAACATGAACCACCACTGGACTGTTGATGATTACGGTCCTATCTGGATCCCCGCCAAGGGAGAAACCGTTGAACTTAGCCTTGAGAACCTGCCTCTTTACGAGCGCATCATCCAGGTTTATGAGTCCAATGACCTCAAGGTGGAACGTGACGGAACCATACTCATTAACGGAGAGAAGGCAACCAGTTACACCTTTAAGATGGATTACTACTGGATGATGGGCGATAACCGCCATAACAGCCTTGACTCACGTTACTGGGGTTATGTACCAGAGGACCATATCGTGGGCCGTCCTGTATTCATCTGGCTGTCACTTGACCAGGACAAGCACTGGGGACAGAAAGGTAAGATACGCTGGAACCGTCTGTTCCGCGCAGTCAAGAAATACAATTGATGGATAGTACGCTGCTCTGCTCGGCATATCTGCCACCTGTAAACTTCTTCACCGCCATCAAAAGTGGCGGTGATGTTCTTATAGAGCAGTATGACAACTATTGCAAGCAGACATACCGCAACCGGTGCCGTATTGCCACAGCTGGCGGCGTACAGACCCTTACCATACCGGTAGTAAAGTCCGATAGCCCCAAGCAGCTGATGAAAGACGTACGTATCAGTGACCATGGTGACTGGCGCCGCCAGCATTGGAACGCATTGGAATCGGCCTACATGAACAGTCCGTTCTTTATGTACTATCAGGATGACTTCCGCCCGTTCTATGAGCGTAAGATAGAGTTTCTGATAGATTTCAATACAGAACTGACTCAGCTCATACTCAAGCTGGCGGGTATGGACAAGAACATCAGACTCACGGAATCCTACTCAAGACCCACCCCGGGCATCAATGACCTGCGCCAGCTAATAGAACCCCAACAGACATCACAAACCCGCCCCTACTGGCAGGTATTCAAACAAAAATACGGATTCCAGCCCAACCTAAGCGCAGTAGACCTCCTCTTCAACATGGGACCCGAGTTCCCCCTCTACCTCTAGAGGTAGTTTTTGACTTTGGCAAAGACGGTATCGGGATCGATACCGGTAAGACAGCGGTAATCAGAGTAGATGCACTCCTTCTTGCCGTAGATGGAACAGGGACGGCACGGAAGATCCAGCTGGACGCAGTCCTCATCCTTCTGACCGAATCCCTTGAACCCGGCAAACGGATGTGTGGCGCCCCAGACGGAAACCACAGGAGTATTTGTGAGTGATGCCATGTGCATGTTTGACGAATCCATGGCCAGCATCACATTAAGATGACTCATAAGGATCAGTTCACCCTGTATTCCCAGACGGCTGTCAACCAGCTCTACAGAGCGGTATTTCTTGGTCCACTCCTCAATCTGGACAACCTCACGGCCATAAGCGAACACGAACTGACGGCATATACCGGCAGAGTCAAGCTGAGCTATGACATCCTCCATAAGATAGAGAGGATAGATCTTACCCTTGTGTGCTGCAAAAGGCGCAATTCCTATCCACGGACAGTCTTTCTCACCTATGAAACTGATCTTGGACAAATCTCCCTTGCCGTTACCGAATATGGAGTTGAAGTTGATATCAAAATTGAATCCAAGTCCGTTCAGGACAGCCTTATAGCGGTCAAATGATGTGAGACGCGGAGTAAGGTCCTTGTTCTTAAGCCTGGTAAGACGCTTTCTTGAGCGGCGGTCCTTGTCTATGCGGCACACCTTCCTGAACGCAAGACGGAAATAGAATGACAGGGCCGATGTACGCAGCACGCCGTGCAGGTCAGCCACAGCATCGAAATGTCTCTTACGCAGCAGGCGGTACAGGCGCAGCATTGCTCCGAAACCATGGTAATCCTGCTTAAGATTCACGCCCAGAAACTCCACGTTGGCGGGCAGATGCTCAAAGAATGGGGCAAACTTTACGTTTGTGAGCATGGTGAAACGCACACTGGGATAAGCCGTAGCCAGTGAGTGAATCACGGGAACGGTCATAGCCACGTCTCCTATTGCGGAGAAGCGAATCAGCAGTACATTCTTGTATTTGGGAGTCTTATTTTGAGCCATTCTGCCCGTAAAGAACAGGGTTCAGTGTAGGATCGTTGTACATCTTCATCTGACGGTACACCTTCATGAACTTACGTCCGGCGGCCATATCGTCAAGCAACATGTCGATGGCGAGAGAGAGATCTTTCTTCTGTTCCATGAGCACGGCCAGTTTCTCGCGGCAACGCTGCTGCTGATCGGCCGGGGTATCGGTACGGTCAGCCTCAATCTTCATGTGGAAAATCTTGAGTGCCAGGATAGAAAGACGGTCTACAGCCCATGCGGGGCTCTCAGTATTGATTGTAGCATCGGGCAGAGTCTGCACCTTGCTGTATTTTTCAAGGAAATAGCTGTCAATGAGTTCAACCAGGTCTGTACGCTCCTGATTTGAACGGTCTATGCGACGCTTAATGGCCAATGCCTCAACAGGATTGATCTGCGGGTCACGGATAATATCCTCCAGATGCCACTGAACGGTATCAATCCAGTTCTTGAGATAGAGATAGAACTCTATGGTTTTCTCCTTGTAGGGATTGGATATAGGGGTATCTACATTATCCGTCTTATGGTAATCGGCTATTGCACGGTCAAAAATCTCAAAACTTTGCTGAGTGAATGTCATGACAACGATATGTTCAATTTTGATGCTGCAAAATTAGCGGTATTTTTCTGAATAGCCAACCATTAGGCTCAAAACAATATTACACACACTTAGGTCATTTGTGCATCCGGTACCCGTTTTGTTTTTTCATTATTTGTGATGCCCACCTAAAATGGGTTTCTTTGCACCCAAATTCATTTTTTAAAACTAAATTTTACAATTATGGCAGATTCACAGATTGCAGAGAGAGTTCAGGCTATCATCGTTGACAAACTTGGTGTTGAGGCATCAGAGGTTACTCCTGAGGCAAGCTTCGCAGCTGACCTGGGTGCAGATTCACTGGATACCGTTGAGCTCATCATGGAGTTCGAGAAGGAGTTTGGTATCTCAATTCCCGATGATCAGGCTGAGAAGATCACAACCGTAGGTGAGGCTATCGAGCTCATCAGCCAGGCAGCTACAAAGTAAACTAGCAATCTTCTTCCACATAAGATGGATCTTAAAAGAGTTGTCGTAACCGGACTCGGTACCGTCAACCCTCTTGGTAATACTATCCCTGAATTCTGGGATAATGCCATCAAGGGTGTGAGCGGTGCCGCTCCTATTACCAATTTTGACACTGAGGCCATACAGACCAAGGTCAAATTCGGATGTCAGGTCAAGAACTTTGACTTTACCGAATATATGGACCGCAAGGAGGCACGCAAACTTGACAAATACAGTCATTTTGCCATTGCATCTGCAGTTCAGGCCATCAAGGATTCAGCACTTGACCTTGAGAAAGAGGATCTGGACCGCATAGGTGTAGTCCTTGGTTTCGGTATTGGAGGTGTCGACTCCTTTGAAGAGGGCATAGATGCCATCCACGAACAGAAGAAAGCAGGTCAGGAACTTAAGGTAACTCCGTTTTTCGTACCGCGCATACTGGGATCCATTGCAGCCGGACTGATATCCATCATGTTCAAGCTCAGAGGCCCCAACTATGCAACATCATCAGCCTGCGCATCAAGCACTCACGCCATCATTGATGCCGTGAACCTGATACGTCTGGGTAAGGCCAACGCCATCGTTACCGGTGGTGCCGAGGCCGCACTTGGTGACTGCGGTGTAACCGGATTCGGAGTGATGCACGCACTTTCAACCCGTAATGACTCACCCAAGACGGCTTCACGCCCCATGAGCGCCAGCCGCGACGGATTTGTTCTGGGTGAAGGAGGCGGTATTCTTATACTTGAGGAGTATGAGCACGCCATATCACGCGGCGCCAAGATTTACGCCGAGGTTGCCGGATGGGGTGCTACCGCCGATGCATACCACATGACAGCACCTGAGCCCGAAGGCCGCGGAGCTGCACGTGTAATGCAGGAGGCACTTGATGATGCCGGAATGAAACCTGAGGATATTGATTACGTGAACATGCACGGTACATCGACTCCTCTTGGTGACATTGCAGAGTGCAAGGCCATCAAGTCAGTATTCGGCGATCATGTCTATGACATGAACTTGAGTTCTACCAAATCCATGACAGGCCATCTGCTTGGTGGTGCCGGTGTCATTGAGGCAATTGCAACAGTACTTGCCGTCAAGAATGACATCGTACCGCCCACAATCAACCATGAAGATGGTGATGAGGACGAGCAGATTGACTACCGCATGAACTTTACCTTTAACAAAGCGCAGAAAAGAGAGGTGCGCGCCGGACTATCCAACACATTCGGTTTTGGCGGACACAACTCATGCGTCATTTTCAAAAAGTTCAAGGATTGAGCAGTCGCTTCAGCGAAATAACCCGTACACTTTTCAATGCGGCATCGGCTATATTGGCCTTTGCCGCATTGTCGGGTTGTGCGGCCATAGGCAATCCTGACGGCGGCCCGTATGACGAGAATCCACCCCGCATTACAGGCAGCCACCCTGATAATGGTGCCACAGGCGTAAAAAACCGCAAGATCACCATTGATTTCAATGAGTTCATCAAGATTGAGAATGCCGCCGAGAAGGTGGTTGTCTCACCGCCGCAGCTGGAACAGCCAGAGATAAAGGTGGTAGGCAAGAAAATCCAGATTGAACTCTTTGACTCACTCAGAGACAACACCACCTACTCCATTGATTTTGCCGATGGCATTGTTGACAACAATGAGGGCAACCCGCTTGGAGACTACTGTTTCCGTTTCAGTACCGGCGATGCCATTGACACCCTTGAGGTATCGGGCTACGTGCTTGACGCCCAGGATCTGGAACCCGTCAAGGGTATAACAGTGGGTCTGCACAGTGACCTGTCAGACTCAGCATTCACAACCAAACAGTTTGAGAGAGTGTCACGTACCGATGCCAGCGGACACTTTACCATACGCGGCATCGCACCCGGCACATACAGGGCATATGCCGTAATGGATATGGACCAGTCATTCAGCTACTCGCAGCGCAATGAGAAGATAGCCTGGATGGACTCGGTCATAGTTCCCACAACCCAGACCAGTTACCGTGAGGATTCCATTTTTGCAGCTGACGGCAGTCTGGACACCACCATTCTGGTCTCATACACCAGATTCCTTCCCGATGACATCATCATGCTGGCTTTCACACCGGAGCCGGTACAACAATACATGACAGGAGCCGAGCGTCCGAATCATGAGAAATTCTCAATCAGATTTGCTCTGCCTATTGACTCCATGCCCACAATCAAAGGTCTTAACTTTGATGAGAAAGACGCCTACATAGTACAGCACAGCGAGCGTTATGACACACTGTTGTTCTGGATGAAAGATACCGCGGTCTATTACATGGACACCCTTTCACTTGCCATAACCTATATGGCGTCCGATACCAACAGCGTGCTGGTTCCCACTACTGATACCCTTAACCTCTCACCCAAGAAAAGCCGTGAGAAGATCCTCAAGGAGATGGCCCGCAAGGCCGAGGATGACCAGAAGGAGTTTGAAAAGAAACTGCGCCGTCTGGAACGTGCAGGTGACTCTGCCGGCATAGCCAAACTGCTTGAGCCCAAGATTGACTTTATCAGCGCAAGCCTTACATCGGGCTCGTCGATGAGCATACTGTCGGACGTGACACTCACCTTCAAGGAACCGGTCACATTCCTGTCAGATACGGCCATACACCTGTATCATAAGGTGGACTCCCTATGGGAATCAGTACCTTATGAGATAGAGCATGACACAATAAACATACTCCGTTATTATATATACGGTGAGTGGAGACCCGGCGAGACGTTCCGCATAAACATAGACTCTGCAAGTATCCAGGGCCTGTACGGACTGCATAACCAGCCCATTGAATCAACACTCAGGTTCAACGCCCTCAACCAGTACAGCACACTTACCGTGAACGTAGCCAATCCCCAGCCGGGATATACCGTAAGGCTGCATAACAACTCCGGGAGTGTAGTTCGTACGGAGACACTTGAGAACGGAAGCGTTGATTTCTTCCTGCTATCCCCGTCAGAGTATTACGTATCCATGTTCAATGATGAGAACGGTAACGGCAAGTGGGATACAGGAGAATATGAATCCAAACGTCATGCTGAGAGCGTGTGGTACATAAATAGACCATGGAACCTCAAGCAGGACTGGACCCATGAGACCGATGAGTGGGTTGTCGATAACACTCCTCTTACACAGCAGAAACCTGACAAGCTCCTTAAGGAAAAGACCAAGAAGAAGGAGGTTGACACCCATAAGAAGAATCTGGACCGTCTTGAGAACAAGGCCAAGAAAGCTGAGTCTGACAAGAAGAAAAAGGAACGCCAGCGCGCCGAGCGTAAGCAGCGCCGTGAAAAGAATAAGGAGAAATACCGCCAGATAAGGGCAAATGCCAAGGCCCGCAAGGAGGCCAAGGCCGCCACATCAGAGCTGGCAGATACAGTCAGCGTTGAGGTTCCAGACCCTCAGGAAATTGAGACCCCAGACGAGTGAAAGGTCACTGTCACTCAACCCCTCGGCCATAAGACGCTCCGTAAGCGATACGAACCAGGAGGCATCCTCCAGACCGGGCAGTCCGCCGCCACCGTCAAAATCAGATCCTATACCCACATGCTCCACGCCCATGACATCAATCATGTGCATGATATGGCGTACGGCATCAATAACCGTGGCATTACCCCCTTTCATAAGGAAACCGCTGTACAGGCACACCTGAGCTACGCCACCTGCGGCTGCCAGGGCACGCATCTGATCATCTGTCAGGTTACGGGTATGGTCACACAGGGCACGGCTCGATGAATGTGAGCAAATGATTGGTTTGCTGCTGCACTCCATCGCATCCCAGAAACTTTTCTCCGATGCATGTGACAGGTCAACCATCATACCCACCTTGTTCATGCGTGCTACCACCTGCTTTCCAAACTCCGACAGGCCGTTATGCTCATGGTTACCCTTGTGTGAGTCACATATATCATTGTCACCGTTATGGCACAGCGTCATATAGGCTACGCCACGGCTGCGGAACCTGTCTACATTATCTATATCCAAGCCCACGGCATAGCCGTTCTCAATGCCTTTTACAACAGATTTTATGCCTTTACTCTTGTTCTGCCACAACTCCTGCGGAGTGGTAGCGATGGCAGCATAACCACTGCACTCACCAATACGCTCATCAATAAGCGTAAGCAGACGGTCTGCCTTGGCTATGGCTGCCTTGAGTGACTCCGCATCACGGTCATACTGATGCAGGTAAGCCACCATGAAACTGGCATCCAGACGTCCTGCAGTCATCTTATGCAGGTCAACCAGCGGATTGTAACTGAATGTGGGGCTGACGTCAGGTGACGGTTCACCTACATATTCATACTCAACCGTAACACCCGGATCCTTCTGGTAGAAATGAGCGCCCTTGTCAAAGAACATGGGGCTGTCACAGTGGCTGTCCAGTATTATGGTTCTCTGATGCAGCTGCTTGGCGCGTTTAAACAGTGATGCCTGCTCCATGAGCCAGTTGAATATGGGCATCATGGTACGGTCATTCCCAAGCAGGAAACACTCGGGATGCCACTGGACTCCAAGTATCGGACGGAATGCCGTAGACTCCATTCCCTCAATGATACCGTCCGGTGCAACCGCGGTTACACGGAATCCGGCAGGCACCTCTTTTACCGCCTGATGGTGAAAAGAGTTTACAGCCAGCCTTTCCTTTCCAAACAACTTATAGAGAAGTGAGTCTTTATCAAGAGTTACCTCATGCGAGGGCAGTGGGCGGGCTATTGTCTGACTGTGCTCTATGCACTCCCTGTCATGCTGAGTCTTTATATCCTGATACAGTTTACCACCTAACGCTGCGGCCAGCATCTGGATACCCCTGCAAATACCCAGTACAGGTATCTGACGGTCCACAGCCATACGTACCAGCATGAGTTCCTGGGTATCGCGACGAGGGTTAATGGAGATACAGTCCAGAGGTTCTTCGCGCAGATATTCCGGGTCTATATCGGCACCACCTGAAAGGACTATGCCGTCCAGACTGTCAAGAATTGATACAAGTGCTTTTTCATCATCATATGGAGGAATGATAACCGGCGTTCCACCAGCCTCAAGCACTGACATGTAGTATCCCTGTGCAAGAGTGCAGTCTCCGTCACGGAAATTACCGCTTATACCGATCACAGGGTTACTGTACCCCAACACCTCCATGCCGGAATCCAATTTGCGGAGCCCGGATTCAAGACAGTCTGCCTTATTCATGATTACTCTATTGGAATCTCTTTCTTAATGCTCTCATCAAGAGAGATAAGAGTCTCTGTAGCTGTCACGCCCTTAATCTCCTGGATACGGCCGTTGATAAGCTCCATCAGGTGTGAGTTGTCACGTGCGTAAAGCTTAATCATCATGGTGTAACGACCGGTAGTGAAATGGCTCTCAACCACCTCAGGTATCTGATCCAGCTCTGCCACTACCTGATGGTACATGGAGCCTTTCTCCAGAGTAAGACCAACATATGTACAGGTGTTGTAACCTATGCTGCGGGGGTTTACATGATAACCGGAACCCGTTATCACGCCGTCATCAAACATACGCTGAACACGTTGGTGTATTGCGGCACGTGACACGCCGCACTGCAGTGCTACGTCACGGAACGGTATACGTGCGTTCTGTGATATGATTCCCAGGATTTTCCTGTCAAGTGAATCCATTCTGTCAGTTGACGGATTAGGCTTTTTAGCGTTCATATTGTAAACTGATTTTTGTTATCAAGCAATAATTTGCACCAAAAATAGGCAAAATATCATACCATTGTCTCTTTATGCCTAACAAAATGACAAAAACAGAAAAGGGAGCCCAAAAGGCCCCCTCTTAAACTGCGGGATAATATTTCTTACTTGTTGATCTTAACAAGCTCAACCTCAAATACAAGAGCGGTGTAAGGCTTGATGGTGCTGTGGCCATCCTCGCCGTAAGCCAGCTGGTAAGGGATGAAGAAACGGAACTTGTCACCTACGCTCATAAGCTGCAGACCCTCGGTCCAACCCTCAATAACGCCGTCCAGACTCAGGCTGACAGGCTCCTTTGACTCATCAAATACGGTACCGTCAATGTACTCACCGCGGTAACGAACCTCAACCTCACTGGTAGCGGTAGGCTTGGCACCACCGTCACCCAGCTTGATAACCTGATAGAGCAGGCCGCTGGGGGTCTTTACTACGTCATCCTCCTTAGCCTTGGCCTCAAGGAAAGCCTCACCCTCCTCACGGTTCTTCTCATACTGAAGGTCGCTCAGCTGCTTGAAAAGACGTGATGAAGTCTCATCGGCCTCATCAAAAGACATGATCTTCCAGTTCTCAAGCAGACCATCGCTGAAACCCTGAACGTAGTTGTTCTTGTTGAACTCCTCACCTTCACCGAACAGGTTCTCGCTAAGACCGATAAAGGCCTGGCTCATCTCCTGGCTACCAATCTCAACACCCAGGGCATAAGCCAGAAGTGCCTTGTCCTCAGGATCCTTTGCGGCATCAACAAAACCTCTTACAAAATCCTTCATTGTTGTTGAGTCAATAATATCGTAGGGGAGCTGATCACCATAAACGCGTACGGCACGACCCATACCGATTGAATAGGAGATTGTGTCCTTTACATCCTTCATAACCACCTTGCCGGTACCAACGCCACCGCAAGAAGCAAGCACTGCAACAGCCATAACGGCCATCAAAACATTAAGTTTTTTCATTTCCTTTTTTATTTATTGAATACTGTTTTCCAGAAAATTTTTGCGAAGATAGTGTATTTTTCCAATTATTGTGCCATCTCCCTTTCAATCAACCACATTATTTAGAATTACGCTACCAATATCGTAATTATTACTCTTCATCTGATTCAGGGGGATAAACCAAGGTCCAATCATGATTAATCATATATTGGGGAGTTACCTTATATTCATATTGGATTACTATATTAAGTTTAGATTTGAATTCCTCGTCTGATAATGTATCAAAATCCAACCTATTAACTACAGCCATATGAAATAACGTATCTCCTCTTGTTACGGTAAACATACTTCTCAATCCATTATAATACTTATAAGAATGGGGTAAGACTAATCTATCTCTTAGAAATTCATTATATTCTCCCTTTAAAAAGGCATAAGACTTTTTTGTTGGGGCAAAAGCAGGATTATCATAAAAAGACGATCTTCCATAAAATACAAAAATCTCGTCATCACTATTATTCTCTATTTTGATAGCATTAATACCTTTATCTTGCTCCTTAATACATGAGACGCACAGAAATAAAGACAAAACAAAAATACACTTGTTCATAACAATACTATTCGTGAATTCTAATTTAAAGTGCAACTTTTTCAAAGTCAAAGTTAAACATAGTTTTGCAGTATTCCAACGGCGTCATGTAACCTAATGATTTTCTTGGCCTGTTATTAAGCTTCCATTCAATCTCAGACAGCATTTCATCCGTTATATTGCTAAAGTCTGTACCCTTGGGTATGTACTGGCGCACCAGTCCGTTCAAATTCTCGTTGGCGCCCCGCTCCCAAGAGTGATACGGTCTCGCAAAGTAGATATCCTGTTACCGGAAGAATCATAGCTATAGTAAATCACATTGTCTGCAAAAATGTTTCAAAAACAATAGAAAGAAAAATAACCACAAGAAGCCATCTTAATGGTTTAAACGTCCTTTTTATTAACATACTTGAGTACAATTAATTAGTTAGCGTCATCGAAAATACAAATAAATCTTATAATTGTACAACCAAAGATAGTACATGTGTAAGAATTTATAAACGGTCTGATAAATGAGTGCGTATTTAGCTGTATTTTACATCCTTGGTCCCACCTATACCAAAAAAATAATGTAATTTTGAGACTCTAAATACTATAGGTATGGAAATCTACTGCAAGAATAACGGAAAAACTGAAAGTTTCAACCCGGGAATCACTTTTACAGAGATATTCTCTGCTATGGATATAAACCTTAGAGGCTGTCCTATGTGCGTATATGCCAACGGCATTGTCAAGGATATGGAGGCCAAGGTTTATGAAGACTGTGACGTAGAGTTTCTGGACGCTACCACAAGCACAGGAGCACGCTCATGCCTGCTGGGCCTGGTGTTTGTGCTCTACAAGGCTATTTCAGAGCTTTATCCCGGAGGCAGGATCAAGGTTTCAAACGCCATATCAAAAGGTTTCTACTGCCCGGTTGAGATAGGACGTCCTCTCACTGATGAAGATGTGACCATGATAAGTGAGCGCATGGGCAGTATCATCGGCCGCGACATACCGTTCATAAAGCATACTGCACACACCTCACAGGTGGCCGACATATTGGAGAAATCAGGCCGTAAGGACAATGCGCGCCTGCTTAGAAGCATAGGAACCATCTACAGCAGCTACTACACTCTTGAGGATCTGCCCGACTGGTTCTTTGGCGTACTGCCTCCCCATACCGGTTGTCTTAAGGTGTTTGGACTGGAGTCCATGGCTGGCGGCGTACTGGTACGTCTGCCCGATAAGAACAACCCTGACCAGCTGGAGCCTATGGTGCGCCAGGACAAGATGTTTGGCATATTCAAGGAGCATCATGACTGGATGCGTATTCTGGGATTCTCAACACTGGGTAAGCTGAACGGTGCCATTGCAAGGGGTGAGACAAACATGATAATAAACGTAGCCGAGGCCCTGCAGTCACAGAAGATCGTTCATATAGCAGACCAGATTGTGGCCCGCCGCAATGAGGGTAAGGGGCTTAAGCTGATCATGGTGTCCGGTCCGTCTTCATCGGGCAAGACAACATTCAGCAAGCGTCTCATGGTACAGCTCATGGCACAGGGACTCACCCCCAAAGTGCTGTCACTTGATGATTATTTCCTGGACCGCGACCACACCCCGCTGGATGAGAACGGAGAGCATGACTTTGAGTCACTATATGCCATAGACCTGCCATTCTTTAACCAGCAGCTCAAGGACCTGCTTGACGGCAAGGCCATACGTCCGCCGCGTTTCAATTTCAAGAAAGGCGGCATACGTGAGTTCACTGACCCCGAGATGACGCTGGGTGACAATGACATGCTGCTCATAGAGGGTATACATGCCCTCAACCCCGACCTTATGCCTGACATACCGGCCGAGAGGAGTTTCCTCATATACGTATCGGCACTGACCAGCATACGCATAGACCAGCATAACTACATTCCCACCACTGACAACCGTCTGCTGCGCCGTATCATCCGCGACCATAAGTACCGCAGCTACTCAGCCGTGGATACCATAGGCCGATG
Source organism: Bacteroidaceae bacterium (assembly GCA_045220475.1). Lineage (GTDB taxonomy): Bacteria > Bacteroidota > Bacteroidia > Bacteroidales > Bacteroidaceae > Colenecus. Next base: position 177,161 of record JBGUVW010000031.1, read on the forward strand.
GGCATCGGTACGTGCAGGTGAGGAGAAATGGATATTCCCCTATCAGGAGAATGCCGATGCCATGTTCAACTCGGCAATGATATTTGAGATTGCGGTCATAAAGGATATGGTGGCACCGCTGCTGGATGAGGTCCCTGAGGACAGCCCGCAGTATGCCAAGGCTTGCCAGCTCAAGGATTTCCTTAAGCTGTTCAAGACCATACCCAGCCAGAACCTGCCTCCCACATCACTGGTACGTGAGTTCATAGGCGGCAGCAGTTTCCACTATTGATTCATGACATCACATGCCCGGTTTAAGTAACATACAGACTCAGGTCCAGGCCCAGACTCAGGTCCAGACACTATCGCCCCAGCAGGTGCTTGAGGCGCGTCTGCTTGAACTCAACACCCTGGAGCTGGAGGAGCATGTACGTACCGAGCTGGGCGATAACCCCACTCTTGAGTCAGGACCGCAGGAGTCACCTGAGCAGGATACGGATGATGGAGCTGGTGATGATGCTGACCAGTATGAGAATGAGTCATATGATGACAGCAACCGTGATGACTGGAACGATGACGATGATGACTGGTATGACCGCGGACAGGGAGGCTCCGGCAATGCTGTAGCAGATATCCCTCTGGCCGATACCCGCTCGTTCTACGATATTCTCTATGAGCAGTTGCGCGAGCAGGAGCTGACGCCCCGCCAGATGAAGATAGCGCTCTACATCATTGGCTCCATAGACAATGACGGAATACTGGACAAGGACCTGCAGGCCATATCGGATGACCTGGCATTCTATCATGACACCGATGCATCAACCGATGAGATAGAGCAGGTGCTCAAGGTGATACAGGAGTTTGACCCGGCAGGCATAGGCGCCCGCAACCTGCAGGAGTGCCTGCTCATACAGATACGCCGCAAACCGGACTCCAAATGCAAGGAGTACCAGGAGCGCGTGATATCAACCATGTTTGATGAGTTCACCCACAAGCGCTGGGACAAGATAGCAGCCCGTCTGGAGCTGAGCCGTGAAGATACTGACGCGGTTATTGCCGAGCTCATAAAGCTCAACCCGCGTCCGGGCAGTTCACTGGGTGAGACGGTAGGTCACAGCCGCCAGCATATTGTGCCGGATTTCCTGCTGGACACTTATGATGATGAGATACACTTTACGCTCAACAATAGCAACATTCCGCAGCTGCATATAAGCCGTGAGTACTCTGACATGCTTGAGAACCAGATAAAGGGCGGCAACAGCAGCCAGCGTGACGCGGCCATCTACATAAAGAGCAAGCTGGACAAGGCACGCGGGTTCATACAGGCGCTCAAGCAACGCGAGCAGACCATGACACGTACCATGCAGGCTATCATAGACCTGCAGCGGCCCTTCTTTCTGGAGGGTGACGAGACTCTGCTCCGCCCCATGATCCTTAAGGATGTGGCCGAGCGTACCGGATATGACATATCAACCATATCACGCGTAACCAGCGGAAAGTACGTGCAGACCGGGTTCGGCACATTCCCGCTCAAGGCCTTCTTTACCGATGGCGTAAAGACCCAGGGGGGTGAGGAGGTATCGGTCAAGGAGATACACCGCCTGCTGCGTGAGGCTACCGATGCCGAGGACCACGACAACCCGCTCACTGATGAGCAGTTGTCCGATATGCTTGCCGAGCGCGGTTACAAGGTGGCTCGACGCACAGTGGCAAAATACAGGGAGCAGATTGGAATTCCTGTAGCAAGAATGCGTAAAAGTTAACAAGACATATATGAAACCAATAGTAAGCATTATCATGGGCAGTACATCTGATCTGCCCGTCATGGAGAAGGCAGCAGCCTTCCTGGACAGCATCCAGGTTCCGTTTGAGATGAACGCACTCTCAGCTCACCGCACACCTGCGGCAGTTGAGGAGTTTGCCAAGGGTGCACAGGCACGTGGCATCAAGGTTATCATCGCAGCAGCCGGCATGGCAGCCGCCCTGCCCGGCGTGATTGCCGCCAACACCTGCGTTCCCGTAATCGGTGTGCCCATCAAGGGTATGCTTGACGGTCTGGACGCCATGCTATCAATCATACAGATGCCCCCCGGAATCCCCGTGGCAACCGTTGGTGTGAACGGAGCCCAGAACGCCGCCATCCTGGCCGCTCAGATACTGGCTGTTGCAGACAGCGACCTGGCAGCCCGTCTGGCCGCCCATAAGGAAGGTCTCAAGGAGAAGATTGAGAAAGCCAATGCTGAGCTGAGCCAGGTAAAATATAACTTCAAGACCAACTGATGAGCGTTTACACCCGCAGGAAAACGGTACCGGTACGCGTGGGCAACACCGCGATAGGCGGCGACAACCCCATACGTCTGCAGTCTATGACCACGGCATCCACCATGGATACCGCAGGTTGCATAGAGCAGGCTATCCGTATCATTGATGCCGGCGGAGAGCTGGTTCGCATGACCACACAAGGCACCCGTGAGGCCGAGAACATGCGCCTTATCCGCGATGGCCTGAGGGCACGCGGTTACAATACCCCGCTTGTGGCCGACGTACACTTCAACCCCGCTGTGGCCGATGTAGCCGCACGCATTGTGGAGAAGGTGCGTATCAACCCCGGCAACTATGTGGATCCCGCACGCACGTTCAAGCATCTGGAGTATACCGATACGGAATATGCACAGGAGATCCAGCGCATACGTGACCGTTTCATACCGTTCCTGGACATATGCCGCGAGCACGGCACCGCCATACGCATTGGCGTTAACCACGGATCCCTGTCGGACCGTATCATGAGCCGTTACGGCAACACCCCCGCCGGTATGGTGGAGAGCTGCATGGAGTTCCTGCGCATATGCGTGGAGCAGGGTTTCATGAACGTGGTCATATCCATCAAGGCCAGCAACACGGTTGTCATGATTGAGACCGTACGCCTGCTGGTTAAGGAGATGGAGCGCGAGGGTATGGCATTCCCCATACATCTGGGAGTGACTGAGGCCGGTGAGGGTGAGGACGGACGCATAAAGAGCGCCATAGGCATAGGTGCACTGCTGGCCGAGGGCATAGGTGATACCATACGCGTATCGCTGTCCGAGGCTCCCGAGCGCGAGATTCCCGTGGCACGCAAGCTGGTGGATTATGCAGAAACCAGCGCGCAGGTTCGTGCATCGGCCACGATTGTGGATGGAGTACTGCAACTGGCATATGATGACAAGAGTCTTGAGGATTTCCAGCTGCACGCCGCCATGGATGCGGGCGCACTGCTTATAGACGGTAAGGCAAAAGACCTGAAACTGAGCAACCCCAATATATCTGCAGATCAGATCCGTTCAACTGAGGATGCCATACTGCAGGGAGCACGTATCCGCTTTACCAAACCGGAGTACATATCCTGTCCGGGCTGCGGACGTACACTATACAATCTTGAAGAGACAATAGCACGCATTAAAGCCGCCACAGGCCACCTTAAAGGTGTCAAGATAGCCATCATGGGTTGTATCGTGAACGGACCGGGTGAGATGGCCGATGCCGATTTCGGTTACGTAGGCGCTGGCCGCGGCCGCATAAGCCTTTACAAAGGCAAGGAGTGCATAGAGAAAAATATCCCCGAGGAGAATGCAGTGGACAGACTCCTCAAGTTAATTGAAGAAACTTTACACAAGTAATATGGAAAACAAACTGACCATCTACAACACCCTGACACGCAAGAAAGAGTTGTTTGAAGCTTTGAACCCGCCGCACGTAGGTATGTACGTGTGCGGTCCTACCGTATACGGTGACCCGCATCTGGGTCACGCCCGCCCCGCCATCACATTCGATATACTGTTCCGTTACCTGCAGCATCTGGGTTACAAGGTGCGCTACGTACGTAACATCACTGATGTAGGCCATCTGGAGCATGATGCCGATGAGGGTGAGGACAAGATTGCCAAGAAGGCACGTCTGGAGCAGCTGGAGCCCATGGAGGTGGTTCAGTACTACACCCTGCGTTACCACAAGGCAATGGATGCCCTGAACGTGCTGCCGCCCAGCATTGAGCCGCACGCATCGGGCCATATCATTGAGCAGATTGAGCTGGTTAAGCAGATTCTGGACAACGGCTACGCATATGAGAGCCAGGGCAGCATCTACTTTGACGTAAACAAGTACAATAAGGACCATCACTACGGAATTCTGTCAGGCCGTAACCTGGATGATGTGCTCAACACCACCCGTGAGCTTGACGGACAGGAGGAGAAACACAACCCCGCTGACTTTGCGCTCTGGAAGAAGGCACAGCCCGAGCACATAATGCGCTGGCCGTCACCCTGGAGCGACGGATTCCCCGGCTGGCACTGCGAGTGCACCGCCATGGGCCGCAAGTACCTGGGAGAGCGTTTTGACATACACGGAGGCGGCATGGACCTGATATTCCCCCACCACGAGTGCGAGATTGCACAGGCCGTTGCCAGCCAGGGTCATGACATAGTCCACTACTGGATGCACAACAATATGATTACCATCGGCGGACAGAAGATGGGTAAGTCCCTGGGTAATTTCATCACCCTGAATGAGTTCTTTACAGGCAGTCACAAGCTGCTCACCCAGCCTTACAGCCCCATGACCATCCGCTTCTTCATACTGATGGCCCACTACCGCGGTACTGTTGACTTCAGCAACGAGGCCCTGCAGGCTGCCGAGAAAGCTATGGGCCGACTCATGGAGGCCTACAATGCAATTGGCCGCATACAGCCCGCCGCCGAGAGCAGCGTGAGCGTAAGCGAGTTCAAGACCAAGTGCTACGAGGCCATGGACGATGACCTTAACACACCTATCGTGATAAGTCATCTGTTTGATGCAGCCAAGGTGATCAACCAGGCTGTTGACGGCAAAGCCAAACTCAGTGCAGCCGATGTTGCAGAGCTTAAGTCTCTCTTTGACACATTCCTCTTTGATATCCTTGGAATCAAGGCCGAAGAGGGAGGCGGCAGCGGTCGCGAGGAGGCATTCGGCAAGGTCGTAGATATGCTTCTGGAGCAGCGTGCCATTGCAAAGGCAAACAAGGACTGGGCTACCAGTGACAAGATACGTAATGAGCTTACCGCACTTGGATTTGAGATCAAGGATACCAAGGACGGTGCAACCTGGAAACTGAACCGCTGATGAGACTCTTTACATATCCCGTACTGCTTGCCGTACTGGCTCTGTCATGCTCCGGACGCAAGGCAGCAAATGTAAGCGCAGTGGCCGCAGCACCTGTCAAGGATGCCCCGGCAGCTGTGGCACAAGCCAATCCCCTGCCCGATTTCTGTGCTGACAGCGCCTATAACTACATCAGGAAACAGACGGATTTCGGTCCGCGTGTACCCAACACAAAAGCACATGATGACTGCGGAATCTGGCTTGCAGCCAAACTGGCAAGTTTTGGAGCGGATAAGGTTCACTTGCAGAACTTTAATGCCAGGACCTTTGACGGCAACACCCTGAAATGCCTTAACATAATAGGCAGTTTCAACCAGGATAGCCCCACCCGCGTGATTCTATGCTCACACTGGGACAGCCGCCCTTGGGCCGACAATGACCCTGACCCCTCCAAGCACAAGAATCCGGTGGATGCCGCCAATGACGGTGCCAGCGGTGTGGCCGTGATACTGGAGATAGCACGCCAGATGCAGAAACAGGCACCGCAGATAGGTGTTGACTGCATATTCCTGGATGCCGAGGACTGGGGACCGGGTGATGACTATAAGGGACAGCATCTGGAGACCTGGTGGGGACTGGGAACACAGGAGTGGGCACGTAACCCCCATATCAAGGGATACAAGGCCCGTTATGCCATCCTGCTGGATATGGTGGGCGGTAAGGGTGCCACATTCTATCGGGAGAAATACTCCGTGATGTATGGCAAACAGTATGTGGACAAGGTATGGAACGCTGCCGCAAAACTGGGATATTCATCACTGTTCCGTCCGGTAGACGGCTATTACGTGACCGATGACCACTACTTCATCAACACCATAGCACGTATACCCGCCATAGACATCGTGCCGCATATCCCCGACTGCGAGGCCAGTTCATTCGGACCTACATGGCACACCACATCGGACAACATAGATAACATTGACAAGAACGTTCTTGAGGCTGTCGGAAAGACACTCATCAGCGTCATATATAACGAGAAATAATGACCATAGACCAAATTCAGGAAGAGGTGATAGATGAGTTCAGCGCATTTGACGACTGGATGGACAAATATCAGATGATCATAGACCTGGGTAATGAACAGCCGGCTTTGGACCCCGCCTACAAGACTGAGGACAACCTCATTGAGGGCTGCCAGAGCCGTGTATGGCTCCATGCGCAGATGGTTGACGGACTGGTTCATTTTGAGGCAGACAGCGACGCAATCATAACAAAAGGCCTGATTGCCCTGCTCATCAGGGTACTGTCAGACCATACTCCGCAGGAGATTCTGGACAGTGACGTGCATTTCATAGATGCCATAGGACTCACACAGCACCTGTCACCCACCCGCAGCAACGGCCTTCTGTCCATGCTCAAACAGATCAAGACATACGCATTAGCATACTCACAGAAATGAGAAAGATACTGATTCTTTTATTGATAGTCCTTGCATTTGCCGGTTGCAACGATACCCCGGCCGGGCTGGAACTCAGTGTCCGCAAGAACAAAATCTCATGGACCAACGGTACCATAAGATTCCAGACAGATATGGACTCAGAAGGCAAAAGGCAGGACTATACCGGATTCAAGGCATACCTCAGGCTCAGTAGTGGCCGTGAGATCCAGCTACCGTCTGATTCCCATACATTGGGATACGGAGCATCATTCCCCATGGGTACATCGGGAATGTACACTCCGGATAACGGATACAGCCTGGCCGAGACCATGCTTAAGACCGATGACAGGATGATCATTCGTCTGCATCATGATGCATGGCCCATTTTTGACGAGCCCATTACGCTTGACAAACAGATTACCCTCTATAAGGATAGCCCCATAATGAATGTCATAGACTACTACACCGGCGCTTTTGACCTGCTTAACGTTGCAGCCGAGCTCACTGCCGCAAAGGCAGGCACAGTCAAGGAACTGGAGAAAGGCTACCTGGTGGAGTACTCCAACGGCGTGACCGCCATAATCTTCATGCCCGATATGCAGGAGAAACAGTATGATAAGTCCAACGGCCGCATCTTTGTCTCAAAAGGAGTTCAAAGTGACGAACCACTGAACTATTATGTAGGTATTAGCGACAAAGGTCAGGATTATCTGCTTGAAGAACTCACCAAAATAATGTAAATTTGCCAACTGATTAAAAAACAACGCATAAAATGAACAGTAAATACTGGAATGAGGAGATTGAGACAATGCCCCGCAAGCAGCTTGAGCAGCTTCAGGTGGAGCGTCTCAAGAAAACCGTGGAGATTGCAATGGGCAGCGAATTCTACGCTCCCAAATTCAAGGAACTGGGCATTACACCCGATAGCATCAAGTCCGTCCAGGACATAAAGCGCTTTCCGTTTACAACCAAGAATGACCTGCGTGCCACCTACCCCTTCGGCATCAAGTCCGTGCCTCTGGAGAAGGTAGTTCGTCTGCACTCATCAAGCGGAACCACAGGTAACCCCACCGTTATCCTGCACACCCAGAAAGACCTTGACCAGTGGGCCGATGCCATGGCCCGTTCCATGTACTGCATAGGACTGCGCAACACAGATATTATCCAGAACACATCAGGTTACGGCATGTTCACCGGTGGTCTGGGCATCCAGTATGCCGCCGAGCGTCTGGGAGCCATGACAGTTCCTGCAGGTGCCGGTAACAGCAAGCGTCACGTAAAGTTCATCACAGACTTCGGTACCACAGCACTGCACTGCATACCTTCATATGCGACCCGTCTGGCCGCTGCATTCCAGGAGGAGGGCATTGACCCGCGTGACACCACCGTAAAGACCCTTATCATCGGCGCCGAGCCCCACTCAGAGGCACAGCGTAAGCGTATTGAGGAGATCTGGGGTGCCAAGGCATACAATAACTTCGGTATGAGTGAGATGTGCGGCCCCGGCGTAGCCATCGAGTGCCAGGAGCAGAACGGCATGCACATATGGGAGGATAACTACATTGTTGAGATTCTTGATCCCGAGACTCTGGAGCCCGTTCCGGAGGGTGAGCTGGGCGAGCTGGTTCTGACCACACTGAACCGTGAGGCCATGCCGCTGTTCCGTTATCGCACACGTGACCTTACACGCATCCTGCCGGGTGACTGCCCCTGCGGCCGTACACATGTACGTCTGGCACGTTTCCAGGGCCGTTCCGATGACATGATGATCGTTAAGGGCGTAAACATCTATCCTATCCAGATAGAGAAGATCCTGATGCAGTTCCCCGAGCTGGCAAGTGACTACCTCATCACCATTGAGACCGTTGGTGACAATGACGAGATGACCGTTGAGGCTGAGCTGGCACAGGCTACTGATGACTTTGGCATGCTGCAGAACCTGACCAAGGAGATTACCCGCCGACTCAAGGATGAGATACTGCTCACTCCTAAGGTTAAGCTGGTAGGCAAGGGCGTAATCCCGCAGTCAGACGGCAAGGCCAAGAGAGTAAATGATTTGCGTCACAACCATTAATAAAAGGACATTATGAAGACAATCAAACAGATTTCCATATTCCTTGAGAACCAGCGTGGCAAGCTGAGTGACATCCTTACCGCCCTCAAGGACCAGAACATAGAGATCCAGGCTGCATCAGTAGCCGATACAACCGAGTACGGAATACTGCGCCTCATCACATCGGACCAGAAAAAGGCATCTGCCCTGCTGGCTGAGAAGGGACATCTGGTAAACCTGAATGAGGTGCTCGCCATCCAGGTTGAGCCCGATACCGCATCTTTTGCCGATGCAGTGGACGCGCTCACATCGGGCGGTTGCTCCATCAGCTACCTCTACACCTTCCACAAGGATGGCAAACTGGTGCTCATAATTCGTCCTGCCAATCTGGAAATAGCCGAACGTGTGGCCAAAGAGAAAGGTCTTACTCTTATACAAGGTTGGGAATAACGGTTCCCGACCTTTTTTTTGGAATAATTATTAACACCTAATACAACATTAACCATGTTTCTTAAAATCCTCATTCTGATTATCTTCTTCGCCGTAATGATTGGCGTAGGTATTTATTGCCGCAAGAGTGCTGCCAACGTGCAGGGATTCGTGCTTGGCGACCGTAAGGTTGGCTCATGGCTTACCGCCTTTGCGTTCGGCACATCATACTTCTCGGCAGTAATCTTTGTAGGTTACGCCGGTCAGTTCGGTTGGAAATACGGACTTTCAGCTACCTGGATAGGTTTGGGTAACGCCCTGATAGGTTCTCTGCTTGCATGGAGAATCCTGGGCCGCCGCACCCGCCTTATGACCCAGTACCTCAAGAGCGCTACAATGCCTGATTTCTTTGGACAGCGTTTCAACTCCGAGGCTCTCAAGGTTGCCGCATCGGTAATTGTATTCATATTCCTTATCCCTTATACCGCATCTCTGTACAACGGTCTGTCACGTCTGTTCGGACTCTCATTCGGTATCGATTACAGCTGGTGCGTACTTGGAATGGCTATCCTTACCGGTATCTACGTGCTGGTAGGCGGTTACATGGCTACAGCCGTGAATGACTTCATCCAGGGTATGATCATGCTGGTTGGTATCGTTGCCGTAATCATATCAGTACTTAACGGAAACGGCGGTTTCACCGCAGCAATCGAGAAGATGTCACAGATACCCAGTGAGGCAGCTCCCGCACTGAACGGTGCCTTTGTATCATTCTTCGGCCCGCAGCCCATCTATCTGCTGGGTGTAGTTCTGCTCACATCACTCGGCACATGGGGTCTGCCCCAGATGGTAGGTAAGTTCTACGCCATCCGTGACGAGGCCGCTATCCGCAAGGGTACATTCATCTCAACCTTCTTTGCCATCATCGTGGCCGGAGGTTGCTACTTCCTGGGCGGTTTTGGCCGTCTGTACGGTAATGTCATTGAGTTCGGTGCCAACGGCAACCCCATCTATGACAGCATCGTTCCCTCAATGCTCCAGACCCTGCCTGACCTCATGATCGGTGTGGTTATCATACTGGTGCTCTCAGCATCTATGTCAACACTGTCATCACTGGTTCTTACATCGGGTTCAACACTTACACTTGATATCATCAAACCTGCTCTTGCCAAGGGTGGCAAGAACATGAGTGAGAAGTCACAGCTGCTCTCAATACGTCTGCTGGTTGTATTCTTCATTGCAGTATCATCTGTATTGGCTATCATCCAGGCCAAGAGCTCAGTTACATTCATAGCTCAGCTCATGGGTATCAGCTGGGGTGCTCTGGCAGGTGCTTTCCTGGCTCCGTTCCTGTACGGACTCTACTGGAAGAAGACCACCAAGGCTTCTGTATGGGCAAGCTTCATAGTAGGTGTAGGCATCATGTGCGGCTGCATGTACGGTACATTCACCCACACCACATTTATCAGCCCGTTCTTCAGTTCACCCATCAACGCCGGTGTGCTGTCAATGGTTGCCGGTCTGGTTATCGTACCCATCGTAAGCCTCTTCTCAAAGGTTAAGGAGAAGGATAGCGTTGACAAGATGTTCGGTTGCTACGAGCGTCAGGTTACCGTTCATGCATCGACCTCACTGATGGATGCCGATGAAGTGAAAAAATGAGTACTTTTGTGTTCTTAAAAAATTGAAGACACTTTTTATATGAAAAAGCTTTTACTTGGCGATGAAGCCATAGCACAAGGTGCCATCGATGCCGGATTGAGCGGCGTTTATGCCTATCCCGGCACCCCTTCCACCGAGATAACAGAATATATCCAGGGTTACTGCAAGAAGAATCCGTCAGAGAAGCTCCACTCACGCTGGTGCACCAATGAGAAGACTGCCATGGAGGCTGCTCTTGGAATGTCATTTGCCGGAAAGCGTGCTCTGGTCTGCATGAAACACGTAGGTATGAACGTAGCTGCCGACCCGTTCGTGAACTCATCCATTACCGGTGTGAACGGCGGTATCGTGGTTCTTGTGGCCGATGACCCCTCAATGCACTCGTCACAGGATGAGCAGGACACCCGTTTCTACGGTAAGTTCGCTCTCATTCCGGTGCTGGAGCCGTCAACACAGCAGGAGGCTTACGATATGATGTCATACGCATATGACCTGTCAGAGTCTCTCAAACTGCCGGTCCTGATGCGTACCGTTACCCGTCTGGCCCACTCACGTGCCGTGGTTGCTCTCAAGGAAAAGCGTGAGCAGAACGCTCTCAACCCCGTAAGCGGTGTTCGTGACTGGGTTCTGCTGCCCGCTATCGCCAAGCGCCGTTACGCTTCACTGCTGGAGCGTCAGCCTGAGATCATGCGTCTCTCTGTAGAGTCTCCGTTCAACAGCTTCAAGGCAGAGGCCAAGCGTTTCAAGATGGGTGCCATCGCATGCGGTAACGCATACAATTACCTCTCAGAGTGCTACCCCGGCGGCATACCTTTCCCCGTACTCAAGATCTCACAGTACCCCATACCTGCCGAGACCATACGTACCATGGCCGAGCAGTGTGACTCAATCATGGTAATTGAGGACGGACAGCCCTTTGTTGAGGAGCAGGTTGCAGGTATTCTGCCCTCTGACTGCAAGATTATAGGCCGTTTGACCGGTGAATTGCCCCGTCAGGGAGAGCTCAATCCCGATATAGTAAAGGCCGCTCTGGGTCTGGCTCCGCTGCCGCATCCTGAGGTTGCCAAGAACGTTGTGGCACGTCCGCCCGCCCTCTGCCAGGGTTGCGGTCACCGCAGCGTATATGAGGCCATCAACATCGTGCTCAAGGATTACAAGGATGCCAAGGTGTTCGGTGACATAGGTTGCTATACACTTGGTGCCCTGCCTCCCTTCCAGGCTCTGGACAGCACCGTGGATATGGGTGCCAGCATCACCATGGCCAAGGGTGCCGCCGATGCAGGCGTATTCCCCGCAGTTGCCATCATAGGTGACAGCACATTCACCCACTCCGGTATGACCGGTCTGCTGGATGCCGTTAATGAGAACGCTCCTATCACAATCATAATATCCGATAACCTCACCACAGGTATGACCGGCGGACAGGACAGTGCCGGAACCAACAAGTTTGAGGCTATCTGCCGTGGTATAGGCGTTGATCCCGATCACCTTAAGGTGGTTGTTCCGCTGCCCCAGAACATGGAGGAGATTACACGCACACTGCGTGAGGAGATTGAGTATCAGGGCCTGTCGGTAATCATACCGCGCCGTGAATGTATCCAGACACTTGCCCGTAAGGCAAAAGCTAAAGCCGCACAGAAATGAAAACAGATATAATTCTTGCAGGCGTAGGAGGACAAGGTATCCTCTCAATCGCCACAGTCATAGGTCAGGCCGCCCTTGAGGAGGATCTCTACATCAAGCAGGCCGAGGTTCACGGAATGAGCCAGCGCGGCGGTGACGTTCAGTCAAACCTGCGCATATCGGACCAGCCCATTGCAAGTGACCTTATATCACTTGGACAGGCCGATATCATCATAGCCATGGAGCCCATGGAGGCACTGCGTTACAAGCAGTACCTGAGCAAGGACGGTTGGGTAATCACATCATCCAACCCCTTTGTAAACATTGGCAATTATCCCGATCAGAAGGCAATAATTGATGAGCTCAAGGAGCTTGGAAACGTGATCCTGATTGACACCGATGAGCTGGGTAAGGAGCACAAGATGCCCAAGGCAGTGAACATGATACTGCTGGGTGCCGCATCAAAGGCTCTTAAGAGCATCAGCTTTGACAAACTGTGCCAGAGCGTACGCACCATATTCGGTGCCAAAGGCGATGCAATAGTAGAAATGAACATAAAGGCCCTTGAAATTGGCCGTAACTGTGAATAAAAAACACTGATGAAAACGCTGATTCCTGCAAACGTCATTGACGATTATCTTGAGAAAATAGAGGTACGTGACCTTAACAAGGCATCCATCCGCCAGGTGCTGGCATGTGAGCTGAACGCCGAGAAAGTAACCGGACAGGAGTTCATCCATTTTGAGATGGGTGTGCCCGGCATTCCGCCATCGGCCGTAGGTGTAAAAGCCCAGAAAGAGGCGCTTGACCGCGGTGTGGCATCCAAGTATCCCAACATTGAGGGTATCCCCGAACTCAAGGAGCAGGCAGCACGTTTTGTAAAGGCATTCATCAACACAGACATACAGCCCGGTCACTGCACTCCCACCTGCGGAGCCATGCAGGGCACGTTTGCCGCATTCCTGCTCTGCTCACAGATCGATCCTAAAAAGGATACCATCCTTTACGTTGATCCGGGATTCCCCGTACAGAAGATGCAGGCTCAGGTAATGGGTGTAAAGACCGCCCAGTTTGACGTGGCCGATTTCCGCGCCGAGAAGCTGGGACCCAAGCTGGAGAGCTACCTCAAGAACGGTAACATCTGCTGCATTGTTTACAGTAACCCCAACAACCCCAGTTGGATGTGTCTTACCGAGAGTGAGATCAAAACCATCGGTGAATTGGCCACAAAATATGACACCATCATACTTGAGGACCTGGCCTACATGACCATGGATTTCCGCCGCGAGGGTCTGGGCATCCCGTTCAAGGAGCCTTACCAGGTGAGCGTATCGCATTATACCGATAACTACATCATGATGCTCAGCGGCAGTAAGATATTCAGCTACGCAGGTGAGCGTATCGCCGTAGCATGCATATCGGACAAACTCTATGAGCGTCATTTTGAGACTCTGCAGAAACGTTACAACATATCCCGTTTTGGTGCTGTATACGCTTATGATATGCTCTACGCAATGTCATCGGGCG
>JBGUVW010000032.1:0-15701 GCA_045220475.1 Bacteroidaceae bacterium
TCCTGCACCGGTCTCGGCAATGATACGGGTCTTGCCCATACGCTTGGCCAGCAGGATCTGACCTATGGAGTTGTTTATCTTATGGGCACCGGTGTGGTTAAGGTCCTCACGCTTCAGGTAGAGCTTGCAGCCGTACTTGGCGCTCATGCGTGACGCGTAATACAGAGGGCTGGGACGTCCTACATAGTCACGCAGCAGTGCATGGTACTCTTTCTTGAACTCCTCGCTCTCAATAATGGGCAGGTAGCTCTCCTTAAGTGTCTCAACGGTCTTGTAGAGTATCTCAGGGATATATGCACCTCCAAACTCTCCGTAGTATCCGTTACTGTCAATCTGATAAGTATTCATATTATGTCGTTGTTTTAATTTTCTGTTGTTGGAATTACATTAAAAAAGGCTCTCCGTGAGTAACGAAGAGCCTTTATATTTCAGTTTCACTTTAGGGAATGGCTTTCTAACCTCACGATATTTTGTACCTTGAGTTCTGCCACCACCAAAATGAAAGATTCATTGTCATTATTCTGCTTTTATGCTTGTTTTGTGCTGCAAAGTTATTCAAAAGTTCAATACGCAATGCAAAATCGTGACTTTTTTTTGCACGAGAGATTTAAGGGTGTTTGTATCGGAACTAATGGAAAGCTTTCCAGTAGCAGTAGCTGGACTATCTGTTCCGGGAGATCATCAGTGCAGTGGCGTTAAGCGGAGAGCCCTGGAGGATCCCGTTAAGAACGGGGTTTGTTCGAGGAACGTTAGGCCCCCGCAGGGGGACTATGAGGACGAGTTCGCCGTTTAGGGTCCGGAGGGGCTCGGAGTAGTCACGGAACGTTGTCTCCCGGAACAGATAGTCCAGCGGAAGCTTAGTTTCCGATACAAGCACCCTTAAATCTCTCGTTTGACTAAGATAGAATTCAAGATAGGAATTAGTTCCTGGGCAGTACCGGGATAGACAATTCCTTCCATACCTAGGGCCTTTGCAGCATCTACATTATCTTTTCTATCATCGATGAAGACGCACTCCTCAGGCTTGAGACTGTATTTTGAGAGCAGCAGTTGATAGATGGCAGGATTGGGTTTGGCAAGTTTGACGTAGCTTGATACAACGTAGTTGTCAATATTGCCAATGGTCCTGAAGCGGTGGCGGGCCTCTTCAAAGGTCTCGGCAGGCCAGTTTGTAAGGCCATAGACCCCTACTCCTTTTGCTTTGAGGTCCAGTATGATATCCAGCATGCCGGGCAGATCACCGTGGCACATATCAAACCAGCAGTCGCGGAACATGGCTATAGGCTCAGCGTACTGCGGATACTTTTTCTGCAAGTCTGCAACACATACATCCATTGTTTCACCGCTATCCATGCGGGTAAACCATTCACGGTTGCAGATGTTGTCTGTGAAATAGCGGCATTTCTGCTCATCGTCACCAAAATACGGCAGGAACAGATATGCGGGATTCCAGTCTACCAGTACGTTTCCAAAGTCAAATATGACGTGCTTAATCATTTGATTGTGTGCTTGCTATGGTATCGGTCTGTAAGCTGTCGGCAACTGACAGTCCAACCATTTTCATATAACCGCTTACAGCTTTGATATAATCGGGCATGTCCTCCTCTTTTATGGGATCCACAGCCGGCAGGTCCATGCGCAAGGGGTCAATGGCGGTACCGTTCTTGAATACGCGGTAATCCAGGTGCGGTCCGGTTGCGGTACCGGTCATGCCGACATAACCGATGAGCTGTCCCTGCGATACGTGAGTACCCACGCTTATGCCCTTGGCAAAGCCCTTAAGGTGCATATACTCTGTGGTATAGGTGGAGTTGTGCTTGATCTTGATGTAGTTGCCGCCACCCTTGCTGTCCCATGCCCTGGCAGTTACCACACCGTCTCCTACAGAGTATACGGGAGTGCCCGACGGTGCAGCGTAATCAACGCCGTGATGCGCACGTACAATCTTCTTGATGGGATGCAGACGGGCCTCGGAGAACTTGGAGCTGATACGTGAGTAGCTCAGCGGTGCCTTAAGGAAGGCACGGCGCAGGCTGGTGCCGTTCTCATCAAAATACTCGCCACGTTCATTGTGGTAGGTGTACCGGAATGCATAATGGTCCTTGCCCGATGTGATGAAATTGGCTGCAAGGATATGTCCTGTGGCAACTCTTACGGTATCGGCATAGAGTTCCTGATAATAGACTGAGAATGAGTCCTTACGCTGGATTCCAAAGAAATCAATGGTCCATGAGTAGATGTCTGACAGCATTCCTGCCAGGTCAGGGGCAGCCCCCTGCTCTATCATGGCGTTCCAGAGTGAAGACTCTATGCTTCCGCTTATATAGTTGAGCACTGTGTCTACCGGAAGTGTGCCTACGTAGCTGTATATGCTGTCTGCCAATGAGTAAACGGCGTAATCAGTCTTGTTGATGTCATAGACAAAGTAACGCACGCGGGCCACGGAATCCTGGTCACGCAGCAGATGGTATGTCTTGCCGGCCTGGATCTTACGGACGCTCCATGTATCATTCGACGACAGTTCCATATAGTGTATGGTATTCATGGAGACGCCGTTGCGGTTCAGTATGGTCGATACCAGCTCGTTACGGCCTACTACGCCGTCGGTTACGTCAAGGCTGTCAATGCAGAGTCCCCAGCGGATGGTAGGCTCAGGCTCAAAATAAGCCTCCTCTGCCTTATCGCCGGATATGACGCGGTTCTTCCTGAAATTGCAGGATACGAGCGATATGAGTATCGCGGTCAGTAATATGATCGGCCGGTACTTCATTCCTTTATTCCTGCAAATCCTTTTGTTATTTCATTATGAAGCGCATCGCTTACGGGAACCAGAGGCAGGCGCATAACGTTCTGCAGTTTCTCCTGATCGGCCATGACAGCCTTTACTCCGCAGGGGTTACCCTCCTTGAACAGGAGTCCGTACAGGGGATCAAGCTGCTGCTGGATAGCGGCTGCTTCGCTGAACTTGCCCTCCATTGACAGGTGAACCAGCTTGCCGAAAGTCTTGGGAATGGCGTTTCCTATTACTGAGATCACGCCGACTGAGCCGTTCTGAATGGCTTCCATTGCCAGGCTGTCATCACCTACAATAACCTTGAAATGCTCAGGAGCATTGTCTATGATCTCCTTAATCTGGTCCATCTTGCCCGATGCCTCCTTGACGCCAATCACGTTCTTGAACTCGCGGGCGATGCGAAGTGTGGTCTGTGCAGTCATATTAATGCCTGTTCGTCCGGGTACGTTGTAGAGTATGATGGGTTTTGATGAAGCCTTGGCAATCTCTGCAAAATGGCGGTATACACCCTCCTGAGACGGTTTGTTGTAGAAAGGCACAGCGCTCAGGATGCCGTCAATGCCATCCAGCTGATACTGCTTTATCTGCTCAACGGCAGTTGCGGTGCAGTTGCTGCTGCATCCTACCATGATTGGAATGCGGCCGTTAACCTGCTTTATTACGAACTTGGTTACGGTAAGGCGTTCATCGGATGTGAGCGTAGGAGTCTCGGCTGTGGTGCCCAGTACGCACAGAAAATCCACTGATCCTGCAATCAGCTCCTCAACGATACGTGCCAGAGTGTCAAAATCTATCTGACCGTCCTGGTTAAACGGCGTTACCAGCGCAACGCCCAATCCCTTAAAAGGGTAAGAACAATTCATTGGATACTATAGTTGTTTTTTCATTAATCAATTCCAGAAATTCACTCTCACTCATAAGCTTTACACCAAGCTCCTGAGCCTTCTCGCGTTTGGCGGGTCCCATGTTGTCACCTGCCAGCACGAATGATGTCTTGGCCGATATGCTGCCTGCGTTTTTGCCGCCGTGGCGTTCTATCAGCTCCTTGTACTCGTCACGTGAATGGTGGTTGAATACACCGCTTATCACGATAGTCTTGCCGGCAAGGATATCGCTTCCGCCCTGCTGATCGGTCTCTGCCAGCTCCATCTGCAGCCCGAACTCCTTAAGACGGCTTACCAGCTGACGGCTGCGCTCATCATTAAAGAAGCTCACAATGCTCTGTGCAATCTTGTCTCCAATCTCATTGACTGCTGTAAGTTGCTCTATTGTAGCTGTTTCAAGCGCCTCCATTGATTTGAAGGCACGTGCCAGGATCTTGGCAACGGTCTCGCCTACAAAACGTATTCCTATGGCAAACAGCACCCTCTCAAACGGAACCTTCTTTGAGTCCTCAATGCCGTGTACTATGCTTACGGCCGATTTCTCTCCCAGCCCCTCAAGACGGCATATATCCTTTGCCTTAAGTGTATAGAGGTCTGCAATATCCTTTATGAGTCCGGCCTGATAGAACTGGTCAATTGTCTCAGTTCCAAGACCGTCTATATTCATGGCCTTACGGCTTACAAAATGCTCTATTCGGCCCTTTATCTGCGGCGGACAGCTTATACTGTTGGGGCAATACCAGGCAGCCTCACCCTCATAGCGAACCAGTTTGGTGCCGCATTCGGGGCATACATCGGCAAAACGGACGGGATCACCCACAAGGATTGAACGTGAATCCAGGTCAACGGCTGTGATCTTGGGGATGATCTCACCCCCCTTCTCCACATACACCATATCACCTATATGCAGGTCCAAGCCCTTGATTATGTCTGCATTGTGCAGTGTGGCACGCTTTACTACGGTGCCTGACAGCTGTACAGGATCAAGATTTGCCACGGGGGTCACGGCTCCTGTACGTCCTACCTGGTATGATACGCTGTTAAGACGTGTAAGCTGGCGCTCAGCCTGGAACTTGTAGGCAATTGCCCAGCGCGGGGATTTGGCTTTGAATCCCAGATTGCGCTGCTGGCGTAACGAGTTAACCTTAAGCACTATGCCATCGGTTGCAACGGGAAGATTCTTACGCTCTGTGTCCCAATAGTTTATATAGTCAAGCACCTCATCAATAGTGGTGCATTTCTTCATGTGGTCCGATACCTTGAAGCCCCATTTCTGGGCAGCCATCATATTCTCATAATGGCCGTCACAGGGCAGCTGCTCGCCCAGCAGATAGTAAAGATATGAATCCAGCTGACGGCGTGACACCTCCTGAGGGTTCTGCAGTTTGAGCGTACCCGATGCGGCATTACGTGGGTTTGCAAACAGCGGCTCCTCCTGTTGCTCACGCTCGGCGTTAAGACGCTCGAATGATGTCCAGGGCATAAGCACCTCACCGCGTATCTCAAAGTTGCGGGGCCAGTCACCTTTCTGCAATACCAACGGAACGGACTTAATGGTGCGGACGTTATCGGTCACGATATCACCCTTTACACCGTCTCCACGGGTCACAGCCTGAACCAGCTTGCCGTCCTCATAGATCAGTGATATGGAGAGGCCGTCATATTTCAGCTCACAGCATATCTCAAACGGCTCATTGAGCAATCCGCTTACGCGCTGAAAGAAATCCCTTACCTCCTGCTCGTTGTACGTGTTGTCCAATGATAGCATGGGATAACGGTGCTCAGCCTGCTCAAAACCCTTGCTCAGGTCACTGCCTACGCGCTGTGTGGGTGAATTCTCATCATAGAGTTCCGGATGCCTGGCCTCCAGGTCAATGAGCTCATGCATGAGCTGGTCAAACTCTATGTCAGATATGACGGGAGCGTTCTGCACGTAGTACAGATTATTGTACTTGTGCAGCAGTTCACGCAGTTCCAGAATGCGCTCTCTCTCGTTCATATTCTGATTGGGGCTGAAAGACTCTTTTTCAATCCGCGAATTTACGCATATTTTTGTAATTTTGCGGTCGCTAAAGCCACCTAAATTATGCGTATAGACATTCTTACCGTATTCCCTGAGATGCTTGAGAGTTTCTTTAACTGCTCAATGATGGCCCGTGCCCAGAAAGCGGGTCTGGCTGAGATATGTCTGCATGACATCCGTGACTATACTACCGATAAGCACCACAAGACTGATGACTACCCTTTTGGCGGTTGTGCCGGCCTTGTAATGAAGATAGAGCCCATTGACCGCCTCATTACAGACCTCAAGTCACAGCGTGATTACGATGAGGTAATCTACACATCGCCCGATGGTGAGACCTTCAATCAGAAGATTGCCAACAGCCTGTCACTGCTTAACAACGTCATCATTCTGTGCGGACACTACAAAGGCATTGACTACCGCATACGTGAGCACCTGATTACCCGTGAGATAAGCATCGGTGACTACGTACTAACCGGCGGTGAACTTGCCGCTGCCGTAATGACCGACAGCATAGTCCGCCTCATTCCCGGTGTCCTGTCCGATGAGCAGTCCGCCCTATCCGACTGCTTCCAGGACAACCTCCTGGCTCCACCCGTCTACACCCGCCCCGCTGATTACAAAGGCTGGAAGGTTCCCGATGTGTTATTATCAGGTAACCAGGCGCTTATAGATGATTGGGAGTTTCAGCAATCTATGGAACGGACCAAACGGTTGAGGCCGGATTTACTTAAGTAATTTAAATATCCATCCGGCGGATTTCTCGCGCCTTTGGCGCTCGGGCGTTTTTGACTTTTATGGCCCTAAAGGCCTAAAAAGTCGCTAACTGGAAACGTATCTGCGTATTAGAAACAACCTTTTTTTAGTTTGGGGCGGCGACGCCCCAAACCCGCTGCATTCCATTTCATTTCATTCCGCTCTGCCGGCCTTCCAGGCCGGGTAAAACGAAATCCCGACAACGCTTCGCTGTCGGGATTCCGTTTTACTGAACTGCAACTGGGAACCGTGCTGGTGTGTGCAATGGGATATCTTGTGCGGATTAGGTACGCGCACGGGGAAACGTATTTATGATTGGAAAGATCCAGCAGTTGAAACTGCTGGCTACCCCTATCCAATGCCTACGGCATTAGCTTGTGCCGATAGGCACATGATACGGGTAGCCAGCCAATTTATTGGCTGGGTATTTATGGATACATATTAATGGAATCCCGAGCCGCGAAGCAGCGAGAAACCCGCCGCATGGTTATACCTCCAGAGCCCCAATAATATCCTGAACGGAATTAAATCCGTGACGCACCAAATATTCCTCAATCCCATCAACAACTTTCTCAGAGATTGAAGGATCGATAAAGTTTGCCGTACCGATCTGGATAGCACTTGCGCCCGCCAGCAGGAACTCGATAGCATCGGTAGCGCAGCAGATACCGCCCAGACCTATCACCGGAATCTTGACGGCCTTGGCAACCTGCCATACCA
This sequence comes from Bacteroidaceae bacterium, assembly GCA_045220475.1. Taxonomy (GTDB): domain Bacteria; phylum Bacteroidota; class Bacteroidia; order Bacteroidales; family Bacteroidaceae; genus Colenecus. The sequence continues at coordinate 7,178 of JBGUVW010000032.1, forward strand.
TACGCAATGCTACGGGCTTTACTGCCGGACCGCTCATACCGCCTGTGATGGTTGACAGGATGGGTTTACGCCTTTCGGCATCAATAGCCATACCGAGCATGGTGTTTATGAGTGATACACTGTCGGCACCGGCACCCTCAACTGCACGGGCAATCTCGGTGATATCGGTCACGTTGGGTGAAAGCTTTACTATCAGCGTCTTATCATATGCCTTGCGGACTGCACTTACAACCTGAGCGGCACTCTCCGGCTTTACACCGAACGCCATACCACCCTGCTTTACATTTGGGCAAGAGATATTGAGCTCTATGGCAGGTATGTCATCAAGGGTGTTTATTATGCTTGCACACTGTGCGTAATCCTCAATTGATGAACCTGATACGTTCACAATCACATTGGTCTGGAACTTGCGGACCTCGGGATAGATATGGTCCACGAAGTAGTCCACGCCCTTATTCTGCAAACCTACGGCGTTGAGCATACCGGAAGGTGTCTCGGCCATACGCGGATAAGGATTACCCTGGCGAGGAGCCAATGTGGTGCCCTTTACAATTATGGCGCCCAGACGGTTTATATCCATGAAATCGGCATACTCTGTACCGTATCCGAATGTACCCGATGCTGTCATGACCGGGTTCTTGAGCTCCAGTGAGCCTATTTTTGTATTCAGTTGAACCATTTGAGCTTATCTATAGTAAATACAGGACCCTCTTTACAAACACACACATTGCCTTTATCGGCCGTATCCTCTACACAGCACAGGCAGGCGCCTATTCCGCAAGCCATGCGGTGCTCCAGCGACACCTCACATGCAGTCTCATGCTCCATCGCCCAACGCGCTACAGCCTTAAGCATAGGAGTAGGTCCGCAGGCATAGATGCGGTCAAACTGCTCGCTGTCCATCAGCAGGCTGTGATTGGTTACAAAACCTTTCTCTCCGGCAGTTCCATCTTCGGTCGTCATGAACAGGTCACCGTATTTTTGGAACTCCTCCTTGCGCAGAATCAGGTTCTCGGTGCGGCCGCCAAACAGGAATGTGGGGCGGATTCCGTGTGCTGCAAGCTCCTGACCCAGGAACAGCAGAGGTGCCACTCCCACTCCGCCTCCAACCAGAAGCGGTCGTGCAACATGGGTTGTGCGGTAGCTGAAACCGTTACCCAGGGGCAGCAGAACGTTGACTTTATCACCTTGCTTAAGGTCGGCCAGTGACCGGGTGCCTTCACCCACAATCTGGATCAGGAACTCCACCTGGTTGCTGTCGCGGTTTATGGCGTGGATTGAGATAGGTCTGCGCAGCAGTACTTTTGCCGATGGAACCTGCAGCTCGGCAAACTGTCCCGCGATCATATCGGGCAACTGTCCGGGATACTGTAAGGTAAGCAGTGTGGCACATGAACCGACCATACGGTTATCGGCCACAAGCATATCTGTCTGGAACTTTTTCATACGTTGTTAATTACAGCGCGAAGGTAGTAAAAAAGGTGCAACCTGAAAAGGCTGCACCTTGTATAGTTAGCAATAAGGTTCTGATCAATATTCCAGAACGTTCTTGAAGTCACGCCACTCAAGACGTCTCTTGTAGTTGAACACCTGGCCTCTGGGAACATACAGCTTTGCGTTCTCCTTTGTGGCATCGTCAAATACGGTGGGGCTGTTGTGAGCGGGCCACATTCCGTGAGCGTTGACCAATGTCAGTTTGGGGCAGTTCTTGAAAGCGTCAACACCAAGGATCCTGATGTTACCTCCCAACTCAACCTCCTCAAGAGCTGTGCAGTTCTTGAAAGCAAAGTCACTGACGGCTGTTACAAAGTTACCGATAGTGATCTTTCTCAGGAACTCATTGTCCATGAATGCACCGGTGCAGATAATTGCGGCATCCTCAGAGATCACATACTCTGCAGTCTCCTTCTTGGCGGGATACTTGATAAGCATCTTGTCATCCTTACTGAACAGGATTCCGTCTACATCCTTGTAAGACTGGTTGTTCTCGTTAACTGTGAACTTCTTGAGTCCTGAGCATCCGTTGAACTGGTCCGATATACGGATTACGCTGAACGGAATGTCAATAGATGTAACCTCAGAGCATCCGTAGAATGCATTCTGCTCTATCTCCATTACGCGGAATGTGAAATCATCGTTCTCACCTGTGATGATGAATGACGGAATGCTGACATCACCTTTATAATTACTTGGACCGTCATCAAAGTTCTTACGTCCGTTTGTTCTGTCCCAAGTAAGTGCTACGTTACCAAAGTTGTCCAGAATCTTATAGCAGAGTGTAGTGCCGTTATTGTACTTGACGGTGATGATCTGATTATCAACATTAGCGTCAAGTTGCTTAACAAGCATTGTCTGCCATACTTCATTCTGGTTGGACTTTGAGACTTCCTTGCTGCTTCGGCAACCAATTAGCGTAAATGCTGCAAACGCTAAAACAAATAGATATCTTTTCATAGCTGTAACTGGTTAAATCTTCTATCAGCAAATATAACGTTCGAAAATTAAAAAAACAAAAAATCCGTATTATTTTTTTAATTCCGATGAAAATTTCTGATAAGTACCGTCTTCAAAGAAAATCACCACCTCTTTAATAGAACGCGGCTTGCGTTGCTCTACAGTTTCCGATTGGGTCGATGATGGCTCAGGCTGTGGTGTAACCTCTTTAATATCACGTTTTCTGACAGGTCTTACCGGCTGACTTTCGTCCTTGAGATTTGAAAAAACGGGAGCTTTCTGTACATCAGCCGGAAAAAACGCACTCTCCATGCCAGGCAAAAGGGGATAGTCCTGATCAGGTGCCGGAGCCGGAGTCTTGTCGGGCAGTCCTTCAACGGCAGATCCTTTTCCGCTCAGCAGCCATTCAAGCTCAACGTTGGGGAATGAACTGTGGACGGCCATGATGATTTTAAGGCTTGGCTCATTTCTTCCACTTAAAATATGCTGTAGTGTTGTCCTCTGTACACCGATTGCATTGGCAAACTGAGTAGGACTCAGATTGAGCAATTCCATCAATTCTATCAGTCTCTCTTTCATAGCTAAAATGGACAATTTTTATGTGTGTTACAAATGTAACAACAATATTTCTATTTTGCAATATACATTTGTATTTTACTTTTGGTTTGCACATTTGTAAATATACACATTTGTATTTGGTGCAATTGTAACATATCTGCATTGCACAGGTATGTGCATGTATTATGATTGGAATTTAGTTTACATTGTTGTGATAAGTTGTTGATTATAGCAGTATTATGCTCTATATGTCATGTTATATGGTTCTGATTTGCAGGTTTTGCATACAGGTTATTCATATGCTAAAGATATGATTTAGCAAACCGCTTATAATTAGCTTGATTTTCAGCGTATTATTATATAATATATGTAGTGTATACAGTTTTGTATATGGTCAATCCTGCCACCCTGATGATATGCGGTGACAAATGTTTGCATACACAAATGTATTAATACGCAGGGTGTTTTAAGCATAACACATTTGTATTAAACATGTCGCTTGTTACAAATCTGCAAGTTAAAAAAGATTAAAGGCCACCCATTGGGCAGCCTCTAAATATGCTAATTGAGCGAGATTTTGAAATTTGAAATTATCCTGTGTAGTTGCCTGAATTTTTAAAATCCTGGGCAATCAGTGAAGTATCAGATAAAGCAGCTCTTTTAACAGCCCCTCTCCTGTATTGGCTGTTGCATCCAGTCCTTTGGACTTGGCGTCATATTTGCGGATGGTGCTTATTATCTGCATTGTCTGTGATGCGGTATAGTTGCGCATTCCGGTTGTGTAGTCCCTTACGCCCCAGGTGCTCTTTAGGTCAAGCTGGTCGGCTATTCCCCTATCGGTCTTATCGGGAGCATAAAAAGCCAGCATAAGGTTGGCAAAATACGGGAATATGGCGGCAGTTACCAGCTGCATGGGGTACGTTTTGGGATTGCTCTCATAGTACGCAGCTATTGTGTTTGCCTTAAGCACATTCTTGTTTATTATTGCATCGCGGAACTCAAATATGTTGTAATCCTTGCTTATTCCTACGTGTTCCTCAATGAACTCCGGTGTAATCTCCTTTACGCCATCGGGCAACGCGGTGACAAGTTTCTCAAGCTCCCCGTTCATGCGGCAAAGGTCGGATCCAACAGACTCACTCATCATGGATATACCCTTGGATGACATCTTGAGTGAACGCTCTTTCAGGAATTCTTCTATAAAATCAGGCAGGTCGTCATCCTTGACCTTCTTGGATTCAAACAGTAGGCCGTTCTTTTCTATGACAGCAACAATTTTCTTGCGCTTGTCCAGAGAGCCGTTCTTATGGCAGAATACCAGGATTGTGCTTGGCTGAGGCTGCAAGAGATATGAATTCAGGATTTCCGATGGGCTTCCTCCAGCCTCAGAATCCTTTTTCATGAGGTGCTGAGCCTCCTTGACTATAATGACCTGACGGTCGGATCCCATGGGATATGCACGGGCACGCTGTATAACCTCGCTCATTGAAGTCTCATTGCCATACAGTACCAGTTGGTTGAAATCCCTGGCCTCCTCAGGGAGAGCATTTTCCCTTATATAGTCAGATATGGAATCGATAAAGAAAGGTTCATCACCCATTAGGTAATAAACCGTACGGTAAACTCCCTTTTCAAGTTCCTTTATAATCTTGCGGTATTCTGTACCTGATGTTGCCATGTCAAATCATTTTCCTAAATTCGCGTTCGCAGATTCTTTTCTGTTGGTTTACAAAGATATGATTGATAATTTGAATTTGCCACCTTTTGAGCCGAAAATATCCGAACAGGCAGGTAAAAAGGTTGTTTGGGATCCTATTCGCAAGGTTTGGGTGCCTCTCACCCCCGAGGAACAGGTCCGTCAAGCTTTCGTATCATATCTGGTAAACTACAAGGGCTACCCTCTTTCACATATTGCCAATGAGCAGGCTATAGAGCTTAACGGTATGAGCCGCCGCTGTGACAGCGTGGTGTATGACAAGGCCGGCACGCCCAAAGTCATCATAGAGTACAAACGCCCCTCCGTATCAATCTCCCAGAAGGTCTTCAACCAGATAGCCCGCTACAACCTGGTTCTCCACGTGGACTACCTGATAGTCAGCAACGGACTCAAACACTACTGCGTGAGGATGGATTATAACGCAGGTACCTATACATTTCTTCAGGATATTCCCTCATACGCAGATTTTGGCTAAGTGAGCAAGGAGCCAAAGGGGACGGTTCTATTTGGCCCCCTTTTGCTAAATAAGAACAGCGACGCACATTTGTACATCGCTGTTCATTTTGATACCTATATAAAAGGGGGCCAAATAGAACAGTCCCCTTTGGACTCCTTAATCCTCGTCGGCAGCAGCAGCCTTGCGGGTGCGGCGCTTGGGGGCCTCTACGTGCTTGGGCTCCTCCTTTACGCCTGCCAGCTCGGGATCTATCATGATACGGCCGCAGTACTCGCAAACGATGATTTTCTTGCGCATGCGGATATCAAGCTGACGCTGGGGCGGAATCTTGTTGAAGCAACCGCCGCATGACTCACGCTGTACGTAAACGATACCCAGACCGTTGCGGGTGTTGTTACGGATACGCTTGAATGACTGCAGCAGACGGGGCTCGATGGTGAGCTCAAGCTGCTTTGACTGCTCGCGCAGACGCTCCTCCTCCTGACGGTTCTCCTCAATGATCTCCTGGAGCTCAGACTTCTTGATCTCAAGATCCTGCTTCTTCTCCTCAACCAGAGCCTTGTTTCTCTCAATCTCCTCCTTCTTGGCGTTGATTGATGATGTGAACTCACGGATACGCTTTTCGGCAAGCTCAATCTCAAGGTTCTTGAACTCAATCTCCTTGTTCAGAGAGTCAAACTCACGGTTGTTGCTAACGTGATCCTGCTGCTCCTGATACTTGGCTACAGCGGCTTTTGATACCTCAATCACGTTCTTGTTCTCTGTAACACCCTTGCTCATCTCAACTACGTCATAGCTGGCCTTCTCAATACGTGTGGTCAGACCGGCAATCTCGTCCTCAAGGTCCTGAACCTCAAGAGGCAGCTCGCCGCGCAGTGTCTTGATCTTGTCAATCTCAGTCAGCATGGTCTGCAGCTGGTACAGAGACTGGAGCTTCTCCTCTACTGAGTACTCGCTGGGATCTTTCTTAATGTCTTTTGTTGTCATAATGATATGTATTTGTGTCTGTTATCCTATATAATAGTTAATTGGACTTGTCTTGCATTCGGTCTTAATGACCTTGAGTTGAGGGAATGACTGGTGCAGCACATCGGCCAGAAGGTCAACCGTATACTGCTCACTCTCAAAATGTCCGGCCTCAATCAGTTTGATTACGCCGTCATAACCAAAGAAACGGTGGTACCCTATCTCACCGGTCATGAATGCGTCGGCTCCGGCTGCTACGGCCTTATCGGTCAGGAAAGCCCCTGCTCCACCGCATACAGCCATACGGCTTATCTTGCGGCCCAGTTCAGCGTTATGTCTGATGCATGTTACGCCAAACTTCTCTTTTATCAAAGCAAGCAAATCCTGCTCAGTCATGGGTTCCTTTAGGAGTCCGATGACGCCGGCTCCGTTACCGTCAGGCTGCTCGTCGAGAGTGCGCACATCCTGCAATCCCAGGACCTGGGCTATACGCATATTTACGCCCTTTGAGGCGTTATCCAGATTTGTATGGCTTGCATAGATGGTTATTCCTGCACGTACGGCGTCCATAACGATGCTTCCTATGGGGTCATCGGTCAGGCGTTTGAGCGGACGGAACAGCAGCGGATGGTGTGAAACAATCATATTGCATCCGTTCCGCATGGCCTCGTCTACAACCTGACGGGTCACGTCCAGACACAATAAAACCCCTGAAACTTCGGTCTCTGTAGTTCCAACCTGCAAGCCTGAATTATCGTAATCATCCTGCAGTGGCAGAGGCGCGAATCTCTCAAGGGCATCAATTATTTCCCTGATGTTCATCACCTTTTGCTAAGTGTGCTGCAAAGGTACAACAATTTGCAGAAATCGCAAACGTGACAGCCCCCTTTGTACTCTTTTATCTAAAGAATAGCCCAAAATAAGAGTCCAGGTTCTCTTTCCCCCAGTCAGGAATGGCATCATGGAACTCTTGGGTAAGCGTTTTGACCTCAGGGAGGATATCCTCAATCATGGAGTTGTCATTCTTGATTATAGCCTGCTTAATGGTTTTTGTAATATCCACAAGACGTTTAAGTTTTCCTTCTTGGGGGCTCCAGCATTCAGCTGCATAATCATTAAAGAAAAACTTGGTAATTTCTCCATCTAAGCCGATGGACCGGGCTGTCGGTGCTGAAGAGTAAACTGCCATCCTGAATAATCCGTATAGAACGGTTGCCTGATCTGTGGTTATTCCCAGTTCCTTCTCATCAATCTTCATGTCCAGTTCAATCTCATTCCATCCGATACCGTTGCTCACCTCTCTTGCCACTGTTATTTTCTGGTCCCCACTCTCTATCTCCTCATCTTCATAGTGGACCATTATATCCCGCGCTGCATACCACATGTTTTTTTCGGCCTCATGCATTACCAGCTTGTACCTGCCATCATCAGTCTTCTCCAAATATACGCTCTGCTCTCCTGACCAGCTGGGCCTGCAGATAAATCCCATGTTGCAATGAGAATCGGGTAAAAGCATGCGTTCTACAAGCTTGTGATAATCGTCCTCAAAATACTTGCTGGTTTCCAGAACATCGGGACGGTCTTGAGCATTTGCCACCATGGCAAATGATGCAAGTGCAAGGAATAAAAATCTTTTCATATAAACCTATATTAAATAATGATTGTTACGGACAGACGGGACGGATGGAAGCACCAACTTGACGAAGCGTCATACTAACTGTAATGTATGTTTCTACCATCCTTTCCTCGACATGATTCCAATGATTCCTGGCAATTTTAAGACAAGATGCGTCCTCAGAGTAACCGGTACTAAGAGAACTGGACCAGAACATACATCTATAATTCATTCCGAATCCTCTTTCATTTTGTTCAAAAGGATGATATTCTGTCCCAATGTAATACCCTGCTGCAGGGAAAAAGATTGAATTGCCCGTAATATTACTCTTGAAAGTATAACCTACAACTCCGTTCATTTTTGACGGAGTGCATATGCAGTTATCTGTCAGTTCTTTACATTCATCACTGGTAGGCATTCTCCATGCACCGCCCCAATTCATATGTGCTGCATCATCCTCCAGGTCAAGCTGAGTCTTGTCGTTCACATTATATTTTTGATACTCAACATGAAGTATTCTATCTGTACCGTAATATAATGTTTTATCGTAGTATGGAAAATTATATGAATAATTACTATACCCTCTCTCCGCACCCTCTTTCCATACTAGCGGATCCTTGCTTTCATAAAACGGGCTGATCTCACCCCAGGTAAAATAATCACCATAACAATCCGGATACTCAGCCCCGATATTGCAAGTAGCCCATTTTACGCTAAGTCCCATATCAACATACTCATGACCGGACTCCGTTCCCGT
>JBGUVW010000033.1:0-52595 GCA_045220475.1 Bacteroidaceae bacterium
TTTATTTCATACCGCTCCACTCTGCCGGCCTTCCAGGCCGGGTAAAAAATAACCTCGCTAGCTTTGCTCGCGAGGTTATTTTTTACTGAACTGCAACTGGAAACCGTGCTAGTGTGTGCAACGGGAAACGCAGGTGCGTATGTATTATTTCACCAATTCCATACCAGCTTTTATCGCTTTTTCATTCAGCGGAAGGTATTTCCAGTTACGCTCTGATACGGAGTGCTTGATGCCTTCCATTACGTAATCTACCTGGAGGATGGGGCGGATCTTCATGAACGCTCCAAGCAGGAACATGTTAGCTACCTTGGAGGCGTTGATCTTGGCTGCCTCCTCGATGGCCTTGATGGGGTAGATTGTGATATCAGTACGTGTGGGCTTACGGGTGATGGTGCTGGGGGTGTAGATGAGTACGCCACCGGGCTTTACCATCGGCTCAAACTTGTCCATTGACTGCTGGTTCAGGATGATAGCGGTGCTGAACTTCTGCAGGATAGGTGAGCTGATACGGCTGTCGCTAAGGATAACCGTAACGTTTGCTGTACCTCCACGGATCTCAGGACCGTATGACGGCATCCACGATACCTCCAGACCCTGCATGAGGCCTGAATAAGCTATTATCTTACCCATTGAGAGGACACCCTGTCCTCCGAATCCGGCTATGATTATCTCTTCTGTCATGATTCCTACTCCTTTATTATCTGGGTGCGTTCATATCCATGACAAGCTTGCCATCGACCTTGATGTCTCCCAGAGGATATTTCTTGAACATGTTCTCTACCATCCAGTCGTTGGCGGCCTTAGGAGTGAGACCCCAGCCTGAGTTGCAGTTTGATACAACCTCAACGATTGATGTTCCCTTCTTGTCACGCTGGTTCTCAAATGCCTGACGCAGAGCCTTCTTGAGCTTGCGTACATTGGCGGGAGTGTGTACTGAGTGACGTGTCACGTAGCAAACACCGTCCAGCTGTGCCAGCAGCGGGGTGATATTGAGGGGGTAACCCATGGTCTTGACGTCACGTCCGCGGGGGCAGGTGGTGGTCTTCATACCCTCCAGTGTGGTAGGAGCCATCTGACCGCCGGTCATACCGTAGATACCGTTGTTGATGAACACGATTACGATGTTCTCACCACGGTTGCAGGCGTGCATTGTCTCACCTGTGCCGATGGCGGCCAGGTCACCGTCACCCTGATAGGTGAACACGAACTTATCGGGCTGAACGCGCTTGATACCGGTTGCAACGGCGCAGGCACGTCCGTGAGCTGCCTCAACTACATCGAACTTATAGAAATCATAGAGGAACACTGAGCAACCTACAGGTGAGATACCTATTACGTCATGCTCAATGCCCATCTCCTCAATTACCTCGGCAATGGTGCGTACAACAACACCGTGGCCGCAGCCGGGGCAGAAGTTGAACTGCTTCTCGGCCATCAGACGGCTTTTCTGATAGACCAGATTTTCAGGTTTGATTATATCGTTTACTTCCATTGCTGTGCTCATTTGATATTAAAGTAATTGTAAAGAGCTGTCTCAATCTCCTCAGGTGTGGGAACCATACCGCCCAGACGGCCAAAGAAGCCGACGGGCTTGCGGCCCTCAACAGCCAGACGGATATCCTCAATCATCTGACCGGCGCTGAGCTCTACAGACATGAGGCCCTTGATGCGCGGGTTGTCAGCCAGCTCGCGGATCTGGTCATAGGGGAAAGGATAGAGTGAGATGGGGCGGAACAGACCGATCTTGTGGCCTTTGGCGCGTGCCAGCTCAATACTCTTCTGTGCTATACGGGCAATGATACCGAATGCCACGATAACGTACTCGGCGTCATCGCACTGTATCATCTCATAACGGATCTCATTCTGCTCCATCTCGCGGTATTTCTTCTGCAGACGGATGTTAACTAGCTCGTGCTCCTGCGGCAGCAGGTTCAGAGAGGTAACGAAACGACGCTCCTTACCTACTGGGGTACCGTTTGTGGCCCAGTCAGGATACTCGGTCATGCGGGGACGCTGGGCAGGCAGATAGATCTTCTCCATCATCTGTCCCAGAGCACCGTCGGCCAGGATCATTGTGGGGTTACGGTATTTGAATGCAAGGTCAAAACCGAGTGCGATGAAGTCTGCCAGCTCCTGGACCGATGAGGGAGCCAGTGTGAGCAGCTTGTAGTCACCGTGGCCACCGCCCTTTACAGTCTGGAAATAGTCAGCCTGGCTGGGCTGGATGGTACCCAGTCCGGGACCTCCACGTGACACGTTGATAAGCAGACAGGGCAGCTCGGCACCTGCCAGATATGAAATGCCCTCGGCCATAAGGCTGATACCGGGGCTTGATGATGATGTCATCACTCTGTGTCCTGTTGACGCACCGCCGTATACCATGTTGATGGCGGATACTTCACTCTCTGCCTGGAGTACGGCCATACCTGTACGAGCAGTGGCATCGGTCTCCATCAGATACTCCATTACCTCCGTCTGCGGAGTGATGGGGTAACCGTAAAAGGCATCGGCGCCGGCGCGGATAGCAGCCTCGGCAATTGCCTCGTTGCCTTTCATAAGTCTCATTTCTCTTTCTTCCATAATTACTCCTCTACTTTTACCCTATAGACTGAAATAACTCCGTCAGGGCAGATAATGCCGCAGTTGGTACAACCTATGCATGCCTCAGGGTTTGCCATGTAGGCGTAGTGGTAACCCTTGCTGTTGACGGCTTCGGACATGCCCAGAACCTGCTTGTCGCAGGTGTGAACGCACAGCTCACAGCCTTTGCAACGCTCGGCGTCAACTGTTACAGCACCTCTAATTTTTGCCATGATAAATAATTGTTATTTGTGTGGTTATTGGTATGTTATCTTGGTGAAAGCATTCGTCCCGTCTTGGAAATCTCTGTGAGATTGATCTCATAGACAAGGGTCGAATAGGCCGGGATGGAACCTTTCTTCTGGTTGTCATATCCCAGCTGGTATGGAATGTAAATCTTCCAGTAGTCACCCTTATGCATGTACATAAGAGCTGTGGAGACTCCCTGTATAAGGGTTGACACCTTGAATGATGACGGGATGTTGACCGATGGGTCAAGGGTTGATGTCTTGAAAGACTGGTCTACCACCTGTCCTTCCGGGTAGTTGTCCGTCGGCATAAGGCGTACGCGGTAATTGATGCGGATGCTGTCTGTGTAGCAGGGTGCAACCGTGTCATTACCTTTTTCCAGTACCTGGCAGTAAACGTATGAGCCGTTGCCCCATTTGGCCTCAGGGTCAAGAGCATAGTGCAGAATCCTGAATGACTCTCCCTCTGATGCAGTCTCAGGGGTGAGGTCACCAATGCCGGATGCAATCTTTGCGATATAATCCTGATTGCGCTTCTTCCAGTTCTCATAGTCGCCGGTCTCCTTGGTCTCAGAGCATGAGACAGAGAGCATGACGGCTGTGAGCAGGATGGGGAATATGGCAAGTATACGCTTCATATTCAGAGTGTCTTGAGCACGCTTGTTATTGAAACAGTGTCAGAAAGTATGTTGCAGAGGTCTGCAATCTTTACGCGCTGCTGCTCCATGGTGTCACGGTTACGCAGGGTAACGGTCTGGTCCTCAAGTGACTGGTGGTCAACGGTTACGCAGAACGGTGTGCCGATGGCATCCTGACGGCGGTAACGCTTACCGATTGAATCCTTCTCGTCATACTGGCAGTTGAAGTGGAACTTGAGGTCGTTCTGGATTGAACGTGCCAGCTCAGGCAGTCCGTCTTTCTTAACCAGCGGCAGGATAGCCAGCTTGATAGGTGCCAGAGGTGCGGGCAGGTGCAGAACTGTACGGGTCTCGCCGTTCTCCAGGGCCTGCTCCTCATATGATGCGCACATAACGCTCAGGAACATACGGTCAACACCGATTGATGTCTCTATAACGTACGGAGTGTAGCTCTCGTTTGACTCGGGATCAAAGTACTTGATGCTCTTGCCGCTGAACTTCTCATGCTGTGAGAGGTCAAAGTTGGTGCGGCTGTGGATACCCTCAACCTCCTTGAATCCGAAGGGCATGAGGAACTCGATATCGGTAGCTGCGTTTGCGTAGTGAGCCAGCTTGTCGTGGTCGTGGAAACGGTAGTGGTCTGCGCCGAATCCCAGAGCCTGGTGCCATTTCATACGGGTCTCTTTCCACTTGGCAAACCAGTCAAGCTCTGTACCGGGCTTGATGAAGAACTGCATCTCCATCTGCTCGAACTCACGCATACGGAATATGAACTGACGGGCTACGATCTCATTACGGAATGCCTTACCAATCTGGGCGATACCGAAGGGGATCTTCATGCGGCCGGTCTTCTGTACGTTCAGGTAGTTTACGAATATACCCTGTGCGGTCTCAGGACGCAGGTAAATCTTCATGGCGCCGTCGGCTGTTGAACCCATCTCAGTCTGGAACATCAGGTTGAACTGACGTACATCGGTCCAGTTGCGGGTGCCGCTTATGGGGCAAACGATACCCTCATCCAGGATGATCTGCTTGAGCTCGTCAAGGTTACCGTCATTCATGGCCTTCTTGTAACGGTCATGCAGGGCGTCACGCTTGGCTACGTGCTCCAGTACGTTGGCGCTGGTGGCGCGGTACTTGGCCTCGTCGAAAGAGTCACCGAAACGCTTGGCGGCCTTGGCAACCTCCTTCTCTATCTTCTCGTCATATTTGGCAATCTGGTCCTCAATCAGGACGTCTGCACGGTAGCGCTTCTTTGAGTCGCGGTTGTCTATGAGGGGATCATTGAATGCATCAACGTGACCTGAAGCCTTCCAGATGGTGGGGTGCATGAATATTGAGGAGTCAATACCCACAATGTTGTCATGCAGCAGAACCATACTCTGCCACCAATAGGTCTTGATGTTATTCTTCATCTCAACTCCCAGCTGTCCATAGTCATAGACAGCGCCGAGTCCGTCATAAATCTCGCTTGAGGGGAATACAAAACCGTACTCCTTGCAGTGTGCTACAATCTTTTTGAAAACGTCTTCTTGAGCCATAATCAGCAATTTTTCAGAAAATTTCCGCAAAGGTACTCCTTTTATTTAATAAAAAGAGGGGTGCCCAATTAAAATAACCTAATTCACTGCACATTGAGCGTAAGATGTGCGGCTGTTGAAAAGTAAGCCGAAAAATAGGGGCAAGTTTGGCGTGCGGATTGGGATTTGTCACTGAAAAGCAGTAAATTCGCGTCCAATCATATTGCATAAAGGGTAATGAGTGACGAGATAGAGAACATGGATGACGATCTCCGCGACAAAACTGCGGAGAGTGCCGATGACGGTCTGCAGGCGGGACATTCAAACTACCAGCCTGTAACTGATGACAATGGAATGATACGCCATCAGCTGTCGGGCATGTACCAGGGCTGGTTCCTGGACTATGCGTCATATGTTATTCTGGAGCGTGCCGTGCCCCACTTTGTGGATGGCCTCAAGCCTGTTCAGAGACGTATCCTGCACTCCATGAAACGTCTGGATGACGGCCGTTTCAATAAGGTGGCCAACATTGTGGGCCATACCATGCAGTTCCATCCGCACGGAGATGCCTCAATAGGTGACGCGCTGGTTCAGATGGGACAGAAGGACCTGCTTATAGAGTGTCAGGGAAACTGGGGAAATATCCTTACAGGTCATCGCGCCGCTGCACCCCGATACATAGAGGCCCGTCTATCCAAATTCGCCCTTGAGACCCTGTTCAATCCCAAGACTACAGAGTGGAAAGCATCATATGACGGACGTAACAAGGAGCCGGTCACACTGCCGGTCAAGTTTCCGCTGCTGCTGGCTCAGGGTGCTGAGGGTATCGCGGTAGGACTATCCTGTAAGATACTTCCGCATAATTTCAATGAGTTGTGTGACGCAGCCGTATCATACCTGAGCGGAGAAGAGTTCCATCTCTATCCTGATTTCCAGACAGGTGGTGCCATAGACGTGTCACGTTACAATGACGGAGAGCGCGGAGGTATGGTACGTATCCGTGCCAAAATATCAAAAGAAGCTGACAATAAGACTCTGGTCATAAATGAGATTCCGTACGGTGAGAATGTGATGACGCTGTGCGAGTCAATAGTTAAGGCCGGAGAGAAAGGCAAGATAAAGATCCGTAAGGTTGAGAACCTTACAGCCGACAAGGTTGAGATCCGTATATCGCTTGCGCCGGGTGTATCATCGGACAAGACCATTGACGCCCTGTATGCATTCACCAACTGTGAGGTGAGCATGTCGCCCAACTGCTGCGTGATTGATGAGAACAAGCCTCACTTCCTTACCGTAAGTGACGTGCTGCGCAAGTCAGTTGACAATACAAAGGACCTCTTGCGCCGTGAGCTGGAGATAGAACGCGGCGAGATTCTGGAACAGCTGCATTTTGCATCACTTGAAAAGATATTCATAGAGGAGCGTATATATAAGGACCGCGAGTTTGAAGAGGCTCCCACGATGGATGCCGCCTGCGAGCATATCGATGATCGTCTGACTCCTTACTATCCGCAGATGATACGTGAGGTGACCAAGGATGATATCCTCCGTCTGATGGAGATAAAGATGGCCCGTATCCTCAAATTCAACAAGGAGAAGGCAGAGGAGGCTATTGCCCGCATGAAAGATGATATAGCCCGTATTGACAAGGACCTGTCAAACATGGTGGCCGTGACCATCCGCTGGTTCCGCATGCTCAAGGACAAATACGGGGCTCAATATCCGCGCCGCACTGAGATCAAGAACTTTGATACCATCGTGGCCACAAAGGTGGTTGAGGCCAACCAGAAGCTCTATATCAACCGTGCCGACGGATTCATCGGCATGGAACTCAAGAAGGATGAGTACGTATGCAACTGCTCTGACCTGGATGACATAATACTGTTCTACAAGGACGGAAAGTTCAAGGTGGTCAAGGTGGCCGATAAACTCTTTGTGGGCCAGAACGTGCTCTACCTGAATGTCTTCAAGAAGAATGACAAGCGCACCATATACAATGTGGTTTACCGTGACGGCCGTAACGGAGCCTACTTTATAAAGAGGTTCGCCGCTACCGGTCTTACACGAGACAAGGAGTATGACCTGACCCAGGGTAAGGCCGGCTCCAAGATCATGTATTTCAGTGCCAACCCCAACGGTGAGGCTGAGGTTATAAAGATTACGCTCAAACCCAATCCCAAGCTCAAGAAACCTGTGTTTGACAAGGATTTCAGCGAGATGCTCATAAAGGGCCGTCAGTCAATGGGTAACCTGCTCACCCGTAATGAGGTGCTGCGCATAGGCCTCAAGGCACACGGATCGTCCACATTGGGTGGCCGCAAGGTTTGGTTTGACAGGGATATCCTGCGTCTGGACTTTGACGGGCACGGCGATTTCCTGGGTGAATTCAACAGCGATGACCAGCTGCTGGTAATCAACTCAAACGGAGAGTATTACACCACTCCGGTGGATCCCAACTGTCACTTTGATCCGGACCTGTTGCGTCTGGAGAAATATAACCAGAACAAAGTCTGGACCGCGGTGCTGTTTGATGCCTCCCAGAAGGGCTATCTCTATCTGAAACGTTTCAATCTGGATCCCACATCCAAGCGCATCAACATACTGGGTGATGAGAAAGGCAGCCGCCTGGTACTGCTTACCGATACACCTTATCCGCGTCTGCTGGTAACCATGGGCGGAGCCGACAGCTTCCGTGAGCCTCTGGAGGTGGATGCCGAGCAGTTTGTAGGCATTAAGGGCGTAAAGGCACGTGGCCGCAGGGTGACTGCATACGCAGTCCAGGATGTTGAGGAGATGGTGCCTCTGCGTCAGCCTGAACCGGAACCGGTAGATGTTCAGGAGAACGTGGATCCCGATAATCCTGATGATTTGTCCCAGACAGATGATGAAAACATTGAGACTGTCGATGACGGACAGCTGTCGCTGTTCTAGGGTAGGGAGTATACTGCTGTTACTGCTCCTGACTCTGCTCCCGTTGTCTGCTGCGGGGCAGCGTAACTCGTGGTCTCTGCCCGGGTACAGGGAGACCGTCCGGCTAGGTTCACTCAAATTCGGTTCTGCATTTGCTCGCGATACATACCTCTCTGCCTCAAGTTATGACGGTTGGGCGTTAGGATTGGAGTCTGACAGTTGGACCGGTTACAACCCTTCCAGGCTGTTCAGATACGGACGTCTGCACTCAAGTCTTGTTTTCAGTTCAATGAAAAACAGTATCAACGGCGGCAGCACCCTTGAACTCATGTCATCCGTTCATTACGGGTTCATGTGGCCTGCGTTGGAGAGTGATGCCGATGACCTGCTTATCGGCCCGGCCGTGTTGTTTGAACTGGGAGTTCTGTACAATAGACAGAACGGTAACAATCCTGCAAATGCAGAGGGTTATCTGGGTGCAGGTTTATGCGTTGACAACACTTGCCGTTTCCGATTGTCCGGCCACGAACTGGCACTTCTTACTACACTCTATGTGCCGTTTGCCGGAATGGGGTTTGCTCCTGACTATGACCAGCCCTACTGGTATATCTACCGTTATAATGAATACGGAAAGGCTCTCCATTTTATAACACCGTTCAATAATCCTGCTT
Organism: Bacteroidaceae bacterium; assembly: GCA_045220475.1. Lineage (GTDB taxonomy): Bacteria > Bacteroidota > Bacteroidia > Bacteroidales > Bacteroidaceae > Colenecus. The sequence goes on from JBGUVW010000033.1 coordinate 8,568, forward strand.
TTACATTTCAGCTTGCATTAGCTGTGCCGGTGGGCAAAAGTCGGCTTACGATAGGTTCATCGTTTGATTTTATGACAAACCGATTGGGCGGACACAGCAGGAGAATAGATAACAACATGATTTCTGTGGGGTTTGTTCGCAGATTCCAGGTTAAGGATTGGAACAGATGAGAAAGAGCCTGTTAAATAGAGTATGCGTATTGGCCGTTCTGTCGGCGGCATTGATACCGGTCTCCTGTTCCTGGAATGAGGAGAACCGGGACAACGAGTTTGCCAATACTACAAAAGGTAACTTCATGGCTCTCTGGACCATCATGGATGAGCATTACTGCTACTTTGACCTTAAGAAGGAGAAGCTTGGCGTTGACTGGAATGAGGTAAAGGAGAGATACTCGGCCAGCATATCGGACAGATTGACGCCAAGGGCCCTGTTTGAGGTGCTCTGCAAGATGTTGGGTGAGCTGCGTGACGGTCATGTGAACCTTTACAGTATATATGACGTGGGTCGCAACTGGAGCTGGAAGACCGATTATCGGACCAACTTCTCAAAAGATTTGAGGGACAAGTACCTGGGCAATGATTACGTGATATGCGGAAGCGGCTATTATTACCGCATCCTTGATGACAATATAGGCTATCTGGTTGTTGAGGGTTTTGACGGTGGTACTACAAGCGGACGTCTGGATGCCATGTTCAACAGCATGGCGTTGTGTAACGGACTGATAATCGATATCCGTAACAATGGCGGAGGTAATCAGAGTGACGGTGAGTTCCTGGCATCTCACTTTACCGAGAGAAAGGTTACATGGGGCTACTCCCGATATAAATCCGGCCCCGGTCATAATGATTTCTCAAAACTGTATGCCAATACCATCAGTCCGGCCAGCGATGATGTCAGATGGATAAAGCCGGTTGTGCTGCTGGTTAACCGTGGCTGTTACAGCACTGCAAATGATTTTGCGGCTACCATGAAGGCGCTGGATAATGTCACTCTTCTGGGTGATACCACCGGTGGCGGAGGCGGACTGCCCATGACATCAGAGTTGCCTAACGGTTGGGTGGTAAGGTACTCGTCGGCCCCCACTTTTGATGCCGATACATGTCATATCGAGTTCGGCGTGGCTCCCGATATACGCCTGGATATGGATGATGCCGACGTACTGAACGGAGTTGATACATACATCGAGGCAGCCCGTGATTTCATAAATGCCAGGATTGTCAATCCCTGAACGGCATTGAGATAAACTTGGTAATTACGTCTAAAAGGATTAATTTTGCAGCGCGTTCCGGGTTGGAGCGCGTTTTGATTGCGGGCGTGGCGGAATTGGTAGACGCGCTAGACTTAGGATCTAGTGGTAAATCCCGTGTAGGTTCGAGTCCTATCGCCCGTACAAATAAAGGTGGCCGAAAAGCCACCTTTATTCGTACTTACCTATTATTCAACTTTTATTATGGTGTTGGGAGTGATGGCACGGTAGGCGGGGGCGTAGAGGCACTGGATGGTGGCTAGGCCCATGCTGTAGGTGCCGGTTTTCTGGATATAGAGGTCATATTCTATGGTGTAGGAGCCGGATTCCAGACGTTCTATGTAGAGGTCATCGGATGTGTTGGTGGGCGCGCGGTAGTAGAGGATGTCATGTGTAAAGTTGTAGGTGTAGCCGGCATCGGTGCTTACGGGTTCCATTGATGTGGCACGTTCACTCTTAAGCTGCAGGAACTCATAGGTGCGGTCAAGTGTAAGGTCAAGCTTTACCTTTATTCGGTCACCTTTGTGAAGTATGGTGGAGGGAGTGATCTCCTCAAGACGCTCGCCCTGCGCATCAGTCACAATATGCCAGAGTGTACGTTTTAGCTGCATGCCGTTGCCGCTGTTCTCCACATCGTTAAGATTCTGAGTGAATGTATGGTAGAGTGCTCCCCAGCTTATGCCTTTATGGTTGCTTGATACGGTGACAGTACCCATATCCGGTGTTACCGCGCCGTTCCATGTGCGGCTCATGTAGCCGTCTTCATTGCCGTCAGTTCCGGAATCGATCCTGTCATTACCTACGGTGACGGTAATTGCAGACTGGTTATCGGGCAGTGAACCGCTTGCGGTTTCAAGCAGGGCCATTATTGCGGAGGCAGTGGCTGGTGTTGACTCCCATGCTGTGGTCTCTTTCTGCTTGAGCAGCCATCGGGCGGCCTCATTGGCCTCACGTTCATAACCGGCGGCCTTGAGGGCGCGTATCAGTATGGTCTGGGTCTCAATGGGGGCCTCATGCCACAGGTATCCGCCACGGTTCTCATCCCACCATCGGCCCATCTCATCACTGTACTTAGACTCTGCAAGCAGTTCCTTGGCCAGTTCCTGTGCCATATCGGTCTTGCCTGTGCTCATGAATAACTGTAAGAGCAGTCCGCGGTAGTAGAGGTCCTCATGATTGTAATTGTATTTCTCTGCCTCTGCAAGCAGTCTTTCAAATGTCTCTTTGACCTCATCAGTATATACATAACCTCCACGTTGTTTCTGTTGTACGGAATAGAGATAGAGGAAAATGATGTCAGAATGAGACGGACGTGAAGTGCTTTCAGATATCCGGGAGGCAAGGAACTGTAAGCCCATGTAGTAAGAGAAGTCCAATGTGCCCTCCATGAACTCAAAGACATAGAGTATCAGAGATGTGACGTAGACGCTGGATTCTCCACCCGGCATCCATGACCAGCCTCCGTCCTCATTCTGGCGGTCCTCAAGCAGGTCATAATAATGCTCGAGATTCTGTTCTATCAGATTCTCATCATACTGTTCTTTTTTGAGTCTGCCTTTAGTAGCAGGATATAGGTCTGCTATCAGATATGTCATGACATGGGCTGCAAAATTGTATGCCAGGCTTAGATTGTCAGGGGTATCGTTCTCTGTGAGCGTGGGCAGGGCCTCAAGGGCATACCAAATAGGCTGAGAATGATACTTGAGTGTAAGAGTCTCATCAAAGACCTTTCCTGATGCCGATGTCTGGGGAGCATCGGACCGGAATGTCCGGGTCTCATTGCCGTTGTTGAAGAGTGACATGCTCCTGGTTACCTGAACGCGGTTGGAGAGGATGGGGATTGTCTCCTGCTGTCCGTCAGAGAATCCCTGGGCAGTGGCAATGGCAGTATAGGTGAGTGAATGGACTCCATCGGGGATAGTCAACCTGAAAGGTATGGTAACACAGCCTCCGGCCTTTACGGTTACTGTCTTGACACTGTCACCTGCGGTAAGGTCCAGTGGATTGCCGTTATCGGCATCCTTAAAGCGCAACAGTACCGTCACTTCAAGGTCATCAGTGTGGGCGTTGGTTATCTTCTGGGCAAAATCGGTGACATCACCCTGACGGAAGAATCTGAGTGCTGCCGGCTCAATCATAAGAGGTCTTGACGTGGTTACATAGCTTCTGAATCCTGTTGTCAGCAGGTCATCAGTATATGCAATAACCTGCAGGTTCCAGCTGGTAAACAGTTCCGGTGCACGGAATTTTATTGTCACAAAGCCGTTCTCATCGGTTTTGGGGTGGGTGAGGTAGAGACCGGTGTGGCTCAGGTTCTTTCTGATAGACTGTTCAGGAATCTGACGGAGTTTGTCTGATGAGGCTACCATGCTGTTATTGTCATAGAGTGACGGTATGTTATTGACAGAGCCTCCGCCCGCACTCATCTCTCTCACTGGTATGGCCAATTTGTGTTCGTCAAAAGGAGTCAATATGGGATTGGCTAATCCCAGGCCTATAGTCCTGAGACCTTTATAGATTGTAATCCTTTTGGAGATGGATGTGTTTCTGTAGGCCTGCTCTATGCGGATGGGGTCCTGTTTGGTGAAATTCATATACTGCCAAGGGTAAAATATCCAACTGTTATAACGCAGTCTATCAAGTACTGAATCATACATGTCAACCAATACCGATGCTTGTACGGGATTACCCAGTCTGTCAGTGAACCTGAAAGTCCAGCTCTCCTCACTTCCGCTTGTAAGATTGCTGCGGAACGTGGTGAGTTCATATTTGAGGCGTTTGGTGTAATAGGGTATGTATTGGGCTGTAAATGATTTTGCTTTGAGACCATCCCTGAAGGCGGTTGCCACAACCAGTATACTGCCGCACAGGTCTTCATCCACAGGGAGTGACAGGGTGTGCAGAAGTCCGTCAGACACCATAGTACCGTGCATCAGGCTGCCGTTACGGTTAATGATGTCATAACGGATGACAGCTCCCGGATAGGGGCTTCCGATGCGTACCTTTGCGGTATCACCCTCATTCAGGATTATCTGACGGCTATCCAGATAGAGAAGCCCGTTTGTAGAAAGTGTATCATCAGCATTGCCTACAGAGACAAACAGATCCTGTGTCCTGTCACCTTTATTTCCTCTTTCTCCATAAAATGATTTGCCGGCAAGATTGCTGATGAATGCATCGTCCGATGATACGGTGATTCTGTAATGTCCGGTCTTTATGCCGGGCACGCGTATCTGTGTGGTGTCATTGTTGTGGAACGAAAACAGGCTGTCCAGGATGGTGCATGAGACCTGAGGCTCTGACGGGAGTCCGAATTCATATCCGGGGAACAAGGTGGAGAGCGTACCTTCTGCCAATGCATGCTCTGACATCTCTGCCCGTTCATACTTTTTGATATCAAACGTATTATAAATTTCCATTCCTTCTCCCCAATTTGGTTTCAATGCCTCTATCTTAATGCGGTACTGACCTGAATCAGGATAGTAATTGTATGGACTGACAGTCAGGAATACATCATCAGGGCTATTGATTATATTTTCGGCCGTAATATCCAGATCGGTCCCGGCAGACATAGAGTAGTCGTTGCTGAACTCACGGGTCTCTCCGTTCCGGTCTGTCACCCGGAGCTTAATGTCAACATAGCCTCTGCCCCGGGCATCGGCCTTGAAAAGTATCCGGAAAGTGCCGTCAGGCGAGGTCTCTGTCTCTCCGGCTTCCAGAATCAGATCCCGGTAGGTTGTAGTGAAGGATTGTTCATCTTTTTGACTTATGCTTGTGCTCCATTGGATACGTGCTCCTCCTACGGGATTGCCAAGCGGGGTGAGAACTGTACCGGTGCATTCGGCCTCAGCTCCCTGGATGGGCGGAGTGAGCATCTTGTCAAATTTGAGTTCCAGGAGGTTCCTGGAGTAAGATTCTATTTTTATCTCATGCGAATATCCCGGCAGGCGCAGATATTTATCATCAGCGTAAATGAAGGATTTATATAAGGAATCAGGGTTTTCACCCTTGGGGTATGTGATTGCATCCAGGTCAATCCATCCCGGACGGTAATCGGCAGGAATGGCCCAGATACCTTCAAACATACCGTGAGCATCTGATACGGTTTCATGTATTATTCTTCCTGAAATAAATACTGCAACCGGTATGCAGGCTTTTACATGACCGTCCAGATCAGCAGGAGTCTCTGATACTATTCCGCAGTAACGTACGGTGTCGCCCGGGCGGTAAATGGCCCTGTCGGTGTTGATCTCGACCTGAACCGGCCCCTTGGAGTAGTCGTGACGGGAATAACGGATTGCGTCACGTGATTCAAACAGCAGCGTGTCTGTTTCTCCATTATAATCTATACAAAGCATGAAATCACAGTCTGAACTTATGGGATAATTCAGACTTAGGAAGCCGTCTTCAGCAGTTTGCCCGTTGATAATGATATCGGCAGAATCTTTTTCATCATAACCGATAGCGGTATAGCTGCATCCGGATACAGCATCTCCGTTGGTTGCATCATGGACGAATCCTGTCAGGCTGAAGAGGGTATCGCTGTCGGTCAGATAGGTGGGTGTGAACATCAGGTGGCTGCTTGTGAGCAGACGGCAACTGGAACAGCTGTCATTGGCAAAATCCTTGTTGGCTGATGCGTAGATGATGTAATCTCCTTTTCTGAGTGCGGGCAGTGACATCCACATGGCGTGCTCTATATAGTCAACATGTTTGCTTGTAGCTATACTCCAGCATGCCGCTTCATGTTTATCGGGGGCTTTCAGGATCTCTTGCATAGAGTCATAGGAGTTACTGAAACGGATAAGATACTTGTTCGGGTCATATTTTACGGCCCTGAACCAGACGGAATCTATATTGGAGAACCTGAGGACAGCCAGATTGGGCATATCGGCACGCTGGGTCCTGTCAAATGAAATGCTAACTGATTTTCTTTCAATCTGAGCAAGGAGTTTGCGGCAGTCATGCGCAGTCTGGCTGTCAGGCCAGATTCCTATAGCGGTTTCAAGAAGTTCATGAGCGTGTACAGAAAGCCGGCTTCGTAGTTCCGGGTCTATGGATGTCTCGTTAATGACATGTTCAATAAGTACCTTGGCGGCAAGCGCATAGATTCCGGCCGAATAGATACTCTTGCCCCGGTATGAGTCTGCTAGTATCTCCACCTTTTCCGATACAGAGATCCAATTCTTGGTTGAAAGACACTCGTAAATGGTTGTAAGGCGTTTCAGGTCTATGCTGGCGCGTATATCGGCATTGGCCTTGAGATTACTTTCAGTGAGCAGACGTAGCACATACAATTTCCATTCGCTTATCTTGCCGGGGTTGGCTTGGCGGGTTTTTACAAACTCTTTTGAGGTGCCTAGCAAAAGGTCATCATCATTATACAGATGCTTGCTGCCCCAGTCATCTGCGCCCAGGTTTATGCATGCACTCTCCAGCAATACGTCTTTCAATGCCGGTCGTACCTTTATGTAACCATCGTTGCAGTCAGGGATGAATGCGGCGTAATCTTTTGTGCGCTTGCGTCCGGCCAGTTTGAAGGCTTGCTCAAAGTGAAAGAAAAGTTTGTCTCTCAGCTGGTCAATGTCCATGTCAAGTCTGTTATCGGCAGGAATCCTGAAATTGTAGGCTCTGGCATATTCATCCAGACAGAAGGCCTGCAGATAATGACAGATAGCCTTAAGGCCGTCATCATCCATCACTGTTGCAAGTGAGTCAAACAACAGGTATGAATCAACGGTATAATTGGGATTGTTCCGGGCAGGAGCGTTCAGACGGTTTATCATAAGGGCGCAACGAAGTATCTCATGGCAGTTGCCGTCGGCCTGCGCTTTATCCATTATTATTTTAACGGCATCAATTAACTTGATCTTCTCATGTCTAATAACGGCATCACTTGATTTGTTCTCATGTCTTTTAATGATTGAATCAATCTCGTTCCACCCCTTGGTATAAGAAGTGTACTTACGTGCATTGACGGAAAAGGTAGCACCAAGGAGCAGTGCTGACAGTAAAGCGTATCGGAAAATCTTGTGCATAGTTTTGTGATGTTTTGCACAAATGTAGGGCTATCATGGTATGCAATGGTTAATTTTTGCGCTGCAAAACTGTCGCATTTGAGTTTAGACACAAAAAAACAGCCGACCCTGCGGCCGGCTGTCCATTTATTATGAGTTAAAATCAGAACTCGTATACAAGGCTAATCTGAAGATCTTCAAAGTCAAAACCTATGCCTCCATTGTTCTTGAAAGTTGCATAACGGGGCTGATGGTCAGGATTGTTCTGGTGCTCAAAGTAGAGACCCCAGAATGTTGCCTCAAGTCTGAAGTGATCTGACATGGCGTATTTGATACCGGGAGATGCAAATACACCTACATGCCACCAGTTAAAACCTGAAGGTGAGCAGATGCCGTACTCGAATCCACCATTCAAGAACATGCTGAAGTTGCCCTCACTGAAGAATGTGTAACGGAGGAACGGAGCAAAGTTGAATGTGAACTCCTTCTGGCCGTCTGAGTATTTGAGATCCTGAATGGAGATCTGTAAACCTAAGTCAAGGTTGTCCTCAATTGCCATACCGACCATGGGGCTGAATACAAACTGGTGATACTTATTGTCATTGTAATAGTAAGACTCGGTGTCGAATCCTATTGATCCACCAAACCAGTACTTAGCGCTTACGGTCATGCATGAAGCAAGAGCTGCGATAATGAATAAAGCTTTTTTCATAATTGTGATTTTTGTTTAAATGTTAATTAATAGTCTCTTTTTAAGTGTAATTAAGGTCAATAATTAAGGTTCGGGACCTTTATCGTTGGGTCAAAAGTATGCAATATTTGTTAAAGCGACAAAAAAAATGAGAAAAAATCAGTTTCAGGCGCATTTTTTTTGGTCATTGGCTTTTTTTAATGCATCCTTACAGGACAAAGTAGTGCTGCTTAATGTACATTGTTCTCCTTTAATTATTATTTTTGCGGTACTATGACGGTAGAGGATTTATATAGCAGACTGAGTAAGTGCGCCGGTGTTACGACCGATAGCCGTAAGTGCGGCCCGGGGCTTATGTTCTTTGCCCTTAAGGGGGAGCGTTTTGACGGTAATGAATTTGTACGCGGAGCACTTGAACAGGGGTGCAGTTATGCCGTTATGGATGATGCTGCGCGGTATGATGCAGCAGATGGCAGAATGATCCTGGTGGAAAATACCCTAACCGCATTACAGCAGTTGGCCGCCTATCACCGCAGGCAGATGGGAACTACGGTCTTGGGCATTACCGGTACCAACGGCAAGACTACCACAAAGGAACTTACAAGCGCAGTTTTGCGCACTACCTATAACATTCTGTGCACCCAGGGTAACCTGAACAACTCCATAGGTGTTCCTCTTACGGTGCTGGGCCTAAAGCCGGAGCATGAGTATGCCATTGTGGAGATGGGTGCCAGCCATCCCGGTGACATTAAGGAGCTGGTAGAGATAAGCCAGCCTGATTACGGCCTTATTACCAATGTGGGTAAGGCGCATCTGCTGGGATTCGGCTCATTTGAGGGAGTAAAGAAGACCAAGGGTGAACTTTATGACTGGATCCGTGAGCATGGCGGTGCAGTATTTGTAAACCGTGACAACGAACACCTGCTGCAGATGGCATCAGGGCTGCAGCTTATAGAATATGGCAAGCCGGGACAGCAGGGTTTGCTTGTGGAGGGTGAGTTGATTGAGTGCAACCCGTTCGTAAGATTCCGCTGGCGCACCGGTGGCGGGCAGTGGCATGATGTTCAGACCAGTCTGATTGGCGCTTATAATGTGGACAATGCCCTGGCTGCAATTACGGTTGGACTCAAACTGGGCGTATCGGAGGATAATGCATCGGCTGCGGTGGCCTCATATGTGCCGCAGAACAACCGTTCACAGCTTACCGACACCGGCCGTAACCGTCTTGTCGTGGATGCATATAATGCAAATCCCACCAGCATGGCGGCAGCCATAGAGAACTTTAGTATGATTGAGGCTCCGCAGAAGATGCTGATTCTGGGCGATATGCGTGAACTTGGAGATGTATCACAATCAGAGCACAGGCAGATTGTTGAGCTGCTTAAGGCTAAGGGCTTTACACAGGTCTGGCTGGTAGGCAGTGAGTTCGCAGAGGCTGCCAAGGGTACTGACTTCCGTCTGTTTGCCGATGTGGATGCGGTGAATAAAGAGCTTGAGATTGAACCTTTGAGCGGTTTCACTATACTTATTAAAGGTTCAAACAGTATAGGATTGACTAAAACCATAACCAATTTATAATTATGAAAAAATTAGCTTTTCTTTTTGCATTAGTTCTTGTTTGCGGCAGCATGTCCGCACAGTTGAAAGTGTCTGTAATGGGTGACTCCTACTCAACATTCACTGGTACAATGCCCAAGTATTATGACACATTCTATCCCAACCAGTTCTGCGGCGTTACCGAGCAGAGCCAGCAGTGGTGGGCTCAGGTTATAGAGAAGAACGGCTGGGTTCTTGAAAAGAACGATTCATACTCTGGCAGTACCGTATGCTGCCGCGGTTACAATCACGATGACTACTCAGACCGTGCATTCGTAAGCCGTCTTAACCGTATTGGTGATCCCGATATCCTGTTCATATTCGGCGGAACCAATGATGACTGGACACATGAGCCTTTTGGTGACTACAAGTATTCAGGCTGGACCAAGGAGGACCTCTATTTCTATCGTCCGGCATTCGCATACCTGCTTGACAATCTTAAGAAACTCTATCCCAAGATGAAGATCTACTCTCTGCTGAATGACGGAATGAGTGAGAATCTGGGTGAGTCAATGAGAGAGATCTGCAAGCACTATGATGTACCCGTAATTGCTGTTGAGGGTATTGAGAAGCGCATGAATCACCCCACAGCTGCCGGTATGACCAAGATTGCCGAGCAGATCCAGGCCTTCCTTGACGCAGAGAAGAAGTAATGGCCAAGATAATGGGAATAATCAACGTGACCCCCGATTCCTTCTGGAGCGGGTCACGTGTGCAGGATAAGTCCACTCTGGTGGAGCGTGTGAGGATGATGATTTCCCAAGGAGCCGACGCCATTGACGTGGGCGGTTGCTCTACCCGTCCGGGTGCTGTCCAGGCCTCTGAGAATGAGGAGATGGAACGCTTGGAGTGGGGTCTTGAAGCAATCAGGGAGGAGTTCCCGGACGTATTGCTTTCTGTCGACACATACCGTCCGCGAATTGCAGAGCGCTGCATTCGCGAATGGAAAGTTGACATAATTAATGATGTGTACGGAGGTAATGATGAGATGTACAAGGTGCTGGCCGATACCGGCGTGCAGTATGTGCTCATGTGGTCTGAGGATATAAAGAATGATCCCATCGGTGAGATGATGGCTTTCTTTAAGTACAGACTGCAGTTACTTGAGAAAGCCGGCGTGGATGTAAGGCACAAGGTGATACTTGATCCCGGATACGGATTCGGTAAGACCGTGGAGCAGAACTACACCGTTCTGGCCAACCAGTCAAGGTTGTGTGGGTTCGGTTTGCCTGTCCTGTCAGCGCTTTCACGTAAATCCATGGCCTGGAAACTCCTTAAGATCACTCCCGATGACGCCCTCGCGGCTACAATCGCCATGAATACGGTGGCTATTGAGCAGGGTGCGGAGTGGATTCGCGTACATGACGTGCAGGAGGCTGTCCACACAAACCTGATAGTACAAGCTTTAAGGGACAATAAATAAGGAATCTATGTTTGACAACATCTTTGCCTCATTCGGCGTAAAGGATATCATTGACGTGCTGAGCGTGTCACTGCTCCTTTTCTATCTGTACAAACTGATGAGAAGGACCGGATCGCTCAATATGTTCATTGGCATCCTGGTGTTCATCTTTGTATGGATGATAGTATCTCAGGTACTCAAGATGCAGCTCTTAGGCGCCGTGATGGACAAGTTGGTCGATGTGGGAGTGATAGCCATCATCGTGCTGTTTGCCGATGACATTCGCCATTTCTTCCGTGACATAGGTACCTCAACCCGTACCAGGAAACTGTTCCGCTGGCTAATACGCAGGCACCATGCCGATGGTGACACCAGCAAATGGGAGCCTGTCATCAAGGCCTGCGAGAGCATGAGCCACCGCAAGGAGGGTGCCCTGATTGTGCTGGGCCAGAATGATGAACTCCACGATGTGATTGCAAGCGGCGAGGAGGTTAACGCCAATCTGAACCAGCTGCTTATAGAGAACATATTCTTCAAGAACAGTCCCCTGCATGACGGAGCCATGATCATAACCGGTGAACGCATTGAGGCCGCCGCATGTATCCTGCCTCTTTCACAGTCAGAATCCCTGCCTAAGGAGTTCGGACTGCGTCACCGTTCGGCCATGGGTATATCGGAAAAGACAAATGCCGTGGCCATTGTGGTATCCGAGGAGACCGGAAGGATATCGGTATTCCATAAGGGGTCGTTCCAGCGTAATCTGTCGGTTAGTAGCCTGACCGCATATCTGGCAGAGAATGTCAGATAAACAGATAGACGAATAAAAAGTTGTGCCAAACTGTCAGAAGGGATGTCATGCTTGCATCCCGCTGGCGGTTTGGCATGTTTTATGCACTCATCCATTTGCCCGATAAGGGGCTTTGTGACAGAATTAATAACTTAAACACTATAAAACTATGAACATCAAACCGTTAGCAGACCGCGTTCTGATTCTTCCGGCAGCAGCCGAGGAGAAGACCATCGGTGGTATCATTATCCCCGACACAGCAAAGGAGAAACCTCTTAAGGGTGAGGTTATTGCAGTAGGAAACGGCACCAAGGATGAGGCAATGGTTCTCAAGAAGGGTGACCAGGTACTCTATGGCAAGTACTCAGGCACAGAGCTTGAAGTTGAGGGAACAAAATATCTGATTATGCGCCAGAGCGATGTTCTGGCCGTGGTTGAAAAATAATAAGGAGATACAATTATGGCAGCAAAAGAGATACTTTTCAATATGGATGCCCGCGACCTGATGCGTCAGGGTGTTGACGAGCTTGCAAATGCAGTCAAGGTTACACTTGGACCTAAGGGCCGCAATGTCATCATCGAGAAGAAGTTCGGTGCTCCCCAGATCACCAAGGACGGTGTTACCGTAGCCAAGGAGATTGAGCTGGCCGACTCATTCAAGAACACCGGCGCTCAGCTGGTTAAGTCAGTAGCCTCCAAGACCGGTGAGGATGCAGGTGACGGTACAACTACCGCAACCGTTCTGGCTCAGAGCATCGTAAACGTAGGTCTTAAGAACGTTACCGCAGGTGCCAACCCCATGGACCTGAAGCGCGGTATCGACAAGGCTGTTGCAGCTGTTGTTGAGAACATCAAGAAGCAGTCAAAGGCTGTTGGTGACAACTTTGACAAGATCGAGCAGGTTGCAACCATCTCTGCCAACAACGATGCCGAGATTGGTAAGCACATTGCCGAGGCTATGCAGAAGGTTTCAAAGGACGGTGTAATCACCATTGAGGAGGCTAAGGGCCGTGACACATACATCGACGTTGTTGAGGGTATGCAGTTTGACCGCGGTTACCTGTCATCATACTTTGTAACCGATACTGAGAAGATGAACTGCGTTATGGAGAATCCTCTGATTCTTATCCATGACAAGAAGATATCAAACCTCAAGGACCTGCTCCCCATCCTGGAGCCCGCCGTACAGAGCGGCCGTCCTCTGCTTATCATTGCCGAGGATGTTGACTCAGAGGCTTTGACCACTCTGGTTGTGAACCGTCTGCGTTCAGGTCTTAAGATCTGCGCCGTTAAGGCACCCGGATTCGGTGACCGTCGTAAGGAGATGCTTGAGGATATCGCCGTTCTGACCGGTGGATTCGTAATCAGCGAGGAGCGTGGCGTAAAGCTGGAGCAGGCTACAATGGATATGCTTGGCACAGCTGAGAAGATTACCATCACCAAGGATAACACCACTATCGTAAACGGTAAGGGTGATAAGGACAAGATTGCTGACCGCGTAGCCCAGATCAAGGCTCAGATCAAGACCACCACAAGTGACTATGACAAGGAGAAGCTCCAGGAGCGTCTTGCCAAACTGTCAGGCGGTGTTGCAGTGATCAAGGTAGGTGCACCCAGCGAGACTGAGATGAAGGAGAAGAAGGACCGCGTGGATGACGCTCTGTGCGCTACCCGTGCTGCCATCGAGGAGGGTATCGTAGCCGGTGGCGGTGTAGCTTACATCCGTTCTATAAGCGCTCTTGACAAGATCAAGGGTGAGAATGCCGATGAGCAGACCGGTATCCAGATCATCCGTCGCGCCATTGAGGAGCCTCTGCGTCAGATCGTGTTCAACGCCGGTAAGGAGGGCTCAGTAGTAGTCCAGAAGGTTATGGAGGGTAAGGGTGACTTTGGTTACAACGCCCGTTATGACCGCTATGAGGATATGGTAAAGGCCGGTGTGGTTGATCCCGCCAAGGTTACACGTGTAGCTCTTGAGAACGCCGCTTCAATTGCCGGTATGTTCCTGACAACTGAGTGCGTGATCGTTGAGAAGAAGGAAGATAAGCCTATGCCGGCAATGGCTCCCGGAATGGGTGGCATGGACGGAATGATGTAATCCACACTCAATCTGTAAAAAAGTAATAGTGCTGCCTTGGGGCGGCACTATTACTTTTTTACAGTATCTTTGTACTCAGTATGATAAAGATAGCGATATTGGCATCGGCCAATGGAACAAATGCACAGGCCATAATTGAGGCGGCACGTGATGGCAGACTGGATGCGGAGGTAGCCGTGGTGTTGACAAACAAAGAGGATGCTGGCATCATTGACAGGGCCGCAAAATATGGAATACCTGTTGAGATAATACCATCAAAAGGTCACAGGAACAGGGCTGAGTATGATGCTCTTGTGGTTGAGGCTCTTGCAAAGTACAATGTAGATACCATTGCACTGGCAGGATGGATGAGGATACTTAGTGAGGTGTTCGTGAATGCGTACAGCGGCAGGATCCTGAACCTGCACCCGGCATTGCTGCCAAGTTTCAAGGGTGCCACCGCCATAGCCGATGCATACGAGCACGGCGTGAGGATAACGGGTTGCTCAGTACATCTGGTTACGCCTGAACTTGATGCCGGTCCTGTAATCATTCAGGCCGCCGTTCCGGTAAACGGGACAGTAGAGGAGCTGGAGGCCCAGATACACCGCATGGAGCACCGCATATTCCCGCAGGCTCTGCAGTGGTTTGCCGAGGGACGTATCGGCGTAAACGGACATAAGATTACCGTAGCTCCGGCCCGGCATGAGGTAAAGAAGACTAACTTTATAGAGGGTTGCCTGGTATCACCGGCACTCGAGGAAAAAATATAAGCTTATGAGTAGAGAAGATACCCCCACGGCTCATATTGCAGCGCAGTATGATGATATAGCCAAGACAGTTATTATGTGCGGAGACCCCCTCCGTGCCAAGTTCATTGCCGAGAAGTATCTCACTGATGCTGTTCTCTTTAATGAGGTACGTGGCATGTTGGGATATACCGGTTTGTACAACGGCAAGCGGGTATCGGTCATGGGACATGGAATGGGTATCCCGTCAATAGGAATCTACTCTTATGAGCTGTTTAACTTCTTTGATGTGGAGAATATCATCAGGGTGGGTACAGCCGGTGCCTTGAGCCCTGACATGCAGATTGGTGACATGCTGTTCGCACAGGCCGCCTGCACTGACTCTGATTACGGCCACCAGTACGGTTTCCCCGCCAAGTTTGCTCCCATAGCCAGTTTTGAACTGCTGGAGAAGGCTGTGAATGTGGCTCGTGAGAAAGGTTTCAACTTCCAGGTGGGCAATATATACAGTGCCGATGTCTTCTATGATGAGTCAAACATCCAGATGGAGTGGGGTAAGTTCGGGGTCAAGGCTGTAGAGATGGAGGCTGCCGGACTCTATATCAATGCCGCAGCTGCCGGAAAGAAGGCCCTGACTATCTGTACCATATCGGACCAGCTGATTCACCGCAAGTATGCATCAACCGAGGAGCGCCGCACCAGTTTTACCAACATGATGCGCGTGGCTCTTGAAATTGCCTGATATATGAACCGCCTCACCCTTATACTGTCTCTAGCGGTGCTGTTGCTTACGGCTACCGGTTGTGAGAAGGAGGAGTATGCACGTTATGCCATTTATGGTAATATTTTGCATTTTCCATCTGCTCCAAAGGTGGGTGATACCGTCACTTTTAAGGTCGAGGTGCTGGATGCCGGTAACCGTATATACCATGCTGATTACATCTGGAAAATTAATGGAGAGTATTATGACGAGGTCAGGATTACCGCCCGTAACAACGAAAAGACCATAACTGAGATACCTACTATAAAGTGGGTCCCCACCAAAGACGGTTATTTCAATATCTCCATGAGCGCATATTTCAAGTACTCCATGCCCGATGAGAATGGCCAGATGAGAAGCGGCAATAGCGCTAAGGGCTATGTCACGGTAAGGAGATAATACTGATTGCTTATGAAAGGGATTCTGCAGCGCATGGATGGCGCATTGGCTGGCCGTTATGCTGCGGCAGAACTTGAAACTGTAAAGAAGGCACTGTGTCTGGAGTATCTGGGCATAAGTGCCGTCTCATTTTATACAAAGGAACAACTTGCTCCCGATGCTGAGCGTGACCGCAAACTGGACGCCGCCCTGCAGCGTCTTGCCAATGGTGAGCCCCTTCAATATATATTAGGTTATACCCCGTTCTGCGGACTGCAGTTCAGTGTCGATGGCCGTGTGCTGATTCCGCGTCCTGAGACCGCAGAGCTTGTGGAGTGGGTGGCAAGTGATAATGCCGGCGCAGGGAGCCTGCTTGATATCGGTACCGGAAGCGGATGCATAGCCGTTACGCTGGCCCGTAAACTGCCCGGTTGCAAGGTGCAGGGTTGGGATATCAGTGACGGCGCTCTTGAGGTGGCGTGTGAGAACAACCGCCTTAATGGCACGTCGGTCCAATTTCGTAAGGTGGATATCCTGTCGGCCCCTGCTGTTGACTGCAGGTTTGACGTGATTGTGAGCAACCCGCCGTATGTGCTTGAATCGGAGAAGGCCCGGATGGAGGATACAGTCCTTGACTATGAGCCGCATACCGCGCTGTTTGTGCCTGATAATGATGCACTGCTGTTTTACAGGGCCATTGCAGAGTTTGGAAAGAGGTCTTTGACCGCCGGTGGCAGCCTCTATTTTGAAATCAACCCGCTTAAGGCACAGGATATGGAACTGATGCTATCCTCAGCGGGATACCATAATGTTGAACTGCGCAGTGACATATTCGGCAAGCTGCGTTTTATAAAAGCTATACTATGACAGAATCTGAAGGAAAGACACGGGCCGAGGCCTACTGCTCCGCTGCCGAGCACTGCAGGAGTGAGGTCAGAGCCATGCTGGAGCGTCACGGTGCTGAGAAACCGGACATCGACCTTATCCTTGACTATCTGGTTAAGGAGGGTTTTATTGATGAATCCCGATATGCGGGCGCCTTTGTGCATGACAAGGTGCGGTTTGCCAAATGGGGCAGGGTAAAGATTGCCCAGGCTCTGTGGCAGAAACGGATACCACAGGATATTACTGACGCAGCCCTTGAATCTATAGATGATGATGAGTATATGACTGCCCTTAAGGATGTGGTCAAGGCTAAGTTCCGCACGGTAAAGGGCGCTACGGAATATGAGCGCAAGATGAAAACGATGCGGTCAGTCTGCTCGCGGGGGTATGAACCACCGTTGGTACGAAAGGTGCTGGACCTGTCTGATTTACCTGATTAAATATTGAAACCATTATGAATAACCTTGTTTGCAATGATCCCAAATTCCGCCATCCCGGTCTGGTGAGGATTCTGTTTGAATTTGTTTTTCCGCACTACTGTAAGGTTTGCGGGCGCAGGCTTGATCCCAGTGAGGAGGAGCTCTGCATCAGCTGTTTTCTGGGCATGCCGCGTCTGGATTATGACATGAATGCCATCAACCCTACGGAGCGAATGCTGCTTACTGAGCGCAGCCTGGTTCGTGCAGCCTCAATCCTGCATTACAGTAAGGAGAGTGACTACCGCAACATACTGTTCCATCTCAAGTACTGGCATCACCCTAAGGTGGGGCGGTGGCTGGCCCGTATCGGTGCGTCTGAGCTTATGGCAAAGGGGTTCTTTGAGGGCGTTGACTGCATCGTGCCGCTGCCTCTTACCCGATGGAAAGAGCTGCGGCGCGGGTATAACCAGTGTGTGCATATTGCCAAGGGAGTGAGTAAAGTCACGGGGCTGCCCATACTGACTGATGCGGTTATCCGTAATGTAAACAGCAGCAAGCAGGCGGGGCTGGGCAAATACCAGCGGTGGCGTAATGCAGAAGGCCTTTTCCATGTGGCCGATGCTGCCGCACTGCAAGGCCGTCACATCCTCATAATTGATGACGTCATCACCACCGGAGCCACCCTCTGCTCCATGATTGACACCATCGAGGCTGCCGTCCCGGACATCAAAATCTCCGTCTTTACTTTAGCTCTCGCTAATTGACCCAATAGGGACAGTCCCCCTGTGCCACAAAAATGGCACAGGGGGACTGTCCCTATTGGGTCATTTTAGCTATCTTTGCGGTCCGAATGGAAGAAGGCGTTAAACATATCAGGATTGCGGAGTTCAATTATGAGCTGCCGGATGAGCGGATCGCTAAGTTTCCGCTGGCGGAGAGGGACAGCTCCAAGTTGTTGCTTTACAGGCATGGTGAGGTTACAGAGGATGTGTTCCGTAACTTGCCTCAGTATCTGCCGGCAGGGGCTCTGATGGTGTTCAACAACACCAAGGTGATTCAGGCCCGTCTGCATTTCCGCAAGGAGGCTACGGGTGGTCCCAAGTCTACGGGAGCTCTGATTGAGATTTTCTTGCTGGAGCCGGCTGAGCCGAGTGACTATCAGGTTATGTTTACGCAGACCCGGTCTTGCAGCTGGTACTGCCTGGTGGGTAACCTCAAACGCTGGAAGGAGGATACTCCTATCCTTAGCAATACCGTTCAGGTAGCCGGCAAGACGGTCACTCTTACCGCTCAGCGTGGGCCGATGCACGGAACCAGCCACAGGATTGACTTCAAGTGGGACGGAGGCGTGAGTTGGGCCGAGCTGCTTGAGGCTGTGGGTGAGATTCCTATTCCTCCATACCTGAACCGCGAATCACAGGAGAGTGACAAAACTACATATCAGACCGTTTATTCCAAGATAAAGGGTAGTGTGGCTGCTCCTACTGCAGGTCTGCATTTTACTGAGCGTGTGCTCAAGGATCTGGATGCCCACGGGATTGACCGCGAGGAACTGACCCTGCATGTGGGTGCGGGTACTTTCCGGCCGGTAAAATCGGAGGAGATTAGCGGGCATGAGATGCATACTGAGTTCATTGCGGTAAAGCGCAGCACCATTGAGAAACTGATTGCACATGGCGGTGAGACCATTGCGGTTGGTACCACATCGGTCCGCACAATTGAGAGTCTCTACTATATAGGTGTATATTTGAGCACCCACCCTGATGCTACAGAGGATGAGATGCACGTAAACCAGTGGACTCCGTATGAGACCGCTCCTACAATGAGTTCGGTTGAATCATTGCAGCATATCCTGGATTACCTGAACCGTCACAGCCTGGATGTACTCAAGACCAGCACCCAGATAATCATTGCACCGGGTTACAAGTACCACATAGTAAAGATGATGGTCACCAATTTCCATCAGCCGCAGAGCACGCTGCTGCTGCTTGTATCGGCCTTTGTGAACGGCGACTGGAAGACCATCTACCGCTACGCCCTGAGCCATGATTTCCGTTTCCTTAGTTACGGAGACTCATCGCTGCTTATTCCTTGAACATAGGGCACAACTGTAAATATTTCTAAAGGATTGTTTGCTGTTTGATATATAATCGCTATAATTGCAAAAATTATTTAACTAACTAACCAACATATTATTATGAAAAAGGACTTTTTTAAAGTGTTGTTTGTTGCAGCAGTCGCTTTGCTGACAGTTTCATGTTCAGATGACAAGGATAAAGACAATGAGGTGACAGTTGACCGTAGGGTTGCTGTTCTTCTTCCTGATGCCTCCGTTATTGAACGTTGGGGTATAGACAAGGAAAATCTTGAGAATGCAATGGACAGGTATGGCTTGGATGCCACTTTCTATGTTGCCCCGGAGACAAAAGAGGGTGCTGAAATGCAGGTTGCGCAACTTAGAAAAGTAATTAATGATGGCGTTAAATATATAGTGTTAACCGCCATTGACTACAAGAAGATAAACGAATCCAAACTTATTGAGGAGAATCCCGATGTCAAGGTGGTATGCCATGACAGGTTTGTGCTTGACAATCCCTATATCGCTTATCTCTCATCGGCCAATACAAAAGCTGTAGGACATATGCAGGCAACGTTCCTGCTTACATATTTCCGTGCTAGCGGAGAATCCTCAATGACATTAGAAATGCTTGAAGGCCCTGAGACCGATGTGAATGCCAAGGATTATTATGACGGTGCAATGGAAAAACTGAGACCATTGATCGAAAACGGAGAACTGATAGTAAAGAGCGGTAAGACAGAGTATAATCAGGTCAAGACCAACAGTTGGTCTGTAGCCGACGGCAAGAGTGCCATGAAGGCCCTTCTTGGTTACTATGAGGGTGAGTGTCCGCAGCTGATTCTCGCAGCCATTGACAATCAGGCCCAGGGTGTCATCGAAGCCCTGAATGAAATTAATAATACGATAACGCCGGTCATCACAGGTCAGGACAATTCTACCATAGCTAAGGAAAATATACTGGCCGGAAAGCAGGCCATGACTATTGACAAGAGTCTTAAAGAGATGGCATTCAATACAGCGCTGATCGTCAACGGCCTCGTACATAATGTTCCCGTTCAGACCTTAGATTACGTAACCGTAGGATCGACAAAGATTCCGGTTATGTACTCCAAGCTCATCACCATGGTTAAGGACAGCTACCCCTATTGAGATTCTGCTGACATCTGAAACATTAATGGAGCCATCCTTACGGGGAATGGCTCCATTATTATTACTCCTCAAGCGTTATCTCATAAACGTTTCCATGGATCTTCTGCTCCTGGCACAGTATGGCAGAGTAGAAGACGCGCATACTGAATTCCCGGGTGGAGTCTCTAAGGATATCATTCTTGATAACATCAAAGTATCCGATGATGTTTGACGTACCTACAGCTACCTGCTGGCCGGTAGAATCTACAACCATAACTACTGCATCCTGGATTGGGTTGCCTTCAACGTCTTTTATTGTTCCGGTGATATAAGTGAAGGGGGCGTTGAAAAGGTTCTTATTCTCACCTGATATCCTGCCGGAATGATACTGCTGGTACTGGAACGGCATATGTATCTTTGACTTGACAGGCTTGTCATAGTCCATATTGGGATAGACGTTTTCAGTAATGGCATGCTCATAAGTATTGTCGGTAAAGAAATTGAATCCCAAACCGTTTCCAAAGTTTATGTGACCTATTTCTCCGTTATCGGCCCAGATAAGAACCTGTGCAGTGAAGGGCTGGGCAATCTTGACCTCCTCCTTTTCATTGTCATATGGATATGTAACCAGGAAATATCTGCGGCCTTCCTGCTCAATATACATCTGTCCACCTGTCTCTTTCCAGGAAAAAGTGAAAGGTCCGGTTATTACAGGGACTGTATCTTCTCTATAGTAGTCAGAGCCTACCTCGATGATAGCATCACTTGCTATCTTGGTAAGTTTTCTGTCTCTTTTTTTCTGGCTCATGAACTCGAGGTTACCTTTTTTTGTCACTCTCTTATAGCCGGCTTTTACAGGTCTGATGGAGAGACCTGCATATCTGTAATCACTGGACATGGTAAGATTGATGCTGTCAAAAATGACCATTGTGGCCTTGTCATCGGGTAGAGCTTTCTCTCTACGGCTCTCACGCAGACGGCTCATGGCGTTGCTGCACCATTGAATGGTTCCGTTCCAGTTTTTCTGGTTCATGCCCACAACAATCTCATCAACGGCGGTGTTGGTCCAATAAGCTCCTACTTTGTTACTTAGCTCTTTCTCTTCCAGATGGCAGTCGGCGGCAGGCAGGAACAGGGTGTTTCCGTTACTCCGGCTTTTGAGCAGAAGACCTTTTGTACCGTTCATGCTGACCCAAGTCCTGTCACAGTGGCTAAGCAGTTTCTCCCATTCAACATGGGTAGGTGTGCGCCAATTCTTTCCAAGTTTTTTTGTCGCCGCATCAAACCGGGGCTCAAGCGGAATACGGGCCGATGAATCCTTCCATGCGTAGTTGTCAAGTGAGTAATACTCTTTTGCCTCAGTCTCTCCCCATGCATAGTAATCTCCAAGTTCATCCGGGCTATCCGCTCCCAGATTACATGTAGCCCACAAGACACCGTCTCCCATATCTACATAATCGGTCTTTCTGGCCCAAAGCAGGATGGCAATCAAGGCAATGAGCGGGATATAAATGATCCTGGCTATCCTACGGGCCGATGAAGCCGGCCTGTTCATCATCTTGATACGGTCCTGGAGACTGTTCAGACGGAATCCGCAAGCTATGGCAATAGCCTTAAGGCCTACTGCATGATAGAGCAGTGAGTACTGGTATCCTTTTCGGTCATATCCTTTGCCTATGACATCGGCATCAACCTGGAACTCATGTACCGCGCAAAGGTCACGGCGCATCATCCAAACGGCCGGATTGAACCATTGGGGGAATGTGATTATGTCAAATAAGAGCAGCTCATACGAGTGTCCGAATGCAATGTGCGCTTTCTCATGCTCTACAATGACGGGGTCATTCAGGACTGTGGGGTCATCGGGCAATACTATGTCTTTCATCCAGTTGAACGGCTGGATATCGGACTCTGACACGATTATGTTCCACTCATTGTTCTTTTCAATGCTGCGTCCGTTCCTTATAATTCTCCTCACCTTGATTATAGATTCAAAGCGTGTTACCAGGATGAATATGACGCCGGCTGTATATACTATACCCAGTATGAGCAGCACCCAGTTGGTCTGTTCCTCCTCCTGATACTCAATGGCCGGCACGCTTAGCTCTACAGGGGCGGCAGCCTCAACCGGATTCTCCCGCTTCTCTGCATTGACTACGGTGTTGTAATCAATCTGGGATGGCTGGGTAGGGCCGCTAAACCACTCATAACCCTGCGTGTTTGAATATTTCTGATAATCATCCTCTGCCAGTTTCCTGCCGGACCAGCTTACGGAAATCACAAAGAAGGGGAGGATATATGCCAACAGGAGAGAAGAGGCCAGAACTATTCGGTTAAAGCGGTGGAAGGTCTCTTTCTTAAGCAGATAGTGATACAGGATTCCAAAAGCGGCTGTCAGTACGGCCACCTTTAGTATATATATAAAGAATGCCTCCATAATCATTTACCTGATTCAATTTGATCGATAATATCCTTAAGTTCATCGACGGACAGTTTGTCCTCCTTAAGGAATGTCATAACCACGTTCTTGTATGAACTGCTGAAAAATTCATCCACCAGTCCGCCCAGGCCCGATGCCCGGTACTCCTCTTTGCTTACTGCCGCAAAATAGCGGTAGTTGCTGCCAAATGCCTCGTGGTCCATGAACCCGTCGGCCTGCAGTGTGCGAACCTGTGTGGAAAGTGTGCTGAAACTAGGTTTGGGGTCCGGATACAGCTCCTGCAACTCCCTTACAAACATAGGACCATGAGCCCAATAGTGCTCCATAATGACCTTTTCTTTTGATGTCAGTTTTCTCATAAGACAAGTCAACTAATGATTTTCACTGCAAAGCTAAAACATTTAGCTGGACCAGCCAAATTTTTTAGCTGATTTTTTCATTTCCCCTTTTTATCCATAGAGAATAGTACTTTGGGGATGTTTTTTTATCTTTGAAACCAGTAAAAACAGAACAGTATGGAAAGACCCACGGTAGCGCTGATGTA
The DNA here is from genome assembly GCA_045220475.1 of Bacteroidaceae bacterium. Taxonomy (GTDB): domain Bacteria; phylum Bacteroidota; class Bacteroidia; order Bacteroidales; family Bacteroidaceae; genus Colenecus. Next base: position 31,767 of record JBGUVW010000033.1, read on the forward strand.
TGATTTTGACGGAACGCTGTCTCCGTCATATATGCAGGAGTATGACTTTATGGATGCCATAGGACTCACCGACAAGGATTCGTTCTGGTGTGAGTCACACGGACTGGCCGAGAAACAGCAGTCCAGTACCATCCTGGCCTACATGAAGCTGATGGTGGATAAGGCCCAGGAGAACGGTATCAGCATCCGCCGCCAGCAGTTTGTGGAGTTCGGACGTGGAATAGGATTCTTTCCCGGAGTGGAACAGTGGTTTGAACTGATAAACCGCAAGGGAGATGAGATGGGTGTGAACGTGGAGCACTACATAATCTCATCGGGCCTTAAGGAACTGATAGAGGGTACAAGCATAGCCAAATACTTCAAGCAGATATACGCCTGCTCATTCATGTATGAGAATGACAAGGCCGTCTGGCCCGCCGTGGCAGTGGATTTTACATCCAAGACACAGTTCATATTCATGATAAACAAGGGTATCTATGATATTTGGCGTAATGCCCAGATCAATGATTCAATGCCCGATGAAGGCCGCCCCGTGCCGTTCCACAACATGATCTACTTTGGCGACGGTGAGACCGATATCCCCAGCATGCGCATAGTGAAGGGTGAAGGTGGCCACTCCATAGCCATTTACAAGCCCGGAAGTGAGTCCAGCCGCGCCCAGGCCCGTAACCTGGTACAGAGAGGCCGCGTAAACTTTGCCTGCCCGGGTGACTACCGTGAGGGAAGTGAGCTGTACAATGCCGTAATAGCCACGATTGCCAAGGTAAAGACCGGATCGGATTTCCATAAGCTGGAGCGCCAGAATCAGAAATCCATGCTTGAGGAGTGATTTCCCGATATACTTTAGTATATTCGCGAAACAACCCTATAATTAACCTGTTATGAGAAAAGTCCTTGCCCTTATTGTTTGCCTAATCTCAGTAGCCATTGCGTATGCCAATGACGGCGCATTCTTTGCCTCAGGTAACCATCTGATTCCCGTTACTGAGACCGATATCCGCGTCCAGAAGGAGGTTCTCACGCTTAACCGTGTGAATGACAAGATAGAGGTTACAGTCTATTATGAGTTCTTTAATCCTGTTGGAGAGAAGGAGGTCATTGTAGGATTTGAGGCTAAGGATCCTGATGTCAATTTCAATAAAGAATCAGTAAGGGCTTTCCCGAATCATCCGTATATGCGGGGTTTCAAGGTGGTGATGAACGGCGAGCCTCTCACCTATGAGGTTGCACATGTATCCCGTTACGATGAAAACTGGAAATATATAAGTAATCCGCAGTATTATGTAGACGGAAAGATCCAGAGCGCATCAGTTGAAGAGTTATGTCTGGAAGATTGGTTGAATGAAGTTGAAGGTTTTGAAGAGGCTGTTGCACATCCTTTATACGTCTATCATTTCAATGCCAGGTTCCGCCCGGGACTGAATATCATACAGCATACATATGAGTATGACATGTCTTATTCCTATAATGGTGAATTACCTGAGTTCTCATACGTGCTGACCGCTGCAAACCGTTGGGCAAATAACGGTATTGATGACTTTACGCTGTACATCAATATGGGAGACCACACGTCATTCAACATATCACCGACCTTCTTTAAAAGTGCACGGGATTGGGAGATCCAGGGTAAAGGCAAGGCTGTGACAGCTGCCTCATATATGCAGCGTGACAGTATCAGATTCCATATGCAGCAGGGCAGTATCAGATTCCACAAGGACCAGTTCCATCCGGACGGGAATCTGTATATCAGCCAGGACAATAGCCGAGACCACTTCTATTATAAATCCCCATATCATGATTTCAAATACAATGCAGCCGGAGTGATGGATGCCATAAAAGACCGGTATCTCCCATCTCTGGAGATAAAACAGAAAAAGGAGGATTCCTATTATAATGAATTCACCCCGGAGCAATGCCGTATCCTAAAGAACCTCCCCTTTGCCTACCGAGGCTACATCTTCAACTCCAAAGAACTGCAGTACTTCTACGAATCCACCGCCTGGTACATCCCCGATCCCGCCTACAAGCCCGATATGCAGCAACTTCCCGATAAGGAGCAGAGATGGGTAGAGTTTTGGGCTCCGTCAGACATCAGTGCCAAGTCAAAAGAGGTAGAGAAACGTGTAAATGAAATCTATAACCACGTATTTACGGAGTATGTAAAACTGTGTGATACCAATAAAGTCCCTAATGTAGAGACCTTTGACTCGCTTTATTTATCAATAGAATTCAATCGCCTGCATAATCAGATAGGCAGTATAGAGAACCAAATTCAAGAACCAATAGTCCATGACGTTGATTACTGGATCTGCGCCCAGGACTGGGATAAAGACCTCTCATTCAAGGTCCTCAGCGTGGAGATGGTAAATGAGAAAAAAGCCAATGTCTCCATCAATATCCACAACTGTGGTCATGACTCAGAGCACAAACTGGTTCTGATCTACGAACGGGACAACTGGTACATAGACGATATGATAAGCAACGGTTCCTGGCGCCAAAGTATCATTAAATCCCTGGAGGACTGCAAAAAAGAAGGCCTCCTGCCCCGCTTAGAATAGTGGCAATTTGGCGAAAATAATTTGATAAATAGAATGAAATGAGTATGTTTGCAAAAAAATACAAATAATCTAATATTCCTAACACTATGGCAAGACCAATAAAAGAAACACCAATTCTCTATGGAGAGGATGCCAGACGCTTTGAGGAGCGTATGCATGAGCACAGACACATTTCGGCAGAAGAAAAGGCTAGGATACAGGCCAATTATGAAGCCTTGAAAGCAACAGCAAACTTCTGAGAAATGGTGGATCAAGACATTAGGGCTCAATATAGAATATACAAGTTGAGCGATAACGAACAGGTGAAATCATTCGATTGCGGTGATGCTGATCTGAATGATTTCATTCTTAATGATGCACTCCTTTACAGGAAGGAGAAGTTGGCTGTCACATACGTCTATATGAATAAAGACAATTCTGATGACATTGCAGCATTCTTTTGTCTTGCCAATGACCGTATATCATTAGCTGATTTTGAAACTAAATCCAGATACAACAGGTTTAGCAGGAGATTTGCCAATCCCAAAAGATTGAAGAGCTATCCTGCGGCTAAAATAGGCCGTTTAGGGGTAGCGGCAGCAATGAAAGGAAAAGAGATTGGTTGCACTCTTATAGACTTTATCAAGAACTTCTTTCTGGTGGATAATAAGACAGGATGCCGGTTTATTACAGTGGATGCTTATGCTGAGGCTGTCCCCTTCTATGTCAAGAACGGTTTTGTCCCATTAAATGACGATGATATTGACGAAAGAACTCGTCTGCTCTATTTTGACCTGAAAGATTTGGAGATAGAATAAAGGCGAATACCAATATTTAGCATTAGTTTCCCGTTGCAGGAGCCGGACATCTGTTTCCGGGACCATCAGTGCAGAGGCGTAAGCGGAGAGCCCCGGAGGATCCCGTTAAGAACGGCGCATGTCTGAGGCACGTTAAGCCCCGTAGGGGATTAAAAGGCCGAGTTCGACGTTTAGGGTCCGTAAGGGCTCGGAGTAGCCTCGGAACGTTGCGTCCCGAAAACAGATGTCCGGCGGACTTTACAAAATGAGAAAGACTGTGCAAAACGCCCCACATTACCTCCACCCCAAAAGGCCAGCGGACCGTTAATCCGTATCTTTGCATCCATCTATGGATAAGTTCAATATAATAGTTTTGGCAAAGCAGGTGCCCGATACCCGTCAGGTGGGTAAGGACGCCATGAATGCCGACGGCACCATAAACCGTGCCGCACTTCCGGCAGTGTTCAACCCGGAGGACCTGAACGCCCTGGAGCAGGCCCTTGCCATCAAGGACCGTTTCCCCGGCAGCACAGTGACTATGCTCACTATGGGTCCTGAGAGAGCAAAAGAGATAGTGATGGAGGGTGTATACCGCGGTGCCGATGACGGATATCTGCTTTCAGACCGTCTGTTTGCAGGTGCCGATACACTTGCCACATCATATGCCCTGTCAACCGCAATCCGCAAGATAGGTAAGTTCGATATAATAATAGGTGGTCGCCAGGCCATTGACGGTGATACCGCACAGGTAGGCCCGCAGGTAGCTGAGAAACTGGGCCTGAACCAGATAACCTACGTTGAGGAGGTGCTGGAGATGGACGCCAAAAGCGTAACCGTAAAGCGTGTGATCACAGGAGGTGTGGAGACCGTTAAGGCTCCGCTGCCCTGCCTGCTTACCGTGAACGGAAGCGCCGCACCCTGCCGCCCCCGCAACGCCAAGCTCCTCATGAGCCGCAAGCGTTATGAGGTACCCACATGGGCCGTGGCCGATGTGAACGCCGATCCCGCCAAGTGCGGACTGTCAGGTTCACCCACCAAGGTAAAGAAGATTGAGAACATAGTATTCCAGGCCAAGGAGAGCAAGCGTTTCGGTGCAGCCGATGCCGATATCGCCGCTCTGATTGATGAACTGGCCGTTAACCACATAATAGGATAAGCCATGAACAGCGTATTCGTATATTGTGAGCTTGAGGGCAACCAGGTTGCTCCGGTCAGTCAGGAACTGCTTACCAAGGGCCGTTCACTGGCATCACAGCTTGGAGTAAAACTTGAGGCGATTGCCATAGGCAGTGAGCTCAAGGGTATAGAGAACCAGATACTTCCTTACGGTGTTGATGTGCTGCATCTGTTTGATGACAAGGCACTGGCACCTTATACCACAGCACCCCATTCAGCAATCCTGGTAAAGCTGTTCCAGGAGGAGCAGCCGCAGATTGCACTCATGGGCGCAACCGTCATTGGCCGTGACCTGGGTCCCAGAGTATCATCGGCCCTGGGTAGCGGACTTACTGCTGATTGCACCAACCTTGAGATTGGTGAGTATGATGACAAGAAGACAGGCAAGGTATATGAGAACCTGCTCTATCAGATACGTCCTGCATTTGGCGGTAACATCATTGCAACCATCGTAAACCCCGACCACCGTCCTCAGATGGCAACCGTACGTCAGGGTGTGATGAAGAATGAGCCCCTTAAGGATGCTGCAAAAGGAACAATCGTAAACCATAAGGTTGCGGATTACGTTAGCCAGGCAGATCTGGCAGTGAGCGTGATAGAGCGCCACATGCAGAAACCCTCACACCATCTGGACAGCGCCAGCATCGTTGTTGCCGGCGGTTACGGAATGGGCAGCCGCGAGGGCTTTGACATGCTGTTCAAGCTGGCTGACCTGCTTCATGCTGAGGTTGGCGCCAGCCGTGCCGCAGTTGATGCAGGTATGGTTGACCATGACCGTCAGATAGGTCAGACCGGTCTTACCGTACGCCCCAAGCTCTATATCGCATGCGGTATATCGGGCCAGATACAGCACATAGCAGGTATGCGTGAGAGCAGCCTCATCATGTCAATCAACCAGGATCCCGATGCTCCCATCAACGCCATTGCTGATTACGTTGTGACAGGCCGCGTTGAGGATGTGATTCCCAAAATGATCCGTAACTTAAAGGAGATTTCAAAATGAACAGATATAAAGATACCCCTGAACTTGAAGCCCGCATGCACTCTCCGCTTATGGAGCGTATCGTGGAGCTTAAGGAGAACTTCTATGCAGAGGCCGGCAAGTATGACTATGCACCGCAGGATTTTGCCGATGCAATGGACAACTACAGCCGTGTTCTGGAGCTGACAGGCAGCGTATGCGAGGATGTGATTGCACCCAACGCAGAGCGCGTGGACCGCGAAGGCTCACACTGCAGCGGTGGCCGCGTACAGTATTCTGAGGGTACTGCCCAGAACCTCAAGGTCATGCATCAGGCCGGAATGTCCGGATTCGGACTGCCCCGTCAGTTCGGCGGTCTGAACATGCCTGTAACCGTGTTCAGCGCAGTATGTGAGATGATTTCACGTGCCGATGCATCATTCCAGAACGTATGGGGCCTGCAGTCATGCGCCGATACCATCAATGAGTTTGGCAGCGCAGAGCAGAAAGAGAAATACCTGACCATGGCAAGCAACGGCGCCACCATGTCAATGGACCTTACCGAGCCCGATGCCGGCAGTGACCTGCAGAGCGTTATGCTCAAGGCAACTGAGGACGTGGAGAACGGCTGCTGGAGACTTAACGGTGTAAAACGTTTCATCACCAACGGTGACAGCGATATCCACCTGGTGCTGGCCCGCAGTGAGGAGGGTACCACCGATGGCCGCGGCCTGTCACTCTTTATCTATGACAAGCGTAACGGCGGCGTGAACGTTCGCCGTATTGAGGATAAGATGGGTATTCACGGATCACCCACCTGTGAGCTGGTATTCAACAACGCCAAGGCAGAGCTTTGCGGTGACCGCCGTCTGGGACTTATCAAGTATGTGATGGCCCTTATGAACGGTGCCCGTCTGGGTATCGCCACACAGAGCGTGGGTATTCAGGACGCAGCCTGGCGTGAGGCTGTAGCTTATGCTGCAGAGCGCCGTCAGTTTGGCCGTAACATCGATACATTCCCGGCTGTCTACCAGATGCTGGCAGTGATGAAGGCCAAGGTTGAGGCTTCACGCTCACTCCTGTATGAGACATCACGTTACGTAGATATCTACAAGTCACTTGATGCAATAGCAAAGGTACGCACACTCACCCCCGAGGAACGTCAGGAGAGCAAGCGTTACAGCCGTCTGGCCGATGCACTCACCCCCATATCAAAGGGTATGACCAGTGAGTTCGCCAACCAGAACACATATGACAGCATACAGATACACGGAGGTTCAGGCTTTATGCGTGACTACGCTTGCGAGCGTCTGTACCGCGATGCCCGTATCACCTCAATCTATGAGGGTACCACACAGCTCCAGGTTGTAGCTGCTCTGCGTTACGTGACCAGCGGCGTATACTCACAGTTCGTGAAGGATATGCTGGCTACACTGCCTGACTCAGATTGCAAGGCAGTCATCAGCGCCCTGGTAGAGAAGCTGGATGCCATGACCGCTCATGTGCTGGACCAGAAGGAGACTGAGGTCAATGATTTCTGCGGACGCCGCCTCATGGAGAGCGCAGCCTACTGCGTAATGAGCACCCTGCTGCTCCGTGACTCAGTAGAGACACCGGACCTCTTTGACAAGTCCCTCAAGGTATTCCTTGACTATGCACTCTCACAGGTGGAGGGTCATTACAGCGTAGTGATGACTTGGACTCCTGCTATCATGGAGTATTACAAATAATGAGTACTTTTGTGCCAGGTTTTTAAACAGACTCTGGTGCACAGCGATAATGTTGACATACTGAAGAGTGAGGCCCGCTACAGGCGGCTCACGGAGACACCGGTTCCAAGGCTGGTACTTAGCCTGGCGGTGCCCACGGTAATAAGTATGTCCATATCGGCCATCTACAATATTGTAGATTCATGGTTTGTAGGCCACATCAGCACCGTCGCTACGGCGGGTGTCGGTGTGGCTTTCGCATACCAGTCACTCATTCAGGCTACCGGATTCTTCTTTGGACACGGTTCCGGCAACTACATGTCACGGGCGCTGGGTGCGCGTGATGCCGAAGGGGCAGGCAAGATGGCTGCTACAGGATTTCTGTCATCATTCCTCTTGGGACTAGTGTTCATGGTGCTGGGACTCTGTTTCATGACACCGTTGTCCAAGTTACTGGGCGCTACGCCCGATGTGGTGCCGTACTCAAACGCCTACCTTAAGTGGATACTGATAGCCACGCCGTTCCTGGTGTCACAGATGACACTCAACAACCAATTGCGACTGCAAGGTAATGCCATGCTGGCCATGATAGGTATTGCGGCAGGAGCGGTGCTGAACATATTCTTTGACTGGCTGCTTATAGACCGTCTGGATATGGGTGTGCAGGGCGCATCTATGGCTACTCTCATAAGCCAGTTCATATCATGGTGCCTGCTGTTCTGGGCCACTACATTTGACGGAAACGTTCACATACAGCTGCGCAACTTTGCACCTACGCTTGACAGGTTCCGTGAGATAGGAGCGGGCGGTCTGCCGTCACTTATGCGTCAGTCTCTCTCCAGCATATCGGCCATATGCATGAACTGGGCGGCTGCAAGTTATGCGCTTGAGGGACAGGAGGCATCGACCATAGCGGCATTTACCGTGGTGGCCAGAGTGATGCAGACCGCCATGGCGGTGATTCTTGGCGTGGGCCAGGGATTCCAGCCGGTTTGCGGATTCAACTGGGGCGCCAGGTTGTACGGCCGTGTAAGGCAGTCATACCAGTTCACAATCAGCATGTGCGTGGTGATTCTGCTGGTGACATCCACGCTTGGATGGTTGTTTGCTCCGGAGATCATCAGCTTTTTCCGTGATGAGGATCCGGAACTTATAAGAATAGGTACAACGGTGCTGCGCTGGCAGTGTGTGGCATTCCCGCTGGTGGGCCTGACCACTCCTACCAATATGCTGCTGCAGAACATACGCCGTACAGGCCGTGCTACTCTGTTGGCCATGAGCCGTCACGGTTTTGCATTCTATCCTACGCTCTTTATACTGCCTGCCATCTGGGGCCTGCAGGGGCTGGAGGCCACGATGGCTATGGCCGATGTCATAACATTCTCCATTGCACTGCCTTTTGCAATAGGCATGATACGTGAGCTTTCGGCCCGTGAGAGGGGAGAATTTGCCTAAGATTTGTATATCTTTGCCGCATGGAACATTCATTCAGTGACATGCTTGCGCTGCTAAAGCAGCTTATTGCCACTCCGTCAGTGACACGTCAGGAGCAGGAGGTATCGGCCATAATGAAAGCCGATATGGTACGTCATGGCTATACTCCTAAGGAGATAGGACTCAACCTGCTGCTTTACGGACATTCTTATGATCCCGCCAAGCCTACGCTGCTGCTTAACAGCCATATGGATACCGTAAAGCCGGTGGCAGGCTGGACCAAGGACCCCTTTACACCTACTGTTGAGGATGGCAGGCTGTACGGTCTGGGCAGTAATGATGACGGTGCCGGCCTGGTGTCACTGCTCTATACTTTCTATCTGCTGGACAGCAAACCGCAGGTCTATAACCCCATTTTCCTGGCTACCGTCGAGGAGGAGGTGAACGGTGTGGGCGGCATGAAACTGGCCGTGAATGAACTGCCTAAGATTGATGTGGCACTGATAGGCGAGCCTACCGGTATGCAGCCCGCAGTGGCTGAGAAGGGCCTGATGGTGTTGGACTTTACCGCTCACGGAAAAGCCGGTCATGCGGCACGTAATGAGGGCATAAACGCTCTGTACCGCGCCATGGATGTGATAGCCATGCTGCGTGATTTCAAGTTCACGGAGCAGTCAGACCTGCTGGGCCCCGTCAAGATGACCGTGACCATGATCAATGCCGGCACACAGCATAACGTGATACCTGATACCTGCACCTTCACTGCCGATATCCGCAGCAACGAGTTCTACTCAAACCACAGGATATTTGACATGATAAGCGCTGCTCTGCCTGAGTGGTGTGAGGTTAAGGCCAGGTCTTTCAATCTCAACTCATCAAGGATAGATATCAATCATCCTCTCATAAGGAAGGCTGCAGGCATGGGCATGGTACCGTACGGATCACCCACTTTGTCCGATCAGGCCATACTGGATTGCCCATCATTCAAACTGGGTCCGGGCCAGTCAAGCCGCTCTCATACGGCCGATGAATATGTGACACTTGACGAACTGGAGCAGGCTGTTCCCGTATATCTGGATTTGTTGGACGGAATGGAGCTTTAGTGTATAAATATACCTTAAAAATAGGATTATGGCCCGTAAAAGTGTTATAATCTGTAAATTTCACTTAAATACATCTCAAAAATTATAGAGATAAAAATAAAAGAATAACTTTGTAGCGCAATTACAAAAACGGCTATGCCGTTGAGTAACATACACACTTGGTTAGATAGTCCTTTTTATAAATATCATTGGGTATCGTTTGATGTGAATCACGCGCCGCCAAAAAAAGAGAAGAGTATGCGCAAGCAGACTCTTCTTTTTTTTATACTTTTACCGGAAAGAAACCATAAACCTGAATAGTTATGGATAGCACATACGCCGATGGCATAAGCCGTATAGAGATCAATTCCCTGTGGGGAAGAAAGCATATCGTATGGGAACTCCGCCCCGATGTCAACATTCTTAGCGGTGTGAACGGCACCGGCAAGAGCACAATCCTGAACAAGACGGTGGCACGTCTGGATTATCTGTCGGGTGACAGCAAGGATGAGAACCCGGAGGTAACGATAGACTTCTATCCTGACGGTTGCAAGAAACTGCGTTATGACGTGATCCGCAGCATAGACCGTCCGCTCATGCACAGCAACCTGCTTGAGAAGATGAGTGACAAAAGTGTTGTGTCAGAACTTGACTGGCAGCTCTACAAGCTGCAGCGCCGTTATCTGGATTATCAGGTCAACATAGGCAACCGTACCATCCAGCTGCTTACATCGGGTGATCCGTCCAAGATAACTGAGGCTCAAGATATAGCGGCGCCCAGAATCAGGTTTATGGACTTTATGGATGAACTGTTTGCTGATACCGGCAAGAAGATTGTACGTACCAGCAACGAGATACTGTTTGACCAGTTCGGCTCCACCCTGTTGCCGTACAGCCTGTCATCGGGCGAGAAGCAGCTGCTTGTAATCATGCTCACCACACTTGTCCAGGATATGGCACCTTGCGTGCTGCTTATGGATGAGCCTGAGATATCGCTTCATATAGAGTGGCAGCAGCAGCTCATTCAGCGCGTGCGCTCACTCAACCCCAACGTGCAGATCATCATGACCACCCATTCACCGGCCCTTATCATGGACGGTTGGATGGATAACGTATTTGATGTGGACGATATTACCGTGAAGTGAGGCGTGTGTCATGAAGAGACTCACCGATAACATAAACTCCCGTTATTTTGAGGCGGCCGACAGGCTGCTGCCAGGCAAGCGGCGCGGCCGTATCATTGCCTTTGTGGAGAGTTATGACGATGTCTCTTTCTGGCGTCTGCTGCTTGATGAGTTTGAGACCGATGACCACTACTTCCAGATAATGCTGCCCAACAGGGGCGGTCTGACTAAAGGAAAGAAATCAGCCTTGCGTTCATGCATTGAGCATGACGGTCTGGGTAAGAGTCTCATAGCATGTGTTGACAGTGACTATGACTGGCTGCTGCAGGGGATAACCCAGACATCACGTGACATAATATCCAATCCGTTTGTCATACAGACATATGCATACGCCATAGAGAACTATCAGTGCTGGGCGGGCAGCCTCCATCAGATTTGTGTGCAGTGCACCCTGAATGACCACCGTCTGATAGATTTCCCGGCATTCATGGAACTCTACTCCAAGGCGGTCTATCCGCTGTTTGTCTGGAACGTCTGGTTCTACCGCAAGAAAAAGCATAATGAGTTCAGCATGCAGGACCTTAACATTGACATCCGGCTCAAGAGCGTGGATGTACGCCGCCCGCAGGGTGCAATTGTGGGTGTCCAGGAGAGGGTGCAGCGTAAGGTTCGCTGGCTTGAGAGCCATTATCCGGATGCGATACCGGAGGTGGCGCTGTTGCGTGAGGAGCTGAATGCCATGGGCGTGACAGAGGATAACACCTATCTTTTCCTGCAGGGACATCACCTGGTTGAGAATGTAATACTCAAGCTGCTTCTACCGGTTTGTACTGTGTTAAGGCAGGAGCGTGAGGCTGAAATCCGCCGGTTTGCCGTCCATGACCAGCAGTACCGCAATGAGATAAGCGCATACCAGCACAGCCAGATGAGCCTGACGGAGGCAATACGCAAGAACACCCATTATCGTGAGTGTTACCTATACCAGCGTATGCGTGATGACGTGAGTCACCTTTTATCTATGCTTCCAGAAAGCGGGGGTGAGAATAAGCAGGACGCTGAAAACCTCGAGTCGTCCAACCAGCATCAGGAAAGTTGAGAACCACTTGCCTATAGTGGGCATGTCACTCCACGGGATGTTGCATCCGTGATCTCCTATCGTAAGACCGATATTACTCAGACATGACAGCGATATGCCGTATGCCTCGGCTATGTCAATCCCTATGGCCAGATAGAAGAACCAACCTACGAACATGAGCGCAAAGAAGAATATGCTGAACGTGAGCACGCTCTGTTTTGTCGCTCCCGATACCACCTTACCGCTTACACGTACCGGCAGGACTGCATTGGGGTGCAGTATGCGGTTGAACTCGTTACGCATGGACTTGAGCAGGATGGCAATACGGATGGATTTCATTCCTCCCGATGTGGAACCGGCGCAGGCACCAAAATAGAAGCACAATCCCAGCAGCATCCATATGAACGGAGGCCACAGCGTATAGTCCGTGGTGGTGAATCCTGTCGTGGTGATGATGGCCGTGACATGGAACAGGGCATTACGGAACGATGCCGATGCATTATAGGGAGTGGATATATAGAGACTGATTGTCACTATCAGCGTGAACAGCAGTACTATACCTACAAACCATTTGAATTCGGTGTCATCGGCCAGCTTACGGAACCGGGCACGGAACAGGACAAAGAAGAGCAGTCCGTAGTTTACTCCGGACAGGAACATGAAGAAGGTTATCACATACTCAATGGTGTGTGAGTTGAAATAACCTATGCTGGCGTTCTTGGTGGAGAATCCTCCGGTGGCAGCAGTGCAGAGGGCGTGGTTGACGCTGTCAAATATTCCCATGCCGCATAAGCGGAGCGCTATGGCGCACAGCACTGTGATAAGCAGGTAGACGGTGATGATCCAGCGGCCGCTTACGCTGATTCTGGGATGCAGCTTGCCGTGGGTGGGGCCGATGGCCTCGGCGGCAAAGAGCTGAACCTCACCTACACCGAATATAGGCAGTACGGCTACCGTGAAGAACACTATTCCCAAACCACCTATCCACTGGGTGAGACTGCGCCAGAACAGCAGCCCGTGCGGCATTGCCTCAATGTCATCTATGATGGTGGCACCTGTCGTGGTAAAACCGGACATGGTCTCAAAATAGGCATCGGCATATGACGGGATGTATCCGCTCACATAATAGGGCAGTGAACCGAATATGGAGAACAGCACCCAGCTTATAGCTACGACGATATAACCGTCACGGCGTGTCATGGCGCTCTCCTTGTTCTTGGTGCTCTTGCCTATCATCATGAATGTCATGCCGAAACAGGCTGATACGAGTGCGGCCATGACGAACCCGAACAGGTCATTCTCACCATAGAAAATGGGGAGCAGGGCGCACAGAAGCATGATTCCTGATTCAATCAGAAGCAGGACACCCAATATGCGGTGTATGATCTTGACGTGTATCAATTGAAATACTTCTCTATTGTTTTGATCATGCCCTCCAGACAGAATACCACCACGTGGTCACCCGGCTGGATCTGGGTGTTACCGGTTACAATCAGAGCCTCCTTGTCACGTATAAGACCGCCTATGGTCACTCCGCGGGGCAGGGAGATATCCTTGATGAGACTGCGGGTAATCTTGGCACCCTCCATCACATTGAACTCAGCTACATCGGCATTGGCGAATGTCAGGCACTTGACATTGGTGACGTCTGCATCCAGCATCATCTGGTAGATATGGCTGGCGGCAATCTTCTTCTTGTTTATGACGGTGCCGATATCCAGTTTCTCGGCCATGTTGATGTAGTCTATGTTCTCAACCTCGGCTATGGTCTTGGTCACGCCAAAGCGCTTGGCGGCAAGACAGGCCAGGATGTTGGTCTCAGAGTTGTCCGTAAGGGCTACGAATGCCTCGGTATGCTGAATGCCCTCGCTCATGAGCAGGCTGGGGTCACGGCCGTCACCGTTTATTATCATGACCTTGTCATCGCAGAGCTCGGTAAGACGGTTGCAACGGGCCATATCGCTCTCAATGATCTTGAGATTCATGTAATCCGGCACAAGCTGTGCGGCACGGACCGCGATACGGCTTCCGCCCATGATGATGACGTCACGTACATCGGGCAGTTCCTCCTTTCCGGCAATCTTGCGGATATGGGGGATATGCTTCTTCATGGTCATGAAATAGACCAGGTCACCTGCACGCATGGTGTCGTTACCGCTGGGGATGATGGTCTCACCCTCACGCAGTATTGCCACGATATGATAGGGGAGCTCGCGTCCCAACTCTGCAAGAGGCTTGTCCAGGATCTGGGCGTTGTTACGCAGCTTGATACCCATCATGACCAGGGCACCGCCTGCAAATTCCCACCACTGGCGTATCCAGCTCAGTTTCATGCCGTCCACGATATCCTTGGCGGCAAGCATCTCGGGGTAGATAAGCGAGTCAACGCCTATGCTGGTGAAATATTCCTTGTTCTTGGGTTGCAGATACTCGTAGTTGTCTATGCGGGCGACAGTCTTCTTGGCACCAAGGTAATGGGCCAACTGGCAGGATATGAGGTTGCGGCTCTCATCGGGAGTGACGGCAACGAAAAGGTCGGCACTGCCGGCGCCTGCCTCCTTAAGACCGTGAAGCGATACGGGTGATTCCTGTATGGTGAGCAGGTCAAAGCTTGAGTCCAGACGGCTCAGCTTGTGCTCGCTCTCATCTATAAGTATAATGTCCTGACTCTCATCTGACAGGAGTTTGGCCAGATGGATTCCTACATTTCCTGCTCCTGCAATTACAATTCTCATTCTGTTTTCTGCTTTGGTTCTGATGTCAGCTCACGTAGCGCAGCGATTACGGCATCGTGGTCTATGTCGCACAGATGCAGCAACTGCGGGGTGGAGCCGTGCTCGATGAATCGGTCGGGGAGTCCCAGACGTTTAATAACCGGAGAGTAGCCGTTATCCATCATGTATTCCATCACTGCGGTACCCAGACCTCCGGTCACGGTGCCGTTCTCAATGGTTATGATGCGGCTGAATTTTTGCCCAACCTCCTTAAGTATGGAGGTGTCAATGGGCTTGAGGAAACGCATATCGTACAGAGCGGCGGTAAGTCCGCTCTCTTTCTCCCAATTGTTGATGGCGTGCTCGGCCAGATTACCTATGGGGCCGATGGAGAGTACTGCCACATCCCGGCCATCCTTAAGCTTGCGTCCCGTACCTACCACAATGGGCTCGAGCGGCTTACGCCAGTCTGTCAGGATGCCGCGGCCGCGCGGGTATCGGATTATGAAGGGACCCTGGTCGGGCAGCTGTGCAGTATACATCAGGTTGCGCAGCTCTATCTCATCATACGGGGATGCAATGGTCAGGTTGGGTATGGGGCGCAGGAACGCCAGGTCAAACGCACCATGGTGGGTGGGACCGTCCTCACCTACAAGTCCGGCGCGGTCAAGACAGATGACCACGTTCAGCTTCTGGATGGCCACGTCATGTATGACGTTGTCATAGGCTCGCTGCATGAATGACGAGTATATGTTGCAGAACGGCATCATACCCTCCTTGGCCAGTCCGCCTGAGAATGTCACGGCATGACCCTCGGCAATACCTACGTCAAAGCAGCGGTCGGGGTATACTTTCATGGGTATATCCATGCTGCATCCTATGGGCATGGCAGGTGTGATGCCTATGATCCTGGGGTTCTCTTTCATGAGTTCCAGCAGGGTCTCTCCAAACACATCCTGGAACAGAGGGGGCTGGCCGGTGCCGTTGCCTATGATACGCTCGCCGGTAACCTTGTCAAACAGGCCCGGGGCATGCCAAATGGCAGAGTCTCTCTCGGCAGGTTCATATCCCTTTCCCTTTACAGTCTTTATGTGGAGCAGTTTGGGACCGTGCATGTTCTTGATGTTGCTCAGGATACGTACCAGGTTCAGGACGTTATGTCCGTCCACCGGACCGAAATATCGGATATCCATACCCTCAAACACGTTGTTCTGGTGGGTGAGCTTTATCTTGATATGGTTGTTGCGGCGAATTATGTTACGACGGCGCTGGTCGGTCATGAGTCCCAGAGTGTCAAGCACACGGGATACGTAGTAGCGGAACTTGTTGTATGAACGTGAGGTCTGCAGCTGGGTCAGATAGCTGCGCATGCCGCCTACGCTCTGAGATATGCTCATGTCATTGTCATTGAGAATGATGAGCAGGTCATTGTCAGTGATTGAGGCGTTGTTTATGCCCTCAAAGGCAAGACCGCCACTCATGGCGCCGTCACCTATCACGGCTACCACACGACGGGATGCATGACCGTTACGCTTGTCGGCAACCGCCATACCCAGTGCGGCCGATATGGAATTTGATGCATGACCGGCGGTGAAGGTGTCATACTCACTCTCGTCGGGTGACGGGAAGGGCCTGAGACCGCCGAACTTGCGGTTGGTTGAGAACCGGTCACGGCGTCCGGTAAGTATCTTGTGTCCGTATGCCTGATGGCCTACGTCCCAGACTATGCGGTCATCGGGAGTATTGAATACATAATGGAGGGCTACAGTAAGTTCCACAGTACCCAGACTTGAGCCAAAATGGCCGGGGTTGTGTGACAGCTCATCAATAATCATCTGTCTGAGTTCACTGCAAACCTGGGGTAATTGGCCCGGACTGAGTTTCTTCAGGTCATCGGGTGAGTCTATCTTTTTGAGAAGACTGCCTGACGGTTGTTCCTCTTCTACTTTCTGCATCCTCTGTTGTTTCTCTTTCAAACGGCAAATGTACCAAAAATCGTATGAATATTCCTTCTATTGCAGGATATATTGGTATTTTTTAATATGGTGACTCAACGTTGATGCCAAACGTGTGACAAATAAACGGAATAATGGTTATCTTTGGCAAACTGGAAACTAACCCATCAAAATGACATATTCCATTGATGATATTGTGCTGATGACAGGAGCTGAGAGGCGTGGTTTCTGCCCGGCCAGGATATCCTGGCTTCTTACGGACAGCCGGTCACTCTGTTTCCCTGCCGAGACCCTTTTCTTTGCCCTGGTGAGCAAGAGAAATGACGGTCACAACTATATCCAGGAGCTCTACAAGCGTGGTGTAAGGAATTTTGTAGTGAGCCACCTGCCGGATAACATGGAGAACTACAAGGAGTCAAATTTCCTTCTTGTAAGGGATACCCTGGCCGCATTGCAGCTGCTGGCTGCCGAGCACAGGAAGAATTTTGACATTCCGGTTATAGGTGTTACGGGCAGTAACGGCAAGACCATGATCAAGGAGTGGCTCTACCAGTTGCTGGAACCCGATTATGCGGTTACCCGCTCTCCCAAGAGCTATAACTCACAGATTGGCGTGCCGCTTTCCGTCTGGTTGCTTAACAAACAGTCTGAGATAGGAATCTTTGAGGCCGGTATCTCCAAGAAGGATGAGATGCCCCAGCTCTGGAAGATAATCAAGCCCACGATAGGCGTACTCTCCAACATAGGTCTGGCACATCAGGAGAATTTCCAGTCACTGCAGGACAAGTGCGTGGAGAAACTGAACCTGTTCAGGGACTGTGACGTGGTGATATATAACGGTGACAATGACCTGATACAGAGTTGCGTTGACAAGACTGTCATTACGGCCCGTGAGATTGCATGGTCACGCAGGGATCAGGATAAGCCGTTGTACATTTCATCGGTAGTAAAGGGAACTGACTCAACTGAGATTACATACCGCTACATCGGTCTTGAGAGCAAGTTCACCATTCCGTTCATTGATGATGCATCAATAGAGGATGTGCTGCACTGTCTGGCCGTATGCATCTATCTTATGGTTCCGCCTGAGAAGATTACCGAGCGGATGGCACGTCTGGAGCCGCTGGCCATGCGCCTGGAGGTTAAGGACGCAAAGCAGGGCTGCATAATCATCAATGACAGTTACAACTCCGATATCTCATCACTTGGCATAGCCCTTGATTTCATGGCCCGCCGTCAGGACGGTAAGTCCAGGAACAGGACTCTGATCCTGTCAGACATACTGCAGTCCGGATGGTCTGTACATGAGCTGTACCGTAAGGTGGCACAGCTGGTTGAGAGCCGTGGCATCACAAAACTGATAGGAATAGGTGAGGATATATCATCAGAATCCAAACGTTTTGACGTTCAGCAGAAATACTTCTTTGAGAACACCAAGGAGTTCCTTAAGTCCGATGTGTTCAAGAGCCTGCACAATGAGCTCATACTGATAAAGGGTGCCCGTGTGTTTGAGTTTGAGAAGATAGTTGAGCGTCTGGAACTCAAGGTGCATGAGACCATCCTTGAGGTTAACCTGCAGGCTATTGCCGATAACCTGAACCGTTACCGCAGCATGCTCAAACCCGGAACGGGAATTGTATGTATGGTTAAGGCTTCGGCCTATGGATCAGGTGCCATAGAGGTGGCCAAGACGCTGCAGGACCGTCAGGTGGATTACCTGGCTGTGGCTGTGGCCGATGAGGGCGCCGAGCTGCGTAAGGCCGGCATCACCACCAATATCATGGTCATGAACCCGGAGAGGACATCGTTCAACACCATGTTTGACCATAAACTGGAGCCCGAGGTCTACAGCTTCCATCTGCTGGATATGATTATCCGTGCCGCCGAGCATAACGGTGTCACCAACTTCCCAATACATATCAAGATAGACACAGGCATGCACCGTCTGGGATTCGCCCCCGATGACGTACCGGAGCTCGTTCACCGTCTGCAGAGGCAGACTGCCGTGATACCCTGCTCCGTGTTCTCTCATTTCGTGGGCAGTGACAGCAGTGACTTTGATGATTTCAGCAAACTCCAGATAGAGCGTTTCAACCAGGCGGCCGATGCATTGCAGGCTGCTTTCAAGCATCATATCCTGCGTCATATCTGCAACTCGGCAGGTATTGAGAGGTTCCCCGATGTACATTACGATATGGTTCGTTTGGGTCTGGGCCTTTACGGTATCAACCCGCTTGATAACCAGCCTCTGGAGACTGTATGCACGCTCAAGACCACCATACTGCAGATACGTGAACTGGACAAGGGTGAGACCGTGGGTTACAGCCGTAAGGGTAAGATAACCAAGCACTCACGCATAGCCGCCATACCTATCGGTTATGCTGACGGTCTGGACCGCCATCTGGGTAATGGCAAGGCTTACTGTCTGGTAAACGGCCAGAAGGCATACTATGTGGGTAACATCTGCATGGATGTCTGCATGATTGACGTTACCGATATAGACTGCCAGGAGGGTGACAGCGTTGAGATATTCGGTCCCAACCTGCCGGTACATGTGTTGTCCGATATCCTGGGCACCATCCCGTATGAGATTATATCCACTGTTTCCATACGCGTAAAGCGCGTCTAT
This sequence comes from Bacteroidaceae bacterium, assembly GCA_045220475.1. GTDB lineage: Bacteria > Bacteroidota > Bacteroidia > Bacteroidales > Bacteroidaceae > Colenecus. Next base: position 50,960 of record JBGUVW010000033.1, read on the forward strand.
TACACAGAATAACTAACCTATAAATACAAAATGACAACTTCAAACACAAACTCAAACGCCCAGCGTATGACAAATTTCCGCTGGGTATTGTGCGCCCTCCTTTTTGTGGCCACAACAGTCAATTACCTGGACCGTCAGGTGCTTTCACTTACCTGGAAGGATTTTATATCTGTTGATTTCGGTTGGAGTGACAGCCAGTATGGTACCATCACAGGTTTCTTTTCCATTTTCTATGCCGTAGCCTGTCTGTTCAGCGGTAAGTTCATTGACAAACTGGGTACCCGTAAGGGTTATCTGTGGGCCATCTTCATCTGGTCTGTTGGCGCCTGCATGCATGCTGCCTGCGGATGGGGCGCTCTTAAATGGGCCGGTGCCGAGTCAATGGAGGCTGCCAAGAATTCGGCCGATCTGATGCTGCTGGTTACTACCGCCTCAGTCTATATGTTCATATTCTGCCGTGCGGTGCTGGCACTTGGTGAATCCGGAAACTTCCCGGCTGCCATCAAGGTTACCGCCGAGTATTTCCCCAAGAAGGACCGTGCGTTCGCAACCTCAATATTCAATGCAGGTGCATCTGTAGGCGCTCTGGCAGCTCCTGCCATGATACCGCCTCTGGCAGCCAAGTGGGGCTGGGAGATGGCGTTCATCATCATCGGTGCGCTGGGATTTGTATGGATGTTCTTCTGGTTCGGATTGTACCGTAAGCCGGAGCAGTCCAGGTTCGTGAACCAGGCTGAGCTGGAGTATATACATCAGGATGATGCTGCCGAGCTGGCTGCCGCCAAGTCTGCCGAGCCTGTCAAGGAGGAGAAGTCAATCCCCTTCTTCAAGTGTTTCACATTCCGTCAGACATGGGCTTTCATCTGCGGTAAGTTCTTTACCGATGGCGTTTGGTGGTTCTTCCTGTTCTGGGCTCCTGCATATTTCAGTGACCAGTATGGTTACCGTTCGGATTCAGCAATGGCAATCAAGCTGATATTCGTACTCTATCTGATTGTTACCGTGGTAAGTATAGGTGGAGGTTACCTGCCCAAGCTCTTTGTTGAGAAGAAGGGTATGGAGCCCTACTCAGGCCGAATGAAGGCTATGCTCATATTCGCTTTCTTCCCGCTGCTGGCTCTCTTTGCACAGCCTCTGGGTAAGTACAGCGCATGGTTCCCTGCAATCATCATCGGTCTGGCAGGTGCCGGACACCAGGCATGGTCTGCCAACCTCTACTCAACTATCGGCGATATGTTCCCCAAGTCAACTATCGGAACCATTACCGGTGTAGGTACCACAATGGGTGGTCTGGCATCATTCATGATCAACAAGGGTGCCGGTATGCTCTTTACCAAGAGCGCCGCTCTGGGATCTGCATTCACATTCCTGGGCTTTGAGGGCAAGGAGGCTGGATATATGATTGTGTTCTGCATCTGCGCCGTGGCCTACCTTATTGGTTGGACCATTATGAAACTGTTGGTTCCTAAATATAAACCTATCGAAGCATAATAAGGTTTCCACCTGCACACACCAACAAGGTTTCCAGCTAGGTATACCAAAACATAATAAGGTTTCCAGTTGCACCCAGTAAAACGGAATCCCGACAGCGAAGCGTTGTCGGGATTTCGTTTTACCCGGCCTGGAAGGCCGGCAG
>JBGUVW010000034.1:0-32289 GCA_045220475.1 Bacteroidaceae bacterium
CTGCCGGCCTTCCAGGCCGGGTAAAACGAAACCCTGACAACGCTTTGCTGTCAGGGTTCCGTTTTACTGGGTGCAGCTGGAAACCTTGTGCGGATTAGGGTCACGCACGGGGAAACGTATTCTTATTTGGAAAGATCCAGCAGTTGAAACTGCTGGCTACCCCTATTATGTGCCTAACGGCACTGTTAATACCGTAGGTATTGGATTCGGGTAGCCAGCCGTTTTAACGGCTGGGTTATGAGAAATCAACCAATATTCGGAAGACCTTGCCGGGGGCGGATACCCAGTTCTGCATGGCGGAGAGGGCGGCATCGGGTTTGACGATGGCTGAGATTAGCTCGTCCTTGGGGCAGGTTCCTTTTACCAGATAACGGATTACGGCCTCAAAATCCAGCGGGGTGGCGTTTCGTGATCCGCGGATGTTGAGCTCTTTCTTTACAAAGAGTCCGGTGTGGAATGTAACGTCATTCTTGGAGTAACCTATGCAGACCACACGGCCGGAGAATGCAACCTCATCAATGGCGGCCTGATATGTAGGTACGCTTCCTACTGCCTCAACCACTACGGTGGGGCCCATACCGGATGTAAGTTCCTGCAGTGTAGCATGCAGGTCCTGCTCCTTTGAGTTGATGGTGTATGTTGCTCCAAGGCGCTTGGCCAGAGCCAGTTTCTCATTATCCAGATCCACTGCAATTACGGTAGCTCCGCGCAGTGACGCACGTACAATGGCACCCACGCCAATCATTCCGCAGCCAAATACCAGAACGGTATCGGAGTCAGTGACATCGGCCCTTGATACGGCATGGAAACCTACGCTCATGGGCTCTATCAGGGCGCAGTCACGGGGTGATATGCCCTGTGCGGGTATTACCTTCTGCCATGGAAGCACCATGTAGTCACGCATGGCACCGTCACGCTGAACGCCCAGAGTCTCATTGAACTCACATGCGTTGCTGTGGCCCGACCGGCATGCGGCGCAATGTCCGCAATTGGTATACGGGTTCACGGTTACGGTAAGCCCCGGAGTGAGGAACTCGGGTACACCGGCACCCACACTCTCAATCACGGCACCTATCTCATGACCGGGAATGACCTGCTCCTTGGCCATGAGGTTACGGCCCAGGAATGTGTTCAGGTCCGATCCGCAGAATCCTACATACATAATCTTGAGCAGCACCTCACCGGCTCCAGCTGTGGGCTTGGGTGCCTGCTCCACTATCATCTCTCCCTGTGCGGGAATTCTTATCTGTCTCATATTCTATTTTTAGTTTCAAAATGTGGAAAATGTGGAAAAGGGGACTGTCCCCTTTTTCACATTTTCAATTAGTCTTTGACTATGTGTCCGCGCCAGCCGTACCATGCGCATACTGCAAAGCAGATGAGCGGAATGATATAGGCATAGCCGGGGTTTGCAGAAAGTGAAACCTGGAACTTGGCGGTAAGCAACGGCAGTACGGAGTTACCAACTATTGCCATTACCAGGAATGCCGATCCGCTCTTGGTCTCACCCTTAAGGTCAGTGAGTGCCAGAGAGAACTGTGTGGGATACATGATGGACATGAAGAATGATATACCCATCATTGCGTAGATGGCAGTCATGCCGTGTGACAGGCAGATGACCGCGCACAGCAAAACGTTTGCAAGTCCGTATACCACCAGCATGTTCTTGGGCTGGAACTTACCCATGAGCCATGCACCTACCCAACGTCCCACCAGGAATGAAAGCATATAGAAGCCGAACAGGGTGGTTGCCATGTCATGTGAAAGGCCGGAGTACTTTACGCAGTATACAATGAAGAGGCTGTTCACTGCAGTCTGACCTCCGTTGTAGAAGAACTGCGCAATGACACCGTTACGCAGATGGCGGCGTTTGAGAACATGGAATGATATCAGTTTGCCGTTATCCTTGTCATTATCCTCAATCTCAATGCGCGGCAGTTTGGTGAAACTGATTACCAGGGCAATCAGGATAAGCACGATGCCGAATATGGCATATGTAAGCTTGAAGTTATGTATCTCGGCATCAGGGAGTGTACCGGCCGATGCATCATCAATAAGGATAAGCTTGCTCAGGAACATGGCTGCTATGAATGCACCCAGACCGTTGAATGCCTGCGCCAGGTTGAGACGGCGGGGAGCAGTGGCGGGATCGCCCAGCTCAGTCACGTAAGGATTGGCTGCGGTCTCCAGGAAACACATGCCTATGGCCACGATAAAGAAGGCGCACAGGTAGAGCGGGAAACTGTAGAGTGACGTTACCGGAATGAACAGCAGTCCGCCTACGGCCGATATCAGGAGTCCCAGTACAATGCCGGCCTTGTAGCTGTAACGCTTCATGAACATGGCAATGGGGATAGGGAACAGGAAATATGCGAACCAGTAGGATGTCTCTACGAACTCGGCCTGTCCCTGATCGATATTGAACAGTGACATCATCTTGTTTACAACCGGTGACAAAAGGTTGTTGCTGATTGCCCAAAGGAAGAACAGGCTGAATACCATTGCCAGGGCAACAGTGTTTTTATTTGTTTTAGTACTCATTCTGACATGTTTTTAATGTAAGGTAATTCTATTTCCGTATCGATACCGTAGAAAGCAGCCGCGTTCTCTCCAAGGAACAGCTCTTTCTCACGGTCAGTAAGAAGGGTAGACTTAAGTACAAAGTCATATGACATGCGGTAGGTGATGGCAGTTATGGTACGGGGGTAGTCCGATCCCCACATCAGCTTCTCCATCCCGACTTCATCGGCCGCCTCACGTATGGCGCGTACCGCTCCGTCAAACGGATAGAACTCGCTGTTGAACAGCCATGTGATACCGCCTGATTCAATCATCACGTTCTTGTGGCGGGCCAGTCGTATCTGTTCCATCCAATCGGGTTGGGTGACCATACCAAAATGACCTACGGCAATCTTAAGGTCGGGGAACTCCTGAATGACCTCCTCCATCTCCGGCACCTGGGCAGCTCCGTCCTCAAGTGTTATGGACAGGAACAGGCCTTTCTCCTGCATGATGCGGAACATCTCCATCATATCAGGGCAGGTAAGGCTGATACGTCCGGCGGGCGTCTGCAGTCTGTGACCGGGAATGGCAATACCACGGAATCCCTGGCTGATAAGGTTTTTTGCCTGATGAATCCAACCGGGCAGGCGGTAATCGGCCATGCCGCATACTACAAAACGGTCGGGCCAACGTTTCTGCACATCGGCCAGGTACTCATTCTGCAATCCGTCTATGAACTCCTGTACCACTACGGCGGCAGTAACCTGCGCATAGTCCATATTGGAAAGGAATATCTGGGCGGTATTGCGGCCGTCTACGATGAACGGAGGCACCATCTGGCGGACCTCACCCATGAACAGGGAGCGGCCGTTCTCAAGCGTACGTATGGGCATACCGTTCACCACGGTATCCTGACGCAGCCACAAGTGGGAGTGTGTATCTATGATTTTCATCATGAGTTGCACCAGGTTACTCTCTGCTGACTGCCTATGATCTCACGTACCTCAAATACCAGATCCCAGTCAAGCGGCTCCTGTACAGCCTCAATGTTCTTGAGCACATTGGCGGGATTGGCCGAGCTGAATAGGGTGGTTGCAATACGCGGGTTGCTGTAAGAGTACTGTACAGCCAGTTTCTCAATAGATGTACCTTTTGATTTGCAGTGCTGGGCGGCTTTGGTGCAGGCCTCTACCAGAGGTTTGGGTGCGGGATGCCAATCGGGAACTCCACGCTCAGAGAGCAGTCCCATTGCCAGCGGGGAGGCGTTGATTACGCCAATGCCCTTCTGCTCAAAATAGCCCAGATAATCGTTGAGCTTATCATCATTCAGGCAGAAATGGCAGAAATTGAGGATGCTCTCAACCGTACCGGCGGGAGCATGGTCAACCACCCATTTCAGGTTCTCAAGCTGCAGGTCAGTTATACCCACATGGCTTACGATACCCTTGTCACGCAGCTCAACAAGTGCAGGCAGGGTCTCATCGACCACCTTCTGCAATCCGCCGGGCAGCGCAGCCTGGAACTCTATGTCATGTACGTTAATCAGGTCTATGTGGTCAATGTTGAGGCGTTCCATGCTCTCGTACACACTCTCGGTGGCACGTTTGGCACTGTAATCCCAGGTGTTCACGCCGTCCTTTCCGTATCGGCCCACCTTGGTGGACAGAAAGTATTTGTCACGCGGGATATCCTTGAGCGCCTTACCCAGAACGGTCTCAGCCTTGTAATGACCGTAATAGGGCGATACATCAATAAAATTCAGTCCGTTGTCTACGGCTGTGAATACCGCCTCAATGGCTTTTTTCTCATTGATCTCATGAAAGACACCGCCAAGTGATGAGGCACCGAAGGCCAGCCTGGCCACTTTCATTCCTGTCTTTCCAATCTCGTTAGTCTTAAGCATAATTAGTTGGTAATCAATTATTTTAAAGGTTAGTAACTATATGTAAACTGTTATCTCTTCTTCAATATAAAGTCCCTGCACTCCTCCATCAGCCACTTAGGCGTGGACGTGGCGCCGCATATGCCTACGGAACCGGCCCCCTCAAGCAAACTGAAATCTATATCCTCCTTGCCCTCTATCATGTAGGACTTGGGGTTCACGTTAAGGCACTCATTGAACAGCACCTTGCCGTTTGAGCTCTTGCGCCCTGACACGAACAGGATCACGTCATGGCGGCTGGCAAACTCACGTATGTTCTCACGTCGGTGTGACACCTGTCCGCATACGGTGTTGTTGTGCACGAACCTGCGGCCCTCCGGCACACGTTCCGCTATTTTCTCAATCAGCTGGTTATAGCTTGAAGCTGATTTGGTAGTCTGTGAGTAGAGGAATATATCCTTGTTGAAATCTATACGGTCTATCTCATCGGCCGATTCAATAACGATGGCCGTGCCGTCAGTCTGACCCACCAGGCCCAGTACCTCGGCATGTCCTTTCTGGCCGAATATGACTATCTGCCCGGTCTGCCGGTCCAGCTCCTGATACTGGCGGTGTATGCGCTGCTGCAGTTTAAGCACCACGGGGCAGGTGGCGTCAATAAGGGTGATGCCGTTGTCACGGGCGGTCTGATATGTTGAGGGCGGCTCTCCGTGGGCGCGCAGAAGCACCTTGGCACCCTGCAGATTGCTGAACTGCTCATGGTTGATGGTCTTGAGCCCAAGACCCTGCAGGCGCTCGCACTCAATTCCGTTATGGACTATATCGCCCAGACAATACAGCTCACGGCTGCGACGCAACTCCTCCTCGGCCTTACCTATAGCCGAAAGCACGCCAAAGCAGAACCCTGAGTCATTGTCTATCTCAACCGTCATAATCTTATTTTGCTGCTTTGAGATACTGTTCCATGAGCCACTCGTCCTGCTGCTCCATGGTCATGTTGCTGTTGTCAAGCACAATGGCGTCATCGGCCTTACGCAGGGGTGATACGGCACGGTGTGAATCTATGTAGTCACGCTCGCGGACATTCTTGAGCACATCCTCATAAACGGGATTGTCACCTTTGAGTACCAGCTCGTCATAACGGCGACGGGCACGGATCTCATCGCTGGCGGTCACGAATATCTTGAGTTCCGCGTTGGGGAAGACGGTCGTACCTATGTCACGTCCGTCCATGATTATTGCGCCCTGACGGCCCATCTCGCGCTGCAGGTCAACCATAGCCTCCCTAACGAAACCTATGGCCGATATGGGGCTCACGTTACCGGACACCTCCATGCCGCGTATCTGGCGCTCTACGTTCTCGCCGTTCAGTATGGTGTATTGCTGGCCGTTCTCATGACCGAACGATATCTTTATCTGGGGGAGTTCACGGCGCAGGGCCTCCTCATCGATGCCATCCTTACTTATAAAACCGCGGCGCATGGCATAAAGTGTCACTGCGCGGTACATGGCGCCTGTATCTATGTAGGTGTATCCGATCTTCTTGGCCAGTGCCTTTGCCATGGTACTCTTGCCACAGGACGAATGACCGTCCATCGCTATGATAATCTTTTTCATATGTTGAATCCGAAATTGCAGATTAATGATGACTCTGAAACCTGATACTTGCCGTATGATATGTCAAACATGATACGGCCAATCCTGAGTCCGGTGCCTATGGTCATGCCTGTGAATCCCTTGCTTCCCTTTTCCGCAAGTTCCTCACGGTTACGCAGATTACAGCCGTAGGCAATATAGAAACGCTCTGTCAGGTTAAGGTCCACTCCAAGTAAAATATGCCTTTTAAGAATCTCGCCGAATCCCTTGCGCGCATCATCGGCAAAATAGAAATCCTTTGCATCCCAGCGGGTAAGGTTATCCATCGATACGGTAAAACGCAGCGGGGCATGCTCGGGCTGCCAGGTTATACCGGCACAAACGTCAAACGGAAGTTTCTGGAATGTATTCTCAAATGCCTTTATCTGACCTCCCAGGTTGGTTGCGGCCAGACCTATGCTGATACCTTTGTCAGGGACATTGTACAAAAGACCCAGGTCCACACCGATTGCCACCGATGTCATGGAGCTGTAACGGGATGTGATCAGGTTTCCGGTAACGCCTCCGCTCAGGTTGTCGGTGAGCATGTAGGCCCATGTGGCACCTACTGCGATATCCTTAGCTGTAAAGGTTCCGGTTACGGTGCCGTCGGCAGTTGTCTCCTTCATCTTGCCATAGCTTACATAGCGGGCGTTGAACCCGTAATGTGAACGCTCGTCAAACAAATCGCTGAACTGCGCACCCGCAACTGTGGTACCTGAGAACCAGGTCATGGCGTTGAGTCCCAGCAGACGGGTGCCGTTGGCCGACAGTAGGGCAGGATTAGAGACAAACAGCACGGGGCTGGCGTCATATAAGGATACCACACGGCCGCCCAGAGACGAGCTGTGTGCAGCTACCGGCAGCTTGAGGAACTCAAAGGAACTCTCCAGACTCTGCGCCTGAACGCTGCCTGATAAAATCAGGCATGATACCAGTGCTGCTGTCAGTAGGTTTCTCTTCATCGGGAACAAATGTACAAAAAATACCTTTTGCTAATAACGTTTTCAAGAGCCAAACAGGTACATCGGTCTGCAAGAAAAATACAGGTCGTGATTTTTTTTGAGATTATGGACGTATTGCAGGCTGCGCTGCGTTTATAAGACAGAAACAGGGATAAAGTGAGAGCCTTGTTAAGTATTAAAAATACACAAAAAAGGGCTTTTGTTATCCGGGATGACAAAAAGAGTAGTATTTTTGCCGTTAGATAATAAAGGTGCCTAAAAACTAAACTATTAATAATTATGGAAATCAAGAAATCTGAACGTGCCGATCTTGAAAGGGGTAAGAGTACTTCACTCCTGATAGGATTCGTAATGGCTCTGGCTGTCATGTTCGTGGCGCTGGAGTGGACTCAGAGGGAAAAGGAAGACAATTCCGATATTTTCAAGGCTCCGGACATTGTTCTTGATCAGGAACAGATTCCTATCACCATGCCGGAAAAGAAAACCGTTCCCCCTCCACCTGCAGCTGTATCAAACGCTGATGTAATTGAGATCGTTGAGAATGACTCTGAGGAGCCCGAGGACGTAATGGCCTCTGTTGAGGATAACGTTGAGTGGCATGACATGGATGAGGTTGAGGTATTCGAGCTTGAACCCGAGCCTGAGGTAGAAGAGATCTTTATGGTCGTTGAGGATGCTCCTGAGTTCCCGGGTGGAACCGAGGCTCTTCTCAAGTATCTTAGAGAGCATATCAAATATCCGCCAATCTGCCGTGAGAACAACATTCAGGGTCGTGTACTTGTTTCATTCGTTGTAAACAAGGACGGATCAATTGTTGAGCCGGAGATTGTAAAGGGTGTTAACCCCTCACTTGACAAGGAGGCCCTCCGCGTTATCGCAGGTATGCCTAACTGGAAACCCGGTAAGCAGCGCGGTAAGGAGGTTCGTGTTAAGTTCACCGTTCCGGTTAACTTCCGCCTTAACTGATTAGGATATCAAACAGATAGATTGCGAAGAGGCCGCTTCCGGTCTCTTCGCTTTTTTATATTCGTTTTGTTGTGATATTTAAAAACAACTTGTTACTTTTGCAGATGATGAAGACTTCAAAACAGATTCAGGAGGATTTTGAGAGCTATCTTCAGTCGCTGGACTATTCACGAAAGCCGGATGAATTATACGCTCCCATAAGATATGTGCTATCGCTTGGCGGCAAGCGCATTCGCCCCACGTTCCTTATTATGGCTTATAATATGTATGCCGATGATATAGAGAGCGTGTTCAGCACTGCTGCCGGGATGGAGATATTCCACAACTTCACGCTGTTGCATGATGACCTCATGGACCGTGCCGATATGCGTCGCGGCAAACCTACAGTGCACAAGAAATGGAATGACAACACGGCCATCCTGTCAGGTGACGGAATGCTGGTTCTTGCATACCGCTATCTGGCCCTTACCAAGCCCCAGTATCTTAAGCGCACTCTTGACCTGGCAAACGAGACCTTTACAGGCATCATGGAGGGTCAGCAGTATGACATGGAGTTTGAGACCCGCAATGACGTGACTGAGCAGGAGTACATTGAGATGATAAGGCTCAAGACATCGGTCCTGCTTGCCGCTTGTGTCGAGATGGGTGCCGTCCTGGGTGGAGCTCTTGATACCGATGCCCGCCTTCTCTATGAATTCGGCGAGAAGATAGGTCTGGCATTCCAGCTGCAGGATGACCTGCTGGATGTTTATGGTGATCCCGCCGTATTCGGCAAGAAGATAGGCGGCGACATACTTTGCAACAAGAAGACATACCTATATATAAATACCTACCGCCTGGCCAACAAGGAGCAGAGAGAGGCTCTGGACCGTTGGGCTGTATATGACGGCAATGATCCGGAGTCAAAGATAGCCGGGGTGCGTGCCATCTACGATGCGGTTGGCGTAAAGGAGATGTCCGAGAAACTGATTGGCTCACTTTTTGAAGAAGCTATGGCCAAACTGGATGCTGTAAATCTACCTGCCGCAAAAAAAGGATATTTAAAGGACTATGCCGGCAGTTTATTAAATAGAGTTTTATAAAACTATGCCCTACAGAAGACTACCTAACACTGACAAAGCCAGAATCCGTTCACTTGAGATGGCTATCAACAGGATGCGTTACAATGAGTATTATGCACCCGTAATGTCACCCGAACTGTTCTCCAAAGCTGACAAGAAACTCAGTCAGTTCAAGGAGGCGGTTGAAAGATACGTCAATTCATTGGAATCACAGGTGAGCTATTCCAAGTCTGAGCCCTATCAGACCAGGCTTAAGAATGCAAAGATGTATGTGTCGCACTATCTTACCGTATTCAACATGTGCGTAAAACGCGGTGAGATGAAAGCATCAGACAGGGAATTCTACTCAATCCCTCAGGAATCGGGTGAGCTGCCCGATATGTCAAGTGATATCGCGGTGATCCGTTGCTGCCAGAACACCATCGAGGGTGACAAGCAGAGGACCGCAAATGGAGGAATACCAATTTACAACCCCACTATAGCCAAGGTGGCTGTTCATTATGACCTGTTCAAGGAGCTCTATGACAAGCAGTGCAAGCTGCGTTCGCTTACCGATGAGGCCCTGCTGGTGGTATCGCTTATGCGCCCCCAGATTGATGAGGTGATACTTGAGGTGTGGAACTCCATTGAGAGCTATTTCTCTGACCTTACGGGTGAAAAGAAACTCAACGCCTGCCGTCAGTACGGTCTGATATACTATTACCGTTCAGGTGAAAAGGCTGATTGACACTCACTGTCATGTCTATGACGAGGCGTTCCGTGAGGATCTGCCCCAGGTCATGGAACGTGCCCGTGATGCCGGACTTGAGTATCTCCTGCTGCCCAACATAAACCCGCAGACTCTTGATGACCTGCTACGTGTGTGTGACACGTGGCCTGACATGTGCCGCCCTATGATAGGCCTGCACCCCGAGGATCTGGATGCCGATTTCCATGGCCAGCTAGGTCACCTCAAGGCCCTGCTTGATGAGGACCGCAGCGAGTGTGGCGCCCACCGTTATATAGGAATAGGGGAGACCGGCCTTGACCTCTACTGGGACAAGTCACGTCTGGCAGACCAGATAGAGTCTTTCCGCATACAGATTGAGTGGGCGCTGGAGTATGACCTGCCCATTGTGATACACTCCAGGGATGCATTCCGAGAACTCTACAATGTAATGTCAGATTACAGGAACAGCGGCCTTAAGGGCATATTCCACTGTTTCTCCGGCAGTGCCGATGAGGCACAGGCTCTCCTTGAGTTCCAGGGGTTCATGTTTGGTATAGGCGGTGTGCTTACCTATAAGAAATCCACGCTGCCGCAGGTCCTGCCGCTTATTCCCCAGGACCGCGTAGTATTGGAGACCGACTGTCCCTACCTGCCGCCGGTACCGTTCCGCGGCAAGCGCAATGAGCCGTCATACATTGTAAATACCGCACAGGTCATGGCTCAGGCCTACGGTTTAAGCGTTGATGATATAGCCGGCATCACATCCGCCAACGCACTCCGTCTCTTCCGCATCGGGTAAATACAATATCCGCAAGGATAATCCGTTTATTCTATACCGCACCCCAAAAACAGGTGCGGCATTTCTAAATGAGGAAATTCAGAGAGTTCAAGCGCATAAGGACCATCCTTATTGTCGTAGCCATAATAATAGCCTTCATCTCGCTGTTCGTGTCACAGTCACTGGTCAAGGACCTGTCACGCGAGGAGCATTCCAAGATGGAGATATTTGCCGAGGCATATCAGCTGCTCAGTGATGCCGATGAGAATACGGACCTGAGTCTGGTGCTTGCGGTGATATCGGGCAACCAGACTATCCCGGTGATTGTGGTCGATGAGAACAACCAGATACGCAACTACATAAACATAGAGATTCCCAAGGCCGATACCCTGGCATATCTTACCGGTTGTGTGGAGCATATGCGCGGACTTGGCAACTCAATCAAGATCTACTTTGATGACTCTGATGAGTCACATTATAATGAGGTGTGCTTTGATGAGTCGCTGCTTCTGAACCGTCTTACCGTATATCCGTACATTCAGATGGGCGTGGTGATGCTCTTTGTGCTCATTGCCATATTCGCCCTGCTCAGTTTCAAGAAGACCGAGCAGAACCGTGTATGGGTGGGTTTGTCCAAGGAGACCGCCCATCAGCTGGGCACCCCCATATCATCACTCATGGCGTGGACGGAGCTGCTCAAGGACAAGTATGATGATGAACTGATTGCCGAGATGGAGAAGGATGTGGACCGCCTGCAGATGGTGGCTGAACGATTCTCCAAGATAGGCTCCATGCCTGAACCTGTACAGGCCGATATGGTAGGTGTGCTGGACGGCGTGATAGATTACGTGGAGCATCGCTCTCCCGCAACGGTATCATTCGTACGTGATTTCCCCAATCCGCCTGTCAATGCCCGCGTAAACGCATCCCTGTTTGGCTGGGTAATTGAGAATATCTGCAAGAATGCGGTTGATGCCATGAGCGGCAAGGGAACCCTCACCATAAAGCTTACAGAGGACCGCAACTACGTGATAATTGATGTCACCGATACCGGCAAGGGAATAGCCAAGAACTCCTGGCGCAGCGTGTTCGATCCCGGTTACACCACCAAGGAACGAGGCTGGGGCCTGGGCCTCTCCCTAGCCAAACGAATAGTCACCGAGTACCACAAAGGCCGCATCTACGTCGCCCACTCCGAACTAGGCCGCGGCACCACCTTCCGCATCGAAATTCCCAGATAGGTTTCCAAAAAAAAACTTAATCATTTCACTTTGCGAAAATAAAGTCTTATCTTTGTGCCCCGAAAAAATTGTTTGATGGGAAGACTGGATAAATATAACGTTGACCTGAAGGGTCTTACGGAAGCCAATTCAACCTACAGTTGGACCGTTGACCAGGAGTTCTTCAGTATCGTGGAGGGCGAGGAGGTTCAGCGCGGCAAGGTGAACGTGGATCTCAAGGTTACCAAGGCATCCGGTGTTTATCATCTCAATTTTTCTGTAGCCGGAACGGTTATAGTAACCTGCGACCGCTGCCTTGACGATATGTCACTTGATATTGAGAATACAGGTGAACTCAAGGTTAAGCTTGGTCCTGACTTTGCCGATGACGGTGACATTGTTGTAGTTCCCGAGGATAAGGGTATCGTGAATGTATCATGGTACATCTATGAGTTCATAGCTCTGGCCATTCCTATCAAACACGTACACGCTCCCGGCAAGTGCAACAAGGGAATGATGGAGAAGCTTGACGAGCATACCGCTGCTGAGGGTGAAGACGGAGAGCCGGAGGTTGATACCGGTGCCACAGATCCCCGCTGGGATGCCCTGAACAGTCTGATGGACTCAGATAACGAATAACAACAATAATAAAAACAAAACAAAATGGCACATCCTAAAAGAAGGCAGTCCAAGACAAGAACTGCGAAGAGAAGGACTCACGATAAGGCAGTAGCACCTACACTGGCAATCTGCCCTAACTGCGGAGCATGGCACGTCTATCACACAGTATGCGGTGAGTGCGGTTATTACAGAGGCAAGTTGGCAGTAGTCAAGGAAGCAGCCGCTGAATAAACCAAAAACAGAGAACGCATCCTTCCAGATGCGTTTTTTTTGACTCTTTTTGAAAATAGCTACAGGCAGCATGCACAAGGCCGGATTCGTAAACATAGTAGGTAACCCCAACGTAGGTAAGTCAACCCTGATGAACCTGCTGGTGGGCGAGCACATATCCATTGCCACATTCAAGGCGCAGACAACGCGTCACAGGATAATGGGTATCGTGAACACTGAGGAGTCTCAGATAGTCTTCTCGGACACTCCCGGTGTGCTCAAACCCAACTATAAGCTGCAGGAATCCATGCTGGCATTCTCAGAGAGCGCATTGGTAGATGCCGATGTGCTGCTCTACATGACCGATGTGGTTGAGAAAGCCGATAAGAACTCAGAGTTCCTGGAGAAGGTGGCCAAGATGAAGGTGCCTGTTATAGTTATCATAAACAAGATTGACCTCACCGATCAGGAGAACCTGATAAAACTGGTTGAGGCCTGGCATGAAAAACTGCCCAATGCGGAGATAATACCTGTATCCGCAGCCAACTCTTTCGGCGTGGAGACCGTGCTCAAGCGCGTCAATGAGCTCCTGCCGGAGTCACCTCCCTATTTTGACAAGGATCAGCTTACTGACAAGCCTGCCCGTTTCTTTGTATCGGAGATTGTCAGGGAGAAAATCCTGCTCCATTATGACAAGGAGATACCTTACTCTGTTGAGGTTGCGGTAGAGCAGTTCAAGGAGAACAAGAACCGCATTCTGATAAACTGCGTGATTTACGTGGAGCGTGAGTCACAGAAGGGTATCCTGATAGGTCATGAGGGTCAGGCCCTGAAACGTGTGGCCATCGAGGCACGCAAGGACCTGGAGAAGTTCTTTGGCAAGAAGATATTCATGGAGCTCTTTGTCAAGGTAGATAAGGACTGGCGCAGCTCTGACCGTGAGCTTCGCAACTTTGGATATTCACAAGATTGATATAATATGAGCAACCTTGTAGCAATAGTAGGCCGTCCCAACGTAGGTAAGTCAACGCTGTTCAACCGCTTGACTCAGACCCGTCAGGCTATTGTGGACGATGAGGCCGGCACCACCCGTGACCGCCAGTACGGCAAGTGCGAGTGGGGTGACCGCGTATTCTCCATAGTGGATACCGGCGGTTGGGTAGTTAACTCCGATGATGTTTTTGAAGAGGAGATCCGCAAGCAGGTAAAGATAGCCATAGAGGAGGCTGACCTGATACTGTTCCTTGTTGACATTAAGAACGGTGTCACGGACCTGGATGATGAGGTGGCAGGTATCCTGCGCCGCTCCAAGACTCCGGTAATACTGGTAGCCAACAAGATGGATACCTTTGACTTGCAGTATGCCGCAGCCGAGTTCTACAGCCTGGGACTGGGTGACCCTCTCACCATATCGGCCGCAAACGGAAGCTGCACCGGTGATCTGCTGGATGCAATCGTTGCCAAACTGCCGGTTGAGGCCGATGCCGAGGTAAGTGAGGACATCCCCCGTTTTGCAGTAGTGGGCCGCCCCAACGTGGGCAAGAGCTCAATCGTGAACGCTTTCATAGGTGAGGACCGCAATATCGTGACCGATATAGCCGGCACCACACGTGACTCCGTATATACCCGATACAACAAGTTCGGATTTGATTTCTATCTGGTTGATACCGCCGGTATCCGCAAGAAGAGCAAGGTGGAGGAGGACCTGGAGTTCTACTCCGTGATGCGCTCCATACGTGCCATTGAGAACAGTGATGTCTGCGTGCTCATGCTTGATGCCACCCGCGGCATCGAGAGTCAGGATATGAATATCGTCTCTCTGATAGTAAAGAACCAGAAAGGTCTGGTCGTTGTTGTCAACAAGTGGGACCTGATTGAGGACCGCTCAGCCAAGGTGATGCAGAACTATGAGGATGCCATACGCTCTCGTCTGGCTCCGTTCACGGATTTCCCCATCGTCTTTACATCGGCCATAGAGAAACAGCGAATACTCAAGGTCCTGGAGTGTGCCAAGGATGTTTACAAGCATAAGACCAACCATGTGTCTACCGGCAAGCTGAACGCCGAGATGCTGCCTCTGATTGAGGCCTATCCGCCACCATCAACCAAGGGTAAGTACATCAAGATCAAGTATTGCACTCAGCTTCAGGGACCGCAGATACCTACATTCATATTCTTTGCAAACCTGCCGCAGTACGTGAAAGATCCGTACAAACGTTTCCTTGAGAACAAGATCCGTGAGAAGTGGGACTTTAGCGGAACACCGATAAATATCTTTATCAGACAGAAGTGAGCTCAAAGGCTCACTTTTTTTGTCCTGTTACCGCATTTTACCAGCCAGATTCCGTGGCCGGGCAGTTCAATCTGCTCTGTAACTTGTGATGTGATCACCTGCATCACCTGTTTGCCCGACAGGTCATGGACGGTGACTTTGCTGCCCACGGGTGCCGTGACGGCAAGTTTGCCTCCGTCAAGTGATATGGATATCTCCGGGGCGGCATTTTCGGTTATGAGGGTGGGCATATCCAATCCTGCATAGAAGGTTACAAGACTGTCCTTTAGAGAGATGTTGTAGATTGAGTAGGAGGGGAATGAGCCACTTACGCAGAGCACGGGGGTGCCTAAGGTGGTGGCGCTGTCAATATTCTGATAGGGGAACAGATCACCCGCACATGTTGACTGGGTGTAGTCATTATCGGCCGGGAATATACGATAACGCTTGGTGGTGTAGCCGTTCACGTTCTTGTTATTCCAACTGTAGAAGTCATAATTGACTGTGGTTATCATCAGTCCTTCTGCCCTGTGATACTGATACCAGCCGGTGCGGGTGTGATTCTCCAGGATTATGAACTGGTCATCATCCAGCGTGTTGAGACGGTATGCGGTATGGATGCCGTTGTCAGGATCAGGAGCGTAGCTAATATTGTGCAGGGTGTAGTTGCCGGGAACGGTGATCTCTTCCAGGTCCATCCATCCCAGAGAGTATTTCTCAAACGCGGTATAGCCTACTGGTGAGAATCCCTCATTCTCATAATTGCCAAAGTCCATCAGGCTCCAGTATCCCATGCCAATATTTGCCTGAGTATCGGATGCCGAGTTGACATTGTAGAAATCCGGCAGTCCCAGCGTATGTGAAAACTCGTGACAGAATGTGCCTATGCCGTCAATGATGGTGTCCGAATCCCAGTACAGCTCACATGATGCGGTGTACTTTATCTCCTTGATTCCGTTCTTGTTGTATCCCAGAATATCGGCACGGGGCCAGATGGTATTCCTGTCGGCTCCGGAATAGTTCTCGCCGTTTCCGGCGTAGATGATGGAGAGGTGGTCTATGTTACCGTCGCGGGTGTATTCCTTAAGGTCCACTAACCCTTTTGTGGCGAGTGTGTCACACACTTCACGAATAAGGTTTGATATCCTGGTGTCATTGTAACCCTCGCCGTAGTAAGCGTATCCTTTTGATGGGTGAATAGGGCCCACTATGTTGAACTTGACGTTGAATTGTCCGTTGGACTGTGCCCTGAAATAGTCGGCGGCACTGCCCGTTGCACCTTTGAAATAATTACCGTTGTGATAGTATTCGGTGCTGTCCGTGTATCCCTCCTGGTTGTAGAGTTGTTCAAACCTGTTGAGCAGGGCAAGTGTGTCCTTAATGCTGAATTTCTTGTCTATGAAATCAACCAGAACCAGGACTATCTCCAGGGTGCCGGTTCTGGATATGTCCCTGATGGCATACTGACCGGGTGCGGCGCCTTTGGTCATGGCCGATGCGGGTGCTGTCCACAGGGCCGGATTGTCCCTATCGGTAGGTATTATGTACTCGGGTATGCGTTTGCCTGATCCGGGACGGATCTGAACAGCATAGCTCGCGGTAAGTGACAAAGTGCAAGCCAGTAAAGCCAGTATGTGCCTTAAGGCTCTCATCAGTTCTGGAAATTCTTCTTCTTGAGCTCGAAACTCTGGCTGAGGTATTTCTCCCTTACGATGGGGTTGACGGCAAGCTCCTCGGGGGTACCCTGGAACAGGATGCGGCCCTCAAACAGCAGGTAGGCACGGTCTGTGATACTCAGGGTCTCATGAACGTTATGGTCAGTTATGAGAATACCAATGTTGCGGTCCTTGAGTTTCCATACAATCTGCTGGATATCCTCAACGGCTATGGGGTCAACGCCTGCAAACGGCTCGTCAAGCATGATGAACTTGGGCTCGATGGCAAGGCAGCGGGCAATCTCGGTACGGCGGCGCTCACCACCCGACAGACGGTCACCCAGGTTCTTGCGAACCTTCTGCAGACGGAACTCTGCAATCAGGCTCTCCAGCTTCTCGCGCTGGTAATCAAGCGGTTTGCCGGTAAGTTCCAGAACGGAGGCGATATTGTCCTCAACGCTCATCTTGCGGAATACGCTGGCCTCCTGAGCCAGGTAGCCTACGCCGGCGCGGGCACGCTTGTAAACGGGGTAGTCTGTGATATCGGTATCATCCAGGTAGATGTGACCTTCATTGGGGGTGATAAGACCAGTAGTCATGTAGAACGATGTGGTCTTACCGGCACCGTTCGGCCCCAGCAGACCTACAATCTCACCCTGCTTGACATCGAACGAAACGTGGTTCACTACAGTGCGTTTGCCGTAGCGTTTTACCAGCTCCTCGGTCCTTAGGACCATCTTGTGGTCGGTGTTTTCTTGCATAGTGAGGCAAAGATAGCGAATTCTGCTAACATTGACAACGTTGGCGATGCTGAAAGGGGACGGTTCTTTTTGTGTCGTGCCGGACTTGACATATATGGAAATATTTCCCGACACAAAAAGAACCGTCCCCAGTCAGTCTCTTCCAACCGAGCCAACGCCAGCGAGTGACTGCTAAAAATTCTCAAAAGTTTCTCAATTTGCAGGAATTAAGCTAATTTTGCACCCTAATTAAAAAAGGCGAATAATTCACACTATAAATACAGAATGAACGTAAAGTTTGAGAATGTAAGCAAGGTACAGGGCCTGCTTACCGTCAGCATGGAGAAGGCTGATTATCAGGAGAATGTAGACAAGGCACTCAAGGACGCCAAGAAGAAGGTACAGATGCCGGGATTCCGTCCGGGTATGGTTCCAATGAGCCTGGTGCAGAAAATGTACGGCAAGTCAATCAAGGCCGATGAGATCAACAAGCTGCTTCAGGAGAAGGTGTTCGGCTACATCAAGGACAACAAGATCGATATGCTGGGTGAGCCCCTGCCCAATGAGGAGAAGGAGGCTGGAATGAGCCTTGATGATGACAATCAGACTTTCTATTTTGACATCGCTCTTGCCCCTCAGTTCGACGCTGAGATCGGTAAGGATGACTCGATCAACTACTATGAGATCAAGGTTACCCCTGAGATGGTTGACGGCCAGGTTAAGGCATACATGCAGCAGAACGGCAAGTATGAGCAGGTTGACAGCTTCCAGGAGAACGATGTAGTAAAGGGTCAGCTGGTAGAGCTTGACGAGAACGGTGCCGCCAAGGAGGGTGGAATCGTAGTTGAGGGTGCTACACTGATGCCTTCATACATCAAGGATGCCGCTCAGAAGAAGCTTTTTGCCAAGGCCAAGAAGGGTGATGCAATAGTATTCAACCCCGCCAAGGCTTATGAGGGCAACGCAATAGAGATCTCTTCACTGCTCAACAAGAAGAAGGAGGAGGTTGAGGATATCAAGGCTGATTTCTCACTCACCATCCAGGATATCACCCGTTTCGTAGAGAGCGAGCTTAACCAGGAGGTATTTGACCGTGTATTCGGTAAGGATGCCGTTAAGGATGAGGCTGGTTTCCGTGCCAAGGTTGAGGAGTCACTGGCTCAGAGCTTTGTTCCTGACTGCGACTACAAGTTCCTGCTCGATGTACGCACATACATGATGGAGAAGGTTGGCAAGCAGGAGTATGCCGATGACCTGCTCAAGCGTATCATGAAGGCTAACAAGCCCGATGCAGACCAGAGCGAGGAGACATTCCAGCGCAGCCTTGAGGAGCTGACATGGCACCTTATCCAGGAGAAGCTGGTTGAGAAGTTCAACATCAAGGTTGAGGAGGCTGATATCCAGGCTATGGCCCGTGAGGCAACACGCGCACAGTTTGCCCAGTACGGCATGATGAACATCCCCGACGAGCTGCTTGACAACTACTCAAAGGAGATGCTCAAGAAGCGTGAGACCGTTGACGGCCTTGTTAACCGCGCCATCGAGAGCAAGCTCTCAGCCGCCATCAAGGAGGTAGTTAAGCTCAAGAAGAAAAAAGTTACCGTTGATGAGTTCAACAAGCTTTTTGAGCCCGCTGCCGCTGAGCCCAAGGCCAAGAAAGCCGCAAAGAAGTAATAACACTTAAAGAGTATCACAATGGACGATTTCCGTAAATTCGCTACCCGTCATCTGGGAATGAACAGCCAGACTCTGGATGATGTCATCAAGGCAGAGTCACAGTATCTGAATCCTTATATCCTTGAGGAGCGTCAGCTGAACGTGACTCAGATGGATGTGTTCTCACGCCTTATGATGGACCGCATCATATTCCTGGGCACTGAGATCAGCGACTATACGGCCAATACAATCCAGGCACAGCTGCTGTATCTGGACTCTATTGACTCGTCCAAGGAGATATCCATATATCTGAATTCCCCCGGCGGCAGCGTAACCGCCGGCTTGGGAATTTATGATACAATGCAGTTCATCTCCAGTCCTGTGGCAACCATCTGCACAGGTATGGCAGCCAGCATGGCAGCCGTGCTTCTGGTTGCAGGTCAGGAGGGTAAGCGCTCGGCTCTGCCTCACAGCCGCGTCATGATTCACCAGCCTCTGGGTGGTGTTCAGGGACAGGCCAGTGATATTGAGATCACCGCGCGTGAGATCCAGAAGATGAAGAAAGAACTTTACACAATCATATCCGAGCACTCACACACTCCGTTTGACAAGGTGTGGGCCGACAGTGACCGTGACTACTGGATGACGGCACAGGAGGCAAAAGAGTACGGAATGATAGACCAGGTATTTGAAAAGCGCAAGTAAGCGGATGGCAGGAATTAAGAAAGGCAGGACGTGCAGTTTCTGCGGTCGCAGTGACAAGGAGGTGGGCTTTCTCATCACCGGCATTGACGGCTGCATATGCAATGAGTGTGTGGAGCGTGCGGGGGAGATAGTACGTGATGCCAAGCAGGGTGCAGAGCATCCTTCATTCACAATGGATTCCGTACCCAAGCCCAAGGAGATAAAAAAGTTCCTTGATGACTATGTGATTGGTCAGGACGCAGCCAAACGTTACCTTTCTGTTGCCGTATACAACCATTACAAGCGTATTACACAGCCTGAAACCGATGATGTTGACATAGAGAAGAGCAATATCATCCTGGTGGGTGCCACCGGTACCGGCAAGACCCTTCTTGCCAAGACCATCGCCCGCCTTCTCAAGGTTCCGTTTACGATAGTTGATGCCACGGTGCTTACTGAGGCCGGTTACGTGGGTGAGGATGTGGAGAGCATCCTGTCACGTCTGCTTCAGGTGGCCGATTATGACGTGGCAGCCGCTGAGCGCGGTATCGTATTCATAGATGAGATAGACAAGATAGCCCGTAAGAGTGACAACCCCTCCATTACACGTGACGTGAGCGGCGAGGGTGTCCAGCAGGGTCTGCTCAAACTCCTGGAGGGATCGGTAGTGAATGTACCGCCACAGGGAGGACGCAAGCATCCCGAGCAGAAATTCATACAGGTTGACACCAAGAACATACTGTTCATCTGCGGCGGCGCGTTTGACGGTATTGAGCGTAAGATAGCAAACCGTCTGAACACTCAGGTGGTTGGCTTTGACTCGGTAGAGCAGCGCAGCAAGGTGGATACAAGCAACCTTATGAGGTATGTTTCACCGCAGGACCTCAAGTCTTTCGGTCTTATCCCGGAGATCATAGGTCGTCTGCCGGTGGTTACAAGTCTGCAGCCCCTGGACCGTGAGGCTCTTAGAAATATCCTTACCGAGCCCAAGAACTCAATTGTCCGCCAGTATATAAAGATCTTCAAGCTGGACGGTGTGGAACTTACATTCCAGCCCGAGGTTCTGGACTATATCGTGGACAAGGCCATAGAGTTCAAGCTTGGTGCACGCGGACTCCGCTCAATCGTTGAGACCATAATGATTGACGCCATGTATGAGATCCCGTCATCGGGCAGCAAGAGCTATACGGTAACCCTTGATTACGCCAAGTCTCAGCTGGATAAGGCCGATGGCGTGGCGTTCCGTAACGCCTGATATGCACAGGTTATAATACTTAGTATTATTTGCATTTTTTTTCGTCAAAAAGTTTGCAAGTATAAAATACTTGTACTTAACTTTGTTTTCTATCCCCACCGGATAGATTAGATGCTTTTTAATATTTTGTATGGCAAACGAGGTTAATCTGCAGGAAATCCTGAAAGTCCATTTCGGATTCGACACTTTCAAGGGAGACCAGGAGGCGATAATACGCAATCTGCTGGCCGGCAACGACACGTTCGTGCTTATGCCCACAGGCGGCGGCAAGTCTCTCTGCTACCAGCTCCCTGCCCTTGTAATGGATGGTACGGCCATAGTAATCTCTCCTCTTATCGCTCTCATGAAGAATCAGGTTGACGCCATGCGTAACCTGAGTGAGGAGGACGGTATTGCACATTTCATCAATTCGTCCCTGAACAAGACGTCTATTGACCTGGTCAAGGCCGATATACTGTCAGGTAAGACAAAACTCCTCTATGTTGCTCCGGAGTCACTTACCAAGGAGGAGAATGTGGATTTCCTAAAGAAAGTAAAGATTTCATTCTACGCTATTGATGAGGCCCACTGTATTTCAGAGTGGGGCCATGATTTCCGCCCTGAGTACCGCAAGATCAGGGATATCGTAAAGGAGATAGGCCTGGCTCCCATCATAGCATTAACAGCTACAGCTACCAATAAGGTGCGCGACGATATCAAGAAAAACCTGGGTATCCAGGATGCTAAGGATTTCAAGTCATCGTTCAACCGTCCCAACCTCTACTATGAGGTAAGACCCAAGACCAAGAACGTAGACAAGGATATAATCAAGTTCATTAAAGCCAATCCCGGCAAGTCTGGTATAATCTATTGCCTCTCACGCAAGAAGGTTGAGGAACTGGCCGAGATACTGCAGGCCAATGACATATCGGCCATGGCATATCACGCAGGTATGGAGGCTGCCGCCCGCAGCAAGACGCAGGACGCCTTCATCATGGAGAAGATTGACGTGATTGTGGCCACCATAGCGTTCGGTATGGGTATAGACAAGCCCGATGTACGCTATGTGATACATTATGACATTCCCAAGAGCCTGGAGGGCTACTATCAGGAGACCGGACGCGCCGGACGTGACGGCGGTGAGGGCCAGTGCATAGCTTTCTACAACAGCAAGGATGTGCAGAAACTGGAGAAGTTCCTTGAGGGTAAGCCTCTGGCTGAGCAGGATATAGGCCGTCAGCTGCTGGCTGAGACCACCGCCTACTGTGAGTCATCGGTATGCCGCCGTAAGTTGCTGCTGCATTACTTTGGTGAGAACTATGATGAGGATAACTGCGGTAACTGTGACAACTGCCTGAATCCCAAGAAACAGGTTGAGGCACAGCAGTTGCTGGAGACCGTGCTTGAGGTTATAGCCGCTGTCAAGGAGAACTTCAAGGCCGACTATATCATAGACATGCTCCTGGGTAAGGAGACATCGGAGATTACGGATCACATGCATGATGACCTGGAGGTGTTCGGTTCAGGATCAGATGAGGAGGAGAAGACATGGAACGCCGTTATCCGTCAGGCTCTGATAGCAGGTTATATCCGTAAGGATGTTGAGAACTACGGACTGCTCAAGATAACTGATGAGGGCCGTGACTTCATGAAGAACCCCAAGTCATTCATGATTGTTGAGGACAAGGAGTTTGACGATGAGGAGCAGGAGGGCCCGATGCGCGGCGGCGGATCATTTGCCGTTGACCCCGAGCTTTACTCAATGCTCAAGGACCTGCGCAAGAAACTCTCCAAGCACCTGCAGCTGCCGCCTTACGTGATATTCCAGGATCCGTCACTGGAGGCTATGGCCACAACCTATCCGGTTACCATAGACGAGCTCCAGAACATCCCGGGTGTGGGTGCCGGCAAGGCCAAGCGTTACGGTCAGGATTTCATTGACCTGATCAAGCGCCATGTCGAGGAGAATGAGATTGAGCGTCCCGAGGATCTGCGTGTCCGCACCGTTGCCAACAAGTCAAAGCTTAAGGTGAGCATCATCCAGAGCATTGACATGAAGGTGGCGCTTGATGACATCGCAATCAGCAAGGGTATTGACTTTGATGAGCTTCTTACGGAGATTGAGGCTATTGTCAACTCCGGAACAAAGCTTGACATAGACTACTTCATAGAGAGCGTGATGGATGATGACCGTGCCGAGGATATCTATGAATATTTCCGCGAGTCGGAGAGTGACTCGATAGATGATGCAATAGACGAGCTTGGTGACGACTACAGCGAGGAGGAGATCCGCCTGGTACGTATCAAGTTCATTTCAGAAATGGGTAACTAAACAACACAATATTATGTCATTTTTAGAAGATAGAGTTGCAATGGAGGGCCTGACATTTGATGATGTCCTGCTCATCCCCGCTTATTCAGAGGTTCTGCCACGTGACATCAATCTTTCATCAAGATTCTCACGTAACATCAACCTTAACATTCCGTTTGTGACTGCCGCTATGGATACCGTAACCGAGTCACGTATGGCTATTGCCATTGCCCGTGAGGGTGGTATCGGCGTTATTCACAAGAATATGCCTATTGCTGAACAGGCGCGTCAGGTTGCAATTGTAAAGCGTGCTGAGAATGGAATGATATATGACCCCATCACAATTCTCCGTTCCAATACCATCAAGGATGCCCTGGCTCTGATGGCCGAGTATCACATCGGTGGTATACCTGTAGTTGAGGAGGACGGAACATTGTGTGGTATCGTAACAAACCGCGACCTCAGGTTCCAGCGTAACTATGACGTCAAGATTGAGGATGTCATGACCAAGGAGAATCTGGTTACCACTCACCAGCAGGTTGATATGGAGGTGGCTTCACAGATACTGCAGGAGAATAAGATTGAGAAGCTGCCTGTTGTGGACAACAACGGTAAGCTGGTAGGTCTTATCACCTATAAGGACATCACCAAGGCCAAGGATAAACCCATGGCTTGCAAGGACAGCAAGGGTCGTCTGCGCGTAGCTGCCGGTGTAGGCGTAACAGCCGATACCCTGGAGCGCATGGAGGCACTTGTTAACGCCGGAGCCGATGCAATCGTAATTGATACCGCACACGGTCACACCAAGAGCGTTATCGCCAAGCTCAGAGAGGCAAAGGCAAGCTTCAATAACATTGATATCGTAGTAGGTAACATCGCTACAGGTGCTGCCGCCAAGATGCTTGTTGAGGCAGGTGCCGATGCAGTAAAGGTTGGTATGGGTCCCGGTTCAATCTGCACCACCCGTATCATCGCAGGTATCGGCGTACCTCAGGTATCGGCCGTATATGACGTATACTCTGCAATCAAGGGCTCTGGTGTTCCTATCATCGCTGATGGCGGTCTGCGCTACTCTGGTGATGTAGTGAAGGCTCTGGCTGCCGGTGGAGACAGCGTTATGTTCGGTTCACTTGTTGCCGGTACTGAGGAGTCTCCCGGTGAGACCATCATATTCAACGGACGTAAGTTCAAATCATATCGTGGCATGGGTTCACTTGAGGCCATGGAGAACGGTTCCAAGGACCGCTACTTCCAGGCTGATACCAAGGATACCCGCAAGCTTGTTCCGGAGGGTATCGCAGCCCGCGTTCCTTACAAGGGAACCCTTTATGAGGTTGTATACCAGCTGGCAGGCGGTCTGCGCTCAGGTATGGGTTACTGCGGTGCTCCCAATATTGACAAGCTGCATGAGGCCAAGTTCGTTCGCATAACCAATGCAGGTATGAACGAGAGCCATCCGCATGATGTAGCCATCACAAGCGAGGCACCCAACTACAGCCGCCACGAATAAAAGGACTAAAACCAATTAGCTTATGAAACGTATCCTGATTTACATGTTATCCGTTCTGCTGGGCTTGCCGGTTTTTGCTAAGAAAGACCAGGTAATAATGACGGTAAACGGATACGATGTAAATAAGTCAGAGTTTGAATATTTTTTCAGGAAGAACAGGACAGAGACCGATATTACCAGAAAGACAGTCCGTCAGTATGCAGACCTTTACCTTAATTTCAAACTTAAGGTTCAGGCTGCCATGGATGAGGGATTGGATCAGTCAGATTCATTCCTTAAGGAGTACAGGATGTACCGCAACATGCAGGCTGAGGACTATCTTACTGATAATACGTTCCTGGACAGTATAGCTCATGAGGCGTACAAGAAGACCGTAGAGGATGTGGGTTCTGACGGACTGGCATTCTTAAGGGTGATGGCCTTTATTCCCAGAACAGAGACTTTGGCATCTTTTGACTCATGTGTAGAGAGGGTGTCAGCAGTATATGAGAAACTCCGGAACGGTGAGGATTTCGCCTCTCTTGCCAGAGAGTATTCCGATGATAAGGAGACTGCAGCCGCTGGAGGTGAGATGGGCTGGGTAATGAGAGACCAGTTCGCTCCCGAGATGGGAAACATCATTTTCGGTCTTGAGCCCGGTCGGTTCAGCGAACCAGTCAACCTGGATGAGATGTTTGTGATATTCAAGGTTGACCGTCGCCGCCAGATAGGTGATTTTGAGGCTGAGAGTGCCGAGATATACGACTGGATGAATCAGAGGCCCTACTTTAAGGAAGAGGCCAGGAGACGTAAGGCCAATGAGTACGCCAGGAAACTGGGTTGGACAATCCGGGATGATGAGGCTGCGGCTCATCTGGACAGCGTCCTTGAGGAGGTTGAACCTGAATTCGGAAACATATCCAGGGAGTATCATGACGGTCTTCTGCTTTTTGATATCAGCAACAGGGAGGTTTGGGATAAGGCATCACTTAACCGTGAAGGTATGGAGGCCTATTTCAATTCCCATAAGGATGATTTCAAATACAGCGAACCTGCATTCAAGGGAATGGTGTTCTTCTGCATCAATGAGGATGTGTTCAACCAGATAAAGGAGTCACTTGAAGGAGTTGAAATCAAGGACTGGATTGAGACGGTTCTTCCGTTCAACAAGACAGACCTGGTGTTCCGTGTGATGAGAGGATCGTCAGAGAGCGGAATAATCAGACAGGGACAGAATGCCTACGTTGACAAGATAGTTTTCGGCAAGGGTGAGTATGAACCCATGAGAAACTTCCCTTATGTCAATGTTATAGGTAAGACCATAGATGGTCCGGAGAGCGTTGATGACGCCAAGAGCCAGGTGGTTGAAGCATTCCAGAAATATCTGGAGGATGAATGGGTCAAGAGCCTTAAGAGCAAGTATAAATACAAAATCTACAAGAGAGCGCTTAGGAAAGTCAGCCTTGACAAATGAGTAGGATAAAACGGTATTGCATGGGGGGAACAGTGGGATTGTTGACAGTCCTGCTCTCCATGTCGTTTACCTCCTGCTGGTGGAAACACAGTGTGGTAGAGTATGTATCGGGCAAGACTCCTGTGGCAGAAGTGGGTACCGATGTGCTCTATCTTGAGGACCTTAAGCAGGCCATTCCTCTGGGTCTGTCAGATGCTGACAGCACTAAATTCGCCCAACAGTATATCAGAAACTGGGCCGAGGATGTGCTGTTCTATCAGAACGCCATCCGTAACATACCGGATACAAAGGATATTGACCGTCTGGTAGAGAACTACCGCCGTTCACTCATTGAGCATGAGTATCAGCGCAGGCTCATAGCACAGAAATTCTCATCGGAGATTACCGATGATGAGATAGAGCAGTTCTATAATGATAACCGTAGGCTGTTTGTGCTTGATGAATCACTATTGAAAGGACTGTTCCTTAAGATATCCAACAAGTCGCATGACCTGGCAGAGATAAGGAAACTCTATACCCAGCAGGATGACGAGTCATTTGAGGAGATAGAGAAATACAGCATACGTAACGCAGCCCGTTGCGAGTTCTTCTATGACAACTGGCGTACGGTCGCTGAGTTGGAGATGCTGCTGCCTTCTCTTGACAAGCCTCTTGAAAAAGTGCTTGCCCAGGATACGGCTCTTGAATTCAGGGATGAGGAGTATATATATCTTCTCAATGTCAGCGAGTTTGCTCCCAAGGGGGGATTTGAACCGTTGGATCATGCCCGTAGCAGGATACTTGGACTCATGATAAACAACAATAAGGTTTCATATATGCGCAAGATCAAGGAGGACCTTTATGAGTCAGCCTTGGAGAAGGGCAGAATCACATTTCATGAATTGAAAAAATGAAAAACAGATTATACAGTTGCATCACGTTTTTTGCTGTCTTGTTACAGTGTGCTGTAAGCGTAGCTCAGAACAATGTGATAGATGAGATTGCCTGGGTGGTTGGCGATGAGGCTATCTATAAATCAGAGATTGAGCAGACCCGCCGCGATGCCCAGAGAAAAGGCCTTCAGTGGGACGGTGATCCCTATTGCATCATTCCTGAACAGCTTGCCGTAAACAAACTGTTCCTTAACCAGGCTGAGCTGGACAGTATTATCGTGACAGAGGATGACGTGGCCCCTGATGTGGAGCGTGACCTGAGTGCCATGATCAAGGATGCCGGATCAGAGGATAAGCTGATTGAGTATTATGACGGCATGACCCTGGATCAGATTAAGAGCCGTCTTTATGAGAACTACAGGCAGGAGTATATCATCAGCCAGGTACGCAGTAAGATAGTATCCCGTATCAAGGTGACTCCGGCCGATGTGAGACGTTCCCTCAAGGAGATACCATCGGATGAGATACCCTCCATTCCTACACAGGTTGAGGTTCAGATCATCACACAGGAGCCTGTCATTCCGCAGGAGGAGATAGATGAGGTTAAGAGTGACCTCCGCAGCTACATAGACCGTGTCCAGGCAGGTGAGGTGTCATTCTCCACACTGGCTGTCCTCTACTCGGAGGATCCGGGTTCGGCCTCAAGAGGCGGTGACTGCGGTTTCTTTGGTCGTGGTGAGATGGTGCCGGAGTTCTCGGCCGTGGCATTCAATATGACAGATCCCAACAGGATTTCCAAGATTGTGGAGACTGAGTACGGATACCATATCATCCAATTCGTAGAGCGTCTGGGTGACCGCGTACGCGTACGTCATATCCTGCGCAGGCCCAAGGTTCCCAAGGAGAGCGTTACAAACTGTCTCGGCCGTCTGGATACCATAGCAAACGGAATCCGTACAGGTCAGCACACATTTGAGTTCTGCGTGGCTGCCTACTCACAGGATAAGGATACCCGTAACAATAACGGTCTTATGTCATACAGTCCCGGATCCAATGTTCCCGGTGTATCCAAGTACAGGATGGAACAGCTCCCGCCCGAGATGGCCAGAGTCGTAGACCGCATGCATGTAGGAGAGATATCGGACCCCTTCACGATGAATGTCAACGGTAAGACCGTATGCGCAATCGTAAAGCTTAAGAGCCGTGTCAACGCACATAAGGCCAATCTTACGGATGACTATGAGACTCTGTATGAGCTGATAACCAACATGCGTCGTCAGGAGGAGTTGGAGAGATGGATTCATGAGAAACAGCAAACCACTTTTGTGCGCATAAACGCCGGCTGGAACGATTGCGATTTCATGTATCCGGGATGGATTAAGAAATAAAGAGAGTGGAGCCCGGAATGTTCAGGTACAGGTTGTTATCCATATTGTTGTTTCTGTGCAGTATGACTGTTGTCATGGCGCAGGATGCAGTTTCCGTGCCTGACAGTACGGTTGCTCAGCCGCAGGATACAAGTTATGTATATCTGATTCACTCTGACGTGATACGTTTTGATGAGCAGATAGACCCTGACGCCAACAGGCTCATCGGTAATGTGGTGTTCCGTCACGACAGCATGTACATGTACTGTGACAGTGCCCTGTTCTATCAGAAACAGAACAGGTTCAGCGCATATCATAACGTAAGGGCAGAGCAGGGCGATACCCTGTTCCTTTACGGAGACTCCCTGTTTTATGACGGCAATACAAAACTGCTGCGTGTAAGGGACCATGTGCGTCTGGAGAACAAATCCATGATCCTGCTTACGGACAGTCTGAACTATGACCGCAATACCGGACTGGGATGGTTCTTTGACGGCGGTACGCTTCTGGATGAGGAGAGTACGCTGATATCGGAATACGGACAGTTTGATACAAACACTAAACTTGCCGTTTTCATGGACGGCGTGTCAATGGAGAGTCCTGATTATACCCTTACCACCGATACGCTGAATTACAACACAGACACCCATCTGGCATTCCTGAACAGCCCTGCCACGATTGTGAATGAGGATAATGTCATCAATACCAGCCACGGCAGGTTCAATACCCAGACCAACAGCGCAGTACTGCTGGACCGATCGGTCGTGGAGCAGAACGGCGGTGAGAACCGTATGACCGGTGACAGCATTGTCTATGACAAGGAGGTTGGTGAGATGCAGGGCTTTGGTGACGTGATCATCAATAACTACAAGGACAAGGTTGACGTCCAGGGTGAGTATGTCTATTACAACCAGAACATAGACTCGGCAGTGGTAACCGGCAGGGCCCTGCTCATTGAGTACTCTGCGGGTGACAGCCTGTTCATACATGCCGATACGTTCCGTCTGGTAACATTCTACAACCAGGCAGGCGATACGGTGATAGAGCGTCAGATGCGCGGTTTCCGTAGGGTTCGTGCATACCGCCCGGACATGCAGATGGTTGCGGATTCCATGGTCTTTACAACGGCCGATTCCAGCCTTACCCTGTTCCATGACCCCATTGTCTGGAATGAGGGCCAGCAGGTGTTGGGTGAGAAGATAATATTCTACATGAATGACAGCACCATTGACTGGGCTCACGTGATTGGCCAGGCTCTCTTTGTACAGAGAAATGACACCATCCATTACAATCAGATTACCGGACGTGAGATGAAGGCCTATTTCAAGAACTCCGAGATAGACAAGACTGATGTGATAGGTAATGTCCGTGCCGTATTCTATCCGCTTGACGGAGACTCGGCCATGATAGGCATGAATACCACGGAGTCTTCAAATCTCACTGTGTTCTTTGTGGACCGTACAGTAGACCGCATAGCCATACACAGCCGCTCCAACGGAGTGATGTATCCTATGGAGAAGATAGATCCCGCAAAGATGTACCTGCCCAACTACCAGTGGTTTGGTCGCATACGTCCTACCAGCCCGGAGGATGTGTTCTTCTGGCGTGGCAAGCGTGAGGATGAGAAACTCAAGAAAAGCAACTCAACCAAGGAGGTTCCGCTGCCTACTCTTGACGGAAACAGAAAAAGAAAGAAGAAGTAGCTATGGGAATGTTCAATATCAGGGAACCGCGCCGCTTTGAGCATAAGTATATCTACTATGACGAGCGCAAGGAGAAGCTGGCCAAGATAGAGGAGAAGGCCAAGCGTGAACTGGGTATGCTGCCCGAAGAGACTTTCAACCCGGAGAACATACGCGGCAAGTTTGTAGAGGGTACCACCCATCTTAAACGCCGTAAGGAGAACGGAGGCCCCAGGATATCCGTTCAGATGGCTATTGTACTTATCATAGGCCTGGCATTCCTGTTATACTGGCTCTGGACAGGCGATATTTTCTTCATGAACTGATTTATGGAGGGTAAGGTCAAGGTTCTTTCACAGCAGGTGGCCAGCCAGATTGCAGCCGGTGAGGTGGTAAACCGCCCCGCATCGGTGGTAAAGGAGTTGGTTGAGAACGCCGTTGATGCAGGTGCTGACAGTATCAAGGTCATCCTTACCGATGCCGGCCGTACCATGATTCAGGTTACCGACAACGGCTGCGGAATGGAGGCACAGGATGCACGTACGGCATTTGAGCGACATGCCACATCCAAGATCCGTGAGAGTGATGACCTCTATACGCTCACCACATTCGGATTCCGCGGTGAGGCCCTGCCGTCAATTGCTGCGGTGGCCGAGGTCCAGCTGCGTACCCGCACCGCCGATAGCGATACCGGAACAGAGATAATAATCAAGGCATCTGAGATTGAGCATGACGAGCCTTGCGTATGTCCTGTAGGCAGCACGTTCACCGTGCGCAACCTGTTCTATAACGTGCCGGCACGCCGCAAGTTCCTTAAAAGCAACCAGACTGAGTTCGGGCATATATTAAATGAGATAGAGCGTGTGGCTCTGGTTCATCCGGAGGTGGCTATTGAGCTCACTCACCAGAATGAGCAGGTGCTGTCTCTGCCCGTATCGGCCGTAAAACAGAGGATAGTAAACCTGTTCGGCCGCAAGATAAATGAGGCGCTGCTGCCGGTGGATGTTGAGACATCGGTGGTAAAGGTGAGCGGATTCTGCTCCAACCTGGACAGCGTGAAGGGTAAGGGTGCCAAGCAGTTCTTCTTTGTGAACGGCCGTTACATGCGCCATCCCTATTTCCATAAGGCCGTGCTGAGCGCATATGAGGGTCTTGTTCCGGAGGGTGACCAGCCGTCCTATTTCCTCTTCCTTGAGGTTCCGGCCGATACCATCGACGTTAACATTCACCCCACCAAGACTGAGATAAAGTTCCAGGACGAGCAGGTTATCTGGAAGATAATTATGGCAGCCGTGAAGGAGACCGTGGGCCGTTTTGAGGAGATGCCCACCATAGATTTCAATACGGCCGATATGCCCGATATCCCCATCTATGACCCGTCACGTCCCGTGGTACAGCCCAAGGTTGAGATAAACACGTCATTCAACCCCTTTGCCGGCGGCCGCAGTGATACACATGTAAACCGCAGCAATACCGATAACTGGAGCAAGCTTTACGGCGATGTGATAGAACGTAAGGTCAATGAAAGCCCCATTGATTTCCGTCCCGCGCCACAGCCTCTTGTCGAGCCTGAGGAGCAGCCCCTGCATCCGTATCAGTTTGCAGACCGCTATATACTGGTTGAGTCTGACCAGGGCCTTATGATCATAGACCAGCACCGTGCCCATATACGTGTGCTTTATGACCGTTTCATGGCCGATGCCCAGGCCCATAACGCACCGTCGCAGGGTCTCCTGTTCCCCGAGATGTTCCAGCTCTCCCAGGCCGATGCCGCCATATTCTCCGAGCTTAAACCCCGCTTTGCGGAACTGGGTTTTGACCTGTCGGATATGGGACGTGGCGCAGTTGCCGTACAGGGCGTTCCGGCAGGTATGGAGGGGCAGGATTATGAGCGTCTCATTACCGATATGATAGCTGACCTGCGTATCAATCCCACCCAGGAGCAGAGCCGCCAGTTGGAGTCAATGGCGCTGGCAATGGCCCGCAAGGCTGCCATCCCCTCCGGCCGTCATCTCTCCGAAGATGAAATGCGAGAGCTTGTCCGCTCCCTCAAATCCAGCCCCATGCCCTCCCGCACCCCCGATGCCAAAACCACCTACGTGGTAAAATCGGTCCAGGAAATCACCAAATGGTTTGAATAATACGTACGCACCTGCGTTTCCCTGTGCGTGCCCCTAATCCGCACAAGGTTTCCAGCTAGCTATACCTAGGTGCACAAAGGTTTCCAGCTGCACCCAGTAAAACGGAACCCTGACAGCAAAGCGTTGTCAGGGTTTCGTTTTACCCGGCCTGGAAGGCCGGCAG
>JBGUVW010000035.1:0-32941 GCA_045220475.1 Bacteroidaceae bacterium
AACTAAAAAAAGGTAAAATGCTTCTAATACAATAATACGTTTCCAGCTAGCGACTTTTTAGGCCCAAAGGGCCATAAAAGTCAAAAAAAACCGAGCCGCGAAGCGGCGAGCAACCCGCCGCATGGTAATCAACTATGTTTAGCAGAAAGCATCACCGCATGAACCGCCTGCAACCAACCTTGGCGGTTCCTGATGCGCTCATCCGGCCTCATGTCGGGCAAGCAGATCTCGCTGATTTTGCGCAGCTCCTTGATCTGCTGGACGGATGTGAATATGCCGCAGGCGCAGCAGTTAAGGATTGCCGAACCCAGACCGGATGCCTCCTCCAATCCCAGACGCTTTACCGGGAATCCCAGGATATCGGCCTGGAACTGCATCAGGAAATCATTCTTGGCAGACTCGCCGTCTATGGAGAGCTCACGCAGAGGAGTCTTTAGGTCACGCATGGCCAGCTCAACAACATCGGCCACCTGGTAAGCGATTGACTCCAGGGCGGCACGTACCACATGGGCACGGGTTGCCTGCATGGTAAGGCCCGTTATCATGGCCTTGGCATCAGGAACCCACCAGGGTGATCCCAGACCGGAGAATGCCGGAACGAAATAGACGCCTGCGTTATTGGGCACGCTCTGTGCCAAGGTCTGTGTACCATCCATAGACTCTACAAGGCCCATATTATCTGTGATCCAGTCCAGGACTGCGCCCGATGAATGCACATGTCCCTCAACCACGTAGTAGTTGCGGTCAAACATGGAGTAGCCCACAGAGCATACCATGCCGTTAGGTGCAGCCACGGGACTCTCGCCCACGTTGAACATAACCGATGATCCTGTTCCATATGTAGTCTTGCCCTCACCCGGCTCAAAACAGAGCTGGCCCACCAGGGCACCGTGTGAGTTTCCAAGCACACCTGCAATCTGCACGGGATGCGGCAACAGGCCCTCTATATCGGTCTCACCGAACACACTGTCTGACGGTTTGGTCTCAGGCAGCATCTGTGCGGGGATGGTGAACACACGCAGTATATCGGGATCCCACTCAAGGGTGTTGATATTGAACAGCAGGGTACGTGACGCGTTTGAGTAATCGGTCACATGGTTCTTGCCACCGGTGAGTTTCCATATGAGCCAAGTATCTATGGTTCCCATAAGGATATCTCCCCTTTCGGCACGCTCCCTTACGCTTGGAACGTTGTCCAGTATCCATTTCACGCCGCTACCTGAGAAATAGGTATCGGGGATAAGACCTGTACGCTCCTTTATGGTTGCCTCGTAGCCTTTGTCAATAAGTTCCTGACAGAAAGCCGATCCGCGGCGGCACTGCCACATCACGGCCGGATAGACTGGCCTGCCGGTCTTCTTGTCCCACACAACCACAGTCTCACGCTGGTTAACCATTGATATTGAGAATGTTGCATCAGGATCCTGGGGCAGGTTGAGTTGCTTTACGGCAGCTACGGTATTGTTGTAAATCTCCTCGGCATCGGCCTCCACCCAATCCTCTCTAGGGTGGTTCACCTTGTGAGGAATCATCTTACAGTCTATAAGATTCAGTTTGTCATCAAACAGCAGCGCCTTGGACGATGATGTGCGCTGGTCAATTGTAATAATGTATCTCATTACTTGTTGTTTTCTGCATATTTTTCAAGAGCGCGGAACATCAGCTCCTGGCTCCTGTACTCTTTATATTTGCGGTTTACACGGTTTACATAGTTCACTGTCTCCGTTGCGTCAAACTTGCCGAACAGGCAGACGCTGTCATTGTATACAGCCGAGTCTGACAGCGACTCAAGTATCGGCCTCAGACTGCTCCAGCTATATCGGTTCACACCATATTTGCGGGCCAGACGCATGGCATCAAAGATATGGTTGGAACCGCCGTTATAGCTTGCCAGCATATAGTTGATACGCTCATTCTCATTGATAAAACTGAACAGCCCGCTCAGCTCATCAAGATAACGTACCGCTACCCTCACATCAAGTTCCACGTTCTGCGCCATTGTATCGGGCACATCCATCTTGGCCAGCATATGGCGATAGGTAGCCGGCATTATCTGCATCAGGCCCTGCGCTCCTACATATGATCTGGCTGTAGTATCGAACTTGGACTCGACATATGCTATGGCAGCAAGCATTTTCCAGTCACATACACTGTCAGCGTACAGACGGAAAAGAGAGTCAAATGGGGAGATATAAAGGTACTGCTCTGAGATCTTTTGAGTAGTCCCTTCGTCAGAATCACTGAGACTGTCCGTTCCCGTTGGACGGGTCAAGAACAGCATCAGAATCAGAGCCGCAGTCAGGATCAGGACAAACAACTTCCTGGGATTCATCTCCGGCCCATTGTATTTGGTTTCATTCATCAAATACCGGAAATCTGATTTCTGCTGCAAAGATACGCACTATTTATGAGTTGACAAAATGCATAAAACAGGACAGAAATTTGGATATACCGATTATTGGGACTAATTTTGCGGTCAGAATGAAACAGATAAGCGTATATCACCATCATCATACCTGCAGATCCTGATCGGTAGGCTGATAATGGCGTATACATCATACTTAAGGCTTGCCGATAAACGGTGAGCCTTTTTTTGTTGAATAAAGAATTAAAACTATATAGATATGTTGAGAATAGCTGTACAATCAAAAGGTCGTCTGTATGACGAGACGATGGAACTGCTTCAGGAATCAGGCATCAGCCTGGGAGTATCCAAGAGAACACTTCTGGTTCAGGCCGGAAACTTCCCGGTCGAGGTACTGTTCCTGCGTGATGATGACATACCCCAGTCAGTTGCCGGCGGCGTTGCCGATGTAGGTATCGTGGGTGAGAATGAGTTTGTGGAGCGCAATGAGAAGGCCGATGTAATCAAGCGTCTGGGATTCAGCCGTTGCCGCCTCTCTCTGGCCATCCCCAAGGCCATTGACTATCCGGGTCTTGAGTGGTTCAACGGCAAGAAGGTTGCCACCTCCTACCCCGGAATCCTTAAGACATTCTTTGATGAGAAGGGTATCAAGGCTGAGACTCACGTCATCACCGGATCCGTTGAGATTGCCCCCGGCATAGGTCTGGCCGACGCCATCTTTGATATTGTAAGCTCAGGCTCAACCCTGGTAAGCAACAACCTGCGTGAGGTTGAGGTTGTAATGCAGTCCGAGGCTCTGCTCATAGGCAATCCCAATATGGATGCCGATAAGAAAGCCATCCTTGAGGAGCTGCTGTTCCGCTTTGATGCAGTAAAGGCAGCCCAGGGCAAGAAATACATAATGATGAACGTGCCCGATGACAGCATGGAAGAGGTAATCGCCCAGCTTCCCGGCATAAAGAGCCCTACCGTAATGCCTCTTGCACAGAAAGGCTGGAGCTCCGTTCACGCCGTCCTGGACGAGAAACGTTTCTGGGAAATCATAGGCAAACTCAAATCCGCCGGTGCTGAAGGCATATTGGTATTACCCATTGAGAAGATGATTCTCTAACAATACAACCGTACCTGCGTGTCCCCAAGCGTGACCCAAACCGCACAAGGATCCCAGCTGCACCCAGTAAAACCAAAAGGTTTAAGCAAAGCGAAAAACCTCTTGGTTTTACCCGGCCTGGAAGGCCGGCAGAGCGGAATGAAATGAAATGGAATTTTTACATTAAGCCAAACGAATAAAGGAAACTTGTTTACTTTATCGTGGCATGTAAAAATGGGCTAAAGCCAATGAAGCGGGTTTGGGGCGCCGCCGCCCCAAACTAAAAAAAGGTAAAATGCTTCTAATCCAATAATACGTTTCCAGTTAGCGGCTTTCAAGGCCAAAGGCCAAGAAAGCCAAAAACAACCGAGCGCCAAAGGCGCGAGAAACCAGCCGGATGGAGAAACCATCCGAAAAGAGAAAAGAAAGAAAATATGAAAATAGTAAAGAACCCCCAAAAGGCCCAGTGGCCCGACCTCCTGAGCCGCCCCGCCCTAAGCGTAGCCGGCCTCTACGACCGCGTCCAAGACGTGCTTGACACCGTACGCCGAGGAGGAGACCAGGCCCTCAAGGACTACGAGCTCCAGTTTGATAAGGTTCAGCTTGACTCACTTGCCGTAAGCCAGGCCGAGCTTGATGAGGCCGCCGCACTTGTACCGGCCCAGCTGCGCGACGCCATTGACCGCGCCGCCAAGAACATACGCAAGTTCCACGAGTCTCAGTTGCCCTCACTCAGCAAGGTGGAGACCACCCCGGGCGTAACCTGCTGGCAGAAAGCTGTACCTATCACCAAGGTAGGCCTTTACATCCCCGGCGGCACAGCTCCCCTGTTCTCTACAGTCCTGATGCTGGCCATTCCCGCCCGCACAGCCGGCTGCCAGGAGATTGTGCTCTGCACCCCTCCGGGACAGAACGGCAAGGTCAACCCCGCCATACTCTACGCCGCACAGGTAGCCGGCGTGAACCGTTTCTTCAAACTGGGCGGATCACAGGCCATAGCCGCCATGGCATACGGAACAGAGAGCGTACCCAAGGTATCCAAGATATTCGGCCCCGGTAACCCCTACGTTACCGCTGCCAAGCAGATTGTGTCACTCAAGGACGTAGCTATCGATATGCCCGCCGGCCCCTCTGAGGTTGAGGTCATTGCCGATGCCCAGGCCAACCCCGCATTCGTAGCTGCCGACCTCCTGTCACAGGCCGAGCACGGACGTGACAGCCAGGTGATCCTGCTCACCACATCGTCAGAACTTATTGATAAGGTTCAGGCCGAAGTTGACCGTCAGGTTGCCCTGCTGCCCCGTAATGAGATTGCCGAGGCATCCCTGCAGAACAGCCGCATGATCCTGCTCAGCAATGACGATGAGATCATTGAGATGACCAATGAGTATGCCCCCGAGCACCTGATCATCCAGACCGCCAATGCTGGTGAACTTGCCGAGCGTGTAGTGAACGCAGGTTCCGTGTTCATCGGCCCCTGGTCACCGGAGAGCGCAGGCGATTATGCATCGGGTACCAACCACACGCTGCCTACAAGCGGCTACGCAAAGGCCTATTCAGGAGTGAACATAGACAGTTTTATGCGTAAGATAACTTTCCAACAGCTCACAAAAGAGGGTCTGCGCTCTCTTGGCCCCGTAATCGAGACCATGGCCGCCGGCGAGTATCTGGACGCTCACAAAAACGCTGTAACCATCAGATTAAAGGAAATATGAAAGATCTGAAACAACTGGTAAGACCCAACATCTGGAGCCTAAGCCCCTACACATCGGCCCGCGATGAGTACCAGGGCAAGGACGCCAAGGTGTTCCTGGACGCCAATGAGAACCCTTACAACAATCCGGTAAACCGTTATCCGGACCCCCTGCAGCGTGACCTCAAGAAACGCATCGCCGAGATAAAGGGAGTACAGGAGCAGTCCATTTTCCTGGGCAACGGAAGCGATGAGGCCATAGACCTGATGTACCGCATATTCTGCACACCGGGTAAGGACAATGCCGTAGCCATCGAGCCCACCTACGGAATGTACGGGGTTTGCGCCGATATCAATGACGTTGAGTACCGCCGCGTGCTCATGGATGAGAACTTCCAGCCCAGCTATGACAAGATCATGGCCGCCATTGACGCCAACACAAAACTGGTATTCTTCTGCTCACCCAATAACCCATCGGCCAACAACATTGACCGTAAGGTGATTGACAGCGTGCTGGATAGTTTTGACGGAATCGTGATTGTAGATGAGGCTTACATAGATTTTGCAGGCGTGCCTTCATATCTCAAGCAGCTTGAGAGCCGCCCCAACCTGATTGTGCTCCAGACATTCTCCAAGGCATGGGGAATGGCAGGAATCCGTCTGGGAATGGCGTTCGCGCAACCTGAGATCATAGGCATAATGAACAAGGTCAAGTATCCCTACAACATCAACCTGCTCACACAGCAGCGTGCCATGGAGGAGGTGATGCAGCATGACCGCGTAAAAGGCTGGGTAGAGTCAATCCTCAAAGAGCGCACCCGCCTCATGGCCGAGTTCGCCAAGCTCAGTTGCTGCATCAAGGTCTATCCGTCCGATGCCAACTTCTTCCTGGCCCGCGTAAAAGACGCCGCCGCCACCTACAACTACCTTGTTGACCAGGGCATCATAGTCCGCAACCGCAGCAAAATCGCCCTCTGCGGCAACAGCCTTAGAGTTACAATAGGAACAGTGGCAGAGAATAATGCACTAATGGATGCCCTGAGAGCCTACAACAGCTAAGGCTTCCAGTTACACCCAAAAACCAACACAATCGCACCTGCGTATCCACAAGCGTGACCCAAATCCGCACAAGGATTCCAGCTGCACCCAGTAAAACCAAACCATTAAAGCGAAGCGTAAATGGCTTGGTTTTACCCGGCCTGGAAGGCCGGCAGAGCGAAATGAAACGAAGTGTAATGAAGCGGGTTTGGGGCGTCGCCGCCCCAAACTAAAAAAAGGTAAAATGCTTCTAATAAAATAATACGTTTCCAGCTAGCGGCTTTCAAGGCCAAAGGCCAAGAAAGCCAAAAACAACCGAGCTGCGAAGCAGCGAGCAACCCGCCGAATGGTAAAAAAACATATATGAAAAAGAGAGTCCTATTCATCGACCGTGACGGAACCATAATAGTAGAGCCGTCCGACGAGCAGCTTGACAGCTTTGACAAGCTGGAGTTTGTACCGGGAGTATTCCGCGCCCTCTCATTCCTGAGCGGCCACACCGACTTTGAGTTCGTGATGGCCAGCAACCAGGACGGTCTGGGCACTCCATCATACCCCGAGGCTGACTTCTACCCCACTCACAACTTCATACTGAACACTCTGAAAGGTGAAGGAGTGGAGTTCAGTGACATCCTCATAGACCCGCATTTCCCTGAGGACAACGCCCCTACCCGCAAGCCCGGCACCGGCATGTTCGGCAAATATAAGACCGATGAGTATGACCTCAGTGCCAGCTACGTGATAGGTGACCGCGCCACAGATGTGGAGCTTGCCCGAAACCTGGGCTGCCGCGCCATCCTGCTGCAGGACAGTGCCGATGACCTGTCGGATGACCTGAAG
Source organism: Bacteroidaceae bacterium (assembly GCA_045220475.1). Taxonomy (GTDB): domain Bacteria; phylum Bacteroidota; class Bacteroidia; order Bacteroidales; family Bacteroidaceae; genus Colenecus. The sequence continues at coordinate 7,027 of JBGUVW010000035.1, forward strand.
GCTGCATGCGCCCTGGCCACCCGTGACTGGTGGAAGGTGGCAGAGTTCATCTTTGCCGGCGAGCGTCGTGCATCGGCCCACCGTGCAACCAAGGAGACCGATATCCTGGTTGAGCTGAACGTTGACGGCACCGGCAAGTGCGATATCAGCACCGGTCTTGGATTCTTTGACCACATGCTGGAGCAGATAGGCCGTCACGGAGGTATGGACCTGACCATCAAGGTTAAGGGTGACCTCTATGTCGATGAGCACCACACCATTGAGGATACCGGAATCGTGCTTGGCGAGTGCATCCGCAAGGCCCTGGGTGACAAGCGTGGCATAGAGCGTTACGGCTACGCCCTCCCCATGGATGACTGCATGGCTCAGGTGGTGCTGGATTTTGGAGGCCGCAGTTGGCTTGTCTGGGACGCCCAGTTCAAGCGCGAGAAGATTGGCGAGATGCCCACCGAGATGTTCCTGCACTTCTTCAAGTCCCTGAGTGACGCCGCCGCCATGAACCTCAACATCCAGGCCCAAGGCGACAACGAACACCACAAGATCGAAGCCATCTTCAAAGCCTTCGCCCGCGCCCTGAAACAAGCCGTCCGCCGCGACATCTGGAACTATACCCTCCCCTCATCCAAGGGGGTACTCTAGTTCCCCGCCAAAGTGTCCCACAGCAACCCCGCTCACAACCCGTGTAGCGGGGTTCGTTGTGTTACATCCCCTCATCTCAAGCTAGTGTCCCACACTCACCCGCGTTAGAGCATATTCTCGCTAAGGTCAGTGTGGGACACTTTGGCGGGAAAGCGCGTGGGGCCGATGAGCGAGATGAGCTGGGCCGATTACCGAGCTGATGGCCCACTAGCGCACGTACTTGCGTATCTCAGTTTCCGGGAGTCGACACAGAGTAGCTAGCTGGCGGAATGAGAGATAGTATTGCCCTCGTAATTCCTTTGCTAGCTGCAATCGCTGATTAGTATCCAGCCATCGGGCATCATGCTTATGAAAAAGTGAATAGCACGCTGCCGCACAAATCTTTCGTGCCTCCAGGTCCTCTATCATCAAGCCCCTAACTTTTGACATCTTGGTTACAACCGCATCATCCTTCTTTTTGCTGTTAGCTAGGAAGACCCGATAACAGTTATGAGTCTGATAAATGGATTCAAACAAATCCACATCAACATAATTCTCGGGCAGCAGGAAACCGTTGCAAATCAGCCAATCATCGGGAACTTTCTTGCGCGAATGCAACATAGCCTCTTTCTCCCTGGCTGACAAACAGCTTATCGGCCTTGGATCATTTGTTGCGCCACTATCATCAACATACCAGATGGGGACTGTATTATCGGACCTGAAATATAGCGATCCACTACCCCATACATAATCGTACGGCATCACTTTCTTTCCGTCTTTGGTTGCCTGAAAGATGGTATAAACCGCCACATTCTTGAGGTAATCGTCTGATTTTACGGGATATAACTCATAGTGCAGAAACACATCATACAAGCTACCACGATTAGCGGCAATGTACCTTAGAGTGGATATCAGATAAGCATTCTTGAACTTGACGCAATCCGCCTCCGTTCCATACAAGAGCACATGAGGGTGCGTATCCTCAATCGAGAAAGATACAACCCTGGCTGCTGAATTAGCAGCGCACACACCGATACGGTTGAACGCAGCGTAGAAATCCTTCAAAGATGTAATGAAATTACGGGAATCATCACCATTGGCGAACATGTGGTAAAAGAACCTGTTGTCATTTTCCATAGATAACTGTTTGTAATTAGGTTTTTGGTATTCAGTTTCTGGTTCCGGACATCGGCAAACACTATTTCGATGTCAGAATCAATTGCAAATATGTCAGATAGAATGGTATTTTGCAAGTTTTGTGCCCACTTTTTTTGCCGATGCACACCATACCCGCCAAAGTGTCCCACAGCAATCCCGTTCACAAGCTCTGTGGGGCACCTCAGTGTGGGACACACCCGCGAAATGAACTAGTGTCCCACACTCACCCTAGCGAGAATACGTTCTAACGCGGGTTGGTGTGGGACACTTTGGCGGGGAAGCGCGCAGGGGTCGATGAGCGGGCGGGCCGATGTGGGCGGGAGTCAATTGCGGATAAGGCCGGTGCGATAAGCTTGCAGGAGGGCTTTCAGATCCTCTACGCGGGACATGATGCGCTTACCTTTGTCGGTATCGCGCACCAGGATCTGCTGGTCAGTGTACTCAACCACCTGGGTGGAGGCAATCACATCCATACCCTCGGCTACCGACTTCTGGATTGACTCAAACGGATGGTGGCGCACCAGACGCATTCCGTGAGAATTGTAGATGAGGGTGTAGCCGGCAATTCCGGTGGTCTCGTGGTAGACCTTGGAGAATCCGCCGTCAATCACCAGCAGTCGGCCATCGGCCTTGATGGGACTCTCACCGCTGGCGGCCTTGACGGGAATGTGACCGTTTATGATGTGGGCATGCTCCATCTCCGTGATGCCAAACTCACGCAGAATCATCTCGCAGATGTCACGGCGGTTCTTGAGTCGGTAATAGTTACCCTTTTCCTCAACGTGCGTGCTGGGATCGGCAATGAAATAACGCTCAAACGTGGCCATGCTCTTCTTGTCAAAAGGTGGTGATACCGGGCCGCACCAGAGATACCAGAACAGGTCCTTGCCGTACTCCTTCAGTTCATCGTCCGATGTGGAGAAATAGGCTGTGCGGACCATTTTCTCAAGCACGTCAAACAGCTCACGCCCCTTATATTCCATGCCCTGGATCTGCATCGATGCAAACGTGCCGTCCTCATTCAGGGGTACGCTGCCGTGATAAAGCAGGTTGTTGTTATGTACCAGATAGAGCGATCCGTGCGCAAACAGGCACTCCATATGGCGCGCCAGAGTCTTGCTGTTGGTAAAACTGTGTACCAGGCGGTCAATAACGTTATGCTCGGCCGGAGTGAGTCTGAACGGATCAGCGGGATCAACGGTAGGCAGGTTGGTATCACGCAGGGCATACTCCTTACCATTACATATTACGGTGCCTTTCCTGAAATCTATCTTGTCAAGCAGGTTGCGGTGATCCATCCTGAACTCCGGATGACGGCCGATAACAGCAGCCTCAATCTTGAACTGAATGATGGCGATGGCCTTGTGCATCTGTGACAGCAGGCGAATCTGCGGAACGTCATCGGCAGGTGTCTGGTCCGATTTGACCGGACGGAACAGCTCACAGTCATCATTTGCGTAGGTCTCCATGGCGAATGTTGCCAGCGGCAGCAGGTTGATTCCGTAACCGTCCTCAAGCGTGCTCATATCGGCATACTTGATGCTGTTACGTATCACGTTGGCCACGCAGGCGGCACTGCCGGACGCCGCTCCCATCCATACCACATCATGGTTACCCCACTGTATGTCAAAGTCACGGTAATTGCAGAGCATATCCATTATGCGGTGCGCGCCGGGACCACGGTCATAGATATCACCAATTATGTGGAGCTGGTCAATCACCAGGTCACGTGTGACATCGGCAATGGCAGTGATGAAATGGCTGGCACGTCCGGTGGAGACTATCGTATCCACGATTGCCTTGACGTAATTATGCTTTGACAGGAACGTGCCGCGAGTCTCATGCATCAGCTCCTCTATGATGTAAGCGTAATCCTTGGGCAGCGCCTTACGCACCTTGGAGCGGGTGTATCGTGATGACACACGGGTAAGCACCGCAATCAGCTGCATCAGAGTCACCTTGTACCACTCGTCAAGGTTCTCATTATCGGCCTTGAGCACGCGCAGTTTTGCCTCCGGATAGCTGATCAGAGCACTCAGGCTGCGTTTATCCTCCAGGCTCAGTTCATCGCCAAACACAGCGTCAATCTTCTGCTGGATAACGCCCGATGCAGAACGCAGCACGTAGTCAAACGCATCGTACTCACCGTGGATATCGGTCACAAAATGCTCGGTACCCTTGGGCAGGTTCAGGATGGCCTCAAGGTTTATTATCTCGGTCGATGCAGCCGCTATGCTTGGAAAGCTCTTGGCCAGCAGCTGCAGGTATTCTAAACTTCGTTCCATGTTGTCATTCCGGGATATTGCGCAAAATAGCCAGCAGATGGTCAAATACCATGGGTACGGTTGCCAGCTCCAGACGCTCGGACGGCGAGTGAACGCCGCGCAGTGTGGGACCTACCGATATCATATCCAGGTCCGGATAAGAGGTCAGGAACAGTCCGCACTCCAGACCGGCATGGATTGCCCTCACCTTAGGATCGCGTCCAAACAGCTCCTTATAGGTACGCACCGCAATCTCCAGCAGTTCTGATTTGGTATTGGGAGCCCATCCGGGGTATCCGTCATTACGCTCCACCTTAGCTCCGGCCAGACGGAAACATGCAGCCAGAGTATCCTGAACGGCATATTTGGCCGATTCAACCGAACTGCGCTGGCTTGCAATCATGGTGACTTTACCCTTCTCTGTGCGTATGCGGGCCAGGTTTGAGCTTGTCTCTACCAGTCCGGGCACATCCATGCTCATGGCATACACGCCGTTGAATACGGCAAAAACAGAACGTATGATGTTACGTGCCACTGCCGGCTCAATGCACTCTGCCACAGGATCAGTAGTCTCCATATAGAACTTGGCCTCACGCTCCGTCACATGATACTCATCCTGTACTTCCGATGCAAACACGTTAAAGTCAACACGGATATTCTCACGCTCGGCAAACGGCACCGCAATCACAGCCTCTGCGTCACGCGGTATGGCGTTATGCAGATTACCGCCGCTCAAAGAGATCAGTCTTAAATCATATTTCTCAAGAGCGCTGTTAAGGAAACGTGCCAGCACCTTGTTGGCATTGGCATAACCTTTATCTATATCGTCACCGGAGTGTCCGCCATGCAGCCTGTCCACGCCCACGCGCAGGAACATGTACCCCGCAGGCACAGCCTCACTCTTATAGTCAAACTCAACAGATGAATTGATTCCGCCGGCACAGCCTATGAATATCTCACCCTCATCCTCCGAGTCCAGGTTTATGAGCATCTTGCCGTTCATCATACCCGGCTTAAGGTTCTCAGCGCCTGTAAGACCAGTCTCTTCCGATACGGTAAACAGGCACTCCACCGGTCCGTGCTCTATCTCCTTGCTGTCAAGAACAGCCAGAGCCATGGCAATACCCATGCCGTCATCGGCCCCCAGAGTGGTGCCGCGTGCCTTGAGCCATCCGTCCTCAACGTAGGTCTCAATAGGCTGGGTCATGAAATCATGGTCCAGAGTAGCGTCTTTCTCACATACCATATCCTGATGCGCCTGCAGTATCACTGTCTGGCGGCCTTCAAATCCGGGACTTGCCGGTTTGGATATCAGCACATTACCCACCTCATCCTTACGTGCGGCCAGCCCACGCTCAGCGGCAAAGTTCATCAGGTACTCACCCATCTTCTCCTCTCTTCCTGACGGACGCGGGATCCTGCATATCTCCAGGAATATGTCCATCACTCTTTTTGACCAATCTGTCTTTTCCATGTCTTGAATTCTTAACAACTCCAAAAATACACTATTCTTGCAAATAGTTCAAATTAAATATCTAACTTCGCAGTCCGTATGTGGAAAACGTTTCTGACAGTTACACTTTTCCTTCTGGCAGCGGTAGTCCTGTTATCTGTTAGCATACTGCTTAAGAAGAACGGCCGATTCCCCAATATCCATGTTGGCAGGAACCCAGCCATGAGAAAGCGCGGCATAGGATGCGTTGAGTCACAGGACGCACAGGCACAGAAGGTTAACCCGATGGCCGTTAATGAAAACAGTAAATAAATAACTAAACGAATATGAACTTCAAGTCCGTTTCATCAATCATTCTCTCGGCCGCAGCCGTTCTCAGCTTCAGCCAGTGCAAACAGCAGTCAACTGAGACCGTACAGGTACCCCAGCCCCAGGGCTCAGAGCAGATAGTTGGCTTAAAGATTGCATACATCAACGTAGACTCTCTCCTGGCCAATTACCAGTACTATCAGGATCTTGCCGAGGAGATTACCCGTAAGGAGGAGAATTACCGCCTGGCCCTGACCGAGGAGGCCAACAAGTGGCAGAAAGATGTTGAAGACTACCAGAAAAAGGTAAGGAACGGTGTTTATTCATCGGCCGAGCGCGCTCAGTCAGAGGAGAACAGACTTGCCAAGAAGCAGCAGGCCATCCAGGAGAAGAGCGAGAAATACACTCAGGAGCTCATGGCTGAGAGAGACGCCAACTCACTCAAGATAAATGAGACCGTTGACAACTTCATTAAGGAGTACAACAAGACACACGGTTACAACATTATCATCAACAAGGCTGCCCTGCTGTTCGTAGACCAGGCTATGGATATCACAGCTGAGGTTCTGGACGGTCTTAACGCCGCTTACAACCAGCCCGGCAAGTAATCCGCTCAACAAATAGCATAAAGGAGGTCATCAATTCACTGATGGCCTCTTTTTTTATCCGTCCCGCAAGAGGTACCAAACGGATAAATAACGTATCTTTGAAAAAACAAACAATAGTGCTTATGAGTGCAATGAAAAATATCTTTGCAGCGGCCTTAGTGGCCATTATTCCCTTTACGGCAAATGCCCAGTTTATGATGTTTGGAGGCGGAAACCGCGCCAGCCAGGACAGCCTGCGCAAGATTGCGGCTGCCGATTATGCCGATATGCTGGCAAAAGTAGGCGTAGACCAGCCCCGTGAGGGCCGTCAGCCCAACAGCCAGGACGAGAGCAAACACCCCAATTATGACGAGCTGATTGCCAACCCCTACCCCTTCTACCCCGAAGTCCTTGTAACAGAGAGCGGCAAGAAGGTAACCAGCGCCAAGATGTGGCAGAAGACCCGCCGCCCGGAGATAGTAAAACTCTTTGAGGATAATGTCTACGGCCGCATCCCAGACAATGTACCCGGCGTAAAATGGGAGGTCACTGGTGAGGAGAAGAAGGATTTTGCCGGCACCCCGGTAGTTGTACGCTATCTTAAAGGTGTGGTTGACAACTCCAGCTATCCCGCCATCACAGTAGAGATCCAGGCCAACGTGGTCTATCCCGATAACGGCAGCACCAAGCTCCCGGTAATCATAGAGTTCGGATTCGGAGGCGGTGACCCCACCCGCACCCGTGCCGGCAGCACATCATGGCAGCAGATGGTCATTGAGCGCGGTTGGGCCGCAGCCACCATCAACCCCTCATCCATCCAGGCCGATGCCGGTTCCGGTCTTACCAACGGCATCATCGGACTCTGCAACAAGGGTGAGTTCCGCCAGCCCACAGACTGGGGTTCACTCCGTGCATGGGGCTGGGGCCTGTCACGCCTGATTGACTACTTTGAGACCGATAACACCTTTGATGCCACCAAGTGCGCCATCGAGGGCGTATCACGTTACGGAAAGGCATCACTCGTAGCCATGGCTTTTGAGGAGCGTATCGCAGCCGGATTCATTGCCTCATCAGGTAAGGCCGGTGCTGCAGGATGGCGTCGTGACTGCGGTGAGAGCATCGGAAACATAGTTTCAAATGAGGAGTACCACTGGGTATGCGGTAACCTCATCAAATACGGAACTGACCCGCTCACTGAGAATGACCTGCCCGTAGACCAGCATGAGCTCATTGCCCTGTGCGCTCCGCGTGCCTGCTTCATATCAACCGGAAGCTGGAGCGGCGATAAGTGGCAGGATGTAGTCGGATCATTCATATCGGCATCAAAGGCATCACCTGTCTATGAACTGTTCGGTTACAAAGGACTGGGCACAGACCTGTTCCCCGGCATGGATAACGGTCTTATGGATGGCCGTCTGACCTACCGTCAGCACCATGGCGGTCATGAGGCTGGACCCAACTGGCCCTTCTTCCTGGACTTTTTTGAGCGTGAGGTAGTTAACAAATAACGGCATTGCTCGTCATAATAGTAGAAAACCACAAAAAACCACAGCGATGAAAACAAAAGTGATGATGATTGGCCTAGCAGTTGCAGCGCTTCTGATAGGTACCGAGAGTGTTCAGGCACAGTCCAGAGTAGTACGCAGATCACGCACAGAACGCCGTGATGACCGCATAGTCCGCCGCTCAGAGCCACAGCCCCGTCGTGGAGAACGCACAGTAATAGTTCAGGAGGTTGTCCCCGTCAAGATAAAAGTAGTTGACAATGAGGTTATCCGCGCATTTGACCGCGAGTCATTTGACTCCAACCGTCTCAAGATGGCCGATATGGTGTTCAGCACCGGCGGTTATATGACCACAGCTCAGATCAAGCAGGTAGCAGAGTTCTTTAGCTTTGACAGCGATCGCGTAAAGTTCCTCAAGCAGGCATATCACAACTGCGTGGACCGTCACAATTTCTACCGCGTACTCACCACCGTTGAGTTCAGCTCAAGCCGTGAGAAGGTAATCAAGTACGTGATGGAGAACCAGATTGAGGATGTCAAGGACGGCGCACCCGTTTACAAGGTTACATCATCTGACATGACCGCCATAATCAAGACCCTCAAGAATGAGGAGTTTGACTCCACACGTGAGAAGCTTGCCAAGATGATTGTATGCGGCAGCCTGCTCACCACACGTCAGATTGCCGATATGGCCAAGACATTCCAGTTTGACAGCAACCGTTCAGAGTTCCTGCTCTTTGCATACCGCAGCTGCTCTGATCCTCACAACTACGTAATAGCAGCCAATACACTGCAGTTTGAATCCAGTCGTAATGAGCTGATGCGTAAGATTTCACGCCGCCCGTGATATTTATCCAGGACAAAAAAAGACGGTCCCCGAAAGGACCGTCTTTTTTATTGTCTGTCTGTTATAATCAGTTCTTAAAGAAATCCTCAAGAGCCTCCTCCAGCTCCTTGTCACGCAGGTTGCGACCTATGATGGTGCCATCGGCATCAATCAGGAATGTTGACGGGATTGCGCTGATTGAGTACTTGAAAGCGGCTGAGTTCTCCAGGTCATCAACACCGTTCCAGAGCTGAACCCAGTTCATTCCGTTGTCCTTTACAGCCTTGATCCAGTCAGCAGTCTCATCATCAACAGAGACGCTTACAATCTCAAAACCTTTTGACTTGAACTTGTTGTAGGCAGCCTTAAGATTAGGAACCTCATTCATGCAGGGAGCGCACCAGCTGGCCCAGAAATCAAGCAGAACCACCTTGTTCTTTCCTATGTAGTCAGAGAGCTTTGCAGTGGACTCAAACTTGTTCTTCTTATCCAGAACGGGAGCCTCAAAATCAATAAAGGGATGACCCAGGCTTGTGCTCAGCTGAGCGTTGATGGTTGCTGTAAGCTGATTGAAATAGAAGTCAGTGCCGAATGTGGGAGCAAGTGCCTCAAGCAGCTCCATAACCTCCTCGGGCTCAAAGAGACTGTAATTGTCCATAAGCTGCTGATAGGCATAAGCCAATTCAGCGTTATCCTTGATGCTCTGTGCCAGTACAGCCTTGAAACGGTTCTGCAGATCACCCATCTGCTCATACAGGTCACTTGCGTCATTCTGAGAAGCAATGGTGATGCGGATCTTATCGCTCAGCTCCATGGCCTCATCATTGAATGACTCGGTATCATCATAGAACTTCTGGAAAGCTTCATTGTTAGGAGTACCTGCCAGGTGCTGCTCACCTGTATTGGCATTCATCATGATTGATATGTTTCCGGGCTCCAGGAAGAACTGGCATCCGTTCATGGACTCCTCGGTCTCATACATAACTACAGCCATCTGAGCGTCATCAATCTGACCCTTGAAAGAGAACTTGCCGTTCTTTACCACGAATGAGTCAAGCGGTGTAAGTCCTTCCATATCTATCAGGCAGAGGGAAAGCACTGTGCTGTCACCAACGCCCTCAATTGTACCTTTAATCCTGTATGAACCATTACCGCCGCAGGCAGTGAGCAGGATTGCAGCAAAAACAAAGAATAAAACCCTTTTCATATTACTTTATCAGATATTGTGAGCTGATTGACTCGTTTGAAATCACTCTGCGGATAGTCTCGGCAAACATCTGTGCTATGGATATCTGCTTGAGTTTCTTGCAGGGGATGGGGTTACGGTAAGGTATGCTGTTGGTGAATATGATCTCCTCCAGCTGTGAGTTGTCAACGCGTACGGGAGCGTCACCTGACATAACGCAGTGTGAAGCCAATGCACGTACAGACTTGGCGCCGGCCTCCATCATGACATCGGCAGCCTTGCAAATGGTACCTGCTGTATCAACGATATCATCCACAATAACCACATTCTTGCCCTGAACGTCACCGATGATACGGATATCATCCACAACGTTGGCACGGGTACGGGTCTTCTGGCAGAGAACCAGAGGTACATCCAGGAACTTGGCATATGCGCTGGCACGCTTACTGCCGCCTACATCGGGAGCAGCCATAACCAGTTCCTCAAGCTTGAGGCTCTGTACATACGGGATGAAAGCCATGGATGCATAGAGGTGATCCACGGGTACGTCAAAGAATCCCTGAATCTGGTCTGCATGCAGGTCCATTGTAATCAGACGGTCAATACCGGCGGTGCTCAGCATATCGGCCACCAGCTTGGCGCCTATTGATACACGCGGCTTGTCCTTACGGTCCTGACGTGCCCAACCAAAATAAGGAACAACGGCATTTACTGACTTGGCCGATGCACGCTTGGCGGCGTCAACCATGAGCAGAAGCTCCATCAGGTTATCCGACGAGGGGAATGTTGACTGTACCAGGAATACATCCTTACCGCGGATAGACTCCTCATACGATACTGCAAACTCACCGTCTGCAAAATGTGCCACATTCATGTTGCCCAGGGGGCAGTTAAGGTAATCGCATATCTCTTTGGCCAGGTACATGGTGTTGGTACCGCAAAAGACCAGGAAAGAATTGCTTGAATCCATAAGGAATTTGACAGTTGTTTAGTTTGATTTAGTGGTGCAAAGTTACAAATAATTACCATGCACTACGGGCCAACTTGTCCTATTTTTAGATTATTTATCAACAGAGAGCCAGAGGGAGCCAAAGGGGACGGTTCTGTTTGGCACCCTTTCGGAAAAAGGGGCCAAACAGAACCGTCCCCTTTGGCTCCCTATCTAATCACACCTGATCCCAGCATTTCATCGTCTGCATTATACCAGACGGCAAACTGGCCGGGGGTGATGCCACGCTGGGGCTCGTCAAAAAGAATGTACAGTCCGCTGTCACGCCGTATGAGCCAAGCATCCTGCAGAGGCTGGCGGTAACGTATACGCACGCGGTAACGGCGCACCTGGGCCACCCCCATCTCCATATCCGGACGTATCCAGTGTATCTGTGAGCCATCTATGCAAAGGCAGCTGCGTGACAGTCCGGGATGGGTATGCCCCTCGCCTGCATAAACGGTATTGGTGTCAATATCGGTAGCTATCACAAACAACGAGTCATCATGCCCGCCCACATTAAGTCCGTGACGCTGGCCGATGGTAAAGAATTGCGCACCGTCATGCGTGCCAATTATCTTTCCCCACGGATTGGCCTTGTAACGTGTTTTCTTAACGTGCTTGTGGCCGCTGCGGTATGTCTCGGTAATGAATCTGATGGAATCGTAACGGTAAGGCGTAGCCAGACGCACCAGGGTCTCATCGGCCAACCGGGCAATCTTTTCAGGATCATAATGGTTGGAGCAGAGCGTATCGGTACACTTGTCCTCACTTATATAACCCGTCACCATATTTGCGGCACTGCCATCGGCCGTAATGCCCGACAGCGTCTCCTGCTGGAACTTAAAGTGCGGATTGGACTTGTAGAACTCAGGATAGACCTCAACGATATTACCCTCAACGCTCTTTAGTTTCTGCTTAAGGAACTCCGGCAGATCCACCTTGCCCACAAAACAGATACCCTGCGAGTCCTTCTTTGTGGCCGATGGCAGAGCAGCCTGTGCGGCAATCTCACGCACCTGCTTCTTGAGCAGATGCCCTATCGGGAACATGGCACGCGACAACTGCTCCTGACTGAGCTGGCACAGGAAATAGCTCTGGTCCTTACCGGGGTCCGTGCCCTCAAAGATACGATATATAGGCTTACCGTCAGGCCCGTCCACAACCTCCTTACGGCAGTAATGACCGGTAGCCACCATGTCGGCACCCAGCTTGAGGGCTGCATCCAGGAATGCATCAAACTTGATCTCGCGGTTGCACAGCACATCGGGATTTGGGGTACGGCCCTGCTCATACTCGCTGAACATATAGTCCACCACGCGGCGGCGGTACTCGTCACTCAGGTCCACAAAATGGAACGGGATGCCAATCTTCTTGGCCACCATCTCGGCCACCAGACGGTCCTCCTCCCACTCGCAGTCACCGTGCAGCGTGCCCTCGGTATCATGCCAGTTCTGCATGAACATGGCAAAAACGTCATACCCCTGCTGCTTGAGCAACAGAGCCGCAACGCTGGAGTCCACTCCACCCGACAAGCCTACGCACACTTTCATGCCGCAAAGATATCTACAAATTGTCCAAAAATTAGACAATTTCAGCCCCTTAACGCAAATTCATAACTATTTCTTTTGATTAATGCCCGGTGAGCGGATAATTTTGGACCTGAATCAAAAAGTCCTGATATGATCCTTCATTATCTCAAAGTAGCACTGCGCAATATCCATAAATATGCAGTCCAGAACCTGCTCTGTGTCCTGGGCCTGGCGGTAGGCTTCATTGCTCTCTCCCTTTCAGCCTACTGGTATTGGTTTGAAAACACGTATGACAAGACAATCAAGGATTGGGACCGAATATATACAGTCCGTACAGGTCTGATGGTTAACAATCTTTATAGTCCTATTTCCGATGAAAGTCTGGCACAGCTGAAAAGCCACAAGGATATAGAAATGGTGGGCTGTATAGCAACACGCGGTTCCATTGCAGCCTGCATGGACGGGAACTTCATGGAGTTGATAGGATTTGATATAATCAAAGGTAAACCGGGAGGTCTTCCGGATGATTATGGTTTCTGCATCTCAGAATCGGCTGCTAAAAGGACTTTCGGATCCGATGTGGAGTTGGGCAGGAACATGACCACAGGTGAAATCAATTCCGTAGGTGTGATGGGCGGTGCAACATATGTCGGTAATGATGACGAACCGACCGGCTGCAAAATATCGGGAGTGTTCCGCGACCTCAACCATTCATTCCTGAAGGCTCTTAACATCAACATGATGACCCTGTCTAATCTGGATGATATTTCATCCCAGAACCCTTATAACTACTATAGTAGAATGGTTCTCTTTAAGGTTCGCAAAGGCACCGATATTGACAAGCTGGAAAAAGAGATATCCGGTATTGTTGACCCCGAAAGCAGTTACCCGTCAGTAAAGCTGCTCAATATCAGCAAGTTGCATGAAGGTGTAATAAAGAGTCCGATGGATGCCAAACACGTGCGTTTCATCGCCCTAACCAGCCTGTTGCTCATCATGTGTGCAGTGGTCAACTCCATATCCATGACCGTGACACGCATCACCGGCCGCCGCAAAGAGATGGGACTGCGCCGCTCATGCGGTTCATCAGTCAGGAAACTGGTTGTCATGCTCTCCGTTGAGATGGCTGTGGAGTTCATCATTTCCCTTATTGTGGCATTGTGCGGACTCTTTCTCATCAAGGACCAATTTGCCGAGTTCTCATTCATAGGCGGCAATTCCACGATGATAGTCTGGGGGTGCCTCATTGTCATGGCATCGGCTTTCATTCTATCCCTTGCGGCCGGAGTAATAACCATAGCAATCATACTCAAGGACTCGCTCAACAACATGATGACACAGGGCAAGTCACGCAGCAAGAGGTTCAGGATGGCGGGACTTACCGTACAGCTTACCATTAGCCTGTTCTGCATATTCTGCTCATCGGTCCTGATACGTCAGATCAGGTTCCTGTGCAACAGCAATTGGGGGTTCGGCATCAATGGCGTAGTGAGCATAGAGATGACAAATGATGACAACGTTTACTTTACCCGCACATATGATGCAGACTCCCAACTGATTGATGAGCAAGAAATAAGACATGACATCTCAAGCACACGCAATCAGTATCTCAGTCGGTTGGCTCAGGAGCTCAGCACGTTGCCTATGGTTGAGTATGCCAAAACCACCAACTACAGTTTTGTATCCAAACAACACTTTTCAAGTTCATATAAGTTTGTGGCCGATGAATCAGGGCAGTCCGACCCCGTAAGCATCAGGGCAATTATCATGGGTGATGCAAGCAACAGCGCATACGGTTTCACTGTCCTGCAAGGAACAGTCCCCGATGTGATAGGGCCCGATGAAATCGTGGTAACGGAGGCCACATGCCGCATTCTGGGCATCGATGACCCGCTGGGCAAGACCATATATCAGTTAAGATATCCCAACCTCAAGCCCCTGACCATCGTGGCGGTCCTGAAAGACCTCTATCTTGATGGCCCCGTATCCGAAGCCTCCCCGCTGGTATTCTTCAACACATCCGATATATTCCACTCACCCAATAATCCGGGTGAATCATATAACGTGATTGCCAAGTTTGACCCCTCCCGGAGAAAGGAATTTGCAGCCGCTCTTGACAGTCTGGTAGAAAAGGCTCCTTGGACCGTCTATGCATCCTACATGGATGACTGGATGGATGAGTTCCTTAAATCTGACAGGACGCTGGTTAAACTTATGATCATATCGGGCCTTGTCTGCATAATCATAGCCATTCTGGGAGTCTTTATGGCCATCACCTTGGCATGTCAGGAGCGCAGGCGCGAGATTGCCGTCCGTAAAGTGCACGGAGCCAGCGTAAAGGACATAGCGCTCTCCCTGCTGCGTGAGTATGCCGTCGTACTGGTGGTATCGGCCGCCCTGTCATTCACCGCAGGAACCATAGTGATGCACTCATGGCTACAGCATTTTGCCAGGATAGCCGCCATCCACTGGTGGATCTACGCCATCATCCTCCTCTTCATGGCGCTCCTGATATTCGCCTCCGTAGCCCGCCGCGTCTTCCGCACCGCCCGCGAAAACCCCGCCCTGGTAATCAAAAGTGAATAAGCAATGTGGAAAAGGGGACAGTCCCCTTTTCCACATCAGATTCATTCGAGATAAGAATTTTCTTCAACAATTTCTATTATATCGGCTGTCTTGTTTTCTATTTCCCTGTCAGTCATTCTGGGGTCTGTTAGATATGGAGAGCCATCCAGTCTGAAATTTACAGGAATGGCGTATTTTACGCGTACCGTCTTACCACGCTGTTTACCTGGCTTCCATTTAGGCATGGCGCCAATAACCCTCAGTGCCTCAGCATCTAGTAGTTCATGTACACCTTTTACTATCTCTGCGCTATTAATACTACCATCCTTCTCTACCACAAAGGAGATAATTACACGTCCTTTAATACTATCCCTGCGGCACGATTCTGGATACTTTATGTTATCATGCAGATAATCCAACAAAGCCTGCAAGCCGCCCGGGAACTGAGGAGAATCTTCAACTACCATATAAATTTCGTTTGTATCGGTAGGTTCATCATCAATATAAATATCTTCCCAATCTACCATGTCGCCGTTGGGAGCATAAACGATTCTTTTAGAGCTATCTTCCTGATAAGATTCATCAACTGCAGCAGTAATTGTACTTTGAGACAATTTATCTGAGACTGGCCTTACCGTGCTGCGGCAAGATGTCATCAGTATCATAAAGAATAAACTGAATGCCATGTAGCACCAATTTTTTGATGCAAGGGTTTTAATTCTATCTGCACTCATAGAATCTTGTTTTTCTTTCAGAACGGCCCGACAGCAAAAATACGTCCATTTATCAGTGTTTATTCCCAAAAGTTGTCATTGTAGTCACTTATTCGGTATAGCAAAAAAAAAAAAAATAAACGCAGGTACAAACGTATTGGGGCGAGCGAATGCTTGGAGCGAGAACGCGGTCCCGGAGGGCCGCCAAGCGAAATGAAATGGAGCGCTTTCGCGTTAGCGAAATAAAAAAAGGTACACATGCTCCACATACAAAAAGAGGCCGCATTGCGACCTCTTTTTGCATGTGGAGCATACGAGACTCGAACTCGTCACCTCTTGACTGCCAGTCAAACGCTCTAGCCAGATGAGCTAATGCCCCGTCCTTGATGATTTCGGGTGCAAAGGTAACTATTAGGATTGAATAATTGCTATCTTCGCACTAGAAAATTTGAGTAAATGATAAAGCCCGTAGCAGAAAAAATCATCCTAGGCATAGACCCCGGCACAAACGTGATGGGTTATGGAGTCATCAAGGTAGAGGGCACCAAGGCATCGATCGTTACCATGGGCGTGATAGATATGCGCAAGGAGGGCGACATGTACCTCAAGCTAGGCCACATTTTCCAGCGCGTAAACGGCATCATTGACTCATACCTACCCGATGAGATGGCCATTGAGGCCCCCTTCTTTGGCAAGAACGTACAGTCCATGCTCAAGCTGGGCCGAGCCCAGGGCGTTGCCATAGCCGCCGCCATCAACCACAGCGTACCCATCACGGAATACGCCCCCATGAAAATCAAGATGGCCATAACCGGAACCGGAACCGCCAGCAAGGAGCAGGTAGCCGGAATGCTGCAACGCATGCTCCATCTGGACCCGGCAGAGATGCCCAAGTTCCTCGATGCGACCGATGCCCTTGCCGCCGCCTACTGCCACTACCTGCAGATGGGCCGCCCCGACACCGGCAAGAAAGGCCCCAAGACCTGGAAGGAGTACATAAACAACAATCCCGGAAAAGTATCCAAGTAAACAAACCTACCCATACAATGAGCCCCAAAAGTGACATTTCCACCTTTGGGGCTTATTATTTAGCAGGTCTTACAGCCCACCCTTATCGGACATAAATCTTACAACTCTTTCCGTTTATTGAAACAAGATAAGTACCAGGAGCTACGTTAGCAGACACCTCTCCTATGCCCGATGCAATATCTGCGCCCGATGTCTCAAAAATCCGGATCAGGTCACGCTCACCGGCTGTAACCGTTACGGTACCGTCAAACATACTGACATTGAAATTCAAAGTCACATCGTCAACTACAGTTGATACGGTATATTTGAATACGGATTTATACAAATCATGAACTACCCATGACTGATTCTTAGCATCATAAAACTCATATGACAACATATTAAAATCCATATTGCCGTCACTTCTTAACAGAAATTCTTCTTTCTGACAATTATCAGGAATCCAGTCTGAAGTGGTCAAATCCCATAAATAATTATAATAAATGGATTGATTCTTCTGCTCATTGGTCTCATGAACCCCTTTAATCAAGCCATTCCAGCACCAATCAGTTTCATTCCATGTATACAAGACTTCCAGCCTGTTATCCATAGTGGATCTGGATTCCCTTCTGCTTACACCACGCCAGTCTTTCCGGTCAGAATCCCATGTATATGAAACCTTGTAAGTTATATCTTCATCAACGTTATAGTAATCACCGGCCTTTTTGATTCCGATCCAGTTTCCCAGGGTGTCAGTTTCATAGCTTGACTCAATTATCAAATTACCATATTTGTCATATTCCTTTACCTTTTTAGTTCCCCATGTTCCGGTTGTGTCAATCCAGCCATACACAACGTCAAGAGTCTTGTTTCCGTTGATATCAAATGACTGTTCATACTTCTCATCGCCCAACCATTCATTTGTTTTGGTATTCATTACATATGATTCGTAATATGTTATATTACCTGCAGAATCCTTTGCCTCGGTGTTCTTGAAATAAGTCTCCCATTCATCACCATTCCATAACTTCACCAATTCAGTCGTTCCGCCGGAAATAGAATCTTCTGATAACTCATAATACCTGGACGGTTCCCATTTCCAGACTTTATTCGAGTCCGAATCATAGACGCTGACAAGCATACTGTCAGCTTTTGCAACAGCTTTGCCATCCTCATATATGGTCTCAAATTTCTCCATCAACAACAACTCGCCATCTACCAAATAATAAAAATAATTGTCAAGCAATTCACCTGATTCATCGTGACGATATTCAACTTTCTGGATAGCATACCAGTCTTTATCATATGAATAGAATGTTAAGGACGTTGACAGACCATTAGCATCAAATTCCCTCAAGCTCTTTGAATCGCCAACCCAAGCCCCGTCCTTCAAGATATAATCTACCTGACCGATCATTTTTCCGGTATCAGTGTATGTACGCTCTCTCTTTTCACCGTTTTTCCATATTCCGGACTCTTCATCCCATTCTGAGTATTTCTCAATCAGCACCTGATTGCCAAACTCATTATACCTGTTTATGCGCTCCTCCTGTTGAATCCATGAGGTTCCATTCCATTTATACGCTTTGCCGTGAAGAAGGCGGACTTTATTGGATTGGGGAATCAGTTCATACTCAAGCTCTTTCTTGCTCTCGTATTCCCATTTCATGGAGTTCACATCGGTAGATACAAGTTTGTATTTTGCCTCATATTTTCTGGGAACGGATATCTCATCATTCACATCTTTCTCATCCAATCCCAGTTCCGCCCATGTATAATCAACATAATCTATTCTTTCTGAATGGTTTATCAGTGGCGTAAGATTCGACAACTGACTTAATGAGTCAGGTTCATCCAGTTCAACATACAGGCTGCGAACCGTATCGCCACTGTAAGTGTATTCCTGTATCTTATACGGATAGGTCATTGACTTAATGGAATCATATCTTAAATACTGTATTGCCTTCATTCCGTCATAGTAATCGTTGCTGATTACCATTTCATCAAGGACCCAATCATTTTTCTTCTCATCCCAAGACCATGTAGACGACATGTCCTGCTTCCTGTCATTCAATATATGTGAGTATGAGTCCTTTTTCTCCTTACCCATCCATGTTGAGTCCTGGGTATCAAAGACCATGTACTCATATACATTGACACTGTCAGCATTCAATCCTTCTGTCTTACGATAACTGTAATCCCAATATCCGTTATTCTTATCATCAAACTTATATGATGACAACGTCTTAATCACCACGCTTCCGGATCCATAAACATATTCTGTCTTGGATATGGGACAAAGAGCTGCGACCTGCTTACCGGAAACCGGGTCTGTTATCACTTTTCTGGAATATTCCGTTATCTCCAACGGACGTCCCTGGTCATCCAGGGTGGACTCCACCTTACTACGGTCCACCATATTGCCGTTAGCATCTGCGACGCGGTAAAAGGTCTCAATCACAATGCCATTGTAATAGGTGGCGGAAAAATCTAATAACACATGTCTCTGACCGTCAGCGTCTATGTAATATTCAACTAACTCCAGCTTGTTATCGTCTTCTGTTCTGATTTGTTTGTATACGGCATCGGCCGGAACAGAAAAGTTAATAATTTTATTATTCAAGACCTTACCCTCAACATTCCGGACAGTTGTCTCGGTTTTAATCAGTCTACCCTGAGTATCATATGAATACTCAACGTCACCTACTCTCTGTTCAGGCACACCTTCTCCTACATAGAAGAAATCCTTGCCCGTAAGAACCATATCTGATAATGTCTGGAAAGGCTGACTGGCCTGCCCTTTAGGAGTTACATCATACTGCGCATAAACAGCCAATGAATTGAATAACAGCAACAATGCCGCAATGAATGATTTTTTCATATCGGGAAAAAGAATATACATTTTATCTGAAGGAGCCAAAGGGGACGGTTCTGTTTGGCCCCATCTGAAAAAATGGGGCCAAACAGAACCGTCCCCTTTGGCTCCCTTTGGCTTTTTATTTAATAGAACCACTTAACGTAGCAGAAATCCTGACGGTGAGGCAGGTCCGCGTTCTTGGGATACATGCGGTAAGCTACACGGAATGCACCGGGCAGGTCATTCTTGATGGTGCCACGGAACGTGTAGAGGTTACCCTCACGCTTAACAAGCTCCAGCGGAATGACCTTCTGCAGCTTCTCATCACCATCGGCATCATAACCGGTCACAACCATCTCAACGCCAACGGCATCCTCCAGACCCTTCTCATCAATCACATACTCCATCTCATAGGCCTTGCCGGTGTCAAACAGACCCTGCAGCACGGTCTCGGTCTTGTTGGAGCTTACCACCTCAATCTGATCCCAGCGCTCTGCCACGGTCTCCTTCCAGGCGGCAATCTCCTTGGCCTTGGCAAAGTCATTAGCCTGCAGCATACGAGAGCGCTCACCCATCTTGTTGTAGAACTTGCTATAGTAGTCATCCAGCTGACGCTTCATAGTATAGTGAGGAGCAATCTGCGCGATTGAGTTCTTCATAGTTGATACCCAACCCTCAGAAACGCCCTCGGCATTCTTGTTGTAGTAGAGCGGCAGGATCTCATTCTCCAGGATGCTGTAGATTGTAGCGGCATCCAGCTGATCCTGATAAGCCTGGTTGTTGTAGGTACGCTTATCGGTCAGAGCCCAACCGGCACCCTCACGATAACCCTCGTACCACCAGCCGTCCAGCACTGAGAAGTTAACCACACCGTTCATCAGAGCCTTCTCGCCCGATGTGCCCGATGCCTCCAGCGGACGTGTAGGAGTATTGAGCCAGATATCTACGCCCGATACAAGACGGCGAGCCAGATGCATGTCATAGTTCTCCAGGAATATGATCTTACCCAGGAACTCCGGACGGCGGCTGATATCGATGATCTGCTTTATCAGACCCTGACCGGCACCATCGTGCGGATGAGCCTTACCGGTAAAGAAGAACTGTACCGGATAGTCAGGGTTGTTCACGATCTTGGCCAGACGGTCCAGGTCAGTGAACAGCAGGTGTGCACGCTTGTAAGTGGCAAAACGGCGGCCGAATCCGATGGTCAGCGCATTGGGGTTGATCTTCTGCATGAGTGACATCACGCGTGAAGGATCACCCTGGTTCTTGAGCCAGCTGTCCTTGAACTGCTGACGGATAAACTCAATGAGCTGCTTCTTGAGGTCATTGTGCAGATCCCAAACCACCTTATCAGGCACTTTATAGATATCCTCCCACATCTTCTCATTTGACTGGTCTGAGAGGAAATTCTTGTCAAAATACTTGGCATAGAGAGCCTGCCACTCCTTTGATGCCCATGTAGGCATATGAACGCCGTTGGTCACGTAACCTACGTGGCTCTCCTCGGGGTAATAACCCTTCCAGATACCGCTGAACATCTTCTTGGACACCTCACCGTGCAGCCAGCTTACGCCGTTAACCTCCTGGCAGGTGTTGCATGCGAATGTAGACATGCAGAACCTCTCACTGGGATCGCCCGGATTGGTACGGCCCATATCCATGAGCTCGCCCCAGCTTATGCCCAGCTGCTGAGCGTAACCGCCCATATACTTGCCGAACAGGCCCTCATCAAAATAGTCATGACCTGCAGGAACCGGAGTATGAACGGTGTAGAGTGACGATGCACGAACCACCTCCATAGCCTGGTTGAATGTAAGGCCCTGCTTTACGTACTGTGTAAGACGGTACAGGTTGCACAGGGCTGCATGACCCTCATTGCAGTGGTAGATATCCTTCTTGATGCCCAGGGCCTCAAGGGTAAGCATACCGCCTATACCCAGCAGGATCTCCTGCTTAAGACGGTTCTCCCAGTCACCACCGTAAAGCTGTGACGTGATGGGACGGTCATAACCGCTGTTCATGTCAATATCGGTATCCATCAGATACAGAGGCACACGGCCCACGCTTACCTTCCAGATGGCAGCGTAAACGGTATAGTTGATATAAGGCACGGCCACAACCAGAGGCTGTCCGTTCTTGTCATATACGCGCTCCAGCGGCAGGGTGTTGAAATCCTGAGGCTCATAGTTGGCAATCTGCTGACCGTCCATGGACAGGGTCTGTGTAAAGTAACCGTGACGGTACAGGAAACCTACACCGCACATATCCACGTTACTGTCACTGGCCTCCTTCATATAGTCGCCGGCCAGAACGCCCAGACCACCTGAGTAGATCTTAAGCACATGTGTAAGACCGTACTCCATGCAGAAGTATGCAACTGACGGACGGTTCTGGTCAGGTTTAACGTCTATATATTTGCGGAATTTGTCATAAATGGCATTCATCTTGTCCAGGAAAATCTTATCCCCGGCCAGTTCCTCCAGCTTGTCATATCCCAGACTCTGGAGCATCATGATAGGATTGTGACGAACCTTGGTCCACATCTCAGGGTCAATCTCCTTGAACAGGGCCTTGGCGTCCTCGTTCCATACCCACCAGATGTTGTGAGCCAGTTCATCAAGTTTCTGCAATGCCTCAGGTACGCTTGATTTCACATAAATCTCGCGCCATGAAGGCTGATTGGAATTGCTAGCTTTAATCTTCATATTTAGTAGAAAAATAAGTTCGTTATCTGTTGTTGTAAATCTTGCTCCATGTCTTGTCTACCGCAAAGTCATATGCCTCCAGGTAGTACTTGACAAAATGTTTCCACAGCGCCTTGCTGGCAAGTTTTCCGGCACTCTGTCTGGCGGCCTCACGCTGTCGGAAATCCATTGCCACCCACTTCTCTATCTGGCGGCTGATATCCTGCGCGGCCTCATACCAGTTGCTGTCCGTACGGTGTACCACCTTCACTCCATCCTCAATCTCACCGTCGTGTCCCAGCACGCTGTTCACCCACAGTCCGAATCCTGCCAGGTCCGATGTCACCGTAGGAACCTTGAATGCGGCACTCTCAAGAGGAGTGTAACCCCAAGGCTCGTAGTATGACGGGAACAGAGCCAGATCCTGCCCTATGAGCAGGTCATAATATGTCTTGTTAAAGATACCGTCATTACCGTCCAGATAGCACGGCACAAACAGCACCTTGATATTGTCATTTGGTTCATTGCGGAATCCCATAGACTGCAGGGCGCAGATCACGCGATCATCGGCCATATTATGCAGCCAATGTGTGGTGAGCGGTGTGTTAAGGGGCGTGGTAGTGTTGTCTACACCCTCTATGCGGTCCTGCAGGTCACGGCGGGGCTCCTTAACCCATGCCGGCACGTTAATGAGCGCCAGGATATGGGCATCCTTGGTCTTGCGGCTGTCACGCAGAGTGCGCATGGATTCCAGGAACAGGTCAATACCCTTGTTTCGGAACTCATATCGGCCTCCGGTTGCCACAATCACAGTCTCATTACCCCAGTTGGTGCCGAACAGCTTGTTGGCAACACCCAGTATATGGTTGCGGGCCTCTGCGCGGGCACCCTCAAAACGTGAGGGCTCTGGCAGGAATCCGTCCTCAAATCCGTTCACGGTAACCACATCGGGAGTACGCTCAAGCAGCTGCGTGCACTCACGGGCGGTGATGTCACTCACCGTAGTGAAGCAGTCCACCTGGTGTGCTGTCTGTTTCTCAATTGAGTGCTTGGACTCCATATTCAGCTCACGTGCCATCTGGTCACCGTTATAACCGTCAAAGAACTCATACAGAGCCTTGCCGTTACCGCAAATGGAGCGGCCGATGGATGTGGCGTGAGTGGTAAATACCGTTGCAATCTGCGGAATGTAGTACTTAAGGAACAGGGCACCCAGACCGGTCATCCACTCATGTGCATGATAAACCACCGTATCGTTAGGGCCGATGTTGAAGTTGTAGAAGCTCTTTACTGCCATTGCGGCGCAGTATGAGAACATGGACGCCTCATCATAATCACCGTAAGCATGCATGGAGTCTACGCCGAACAGTTTCCAGGCGCGACCGTAGATGTCATTCTTGAGTGGGAAACATGACATGAAGTTGACCAGTATCACGATGGGACGTCCGGGAATGTTCCAGTATCCTACCCTGACCGGTATACCATTGGTGTCACGTGCGTAATCTTTCCAGAGTGAGTAAAGTGAATTGTCCTCAATAAACAGCGGATTGTTCTTGCCCTCCCACAGATCGGGGCCTACATAAATGAGCGTAGCATTGCTCTCCTCCTTGAGCGTCTTAGCCTGAGTAGAAAGTACCGTGTAAATGCCTCCTATCTTGTTGCAGACCTCCCAGCTCACGGAAAATATAAAACTTGGTTTCCTATTGGTACTACTCATAATCCTTTTTACCAGTTTTTTGAGACCGCAAAGTTACAGTTTTTATATAATAAAAAAGCCGGCGATGCCGGCTTTTTTATTACTCAATCTACGCGTAAATCAGATTGCGTTGCTGATAAGAATCAGAGTCAGTGCTGAAAGGATTGCATAGAACTCAGGGAAAGCAGCCATAACCATGGTGCCGGCAGTTACGCTGTGACCGCTTGCAGTTGCAGCGATACCGTTAGCGCAAACCTGACCCTGACGTACACCTGACAGAAGGCAGACAATACCTACTGCTACGGTTGAACCGAATATGGCAGCAGCCTGCAGTGCAGTCATGTCAAGTGCTACCTTTCCGCTTACGATGAAATAGCACACAAATCCGTAGATACCCTGTGTTGAGGGCATTGCAGACAGAAGCAGGAATGTACCCAGTGCCTCGGGACGTTTCTTAAGTCCGCCTACTGCAGCGTTACCGCAGATGGTAAGACCGTAAATACTACCTAAGCCCGACAGGGCAATCATCAAACCTATACCGATATAGGCCAAAAGAACACATGAATTCATTTTGTTTGTTATTTAATTGTTACTGATTTATTTCTTTACAAACGGTTTATAGGCCTTTCCGCCACCCTCAAAACCTGCGTTCTTGAAGAACTCCACAAACGTAAGTCTTATAGGATGTACCAAAGCACTTATTATGCACAGGAACAGGTTCAGGCCATGTCCTACCAGCAGTATGATTGCCGTAGGCAGCCACCCAATCCATATAGGCAGTGCACCTCCGGCCTGGAATGCCAGACTGTTGAACACGCCGCCCAGGATACCGCCGGCCAGTCCCAGGGCAAACAGACGTATGTATGACAGAACGTCGCCCAGCAGACCGCTCACCATATTGTATGTACCCCACAGGCCCGATCCCAGATTCACGAACGGATTCTTGCCCGGAGTATTGAAGAACAGGATGGCCACGCCGCACAGGCCGGCTATCGCGTAAATCACATACATTCCTGTCTGAGATACATCCACACCCAGGATCTTGAACATGAGCAGTACAATCAGGTCCAGCAGCAATACCAGCCATCCTATGTCACTCAGTGCATACTTGAGGCTGTACTGCAACGTGATACGTACAATCTTGAATCCCATACCGAACAGAATCTGCAGTATACCCACAGCGACTGCAATTACCATCATGGGACTGTAACCCATAACGTTATAGTTGTTATCGGTAATGAACAGGTCCTTCACTCCGGCAAGCCACGGCCACGCAACAGTATCCAGTGATATGCCGAATACCATACCCGTAAGCAGACCCACGATTATGGTCGATATGCCCAGCCACTGGCCCAATGCCATATAGCCCTTGAATGCGGGCAGTTTCTTCTTGGCAAACGTACATGCCAGGAATATTATTAGACCGTATCCGCCGTCACCCATGCAGAGTCCAAAGAACAACATGAAGAACGGGGCGAATGCAGCCGTAGGATCCAGCTCATAGTAATGCGGCAATGAATACATCTCGGTAAGCGGCTCAAACAGACGCGCAAACCGATTGTTCTTAAGCTTGATAGGTATGTCATCGCCCGGAACGGGATCCTGCACGTCATAGAACACGCCGCGCATATCCAGTTCATGTCTTATACGGTCCACATCCTGAGCCGGGGCCCAGCCCTCCAGGAGCAGCAGCGTATCGGCAGCAAGAGACTCACCGGTAAGACGTACGTTACTGAAATCTACCCTGTTCTCCAGGTCACGGATTGCATCTTTCAATACCGGGACGCCCTGAATAGCCAGATGTGCCAGCTTGGACGGAACGGCATCAATACTTGCCTTAGTCTTTGCTATCTCATCATCAATCTTACTGAGTGACATGGCCGGCAGGCGTACCTGCTCAGCATCGATGTCAGGATCCACATCGCTGTGGGTAAGAGTAATGAAATTAACCTTCTGCTGGTCA
>JBGUVW010000036.1:0-3934 GCA_045220475.1 Bacteroidaceae bacterium
CAATAGAAAACCGAATATCTCAGAGGGCAATTCAAATATGCAATCCTCAGGGACTTATTAAAGCGGGGGCTTTTTCAGTGGCCTCGATTATCCAGGGTATTCCGGGCGGCACGCTTAAGCATGATGATAAGCCGATGCCAATGCAGAGGCTGATTGAGAACGCGGTGACCAAGCTGTTCATGCCTATCGCTGCGGCATATCTTGTCACCCTGTACTGCTACGCTGCTAAGATTCTCGTTACATGGCAGCTGCCAGATGGCTGGGTATCGTGGCTGGTTACTGCCTCAATGGCAGCTATGGTGATACTCTTTATGATGGTCTATCCTTATGTTGAGAAGGCTTCTCAGAGCACATCGGGTTGGAACAGGATGGCTGTCAAGTTCATTACCGATCGTATGCCTCTCCTGATGCTGCCGTTGCTGCTGCTTATGAGCATAGGAATTGCGCGCCGAATATCGGACTACGGGATTACCATACTGCGCGTGTATCTGGTGGTATTCAACCTGTGGTGTTATGCCGTTTGCCTTATACTCATCATTAAGCGCAATGCGGGGATTATGTGGATCCCTGTGTCATTTGTGGTGGCATTCGCTGTCATTACACTGCTGCCTGTCAACGTGTCAACATGTGTAAGAAAGAGCCTCACTACCAAGGTTACTGTCATGTTGCAGGAGAACGGATGGGACGGTGCAGCTATGAGTGATGATGAGTACGGCAAGTTCCTTAGCACACTTGACAAAGCCGTATCACATAAGCTGGACAGCCGTATTGATTATCTCAAAAGACAGTTCTCACGTCAATCAGTTGAGGATATCATTGAGACAGGCGTGCTTACCGGGCGTATTCCCGAAGCAATTCCAGAGGATGGCAAAGACGGGCATGTGGAGATTCACCGATACCGCAGCATACTTGGAGACACAGGTTTTGATATTCCACAGAACGCATCAAGGATGTGCCTGTACGAGCTCAACATGGATCTGGAGAAGGATTGCATTGAGAATGAAGTCCTGACTGTAGAACTGCCGGTAGAATTGGATTATAACGGGAAGGACAAAACTCTAAAGTACAGGTTCTGCATCCCGCTTTCTCAGCTCAGGGCATTGGATGAAGAGATGACGCCTGACAATATTATCAAGGATGATTTCAATCATGTGGTAAGCTTTACCGGCACGATTGCGGATGCATCGGCCAAGGATGTGCCTGCAAAGGTCATCCTGTTCCTTGACACTTTCCACCTGCGCCATGACGGCAAGGAGGGTTACATTCGCGTTACAGGGCCGCTGTTCTTTTAAAATGTGGAAAATGTGGAAAAGGGGACAGTCCCCTTTTCCACATTTTTATTGACGCTTGTCAATGACCTTGGCGGTCGGATAGGCATCTGGATTGAAAGTGACCTGATCCTCAGTTACGCCAAATGAGACATCATGTATTGTGACAGAGGCAATAGCGACTTTGGATGAAAGGCTGATAGGATAATAGGTGGCTTTATCCACTACAAGATCCATCTTCTTGGGATCATCCTTAGACTTGTTATCCTTGGATTTCTTGCACTTGAGATACCACGCATTGTCTGTTTCACTCTTTAGCTTTACGTCATAACCTTTGGTGATTCCCGACAGCATTTCATCGGCATTTGATTCTGCTCCTGAATTCTTGGACGCATTATCAATAGTGAGCTCATTCTTGTTGGCGTCATAAGTCCAAGTGGTCTCTCCGTCACCCCATGTTACGGTTCCGCCATCGGCCAAACGTCCACAGTACTTATCACCTAAAGACATGATTTGGGTTGAGATATTGCCCACCAGAAGGATCTTAATGTCCATAGTCATAATGAGACCTTCACTGTTATGCTTCTCCATCTCAGCATCCATACGTGAAACGATTTCCTCTGCTGACTGAGCAAATAATGTAGTTACACTCATCAAGGCGGTTACCGCCATCAGTAATACTTTCTTCATAGCTTAATTAATTAGTCCTTTTGTGCGAATGTAGTAAAAAAATCAAAATGTGGAAAAGGGGACTGTCCCCTTTTCCACATTGGGGAAAAAACGTATCTTCGTGTCTCAGAACAGATAACCCTAACCAAAATGACGAGACTTAACAGAGGGCTGACATTGTTGTCGATGGCATTTGCCGGAATCGCAGCCATGACAGTATCATGCTCCGGACAGGCCGGAAACCAACAGAAAGAACTTATGACAGTAGGAAACCCATTCATGCCCTTATGGGAGCATATCCCGGACGGCGAGCCTTATGTATTTGAGGATCCCGACAATCCGGGCAAGCAGCGTGTTTATGTATACGGATCACATGACAGCCGCATCACCGACTACTGCGGACGCGAACTTGTAGTATGGTCTGCACCCGTTGAGGACCTGCATCACTGGCGCTATGACGGCGAGATCCTTAAGGTTGATAAGAACGCGCAAGGCAATCCTATAAGCCGCAGCGGCCTGGCAGACGTTCTGTTTGCCCCCGATGTAACTATGGTTACAGCCCCTGACGGCACCAAGACCTACTATCTCTACCCCAATGACCAGGAGGGTGGCAGGAACGGTCTTATTGCAAAGAGTTCACGCCCGGACGGTCCGTTTGAGGTCTGCAACTGGAGCAAAGAGAACCCCAACCGTGCCGATGGCGTGCTGGCATTTGACCCCGCAGTATTTGTGGATGATGACGGCAGGATTTACGGTTACTGGGGCTTTGAGCGCTCATATGCCGCAGAGCTAGACCCGGCAACTATGGCAACAGTAAAGCCCGGCACCAAGATCGTAGAGGATATGGTTCCCGGCCGATACATGGACGGTGAGTTCAAGTTCTTTGAGGCGTCTTCAATACGTAAGATCCAGGATAAATACATATTTATATATAGCCGATTCACTCTGGAGGGTGAGTTTGGTTTGCCTTCATCAAACTACACGCTTGCATACGCATACAGTGACAATCCTCTGGGTCCCTGGACCTACGGCGGAACTGTAATTGATGGTCGTGGACGTGAGATCAATGAGAAGGGTGAGCCCATAGCATCAGGTACGATCGATGGTAACACACACGGCGGAATATGTGAGATAAACGGACAGTGGTACGTATTCTACCACCGTCAGACCGGCACCGATGAGTATGCACGCCAGGCAATGGTTGCACCCATCACTGTCAAGGTTACTCCGGGTCCCGGCGGCAAGGTTGAGATATCGGAGGGTGAGTACAACTCAGAGGGTTTCTCTCTTAATGGACTTGATCCGCTGGAGCGACATTCAGCAGGTCTTGCCTGCTGGTATACCGGTCCCAAGCTGGCTATCCATGAGTGGCCTAACAACACATTCTTTGGATCTTACGTGGCTGCCACATACGGTACGGACAGCAAGTTTGACAAGCCGTTTGCATTGGAAAACAACACCAACCCCGTGGTGAATAATACCGACGGATCTATTGTGGGTTACAAGTATTTCAACTTTGATGCTACTGCTGGCCGCAAGAACGTGAAACTTTTGCTCAACCTGATTCCTGAGGGTGTGGACGGTACCATTACGGTTATGATTGATCGGCCTTGGGTTTCACAGGGGGGCTTAGAGCTGGGTAAGATTGAGATTAGGGCTGGCATGGCTGAGCGGGAGACGGAGGTTAGAGTTAAGCTGCCTGGACTGGGGGAGTTCTCGGGGAAGCACGCGGTGTATTTTGTATTTAGCTCGGAGAGTAAGGAGAGGTCTATTTGTAGGCTTTTGGATTTTGTGTTTAAGTGATGGCCATGCGGCGGATGGCTCGCCGCTTCGCGGCTCGGTTGTTTTTGACTTTTTTGGCCCGTAGGGCCTCAAAAGTCGCTAACTGGAAACCTATCTGCGTATTAGATACAACCTTTTTTTAATTTGGGGCGGCGACGCCCCAAATCCGTTCCGCGGTATTCCATTTTATTTCATACCGCTCCACTCTGCCGGCC
>JBGUVW010000037.1:0-13659 GCA_045220475.1 Bacteroidaceae bacterium
AAGCATGATTATAAATGTTAAGAAAACACCGGCTAATTCGACAAAAAGCCGTAGATTTTTTTAACGAGGGAGCCAACGGGGACGGTTCTGTTTGGCCCCAATTTCAAAAACGGGGCCAAACAGAACCGTCCCCTTTGGCTCCTTTTGGCTCCTTTCTGAAAAATTGCTATATTTGCTGGAGTTGAAATTAATTGTTTGCAAGTTACCATGAGTAGAAAAGCAAGATTGACTAGTGATTCCGGCATTTACCATGTTATGATGCGCGGGGTGAATCGTCAGGACATTTTTGAGTGTGACAAGGATTACCTTAAGTTTCTGGACCTTCTGCATCGGGCTGCGTTTCCGCGCGACGAGCAAAATCATGCGCTTCCGCCAAACATCGTTGTGTTCTGTTATTGTCTTATGCCCAACCATGTGCATCTTCTGGTCAGGGAGACTCCGGCGATTAGGATTTCGGACGCAATTAAAAGTATTTCAGTTGCTTATGCGTATTATTTTAATCAGAAATATGAGCATATAGGGCATCTGTTTCAAGACCGGTTCCGTAGTGAGGTGGTCAATGATATGGCGTATTTCATTACTCTTTTCCGATACATTCACCAGAATCCTGTGGCGGCAAAGATTTCAGAAAGCGTGGATGATTACCGATGGAGCAGCTGGGCGGAGTTTAACACCAATCTGCCTAAGGTGGATGTTCACGTTTGTGCGGTGTCATCGGTCCTGCAGAGGATCCCTTACAAGGAACTGGCAAGTTACGTTTATGAGCCGATGCCCAAGGCGCAGCGTATCCTGGATTTTGATAATGACACTTGCGTGAGACTAACTGATGATTTTATTCGTGAGTTTGTGAGGAGCGAATTTGATATGCATATTACTGATATTCAACATCTTGAAAAGAATCGCAGAAATGATATGCTGCAAAAGATTCTGGAGTTTGGTGCGAGTATCAGGCAGCTTTCCAGGATGACCGGAGTGAGCCGGAAGCTGGTTGAGAAAGCGAAGGAGCCAAAGGGGACGGTTCTATTTGGCCCCAAATTGGAAAATGGGGCCAAATAGAACCGTCCCCTTTGGCTCCCTTTTGGCTGGTTTTGTTATATTTGCAGCATGTATTGGATTGAGATAATTGGGACTTTTGCGTTTGCCATCAGCGGGATACGGATGGCGGCGATTAAGCGGTTTGACTTGTTCGGGCTCTACATTGTGGGGCTGGCTACGGCGGTGGGGGGCGGAACTATCCGCGACATTCTGCTGGGGGTCAGGCCGTTCTGGTTTGATGATCTGGTGCCGCTGCTGATTGTGGCTATTTCGCTGGTGCTTTACTACTTTTTCTCCAAGCTGATCAATAAGATTGCGGGCACGATGTTCCTGTTCGATACCATCGGATTGGCCATTTTTACGCTTCTGGGTCTTACCAAGGCGTTGGATTTGGGGTGCTCTTTCATAATTGCGATTATAATCGGCGCTCTTACGGGTGCCGGAGGTGGCGTGATAAGGGATATCTGCATCAATGAGGAACCGCTCATTTTCCGCAAGGAGATATACGCGCTGGCGTGCGTGGCGGGCGGAATCATGTATTTTTTGCTGGAGTATCTGGGCGCGGGGCCGGCGGTTTATCACGGCGGATGTATCGCGGGCGTGATAATTATACGTTTTCTGGCTACTAAATACCACTGGGAATTGCCAAAAGTCAGATTAGAATGACTAACTTTGGGCTTAGAATGAAGATTCAGTTATATCCGATGTTGTTTGAGCCTAACCTGCACCAGATTGTCTGGGGCGGCAGCAGGCTTGTGCAGTGGAAAGGACTTCCGGCGCAGGAGCATATTGGTGAGAGCTGGGAGGTGAGCGCGGTGGAGAGTTCGCCCAGCGTGGTGGCTAACGGCGGGTATAAAGGTCTGTCCTTGCCTGATGTGGTCGCAGCCGATCCTGAGGGTATTCTGGGCCGATCAGTGGCCCGTCACTATGGCAAGAAGATGCCGCTGCTGGTCAAGTTTATCGACGCCCGCAACGACCTGTCTATCCAGGTGCATCCCGATGACGAGATGGCGCAGCGCGAGCACGGCAAGATGGGCAAGACCGAGATGTGGTATATCCTGGACGCTGAGCCCGGCGCCTGCATCTATTCCGGCTTCCAGAAATCACTTACTCCCGATGAATACAAGCGCATGGTGGCCGATGGTACCATTACCGATGCGCTGGCCCGTCATGAGGCTCATGCGGGCGATGTGTTCTACATCCCGGCCGGCCGTGTGCATGCCATCTGCGGCGGAATTATGTTGGCCGAAGTTCAGCAGTCAAGTGATGTGACATACCGAATCTTTGATTATAATCGGCCGGGACTGGACGGAAAGCCGCGTGAACTGCATACTGAGCTGGCGGCTCGGGCGCTCAACTACAAGGTGGAGAGCCGGTATCGGACTGCATACAGCGTAAAGTCAAACCGCGCCAACAGGGTGGTGGAGACGGCATTTTTTAGCGCACGCGTTACGGAAATCGGACAACGTTTCCATAGGGACCTTAAGAAATATGACAGTTTCATCATAACCATGTGCCTTAAGGGCGATTGTCGGATCCGCATCCGTGAGACGGGCAGCGGAATCGTGCTTAAGGAGGGGTACAGCTGCCTGATTCCGGCGGCGATTGCGGATTATGATATTGAGCCGATAAATGGCACTACAAAGGTGCTGGACGCGTTTATCGATAATCAGAAGAGAGGACTTATACGCCGCTGGATGTGGCAGTTATTCAGAAAAACAAAGAAATAAGATATGGCAAACCATGTTGTGATTATGGCGGGTGGTGTTGGCAGCCGATTCTGGCCCCTGAGCACCCCTGAGTTCCCCAAGCAGTTTATTGACATTCTGGGATGCGGCAGGACGCTGATTCAGCTTACCGTTGACAGGTTCAGCGGCATCTGCCCTACGGAGAATTTCTGGGTGGTGACCAACCGCAATTACGTGAGCATTGTAAAGGAGCAGATTCCGGGTATCCCTTCAGAGCATATTCTGGCCGAGCCTGCAGCCCGCAATACCGCGCCGTGCATTGCCTGGGCGTGCTGGAGCATCAAGCAGGAGGATCCCGATGCAAATGTGGTGGTGACACCGGCAGATGCTGTGGTGATGAATACTCCGGAGTTTCAGCGTGTAATTAGCAGCGCCCTTGAATTCACTGCCGGACACAACAATATCGTGACCATCGGCATTAAGCCAAATCGTCCTGAGACCGGGTATGGGTATGTGAAAAGGGAGCCAGAGGAGCCAAAGGGGACGGTTCTTTCAGTCGCTTCGCTTTGTGAAAGCGTCCCTTCGGGCCGAGCGCTATTTGACCCCATTTCAAAAAAGGAGCCAAACAGAACCGTCCCCTTTGGCCCCTTCCGAGTTGAGGCATTCAAGGAGAAACCGGACTTGGAGACGGCTAAGAGGTATTTGGCCGATGGGAATTACCTGTGGAATGCCGGAATATTTGTATGGAATGTGCAGACAATCACGGATTCTTTGAGCAAATATAAACCTCAGCTGGCATCGGAAATTGAGAAGATGGTTGCAAGTGGGGCAATAGATGAGATTTTCCCGCAGTGCGAGAAGATTTCTATTGACTATGCTGTTATGGAGCCGGCTGCGGCTGATGGTAAGGTGTATACCTGTCCGGCGGATTTTGGGTGGAGTGACCTGGGCAACTGGCAGTCGCTGCATGAGAAACTCTCTAAGGATCAGGACAATAACGCATCGGTAGGAAACGTTTATTTCTACGACAGCACCAATTGTGTGGTTCATGCTGAGAACGCGCGCAAGGTGGTTGTTCAGGGATTGGACGGTTATATTGTATCGGAAAAGAACGGGCAGATCCTCATCTGCAAACGCAGCGAGGAGCAGAGAATAAAGGAATTCTCGGCTGAAAAGGAGCCAAAGGGGACGGTTCTATTTGGCCCCAAATCTGAAAAAGGAGCCAAATAGAACCGTCCCCTTTGGCCCCAAATTTGAAAATGGGGCCAAACAGAACCGTCCCCAATGGCTCCAAAAGAACCGTCTCGGATGGGTTTGATGTTATTATTTATTATTATTTTTGCAGTCCGAAACAATTTTTAAAAATAGAATATGAAGAAAATTCTGGCTTGTCTTGCTCTGATGATGCCGCTGCTGGCATACGGTCAGTCAGCATCGATGATGGCTATGGCTCAGGCTGAGTTGGAGAAACGTGGTCTTACGGAGATGGAGGTACGTACCCGTCTGCTTGAGGAGGGTATTGACGTTGATAACATTTCGCCCACGGATTACGCGTATTATCAGGATAGGGTAATGAATATCCTGAACCAGATGCAGATTGAGAAGGCTAAGGCCGATACACTGGGCGTGTATGGAATCAGCAATGCATCGACCGCAACCGTAATGCCCGTAACCACTGCCGACGAGCAGAGTGCCGAGGAGCAGAACGCACAGAACCAGAATGCACAGGCTGAAGAGGCTGCTGCTGAGGGACCTGCCATTTACGGTCACTCGATATTCCAGGCCAGCTCAATGGATGTGTTCCGCACCACCGATGGCGCCCAGGCCCCTGATACATACGTGCTGGGAGAGGGTGATGAGGTTCATATCTCGATATTCGGTTCATCGCAGACCGAGATTCACCAGCGTATTGATGCCGACGGCTCAATCCAGCCTACCGGCGCAACCAAGATATTCCTTAAGGGTTTGACCCTGGATAAGGCTCGCACAGCCATCCGTTCCAAGCTGGCCACTCACTACTCATTCCGTGAGGACCAGATTGCAGTTACCATCACAACCGCACGTACCATCACGGTAAGCATCTACGGTGAGGTAGGGGTACAGGGCGGCTTTACCGTATCGGCTCTGAATACCGCGTTCAATGCTCTGGCAGCTGCGGGCGGCCCCACAGAGATGGGTTCTATCCGTAACATCCAGTTGTCACGTGGCGGCAAGACCAGCCGTCTGGACCTTTACGCTTATATGACCAAGCCCGATACCAAGGCCAACTATGATCTGCAGAACAATGACGTGCTGTTTGTTCCGGTTGCCCAGAAGATAGTTACCATTGAGGGTGCAGTGAACCGCCCCATGCGTTATGAGATGGTCGATGGTGAGAGCCTTAAGAACCTGATTGAGTATGCAGGTGGCCTCTCATTCAATGCATATAAGGAGAATGCACAGATTGAGCGCACTGAGAACGGTGAGAAGATGTTCATTGAGTTCTCACTTGCCAATGTGATGAAGGGTGCCCAGAAGATCAGTCTTGAGGATGGTGATATTGTCCGCATAAAGACCTCTAACAGACCAATGGAGAACTATGTGGCCATTGAGGGCGGTGTATATTACGGCGGCAATTATGACCTGGAGAAGAACACATCACTCAAGAAACTTATTGATAACGCCAAACCTACATATACTGCCAAGACGGACTTTGTATTTGTAGAGCGTATGGCCCCCGATTCAACCATCACGGTTATTACGGTTCCGTTCCCGGGCGTAAACGGCAATGGTGATTTCCAGCTTCAGGCACGTGATAAGGTTACCGTTCTTGCCCAGTCCGATTACCGCGACGTGGATACCATCAGCGTAGCAGGTAACGTACGTAAGCCTTTCAGCCGTGCGTTCGGACTCAATGACCGCATGACCGTAAGTCAGGCAATTGAGCTGGCCGGCGGCGTTAGGGAGAGCGTTTATCCCGTGGCTTACATATTCCGTAAGGATGTTACAAATCCGGCCAAGATGCAGTACCTGCCCATCACACTTGATAGGGATGGTGATACTGAGCTTAAAGCCGGTGACCAGCTGAACATCTATGACAACACAACATATACAAATGCAGGTGAGGTTCGCGTGAGCGGTGCCGTAAAGAATCCGTTCGGAACCACATTTGACCAGTCACTTACCGTTCATGACCTGCTTATCATGGCCGGTGGATTTGAGGTTGGTGCAGCTTATGACCGTGTTGAGGTGTTCCGTCTGAACATTACCAGCAAGAAATCAGCCTTTGATGTAGTGACACTTGAGGTTGATGAGGACTACAATCCCAAGACCGATTTCCAGTTGCAGCCGTTTGACCAGATTGTGGTACGTATGACTCCTGATTTCACCACCGGACGTACTGTTGAGATTAACGGTCGTGTAAGATACCCGGGCGTATATATGCTGGCCGATAACAAGACTCAGCTGTCTGATGTGATTGCAATGGCAGGCGGTCTGCTTGATGATGCCGATCCTTACACACGCGTTTACCGTACTTATCAGGACCGCGGTGTAATAGGCGTAAACCTGGTTAAGGCTAAGAAGAATCATGGCAAGCTTGACTCTGACCTTATCCTGATGGATGGCGATGTGATTGAGGTTGTACGTCAGGAGAACACCGTGGTTATCCGCGAGATTGGAACACGTATGGGACAGTACGTACCCAGCGAGTTCTCTGCTGCAAGCAAGACTATCGTTTATCAGGGCAATCATAACGCTGCATGGTACATACGTAATTATGCCGGCGGTTTCCAGAAGGTGGCCAACAGGAACAGCGTTACCGTTACCATGCCTAACTATCAGACAGACGGTACCAAGCGCGGTTTCTTGGGCATTCGCCACTATCCTAAGGTTGAGCCCGGAAGCGTTATCTCCGTAAGCATTGACCGCGAGAAACGTGAAAAGCTGGATACTCCCAAGGAGAAGGTTAACTGGGGTAACACATTCAACCAGAGCATAAGCACATTGACTTCAGTAATTTCACTGATCATTCTGATAGACAGACTTAAGTAATATGAATGAGAATCTGAACAACGCCCCTCAGTTTGAGGATGAGGAGGGCATAGATATACTGGCGCTGGTAAAACAGTTGTGGGATGGTCGAAAGACCGTGATACTGTTTACCGCAGCGTTTATAGTGCTGGGTTTTGTGGCTGCTTTGACCATGAAGCGTACATACTCAGTAAGCACTGTGATGGTACCTCAGGTGGGATCAAGCAAGAGCTCATCACTGAGCAGCCTGGCATCACTGGCCGGATTTGATTTGGGTACGTCGACGGGTGCATCGGACCTGTCACCGCTTATCTACCCGCAGATTGTGAACAGCATTCCTTTCCGTAAGGAGCTGATTTATACGCCGGTGCATTATGCTAAGGTGGATACTGCCGTAAGCATGTACACATACCTTACTGAGGTTGAGAAGCCGGGTGTGATTGGTACAATAAAGAAATACACCATTGGCCTGCCGGGTGTTATTCTGAGTGCCATTCGTCCTAAGAAGGCGCCTCTGGCTTTGCCCGATGACGGAAATGCGGCGGCTGAGGCAAAACCGGTGCTTCTGGATGAGAAGGAGGTTAAGGTGCTTAAGGTGATGGCACGCAGCGTATCGCTGGCTGTGGACAAGAAGGAGGGTTACATTACCCTTAATGTGAACGGTTCTGAGCCTATACAGACTGCTGAGCTGGCTATGAAGGCACAGAAGTTGCTGCAGGAGGAGATTACCCGTTTCCGCGTGGAGAAGTCACAGAATGAGCTGGATTATATCCAGGCGCGTTATGATGAGATCAAGGACGAGACTGAGTCTTATCAGGAGCAGCTGGCCAAGATTACTGACCGATCACAGAATACCACTCTGACCAGAGACAAGATTGAACTGAACCGCATACAGAATAAGTTCAATAACGCCAATTCTATCTATATGGAGCTGGCCAAGCAGTTGGAGCAGTCCAAGATGCAGGTTAAGAAGGATACTCCGGTATTTACCATCATTCAGCCTGTGGCTGTGCCTACTCAGGCGGCTAACAGCCGCGCCAAGACTCTGGTGGTCTGGACGTTCCTGGGATTTGTTCTGGGGTGCGGATGGGTACTGGCAAAGGGGTACCTACCCAAGTTGAAGGAGATGT
The DNA here is from genome assembly GCA_045220475.1 of Bacteroidaceae bacterium. Lineage (GTDB taxonomy): Bacteria > Bacteroidota > Bacteroidia > Bacteroidales > Bacteroidaceae > Colenecus. The sequence continues at coordinate 7,865 of JBGUVW010000037.1, forward strand.
TTGCTAACAATTAAAAAAAAAGGTCGCGGATTCGCGACCTTTTTTTATTACAATCTGCATTAAAGCATATTTTCTTTTGCCAGGGGGCTCCAGGGTCCATCCTGAGCCATGAAGATGATTGAGAGCTCCGCTACCTCAAATGTGTGCCACTGGCCTTTGGGGATGTTTACGCCAAACACGCCGGTGTCACCGCCCATGTGGATGCGCTGCATCTCAACGCCTTTGTCATTGTAGAATACGGTATCCATCTTACCACGCATAAGCATTACGGTCTCGCTTGAGAGGTTGTGCTTGTGGATGGCGGTCTTGGTGCCGGGCAGCATCACGTTGAGCATACGCTGTGACTGGTCATCCTCACTGTTGCGCAGGTCATAGTTCATACGCAGACGGGGTGATTCCTGGGCCAGCATCTGAACCTTATCCAGAAGTGAGTCATCCAGAACTACCTGACGCTCCAGGAACTTATGGTCTATGCCCTTGAACACGCGGAACATCTCCTTGCGAACGGCCTCTATATCGCCGCACTCACCGTCTACCTCGTGGTACTTGCCTCCGTTCTTGTAGTAGGTGATAAGGGGCTCAGTCTGCTTGTGGTAGGTCTTGATGCGGTTGTTGATGGTCTCCTCATTGGCGTCATCGGCACGGCCCTCAATCTCGGCGCGGTGCTGGATGCGCTGCTTGATGGTCTCATCCTTGATCATGATTGAGATGACGGCGTTTACCTTCTCACCGCGGCGGGCAAGCATCTCATCCAGATCAGCAGCCTGACCAAGTGTGCGGGGGAATCCGTCCAGGAGGAATCCGGCAACGTCCTTGTTGCTGTTGAATGTGCTCTCAATCATGCCCTCAACTACGCTGTCGGGGACAAGGTTACCGGCATCGATAAGGTCCTTGGCTTGCTTGCCAAGCTCTGTGCCGGCGGCAATCTCGGCACGCAGCAGCTCACCGGTGCTTATGTGCTTAAGGTTATACTTCTGTGATATGGCACCAGCCTGTGTGCCTTTTCCTGCCCCGGGAGGGCCAAATAAGATATAGTATTTCATATTAAAGTGTTATGTTTCTCAAAAACCTGGGCAAAGATATACAAGAATTGATAAGAAGCACATCTTTTCACACTAATTCACATAGAAAACAAGAAACCCTATCTTCGCAGACAGGGAGACTTGTGGATAGATGCTGATCCGATACCTACCGGAATCCTAGATATCGAAATCGATCTAGATGTGGCAAAGATAAGGACGGTTTAAAAAGGGGACTATGAAAATTCCACACAAAACTGCTAATACAGTCAATTTTGTTTACTAAGTTTGCATTAGCTAATTAACGTTGCTATGAGAAAGGTTTTGTGTGCCGTGTTGGCAATTTTTATCATGCTGGGTATGGCTTTGAGCTGTAACAAGAGTGAGGTGTTGATAGAAGAGGGGCAAACAGTAGTAACAGATTCCACTAAATTAAGGGTTATGAGCAGTGAGGCCGATACCGTATCGGTGATTGTGGACAGGCTGATATATGCCGATGAATGGAAAGCCAGCCTGGAATCAGGTCAGGACTGGTGTTCCATATCAAAACAGCATGGAGTACTGGGCGATACCATCAAGGTCTACGCAAAGGCCAATCCCGCCGATACAATGCGATTCTCATTTTTGCGCATTGAGGCAGGTACGCGTATTAACCGTTACCGCATAAGACAGAAAGGTGTTGAATAAATTCTTTATTAATCACAATAGACAGAACAACAATTTATGGCTACAGGAAACGTTCGTCCGGCCGATATGGAGCGCATTACGACTCCAGCTCTGGCCAAGAAATTCATTGATGAGCAGATTAAGGAGCTCCGTGCTCAGATTGGTGACAAGAAGGTGCTGCTGGCACTGTCAGGTGGTGTTGATTCATCGGTAGTGGCTGCTCTGCTTATCAAGGCAGTGGGCAAGCAGTTGGTATCGGTCCATGTAAATCATGGCCTTTTGCGTAAGGGTGAGCCCGAGCAGGTGGTTCGTGTTTTCCGCGATGAGCTGAACGCAAATCTGGTTTATGTCGATGCCACTGACCGTTTTCTGGACAAGTTGGCCGGTGTGGCCGATCCTGAGCAGAAGCGTAAGATCATAGGCGCCGAGTTTATCCGTGTGTTTGAGGAGGAGGCCCGCAAGCTCTCCGGCATCTCTTTCCTGGCTCAGGGTACCATCTACCCCGATATCGTTGAGTCCGGTCCGGTAAAGTCACATCATAATGTGGGCGGTCTGCCCGATGACCTGCAGTTTGAACTGGTTGAGCCCATCAAGCTGCTCTTTAAGGACGAGGTCCGCGTTGTAGGCAAGGAGCTTGGTCTGCCCGATAACATGGTTTTCCGTCAGCCGTTCCCGGGCCCGGGTTTGGGTGTCCGCTGCACCGGCGCAATTACCCGTGACCGTCTGGAGGCTCTGCGTGAGAGCGATGCCATTCTGCGTGAGGAGTTTGCCAAGAACGGCCTGGAGGGTAAGGTTTGGCAGTATTTTACCATCGTTCCCGATTACAAGTCAACCGGCGTGAAGGACAACAAACGCTCATGGGATTGGCCCGTTATCATCCGCGCCGTGAATACCCGCGACGCCATGACCGCCACCATTGAGGAGATTCCCTACAAGCTCCTGCATCACATCACCCAGCGCATCATCACCGAGGTTCCCGGCGTGAATCGCGTCCTCTACGACCTCACCCCGAAACCCACCGGCACCATCGAGTGGGAATAAATGGAAATGTTTCCAGCAGCACACACCAGCACGGTTTCCCCGAGCGCGCTTCTAATCCGCAGATAGGATTCCAGCTGCACCCAGTAAAACTAAGCCCCGACAGCTAAGCGTTGTCGGGGTTTAGTTTTACCCGGCCTGGAAGGCCGGCAGAGTGGAATGGAACGTAGTGAAATGAAACGGGTTTGGGGCGTCGCCGCCCCAAACTAAAAAAAGGTTGTTTCTAATACGCAGATAGGTTTCCAGCTAGCGACTTTTTAGGCCCTACGGGCCATAAAAGTCAAAAAATACCGAGCGCCAAAGGCGCGAGCCAAATTACTTAGCTTTACTGCAGCACTCCCGCATAGAGCACCCGCAGCACGCTGAGCCGCTCTTCCTTTTACGAATTGATGAAACTACAGCCAGAATTACCAAAGCCGTAATAACAATGATAGATATGACAGTTGCAGCGTTCATAATACAGCCTGAGCAATAAGATAACCAAACCAAGCCACAACCCAAGCGACCAAGCACTGGAATACAACGACGTAGATTGCCCACTTGTCACCAAGCTCACGGCGAACGCTACTGATAGCAGCCACGCAAGGAGTATAAAGCAGGCTGAATATGAGCATCGGCACAGCAGTAATAACGGTCAGAGACTCGGTTACGCCAAGCACCTCCATTGTAGCCACCACGCTCTCCTTAGCCAGGAATCCGCTCACGAATGAAGTAACGATACGCCAGTCACCCAAGCCCAGAGGACGGAACAGAGGCTCCAAAACGCCGGCTACCCAAGCCATCATCGAGCCCTCGCCGTTCTCCACCATGTTGAACCTGAAATCAAACGTCTGCAGCAGCCAGATAACAATTGTAGCCACAAATATCACAGTAAACGCACGCTGACAGAAATCCTTTGTCTTGTCCCAAAGCAGATGGCTTACGTTCTTAAGTCCCGGCATGCGGTAGTTAGGCAGCTCCATAACAAACGGCGCAGCTACATAGTTCTTGTGGAACAGCTTGGTCACCAGAGCAACCACAATACCCACCAGTATAGACAGCAGGTACAGACCGGCCAGAATCAGACCGCCCTTACCCGGGAAGAAAGCATTGGTAAAGAATCCGTAGATAGGAATCTTGGCGCTGCAGCTCATGAACGGCGTAAGCAGAATAGTCAGCTTACGGTCACGGGCCGATGGCAACGTCCTGGTAGCCATCACCGCAGGTACAGAACATCCAAAGCCTATAAGCAGAGGCACGATAGAACGTCCGGAAAGACCAAGTTTACGCAATAGCTTATCGGTCACGAAAGCAATACGTGCCATATAACCGCTGTCCTCAATCAGACTCAGGAAGAAGAACAGGATTATGATGATAGGCACAAAACTCAGAACGCTACCCACGCCGCCAAATATGCCATCCTCAACCAGCGAAATGATTGCCGGTGATATATCGGCCTTCTCCATACCTGCCACGCAGATGCCGGCCAGGCCCTGGATCAGCTGGTCAAGCCAGTCCTGCAGCGGTGCGCCCAGTACATCGATAGAGAGCCAGATTACCAGGCACATCACAATCAGGAAGATGGGGATGGCTGTCCATCGGCCCGTCAGGATGCGGTCAATGCGGCGGCTGCGGATATACTCGCGGCTCTTCTGCGGCTTGATTACCGTCTGGTTGCAGAGGCGCTCTATGAATGAAAAACGCATATCGGCAATGGCGGCCGCGCGGTCCATGCCACGTTCCTCTTCCATCTGCAGTATGATGTGTTCCATGGTCTCTTTCTCATTCTGGGTGAGTTGCAGGGCATCAAGCACCTGGGTATCACCCTCGGCCAGCTTGCCGGCTGCAAACCTGCCCGGAATGCCCGCACGCTCAGTGTGGTCCTCAACCAGATGCATTATGCTGTGCAGGCAGCGGTGAACAGCGCCGCCGTGATCATCCTTGGTGCAGAAATCGGTGCGCGCCGGTTTCTCCTGATACTCAGCCACGTGTATGGCATGCTCCACAAGCTCCTTGATACCTTCACCCTTTGAGGCCGATATGGGAACCACCGGAATGCCCAGAATGCGCTCCATCTCATTGACGCGGACCGAACCTCCGTTACCCGTAAGCTCATCCATCATATTCAGGGCCAGCACCATAGGCACGCCCAGCTCCATCAGCTGGACAGTCAGGTAGAGGTTACGCTCTATGTTGGTTGCATCAACGATATTTATGATGCAGTTGGGTTTCTGCTCAATGATGAACTGGCGTGACACCGTCTCCTCCTGAGTATAAGGTGACAGCGAGTAGATGCCCGGCAGGTCAGTCACCAGAGTATCGGGATGTCCCTTTATCTGGCCGTCCTTGCGGTCCACCGTCACGCCCGGGAAATTGCCTACGTGCTGGTTTGAGCCTGTAAGCTGGTTGAACAGCGTTGTCTTGCCGCAGTTCTGCTGGCCCGCAAGTGCGAATCGCAGTATCGTACCCTTGGGAAGTGGGGATTCGTGTGTCGCGTCATGGTATTTACCAGCCTCACCCAAACCCGGATGCGAGTTATGCTCGTGCAGTGAAAGATTGTATCCAAAGTCTATTTGTTCAATATCTTTTTGAGCTTCCTCACTATCTGGAGAACCTTTCTTAATCTTGATTTGGGCTGCCTCTTCAAGACGCAGAGACAGGGTATATCCGCGAACCAGAAGCTCCATAGGATCGCCCATCGGGGCAAACTTGAGCAGCTTCACCTCAACGCCGGGCAGCAGTCCCATGTCCAGGAAATGCTGACGCAGCGCACCCTCACCACCAACTGCGGTTACAACCGCACTTTCACCGATCTTAAGTTCACGTAATGTCATAACTGGCTAATTTTGCGTGCAAAATTACTCTGATTCTTACTGGAAATCAATACTGCAAAATGAGTATTTTTTTAATATGGCGGGGACTCGCGCCTTTGGCGCTCGGTAGTTTTTGACTTTCTTGGCCTACGGCCTTGAAAGTCGCTAGCTGGAAACTTATCTGCGTATTAGAAACAACCTTTTTTTAGTTTGGGGCGGCGACGCCCCAAACCCGTTCCATTCCACTTCGTTCCATTCCACTCTGCCGGCCTTCCAGGCC
>JBGUVW010000038.1:0-49101 GCA_045220475.1 Bacteroidaceae bacterium
TCTTGGAGACTGCCACCAGTCTCACTCCTGACGGAAGTGAGGCTTTGATTCTGTTCAGATTCTCTTTGATATCCATTTTGGATCCGTTAAATCGGCGCAAAGGTAGTTAACAGTTAGCGTCCGCTATTTTGCGCCATTCCATTATTTATCCTTATATGCACACTTTATTACAGTTTGTGCATGATTTAATCCCTCGGATTGTGCTTTCAACTCAATTTTTCCGCTCTTACCATTGTTCTGGACCACTACAAGACACTTTCCGTAGAATGCCTTGCGCTTATTGTCCTTAAAGCGTTCCAGTGATATGGGGCTGCCGTTGTCAACACCTGCAATGAATCCGTTGCCGCTAACCTCAAACTGAACCAGGTTGTCGGCGTTGGGGCACAGGTTGCCGTCTTTGTCCAGAATCTCGACGGTCACAAAACTAAGGTCTGTACCGTTGCTTTTTATTCTGCTGCGGTCCGGAGTGAGGCGTATCTGTGCAGGCTCACCGGCTGTGTGTATCTCCCGGCTGGCGGTCTCAACTCCGTCCTTGCGGGCCACTACCTTAACCGTTCCCGGCTCAAAGGTTACGTTCCAGACTACGTGCAGATGCTCTGCGTCCTTACGGCGAATGCCCTGCGATACGCCGTTTATAAAGAGCTCCACCTCATCGGCGTTGTTGTAGTAGCACCACATGTCAATCTGCTCTCCGGGCTCCCAGTTCCAGTGGGGGAACAGGTGCAGCACGGGGGTATCGGTCCACTCTGACTGGTACAGGTAGTAGATGTCCTTGGGGAATCCGGCCAGGTCAACAATGCCAAAATATGAGCTGCGGGCGGGCCAGCCGTAAGGGGTGGGCTCACCAATGTAGTCAAATCCGGTCCAGATGTACTGTCCGGCCACGAATGGCTGGCTGTTAAGGAAAATCAGGTTCTCCTCATGATGGCTGCCCCACGGGGTGCAGACGTTGTCATATGCCGAGCATGAGAACGTGGGGTTGAAATACGGGCGGTCCCAGCGCACCGGGCGTGTCATCATCTGTCCTGATGGCATCTCATAGAATCCGCGTGTCATCAGGGCCGATACGCTCTCGGTTATGATGAACGGCTTGCCAGGGAACAGGCGCGGCACGGCAGGTACATTCTGGTTGTGGTAGTTGTAGCCTATCACGTCAATTGCACCGGACCGGAACAGGTGGTTACCGGGACTGGGCTCGTTGCAACCTGCAGTTACCGGGCGGGTGGGGTCAAGATTTTTGATGACCTCTGCCAGACGGGCGGTTATGAGTGAGTTTACACTCATCTCTCCCTCCTTAGCCAGCTGGTACTCACTGTGTCCCATGTTCAGGATAAGGTTGGCCTGCTCAAGTGACAGGGTGTCTGCCTTGGCATCGGACCACTGCTCAAGTACCTCATTGCCTATGCTCCACAGCACTATGCTGGGATGGTTGCGGTCACGTATCACTAGGTCAGTCAGGTCACGCTCATACCAGTCATCAAAGAACCGTGCGTAGTCGCGGTCGGTCTTGCGGCGACGCCACATGTCAAAGGCCTCATCCATTACCAGGAATCCCATACGGTCACACAGGTCCAAAAGGATGGGTGAGGGCGGGTTGTGTGAGCAGCGGATTCCGTTGCAACCCATAGCCTTTAGTATCTGCAACTGGCGTTCTATGGCACGCTCATTTGTTGCGGCACCCAGGCAGCCCAGGTCATGGTGGTTGCAGACTCCGTTTATGCGTACATGTTCTCCGTTCAGGTAGAATCCGCTGTCTGCGCGGAACTCTATGGTGCGGATTCCGAACGGGGTCTCATATGTGTCTACCTGTTTTCCATTCACGCTTACGTTGGTGACCAATGTGTACATGTACGGGTCATCAACGCTCCACAGGTGCGGGGCTTCCACCCAGATGCTGTCTTCAAGATCAAGAACCTCACGGAATTCCAATTGTCTGCTTGTACTGCTGCTTGCAACTTTTTTACCTTTTGAGTCCTTGACTGTGGATGTGACAGTCAATGTCCTTATTACTTTGGATATAATAGGGTCTTCATCAATGACCGATGTGTTGAGGCGTACCAGTGCTTTATCTTTTGAAACGTTTTCAGTTCTTACATATGTACCCCATTGTGCTACACGGATAACATTGGTCTTTACAATCCTTACGTCACGGTAGATGCCGCACCCCGAGTACCAGCGGCTGTTGGGCTGGTCAGAGTTATCTACCTTGACGGCAATTACGTTATCTCCATCCCAATTTATATAAGGAGTCAGGTCATAGCTGAATGATATGTATCCGTAGGGGCGGGTGCCCAGCAGGTGTCCGTTGATGTAAACGGAACTGTTCATGTAAACACCGTCAAACTCAATGCGGAATAACTGTCCGCGGTCTTTCTCACTGACCTTGAAGCTCTTGCGGTACCAGCCTATGCCGCCCGGCAGTGCACCACCGCCTGTGCCGGAGGGGTTATGCTCATCAAAATCACCCTCAATGGCCCAGTCATGGGGCAGGTTGAGTGTGCGCCAGCCGCTGTCATCAAACCCGGGCGCGGCCGCACTTTCATCGGCCCCCATATCAAGACTGAATTTCCAGTCGTCATTAAAACTCTCCACTTTCCTGGCGCTGACTGCAGTACAGAAAAGGACAAACAGAATAAGGATAATTTGTTTTAGGTGTCTCATAAAGGCAAAGATAAGCCTAAAATGCATATCTTCGCGTTCAGTTATGGAGAAGTTTCTGGCCAGACGACTGTATGGTAGGGATGAGGGCGTAAAAGGCGGCTCGCGTCCGGCTATCATCATTGCCACTGCAGGTATTGCGGTAGGTCTGGCGGTCATGATACTGACTCTTGCGGTGACCCGCGGATTCAAGAACCAGATACGCGATAAGGTCATGGGATTCTCGCAGCACATAACCGTAACTAACTATCACGTGGGAATGGGTGTGGTTGAGGACCCCGTCACCTGTACTGACTCCACGTTCCAGGCCCTGCTTGACAAGGATGTGATAGTAAAGGTGCAGCCCTACGTGAACAAACCCTGCATAGTCCGTACCGATGAGGCTTTCCACGGCTTCATGCTCAAGGGTATAAATGCCGATTATGACCGCACGTTCCTGAACCGGTATATGAAAGAGGGCGGTTTTCCGCAGCCCCAGGATTCACTTGGCAGCAACTGGATAGTAATGTCACGTACCATTGCCGATATGCTCGGGCTCAAGGTGGGATCCAAAGCTGATGTCTATTTCATGCAGAGTCAGGTCCGCATACGCCGTCTCACAGTGACGGGTATTTATGAGACCGGATTCCTGGAGTATGACCGCATGTTCGGCATATCGGAACTGAGCCTTATGCAGCGTCTCAATGAGTGGAGTGCCGATGAGTACAGCGGCCTTGAGATACGTCTCACGGATGTAAGCAGGGTGGATGACGGTTACGGTCAGGTCCGTGATGTGATGAATGAACTTGAGAAAGTGACCGGTGAGGACTATTTTGTCCAGACTCTTTATGATACCCACTCAGGCCTTTTTGCCTGGCTTGACGTTCTGGACCTGAATGTCTGGATTATACTGGCGCTGATGCTGGGAATAGCCGGTTTCACTATGATATCGGGCCTGCTCATAATCATATTTGAGCGCACGGCCACTATAGGTACGCTCAAGTCCATGGGAGCGTCAAACAGTACGGTGCGCGGCATTTTCATGCGCCTGGCATCATACATCATACTTAAGGGAATGGCAATAGGTAATGTGGTGGGCGTGGTAATCTGCCTGTTGCAGCAGTGGTTCCATGTGATTCCGCTGGATCCTGCCAACTACTATCTGGACAGCGTACCCATGCAGGTGGGACTGGGATGGCTCATTATCCTAAATGTGGTCATGTTCATCCTCTCCATGCTCATGATGCTCATACCCAGTGCGGTGATATCCCGCATTGTTCCGTCCAAATCAATCAGATTTGAGTGACCCAAAAGGGAGCCAAAGGGGACGGTTCTATTTGCCCCCTTTTTCCGAAAGGGTGCCAAATAGAACCGTCCCCTTTGGCTCCCTTTTGGGTCATTGGGTCACCGGGTGATTGAAGTAGGTGTCTGCAAACGGTTCGTCCTTGAGAGTGAAATGCCACCATTCGCTATCAAGCGGTTTGAATCCGTGGCTTAGCATTGCCTCACGCAGTATCATGCGGTTACGGAACTGCTGCTCTGTGATGGAACGGCCTTTGGGACTCTTGCTGTTGTCGCCCGTATACTGCCCGGTCTCAGGATTGCCGCAGAAATCGGGATGGCTCTCTGGGCCAAACCAGTCAAACGTTCCGCCCATATCCACCTCTTTCTCAGTACGCATGTCAAACAGCGTCAGGTCCACGGTCGATCCGCGTGTATGTCCGCTCTTGGCCATGATATAATCCTGCTCAAACAGCACGCTCTTATCCAGGTCGGGGTAGAAATATGCTTTCATTGCCGTGTCAGGTACATCGGCTGCCCATCGTACAAAGTGGTCTACACCACTCTGAGGGCGGTATGCATCATAAATCTTAAGCCTGTAACCCTTAGCCATTACATAGTCACTTACTTCCTTAAGTGCGGCGGCAGCCTCTTTGGTGAGCAGTGCCGTGGGCTGCAGGTAACCGTCAATGCGTGCACCTACAAAGTTGTATGTTCCGTAATACCGTATCTCAAGGATTGCATCAGGAACGGCATCGGTCAGTGTTACGAATGCACTCTCAAACTCATCGTCCTTTGTGGATTGTTTGGTGCAACCGGCAGCGAACAAGCTGGCAAAACAGATTAAAAATATAGTCCTTCTCATAATTTAAATAGTATAGTTCAAATTACAGCAGAGATGCCATTCCGGCACGCAGCTCCGGCATGGGGCGCTTTGTGTCACGCTCCACAATCAGAGTCTTAAGGCCGGCGAAGGGGCGTATCTCCTCTTCAATGTCCTTGAGCGGGCGGTCCTTGCCAAAGTATGCCGGAGCAAAGTTCTTCCAGAACTCTATGGCAACGGGCTTGGTCATGTGGAATGCCTCCTCAATGAATTCTGCCTCACTCAGGACACAGCACAGGTATACCATTCCCAGGTCAAACATATTGTAACCGTAACAGAAATCACCCAGGTCAATGAAATATTGGGCCGATTCTGTGAATATGGCATTGCCGTACTGCAGGTCTCCGTGTATGGCGGTATCGGTGTCGGGGGCATCGGCAATGAAACGGCCTATGCGGTCCTTCTGCGCCGGGGTAAAGAAGGGGTTGGCCTCAAGCAGGTGGTAATAACGGTCCTTTACACACTCAAACTGGGTGGTATCCACATGCACCTGATGCAGTTTAAGGCACATGTCGGCAAACTGCTCCGCATACTGGCCTACAAGCTTGGGATTATCACCGGTTGCACGTGCGAATGACTTCTTACCCAGTATACGGCGGAACCTAATTCCGTATCGGCCGTCATCGGTAACCACGTAGTCACCGGGTTCAGGACTGGGAATGCCCATGTCATAGACCTTGCGGGCAAGCAGCATCTCATCCAACGGCTGCTGTATCTTGCCGGGGAAATAGAGTTTGAGCATGATGCCCGGATCAGTCTTATGGTTGTAGCTCTCTCCGTTGGCTCCGCCTCCGGACAGCTCGTAGTCACTCAGTGAGATCTTTATTGGGTTCATTTTTTACTACCGAAAACTCTGTTAATCAACCATTCAAACTCCTGGAATGCAAATGTGTCCTCCAGTTCACGCAGTGAGTCTGCAAGACCGCGGTAATGCCACTCATGTTCCTTGGGGTCTTTTACACGGAATATATCCCAGATAGCGTCTCCTTTTACATACTGGTCACGGGCAATGGCACGCATGTTGGAGAGCTTGTCTCCCATGGCCACTATCTTGGCGTCACGTGAAACCTTGGCAAGACGGTCTATGGCAGCCTGCTTGCGGTCATGCCAGCTGTCCTCATCGGACCGGCCCTCAAATACCACGTCAGTCTCTGAACTGACAAGTGATGCAACTCTGTCGCCGAACTCGGCGCGTATCTGCTCTATTGTTACGTCTGTATCCTCAACTGTGTCATGGAGTGCTGCAGCGGCCAGTATCTCCTGGTCCGATGTTATGGTAGCTGCAATTGAAACGGCCTCCATGGGGTGTACAATGTAGGGAAATCCCTTTCCGCGGCGTTCTGTACCTGCGTGGGCCTTTACTGCGAACAGTATGGCACGGTCCAGAAATGCGGTGTCTAATGGTTTGTTTGGCATATTTTATTCTTGGGTATTCATAAATGGAAGGCCTTTTGACTGCTCAAGCAGCATCTCGGCCATCATTTCGTTGTTTTCTGATTCTCCGTTCAGCAGGTCAAACATGTACTTGATTCCTGCCTTGCCGCCTCCGTTCTTGAGTATGTACGCAATGCAGAGGTCCTGCGGTCCTATGGATGATGAAATGATATCCAGGTCTGTAAGTCCTATCTGATAGCATGCTATCTGGTAGGCACCCTCTGAGTAATCCTTTATCATTCTGGCAATATCGCCCAGGGTCTTTAGGCCGATGCCCTTGTATACGGTAAGATAGGGCATGAGCGGAACCTCCTGGATCTCGGCCTGGTTCATGGATGCAATGCGCTTGTTAAGCTGGTCAAACGGGTTGAGGTCAAGATAGCTGCGGAACGTATCACCGTCAATGGGCACCTCATCCAGATTGCCTGAACGTACCAGGGCCTGGACGCGGCGGCGGTAATCGGTCAACTCAATGCGAATCTTGCTGAACTCATCATCCACCAGCTCCAGCATACCGGCCAGACGGCTCATGTTGCGCAGATAGCGCTTGGGAATCTCCACGCCTGACTTGTAGCCGGTGTCATGGTCCATGTTTGCCCATGCATGCTGCAGCAGGGTGCGCATCTGTATCTCAAAACGGTAGGGAAAATCAGGTATGGAACAGATGTAATGGAGTGACAGATAACCAAAACTGTCAATCTCATGGATCTTGCGCTTGTCTACGGAGTTCTCCCAGTCTATTGTAAACAGACGTTCCACGGCCGATGCCACCTTATCCACATCATCTATATAGAATGTAATTACGCGGAGCCCCAGAATATCCGTCAGATTTGCCAGACTCTTGTATTTGTGTCCTTTAAGTTCCAGCTTTCCTGCCAGGGAGTCATACCCTTTTACGCGGGATTCAATGGCTGCAACAGCCAGACCAGCCTCCTGTAAAGTCCTTCTTAAAGTGTCACGCACCTGCGCTTCAACCTCTCTGAAACGAGGCAGGTTATCCTCATACTCCTGGAGTATTGCCTGACAGTGCGGATCTAAATGCCTGTTTGCTGACATTGGCGTTAGTATTATGGTTCTATCTGCGAAGATATTTTTTTTATTTGTCTCATACAAAGATTTATTACCTATATTTACAATTCAAAAAAGCATTGAGGAAATATGGAAATAGCTATAGGGATAATATGTGCAGTGATGGGCGTGGCTGTGGGATTTCTGCTTGGAAGGAACCGCAAGAGGGAGAGTGAACTGGAGGCTCAAGTCAAGGTCCTGGAGTCTGCCAATGCTACTCTTAAGGAGCAGGCCCTTCATGACAAGGAGGAGTCAGAATCACGTACCCTTAAAGCCAAAGAGGAGTGGCAGGCTCACACCCGTGAGATGCTGGAGTCACAGCAGGCCAAGTTTGACGAGACCATTGCCAAGGTATCGGCCCAGATGAAATCGGCAACCGAGGAGATGCTCAAGCGCCGTCAGGAGGAATTTGCCACATCCAGCAACACCAGCATAGGCCAGATTGTGAATCCGCTCAAGGAGACCATCGATAAGATGAAAGAGGCCATGCAGGAGAATACCCTAAAGCAGACCTCCATAAGCAGTGAGATAAAGACCCAGGCCGAGAACATGATGCGCCAGAGTGCCGCAGCCAAGCAGAGTGCCGATGAACTTACCCGCGTGTTCCGCCACGCCGGCCGTGTACAGGGCAACTGGGGTGAGATCATACTTGATGAACTGCTTGAGTCACAGGGACTCACCAAGGGCGTGCATTATGAACTGCAGTCATCCATCCGTGATGCGGCGGGTGATGTGGTTCGTACCGATGATGACCGAAGCATGCGCCCCGATGTGATACTTCATCTGGACCAGAAACGGGACGTGATAATTGACTCAAAGGTATCACTTACCGCGTTCATGGATTACGTGAACACTGATGACGAGACTGAGCGTCAGAGGTTCCTCAAGGCACATGTGGAGAGTATCCAGAAACATGTAAAGGAGTTGGCCGGCAAGGACTATTCATCATACGTAAAGCCTCCCAAGGTCAAGATGGATTATGTGATAATGTTCGTGCCCAATACCGGAGCCCTGTGGACAGCCGTGAACGCGCAGCCTGACCTGTGGCGCAATGCCATGGAGAAAAACGTCTATATTGCCGATGAGCAGACACTTTTTGCCGCACTGCGCATAATCAACATGACATGGACACAGATAGCACAGGCCCAGAATCATGAGAAAGTCTATGAACTGGCCAGTGAGATGATGGACCGTGTGGGTCAGTTCATGGACCGATACAAGGCCATCGGAAAGGCTCTTGAGAATGCCGGTAAGGCATATGAGGCGGCCGATAAGAAACTCCAGCCCAGCGGTCAGAGCATAATCCAGACCTGCGCCAAACTGCAGAAACTGGGAGCCAAGCAGAGTAGCAAGAATCCCATCCCGCAACTGCAGGATTATGACATGGATTCAGATACAGAACCTACTGAACCAGCCATAGAAGAGAACTAAAAAAGACCTGAGCCGCAAAGCTCAGGTCTTTCTGTCTTGATTTAAAGATTCTTTCAGTCCTGGATCTCAAACAGGTTCAGGAAACCGGTCATCATGAATACTGAACGGATATCCTTGTTGATAGCCTTGACTATTACCTTGCCGCCCTTGGATGCAGCTGCCTTGCGCAGTGAAAGGAACAGACGCAGTCCGGAACTTGATATATACTCCAACTCTGTGCAGTCCAGAATAACTGTTCCTGCGGCATACTGCATCAGATTGTCAAAATCCCCGCTTATCTCCTGTGATGCGGGAGTGTCCAGACGACCGATCAGCTGTGCGGTCGTTACTGAATCTTGTGTGTTGATCTTTACTTCCATAATTCTCATATTTATTTATTTCAATTGTTCAGTCTTCAGTGTCACCCATGATTATCACCAGCCTGTCACCCACCATCAGCTTAAGGCTGCCGTGGGGTACAATATACTTGGGGCCGCGCCTTACCATGACCACACGTATTCCGTGAGGCAGATGCAGGTCTCGCAGCGTCTCTCCGCCTTCCAGATCCTCCTGAGCCACGATGTGGTCACGCAACAGTCCCATCTCCTCTGGTATCTCCATGCCGAATGTCTCAACATCGGGGTCGTCCTCAATACTCATGTTGAGCAGATGTGCCATGGGTGTCAGGGTCATGCCCTGCAGCAGCAGAGAGAGCAGTGTTATGCAGAACACTATGTTGAATATCTCACTTGATCCGTCCACACCCTCCAGTACGGTATAGAGAGCAAACAGTATGGGACCGGCACCTTTCAGTCCTACCCATGATGCCAGCAGTTTGGCTCTGAACGTGAGCCCCTTGAACGGCAGCAGGCTGAGTATGATACCTGCGGGTCGTGCTATGAATATCAGGAACAGGCCTATGTGCAGTGCCGGCCAAACAAGACCATGCATCTGCGACGGCTTGGCCAGCAATCCAAGCAGCAGGAACATGATGAGCTGTGAAAGCCATGTGATTCCGTCATAGAACTGCAGCACCTCTTTCTTGCATGGAAGTTTTGGGGTGTTACCTATTACTATAGCCGATATGTAAAGGGCAAGCAGTCCGTTACCGCCTATGTATGATGTCGCACCGTTGGCAAACATGGCGATACTGAGTATCAGGATGGAGTAGAGTGAGGGGTTGGCCAGATGTATCTTGGTCAGGAGCCATCTTGCTCCGCGGCCTATAGCCAGACCCATGCCGAATCCCAGAGCAATCTGCTTGACAAGGATCCACGCTCCATGCAGTAGCACAGCCCATGTGCCTGACGCTCCGGATCCGGAGTGTATGGTCTCCATAATCTGTACAAGCAATATGGTAAGAACATAAGCCGTGGGGTCATTACTTCCTGACTCAAGCTCCAGCAGCGGTCCCAGATTCTCACGCAGAGAGAGACGGCTGTTCCTGAGAATGGAGAACACAGATGCCGAGTCTGTCGATGACATAACGGCCGATAATAGGAAACAACCCAGGATTGTTGTGCCGGCTCCTCCAATCTGGTCACCAAACACCAGATAAATGAAAGATCCCGTGATTACAATGGTCAATGCCAGACCCAGTGTGGTCATGGAGATACCCTTGCGTATTATAGGCTTGGTCTCGCTGAGAGATGTCTCAAGACCGCCTGACAGCAGAATTATAGTCATGGCCAGATGGCCCAGGAACTCAGCAACGTGCAGGTTCTCAATCTTTATGCCCAGACCGTCCTCACCGGCCAGCATTCCTATGATAAGGAACAGCAACATGGTGGGAACTCCGAACTTGGTGCCAATCTTGGCTACCAGTATGGAGACGAACATGAGCAGGGATATGAACATTATAAGGTTCCCTGCCGACAGGTCAATGTTGAAAATGGAGAGTGGTATCATCATTTGCTCAGTTTCTTTATCAAGGTAAGGATATTGTGACCGTCAATGCGCTCATAATTGATGCGGTCCATGATCTGGCGTATCAGATGTATGCCCAGACCTCCAATGGCGCGGTCCTCGGCACTCTTTGTGATGTCAACCTCAGGCTTTGCCGTGGGGTCAAACGGTTTTCCGGTATCGGAGATAATGAATATCATCTCCTCTCCGTTTGATTTTGCTTCTATGGTAATGTCACCCTTGGTGCCTTCAGGGTATGCATAGTTCATTACGTTTACCACAGCCTCCTCAATGGCCAGATTGATCTGCATTATCGTAGCCATGTCAAAACCGTTGGCCTCCGATACCTCATCAATGAACTCGTTCAGTCTGGGTACGCGCTTAAGGTCATTGGTAAGGGTGAGACTGCGCTGGTAAACAATATCCTTTTGCTGCTTGGTATACTGGATAGCCAGCATCGTAAGGTCATCACTCTGGTCGGCTTCACCTACAAACGCATGTACTGCATCAACCATAGCCTCAATGACCTTTGTGGGCTCAAATATGTGGCTTGCCTGCAGTTTGTGCGCCATATCCTCAAGACGTGTCATCTCAAACTGGGCGTGGTTTATGTTCTCGGCCTCGGTCAGTCCGTCAGTATAGAGGAATATGGTTGTACCCGGGTCAATGAGTGTCTCCTGTCTGCTGAACTCCCAATCGGGCATTACGCCGGCGGGAAGGTTTGAATCAACCGGCAGCATTCCGGCGCCTATGTTACCTATCAGGACAGGTGCGTCATGTCCGGCGTTGCAGTAGTGCAGACGGCCGGTAGGCAGATCCAGAACTCCAACAAATATCGTGACGAACATGTTTGAGTCATTATCCTTGGCCATGGTCTCGTTCAGGTTGGCAATAATCTTGTCAGGCGATGCCTCATGTGCTGCGATGGTCCTGAACAGCGCCTTTGTAACCACCATGTAAAGTGATGCCGGCACACCCTTGCCCGATACGTCGCCTATGCAGAAAAAGAGTTTCTCATCACGGATAAAGAAATCAAACAGGTCTCCGCCTACCTCCTTGGCAGGTGTCAACTGGCCGAATACATCAATGTCATCACGCTCAGGGTAGGGCGGGAATATCTTGGGCAGCATGGACATCTGTATGTCACTGGCAATCTTGAGCTCTCCCTGGATACGTCCCTTCTGCTCATTGATCTGCTTGATCTCATCTATCTGCTTGATGATGGACTGCTGCATGTATCGGAATGATTCATTCAGCTTACCAATCTCATCATTATGCTTTGATTCCGGAATTTCCTCATCAAAACGGCCCGATGCAATCGTCTCGGCCTGATAGGTCAGCTCCTCAAGCGGCTCCAGTTGCTTGGATATGACACTGCTGAATATCATGAGCATAAGCAGCAGGCCTACCACCACAATACCTATGATAGAGTTGATAAGACGGAAATAACCGCCGAATATATCGGCCGCAGGGCAAACCAGACCTACGCTCCATCCGGTATCACCGAGCGGACGGTAGAACACGTAGCAGTCCTTGCCTTCTACAGTGAGCTGGCGTACACCCTCCTCGCCGGCCTGCATGGCATGTCCCAGGTTTGTCAGGGCGGTATCGGCCTTAATCAGTGTAGGTGTAAAGATGGTCTGATAGAAGAGCTTGGTGGTATCGGGGTGAACAAAGAACGTTCCTCCCTTGCCAATCATGATACTGTAAGAGTTGGGGTAGGGCTTTACGCTCTCAATGGTGCTTGAAAGCCACTCCAGGGAGAGGTCAACGGATATGGTTCCTATGAACACGCTGTCACGGTCCTTAATGGGCTTACAGTATGATATTATCATGTTTGATGATGACTCACCCGGATTGGTATCCATGAAAGGTTCGGTCCAACAGGGCTTGTCCAGCAGTTTGGGTAACTGATACCAGTCCATGGAGAAGTACTGGTAGTGCTCACTGCCCTCCTGTCTGGTTATTATCTCACCTTCATCGTTATATGAGTAGGCCGAGAAATATAGTCCCTTGCTCTTGAAATAGTTGGGTTCAAAAGAGATTGCGCATCCGTGCAGGAACGGATTGTTCTGCAGAATGCGGCGTGTATAGACAAACATGGAGTCCGGCCCGTCAAGGTGTCTTGTGATTAGCCAGTCAGTGTTGTCGGTGGCAACCTTGACCTCGGTCAATATGGTGTTGACGCGCTCTGTGGTGTTTTCAAGCACCTGTGTGGCGTGGTTGATAGCCTCATTCTGAACGGCCAGACGTGACTCATTGAAAAATACCAGATGTGCGGAAATAAAAATAAGACCGGCAAACAGTACCACCCAAAGACTGATCTTTGTGGCCAGTGATTTTCCTTTTTTCTGTTCCATATCGTAATGACCGGTTTTATTTTGCAATTATATCGTCATAACTGATCTCATTGTAGAGCATGCCGTTCTCAACCATCATGCGGCTGGCCTGCTCAACCATATCGGGCCTGAGACGGAATTCACGTGACTTGGATTCGCGGTCCACAAGCAGCCTGAGCACATCATCAAGCATAAGTTTCTGCAAGACACGATTGGTAGGAATGTGTTCTTTCTGTACATATTCCATCACAATGTCCAGTGTCTCCTCAGGATTCTCTACCGCCCATTCCCATCCCTGGCGGCTGGCTTCGGCAAAACGGTAAGCCTGGTCCTTATGCTTCTCATAATACTCCCTGGTCATATAGACGCCATCCTCCTGAATGTTGTAACCGTGGTCACAGAATCTGTAAACGTTGTCAGGGGTAATCTCAATGCCTGTCTGCAACAACTGGTAGTACTCATTGTAGCTCATGGCAAGCGTTGCGTCTATAGCGCCCGATATAAAGAGGTTTACGTTTGATGCAAAGGGTATCCAGTTGTAATGAAGACCGTCTTTCATGCTCATGCACATGGCTACCTGTCCGAATCCGGCGTTCCAGATTCCCACCTTGGCGCCAATCTGTTTCAACGGGTTCATGCCCCTGCGTGAGACAATAACCATGGCGTTGTTCATGGATGTCTGCAGGATATTTACCAATGGAATACCGTCATCTATGATTTCCAAGGCCTGCGCCAGCTGTAAGGTGGTCGCCTGGCTCTCATTATTCCTGATACGGCTTATGGCGGATTGGGTTACGGACGGGTGTACAATCTCAACATCCAGTCCGGCCTTCATGTAGAAACCTTTCTCTTTGGCTACGTAGTAGCCTGCAAACTGTGCCTGGGCGGTCCACTGGGGTGTGAATACCATGTATTCCTGTGCCGTGGACGTTAGTGAGACAATGTCTGACAGTAACAGAATGGAAAAGATAAATCTCTTCATTATTAGCTTGATGTTTACAATCTTGCAAAGATAACAAATATTTGCGTATATTAAAGAATGGTATACCCGTTTTAGCAAATAGGGTTTTTCCTCTCCTGTTTTAGGGAAAATTCCTGTCAAAGGGTAAATTCTTCTCTATATCTTCGCATCGGATTTAAACAAAATCTGTTTATGAAAAAGGTTTTAATATTGATGATTGCCGTCATGTTGCCTCTCACGGCTATGTATGGAAAAAAGAAGGAGAAACAGAACATAATGGTATGGGGTGAGGTCACTACGGCTGCCGACAGCCTTGATTACCTTACCATGTACAAGAACTGCCCGGCCGAGGTGACGGCACAGTTCCATTTCCTGTACCAGGACAACACCAAGTCCGATATGTATGACCTCTTCATGCCCGATACAGTGGCTCAGGTGAATGATCCCGTTCCGGTTGAGAAACCTGTAAAGGAGGTCCTTATAGACAATATCGTTTACAGCACCGTTGATTCAGACGGCAAGAAATACAGCACCAGTGACCCTGATGACCCTATGCTGGCTTATCTGCTGGTGGATATGTTTGACATCTATCATGATATATTCTGGTTTGACGTCATGCATCGTGCGCATTACTACCATAACCGCAACTATGACCATTGGACGCCCAATACCAGCCGTTACCGTCAGTCTCACGGACGTAACAGCGCACCCGATATAAACCTTGATAAGGTTGATGACGCAGCACTCATTATAGGTGCAGCCGCCGTTGCAGTGGCATCGGCCGGAATGCTCGTAGCAGTTGTAAAGAACTGGGATAAGCCCGATGACAGATTCCCGTATTTCTCCTTGACTCCCCAGGTTCAGTTCTTTACCCAGTCCGGTACCATGCGTGATGTACTGCAACTCAAGTGCCGTTTTGGCAACTACGGCGGATTCTCAATCCTTGCAGACCTGGGTTACACCACCGGCTCACTCAATGAGAAGAACCTCTTTGATCCCGGTTTCACCTGGAGCCTTGGCGCCGGTTTTGATATGGGCGCATTCTCCCTCTCATTCCGCGGCAAGCCCGCAACCCATCGCTACTCGGAGAACTTCTTCAACTGCGAGCTGGGCTATGACATTTTCCTTACAAAAGATCTTGCCTTAGACCTTAAGGGAGGCGTAGCTCTGATAGATCACGACAGTGAACTCTACTGGGATATCCCCGTATCGGTAGGCCTTCTCTGGAAATTCTAATGTGAAATTGGGGACTGTCCCCTTTTCCACGTGTTAAGTTTGGCACTAATTGCTTACTTTAGCATGTGGAAAAGGGGACAGTCCCCAATTTCACATGAATAAGGCTATGAACAGATTCGTTTTCATTCTTTCAATGGTATTCGTATCATGCAATCATACACTGGTGAGATCGGTGTCAACAGTGTTTGATTCCAGTGACAGTCCTATATCAAGAAATGAGGTTCAGTATGATGATAATGGGAATGTAGCCTCCATACTATATTATGATTTCGTTGACGGCGCTTTTGTGGAGGATTCGAAAGTAGTTTATTCGTGTGCATGCAGTGGAGAGATTACAGATACTGTCATTACACACTATGAGATGACAGATGGAGAATGGATACCTGTATCCAGAGCGATTGACAGTTATAATGATCGGTTCCTAAAGTTTAGGTCAACTGGTCTGAACTATGACAATGAGTGTTGGGATACGACATTTGTCGTTTCATGGGAATTTGATTCTCTATCCAGAATTAGTGCACAGATAAGCAATTCTTGGAGATTGTTATATGAATATGGCGATGGCTTTGTCCGGCGCACAGAACTGAACCTGGAAGATGGTAAGTATAATGTGAGGAGTATTTATGTCGACTCTTTGGATGATAGTGGGAATGTCATTAAATATGAAGTCAGGACATATGAACCGGAATCAGGTTTCCAAAACAAACGGGTCTCTTATAAGACATATGATGAATCCAATCGGGTTGAATCAGAACTGATAATTGGTTATGATAAACTGTACCCTGACAGCAATAAGGTTGAATACGCATATAACGGACTGGGACAGATTGAAAGTGAGACTCAGTCTTATTGTCAAAGCGGTAAATGGAATGTGACCAATAATACAGATTGGACGTACAATAATAACGGGAGATTGGAAAAGAAGGTGCTGACCCGTTTTGATGATGGAGTATTGCGGAATAAAGTGATTACGGAATACGAATACGACAGAAAAGGTAACAAGATTCGTGAAGTAACCAGCAGAATCCGGGAGAATGACGGTCCTGCCACCATCGTCAACACTCTTGTCATAGACAATATCTACAACTGAAAGAGAATCAGTTGTATTTCTAAACAAAAAATGACTCCCGTTATTTGTAACGAGAGTCATTTATGAAAGAATAGCTTACGCTTGGGCGTCAGAATGTAGCCTCTTCGGTAGGGGGCAGGGGGCGGCAGTTGTACTGTGATGACATGGCCTCTCCGTATGCTCCGGCTGATAGCAGTGCTATAAGGTCACCGCGGTGAACCTCACTCAGCATCTCATCCTTGCCGAATACGTCCGATGACTCACAGATGGGACCTACTACGTCATATTTCTGCTGCGGGCCGTTTGAGCTCAGGTTCACGATCTTGTGATGTGCACCGTACAGGGCGGGGCGGATAAGCTCGGTGAATCCGGCATCGACGATGGCGAATTTCTTTATGGTTCCTTGCTTTACGTAAAGCACCTTGGTAACCAGACGTCCGCACTGTGCCACAACGGCGCGGCCCAGCTCAAAGTGGAGCTGTTGTCCGGCGCGGAGCTTGAGCTCATTGCGGAATATGTTGAAATACTGCTTAAAGTCAGGAACAGGGTTCTGCTCAGGGTTGACATAGTCAATACCCAGACCGCCGCCTACGTTTATGCTGTTGAGCTTTATGCCTTCTGCTTCCAGCTTGTCCTGCAGGTCATTTACCTTCTTGCAGAGCAGGTGGTAGGGCTCCATATCAAGTATCTGTGAACCTATGTGGAAATGCAGGCCCTCAAACTTGAAACAGGGGTTGGCTAGTGCCTTGCGGATAATGGGCAGGAGCATGGGGATCTCTATTCCGAACTTGTTCTCGGCCTTACCGGTGGTGATGTTGGCGTGTGTGTGGGCGTCAACATCGGGGTTTACGCGGAACGCGATATGGGCGGTCTTGCCCAGGGCGGCGCAACGCTCGGCAATCACATCAAGCTCAGCCTCGGACTCTACGTTGAAGCAGGCAACACCTGCGTTCAGAGCCAGATCAATTTCCCAATCGGCCTTGCCTACGCCTGCAAATACTATTGACGATGCCTTAAAGCCGTTGTCAAGAGCAACCTTTATCTCACCTCCGCTTACGGTGTCAATGCCCAGACCGTACTGGTTGATGAGCTTGAGCAGCAGAGGGTTGGCGTTTGCCTTGATGGCGTAATGCACATGCCAGTCTGCGTTACCGGCGGTACACTCTTTTATTGACTTGAGGGTACTCTCCAGTATCCCCAAGTCATACTGATAGCAGGGAGTGTGCATTATTTCTTGCCGTTAAAGAGGTAGTCACTCAGGCGCTGCAGGGCAGCTTTCTTGTCACTCTCCTTGATGAGGAATGAGATGTTGTAGTTGCTGCCTCCGTATGAGATCATACGTACGGGGATATCGGCCAGGGCATCAAGTGCGCGTGACTCAAAGCCCAGGTTCTCCCAGTTCATGTCACCTACCACGCATACTATGCACATTCCGTCATCAACGGTTACGGTGCCGTATTTCTTGAGCTCACCTACAATCTCATCCAGATGCTTGATGTTGTCAATTGACATTGAAACACCAACCTCGGATGTGCAGATCATATCAATTGATGTGCGGTAGGTCTCAAATACCTCAAACACCTTCTTGAGGAAGCCGTGGGCCAGAAGCATGCGGCTTGACTTGATCTTGATGGCTGTGATGTTGTCCTTGGCGGCTACGGCTGCTATGCGGCCGGGCTCGTTGCGGTTGTCAATGAGTGTGCCGGGGGCGGTGGGCTCCATGGTGTTGAGCAGACGTACCGGTATGTTGGCTGCCTTGGCGGGCTGGATGCATGTGGGGTGGAGTATCTTGGCTCCAAAGTATGCCAGCTCTGCGGCCTCCTCAAAATGCAGGTGGCGTACGGGCTGTGTCTTGTCAACTACACGGGGGTCATTGTTGTGCATGCCGTCAATGTCAGTCCAGATCTGGATCTCATCGGCCTTGATGGCGGCGCCCAGGATGGATGCTGTGTAGTCACTGCCTCCGCGCTGCAGGTTGTCGATGTCACCGTTCACGTTGCGGCAGATAAAGCCCTGAGTGATGTAGATCTGCATGCCGGGAACGGCCTTGAGCTGCTTGGCTGCGTTCTCTGTGATGAACTGCATGTCAGGCTCTGCGTCTGCATCGGTCTTCATGAAATCGAGGGCGGGCAGGAGAGCAGCCTTGATACCCTGCTCCTTGAGGTAGAGGGTTACCATGTAGGTTGAGATAAGCTCACCCTGTGCAAGTATGATCTTTTCATCCTTCTCAGAGAAGTTTTCCTTATAGAATGACTGAAGGAATGAGAACTTGTCCTCCAGGAACTTGTTCAGGTTGTCCTGGTTCTCCTTGCTGGAGAGCAGCTCGGGGACGTGTGCAAAATACTTCTTGCGCAGGCGGTTGATTACGTCATCGGCTCCGGCCTTGTTGCCGCCGTAAAGGTACTGGGCAATCTCTACAAGTGAGTTTGTGGTTCCTGACATGGCCGACAGGACTACCAGTTTCTGCTGTCCGTCCTCTGTGATGAGACGGCTCACTTCTTTCATTCTCTCGGGGCTTCCTACTGATGTGCCTCCGAATTTCAAAACTTTCATGTTATAGTCGTGTTGTGGTTATTTCTCTTCTTCAGCTGATTCCTTGGAATCGGCGTCAACCAGAAGTTTGCGGTCCTGGCATTTGAATATGCGGCCCGGGAACTCCTGGGTCCATTGCAGGTTGTGGGTAATCATGAGAATGGTGGTTCCGCTCTGGCCAACCTTGTGCAGGATCTCCATGATCTGACGTCCTGTCTCGGGGTCCAGGTTGCCCGTGGGCTCATCGGCCAGGATAAGTTTGGGGTCATTGAGCAGGGCGCGTGCAATGCAGATACGCTGCTGCTCTCCGCCTGAGAGCTCGTGCGGCATCTTGTAGCCTTTGGTGTCCATTCCCACCATTGCCAGTACCTGGAATATCTTCTGATGGATAAGTTTCTTGTCTTTCCAACCTGTGGATCTGAGTACAAAGCTCAGGTTGTCAAAAACGTTACGGTCAGTAAGCAGCTGGAAATCCTGGAAAACGATTCCCATCTGGCGGCGCAGACGCGGTACCTGACGCTTTTTTATTGTCATCAGGTTCATGCCCAGCACGATGGCGTGGCTGTCGGGCATGGGGCAGAGTACGTCCAGCTCACAGTACAGGGTCTTGAACAGGCTGCTCTTGCCTGATCCCACCTTGCCTATCAGGTAGACAAAGTCACCCTCCTGTACGGTGAACGTGACGTCGCCCAGGACGAACATATCCTCCTGGCGGACCTCAACGTTTCTGTAATCTATGATATCCATCAGCGGTGTGTGGGCTTATTCCTTGTGGCGCTTAACCAGCTCGGCTGCCAGCTCCTCAATTCGGTGCCCCTTTGATGTGAGCAGCACGATGAGGTGATAGATAAGGTCCGATGCCTCATAGATAAGACGGTCATCAGTACCGTTGGTAGCCTCGATTACGGTCTCTACAGCCTCCTCACCGACTTTCTGAGCCATGCGGTTCACGCCGCTCTTGAACAGTGATGTGGTGTATGAGCCCTCGGGCATCTCCTTGTGACGGCGGTCAATGAAATCCTGCAGGTATGACAGGAAATTCAAGTCAACTGAGTTCTGCTCATTCCAGCAGGTGTCAGCTCCGGTGTGGCAAACGGGACCGTCGGGACGTGCCTTAATAAGCAGTGTGTCCTGGTCGCAGTCCAGAAGGATCTCCTTTACGTTCAGGAAATTGCCGCTGGTCTCACCCTTTGTCCAAAGGCAGTTTCTGGTGCGGCTCCAGAATGTCACCTTTCCGCTCTCTACGGTCTTGTCATACGCCTCCTTGTTCATGAAACCAAGCATCAGGACCTTGCGTGTCACATTATCCTGAACGATGGCGGGTACGAGACCGCCCATTTTCTCAAAATTTATATCCATTTTTTTATTATTACAATCTTATAGGAATATTCAGCCCGCAAAGGTACTGCTTTAATTCGGGAATTGGTATCTCACCGAAGTGAAAAACGCTTGCGGCCAGTGCAGCATCTGCGTGACCCTCTATGAAAGTGTCGCGGAAATGCTCTTTTGCGCCTGCTCCTCCCGATGCGATCACCGGAATTGAGAGCTCGTCGGAGAGTTTGCGCAGGGCGTCATTGGCAAAACCCTGCTTTACTCCGTCATGGTCCATGCTGGTAAACAGGATCTCACCTGCACCGCGCTCCTGGGTCTCATGAGCCCACTCAAACAACATTCGGTCCGTGGGTACGCGGCCTCCGTTAAGGAAACAGCGCCAGCCCTCGGGCATCTGCTTGGCGTCAATGGCAGCCACGCATACCTGTGATCCAAAGTTCAGGGCTATCTGGTTGATCAGGTCGGGGTTCTTGATTGCGGCAGAGTTCACTGATACCTTGTCAGCTCCCGCGTTCAGGAGACGCTCCACATCCTTGAGCTCGTGAATGCCTCCGCCCACGGTGAATGGGATGGATATGTTCGCAGCTATGCGCTCAACCAATTCTGTAAATGTTTTTCTGCCTTCAAACGATGCGGTTATATCCAGAAACACCAACTCGTCGGCACCCTGCTGGCTGTAGAGACGGCCCAGTTCTACGGGGTCTCCGGCGTCGCGCAGGTTTACAAAGTTGGTGCCTTTTACGGTACGTCCGTCACGTATATCAAGGCAGGGGATTATTCTTTTTGCTAACATACTCTTACTCCTGGCTTAGTTTTGAAAGCTGATCAAGGGTTATGCGGCCCTCGTAGTAGGCTTTTCCTACAATTGCGGCGGGCAGACCGGCCTCTTTCAGGTCCATGAGGTCCTGTACTGAACTTACGCCTCCGCTGGCAATCAGCTTTATTCCGGGGAACTCCTTGAGCAGTGAACGGTACAGTTCTACCGCCGGTCCCTGCAGCATTCCGTCACGGTTAATGTCCGTGCACAGAACCTGCGTGATGCCTTTCTTCATGTAGTCGCGGATAAAGTCCGACAGGGTGAGCACGCTGTCCTCTTTCCATCCGTTTACCGATATCTTACCGTCGCGGGCATCGGCACCGAGTATTATGTGCTCCTGACCAAAGTCCTCAATCCATTTCTGCATCATGTCAGGATCCGTTACGGCGGTGCTGCCCACAGTAACCATTGCAGCTCCGCAACCCAGTGCGGTCTCAAGGTCCGATGTGGACTTGATGCCGCCACCGAAATCAACCGTCAAGTCCGTGTGGTTGGTGATCGCCTCCAGAACGGGGTAGTTTACAATGTGCTTGCTGCGTGCTCCGTCCAGGTCAACCAGATGGAGTCTTTTTATGCCGGCATCCTGAAAGCGCAGGGCTACGTCAAGCGGGCTGTCGCTATAGGTCTTCTGTGCGTTGTAATCACCCTTGGACAGGCGTACGCACTTGCCGTCTATTATATCAATCGCAGGTACTATCTCCATATCTTAGATGTCAAGAAAATTCTTAAGTATACGCTCACCGGTGGGACCGCTCTTCTCAGGGTGGAACTGGGTGGCGTAGAAGTTATCCTTATGCAGTGAAGCGGTGAAGGGGAGTATGTAATCAGTCTTGGCTGCCGTCCACTCGCAAACCGGCACGTAGAAACTGTGTACAAAATATACGAACTCAGGCTTGCTGAACCCCTTGAATATTCCGTCACCGGTGGTCTCTATCGTGTTCCAACCCATATGGGGAACCTTGTCTTCATGACGCTGTGGCTGGAATTTGAGTACGGGGACATCAAAGATTCCAAGACAGTCGGTGTTACCCTCCTCGCTGTGGCTGCACATGAGCTGCTGGCCCAGGCAGATTCCCAGCACGGGTTGCTTGAGGTCCTTGATTATGCGGTCCAGACCATGCGCACGGAGATACTCCATCGTGGTGCTGGCTTCACCTACACCGGGAAATATCACCTTGTCGGCACGTCTTAGCTCCTCCTCGTTGTCGGTCAGCACTGGAGTGACGCCAAGTCTGGTAAGCGCACCTATGACCGAGCGTACGTTTCCGGCATTGTATTTGACTATTGCAATCTCCATTTTCAGATACTATCTGTTTTCAAGCCGCGAAGTTACTAATTTTAAGCCCTCGAGCCCCCTTTCTTAATTATAAAATGAGTAAATTTGCGCCAAATTACGGGCGGGGTGCCCGTGATATTATTGTAAATCATTGTATATCAGATAATTATAATGAAGAAATTTGCTGAGCGCGGACAGCTTGACCTGTCAAAGGTCAACAAAGACGTTTTGGAGGATTGGCTTAAGGAGGATCTTTTTGCACGCAGTATCAAGGAGCGTGAAGGTCATCCGTCATTTGTGTTCTATGAGGGACCTCCCTCGGCTAACGGAATGCCCGGCATCCACCACGTCATGGCCCGTACCATCAAGGATACATTCTGCCGCTATAAGACCATGTGCGGCTTTCAGGTTAACCGTAAGGCCGGTTGGGATACCCACGGACTGCCGGTTGAGCTTGGCGTTGAGAAAAAGCTCGGCATTACTAAGGAGGATATAGGCAAGAAGATATCGGTGGACGACTACAACATGAACTGCCGCACCGAGGTCATGAAATACAAGGAGCACTGGAGTGACCTTACACAGAAGATAGGTTACTGGGTGGACCTGGACAATCCCTATATCACATATGACAACCGTTACATAGAGACCCTTTGGTGGCTGCTCAAGCAGCTCTACGGCAAGGGCTATCTCTATAAAGGTTACACCATCCAGCCTTACTCACCTGCAGCAGGTACCGGTCTTTCCAGCCATGAGCTGAACCAGCCCGGTTGCTACCGTGACGTAAAGGATACCACCGTTACTGCTCAGTTTGAGATGACTGATCCCAAACCTGAGATGACAGGCTGGGGAACTCCCTGTTTCGTGGCATGGACCACAACTCCGTGGACTCTGCCTTCAAACACCGCTCTCTGCGTAGGTAACAAGATTGATTACGTAGCAGTACGTACCTACAATCCTTACACCGGTGCACCTGTGACTGCCGTTATGGCTAAGGAGCGTCTCAGCGCATATCTGGATCCCAAGGGCGCGGAGCTTGCACTTGACTCATACAAGCAGGGTGACAAGGTTGTTCCTTATCAGATTGTAGGTGAATACAAGGGTGCTGACCTGGTAGGCATGCACTACAAGCAGCTCTTCCCGTGGGTTAAGCCCGTATTCAAGGCCGATGACGGTTCAATACAGATTTCTGATGCCGGTTTCCGCGTAATTCCCGGTGATTACGTTACCACTGAGGACGGTACCGGTATAGTACATATCGCACCTACATTCGGTGCCGATGACGCATTCGTAGCCAAGGCTGCTGGAATCCCGTCACTCTTCATGGTTAACCGCAAGATGGAGACCCGTCCTATGGTTGACTTTACCGGTAAGTACTGGCTCATGGATGAGCTGGATCCTGACTTTGTAAAGAACTGCATAGACAAGGATCTCTACACCGAGTACCAGGGAGCATACGTAAAGAACGCATATGATCCCAAGTTCAACGTGGGCGGCAAGTATGACGAGGCTGCCGCACAGAAGGAGGAGGACCTGAACGTATACATCTGCATCCGCATGAAGCAGGCCGGTACCGCCTTCAAGATAGAGAAGCACGTACACAACTATCCGCACTGCTGGCGTACCGACAAGCCCGTCATCTACTATCCTCTGGACAGCTGGTTCATCAAGGCTTCAGCCGCCCGTGAGCGCATGATGGAGCTTAACGATACCATCAAGTGGAAACCTGAGTCAACCGGAACAGGTAGATTCGGCAAGTGGCTTGAGAACCTGAATGACTGGAACCTGAGCCGTAGCCGTTACTGGGGCACTCCGCTGCCTATCTGGCGCAACGATGAGGGCGATGAGCTGTGCATCGGCTCAGTAGAGGAACTCTACAATGAGATTGAAAAGTCTGTAAAGGCCGGCGTGATGAAATCCAATCCTTTTAAGGAGAAAGGTTTCCAGCCCGGTGTCTACACTGCAGAGAACTATGATAAGATTGACCTGCACCGTCCGTATGTGGATGATATAATCCTGGTATCTGAGGCCGGTCGTGCAATGAAGCGTGAGCTTGACCTTATTGATGTATGGTTTGACAGCGGTGCCATGCCGTTCGCTCAGATGCACTATCCGTTTGAGAACAAGGAGCTCATTGACAACGGTACCGTATTCCCGGCCGATTTCATTGCCGAGGGTGTGGACCAGACACGCGGTTGGTTCTATACGCTGCACGCCATTGCCACAATGGTAAAGAACGGCGTGTCATTCAAGACCGTAATTTCCAACGGCCTGGTTCTGGACAAGAACGGCAACAAGATGTCCAAGCGTCTTGGTAACGCCGTAGATCCGTTCCAGGAGATAGAGCAGTTCGGTTCCGATGCACTGCGCTGGTACATGATTACCAACGCCCAGCCTTGGGATAACCTCAAGTTCGATGAGGAGGGCGTGAAGGATGTTACCCGCAAGTTCTTCGGCACACTGCACAACACATACAAGTTCTTTGCCCAGTATGCCAATGTGGACGGCTTTGACAACTCAGCCGCACAGATTGCCGTGGCAGAGCGTCCCGTAATGGACCGCTGGATCCTGAGTGAGCTCAACTCACTTACCAAGGAGGTTCGTGAGAGCCTTGATGACTTTGAGCCTACACGTGCCGGCCGTCTCATCACCAACTTCGTTAACGACTACCTGTCCAACTGGTACGTTCACCTTACCCGTGACCGTTACTGGGGCAGCAGCATGAGCACAGATAAGCTGGCTGCATATCAGACACTCTATAGCTGCCTTGAGACTGTATCACGACTGATGTCACCCATTGCACCGTTCTATGCAGACCGTCTGTACCGTGACCTCACCGCCGTAGCTCAGCCCGGCGCTCCCATATCGGTACATCTGGCCGACTATCCGGTTTGTGATGACTCTCTTGTTGACAAGGAGCTTGAGACCCGTATGGAGCTTGCCCAGAAGCTTACCTCAATGGTACTTGCCCTGCGTAAGCGTGATGACGTAAAGATCAACGTGCGTAAGCCGCTGCAGAAGATACTTATCCCCGTTACCGCAGAACTCCGCTCACATCTGGAGCCTGTAAAGGATCTGGTTCGTGACCAGGTTAACGTCAAGGAGATTGAGTTCGTGGAGGGTGCAACTGATGTGCTTGTCAAGAAGGTCAAGTGTAACTTCAAGATCCTGGGTAAGAAATTCGGTCCGCTCATGAAGGGTGTGGCAGCAGCCGTACAGAACATGAGCCAGCAGGATGTTGCAGCTCTGGAGCAGAACGGAAGCTTTACCTTTGATATAAACGGTACTCCCGCTACAGTCGATAACACCGAGGTTGAGATCTACAGCGAGGATATTCCGGGTTGGGTAGTTGCCAATGAGGGTACTCTCACCGTTGCCCTTGATATCCAGCTGACCGATGAACTCAAGCGTGAGGGTATTGCCCGTGAGCTCAAGAAACGTATCCAGGATGCCCGTAAGCAGAACGGTCTGGAGATTACCGACCGCATCAAGGTTCGTCTGAACTCCAATGCTGATACCGATGCCGCCGTTCGCGAGTATGAGGAGTGGATCAAGAGCCAGGTTCTGGCCGACAGCATCGAGCTGGTTGCCGGAATGGAGCAGGGTGATGACATATCATTTGATGACTATTCATTCAAACTTCAGATTGAGAAAATATAATCAATAAACCTTAACCTATAACTTTACCAATATTATGGCAGAGAAGAACCGTTACTCGGACGAGGAACTTGAGGAGTTCCGTCAGATCATCAATGAAAAACTGGAGATTGCACAGAGGGATTATGATGCTCTCAAGGCTTCACTCATGAATGCCGACAACAACAGTACTGATGACACATCGCCTACCTATAAGGTCCTTGAGGAAGGCGCCAACACTCTCTCAAAGGAGGAGACAACACGTCTGGCTCAGCGTCAGATGAAGTTTATCCAGTCACTCCAGGCTGCACTTGTACGCATTGAGAACAAGACATACGGTATTTGCCGTGAGACAGGCAAGCTTATCCCCAAGGAGCGTCTGCGTGCCGTACCTCACGCTACCCTTTGCATAGAGGCTAAACAGAGCAAACATTGATTCCCGTTATGGATATAAACAATCCGGACAGCCCAAGGTGTGCCCGTCAGGGACGGTTGGCACTGATAATAATCCTGTCAGTGCTGGTAATAGACCAGATTATCAAGATATTGGTCAAGACCAACATGCATCTTGGTCAGGTTATTGACATTACCTCCTGGTTCAAGATCTGCTTTGTCGAGAACAACGGCATGGCATTCGGAATGGAGATAATTGGCAAGCTGTTCCTGTCACTGTTCAGGATTGGCGCCATTGGTTTCTTTGTCTGGTATCTGATAAAAATATTGAACAAAGGCTTTCCTACGGGATATATCGTAACCGTATCATTCGTGATAGCCGGTGCCATAGGCAACCTGCTGGACTGCATGTTCTACGGGCTTATCTTTACCGGCAGCTCCGTAATGTCCGACAGTATTTCACATTTTACCTCCTTTGGCAGCGGGTATGCCCCGTTCCTGTACGGTAAGGTGGTGGATATGTTCTATTTTCCCTTATGGACATGGCCGGACTGGATGCCTCTGGTGGGCGGCGATACATTCTTCAATCCCGTATTCAACTTTGCGGACTCATGCATAACCTGCGGCGTGGTTGCACTGCTTCTTTTCTATACAAAGCTGGTGAACATGGGTCTTCATTACGATGACGGTTCCGCTCAGGATACTACTGCTGAGTCCGATGAGAAAGATTGATGTCATACTGCTTGGACTGCTTGCGGTCATGTTGTCGGGTTGTCGTCTTAAACGACCCGATGATGTGCTGTCGCCCAAGAAAATGGAGCAGTTCCTCTATGACTATCATATGGCTCAGGCAATATCCCAGGAGCTTCCGCGTGATGAGAAATATACCACTCCGGCATATGTGGAGTGGGCATATAAGCATAACGGAATAACCAGGGAGCAGTTTGAGACATCACTTGTCTGGTATACCCGTTACCCCAAAGAGTTTACCAGGATCTACAAGCGTCTTTCCAACCGTATAGATGATGAGTACAAGGCGCTAAGCCGTTCTCTGGCTCAGATAGAGAAGAAATCAATATCCATAGAATCGGGTGACAGCGTTGATTTGTGGTATCTGGACAGGACCTCGCTGCTCAACACATCGGTCTATATGAACAGGCTGACATATAAGATCAGCTCGGATACAACATTTCATTTGGGTGACACCCTGCGTCTGAGTCTGCAGGGTAAGTTCGTATCTGTTGATACGGTCGTTCCGGCATACGCTTACGTATCGCTCTCGGCCTATTATGCGGACAGTGTCTCTACTGCCGATACCATAATGAACACAGATGGCCGGATAGAGCTGTCTATCAATCTGGATGATGAAAAAAGCTTTACAAGCATAAGCGGATCGGTAAACTATCTTGACTCAACCGATAACCGCAACTCCCTGCTACTGCTCTCCGGATTGGAGCTGATGCGCTATCATGCCAAACTGGCCGCCGATACGGTCAGCGTTCAGGACTCAACGGCTACGGCGGCGGAATTCTGAGCAAACCACGGCAGTGGCGATGGCCACATTTAGTGACTCCGATGTCTTGGCTCCCTGGGGCCAGTTGGGGATATAGAGCTTACGGTTCACGGCAGCCGCTACATCGGGACCTATCCCGTTTCCCTCATTTCCCATAACAATCACTCCGTTATCAGTCAGTTGGGTGTCATAGATTATGTCACCCTCCAGGAATGTGCCGTAAACCGGGGTGGAGTGGGGTAAACTGTTGATATCCCTGGCAAGGTCAGTGTAGTGTACGCTTACTCTGGCTATGGCACCCATAGTGGCCTGTACGGCTTTAGGGTTATAGATGTCGGCGGTACCTTTTGAGCAGAATATGTGCTTTATTCCAAACCAGTCGGCAATACGTACAATCGTACCCAGATTACCGGGATCCTGCACGTCATCAAGTGCCAGTATCAGGTTCGTGGCAGCTGCAGCTGACAGTGTGGTGCTGTCCTGCGGTATTTGGAATACAGCCAGCACATCCTGCGGAGCCTGCTGCAGGCTGGCTCGTTTCAGTTCATCGGGAGTGACCGTCTCAACACGGGCTGCGGGGATCCTGTGCCTGTTTTGCATCCAGTCCTGGGTGGCTGCCAGCAGAACGCATTCAAATTTTCCCAGAAGCTCGCCCACAAGTTTGTGACCTTGGGCAATGAAAAGACCCTTTTCCGTGCGGAACTTCTTCTGTTCCAGGCTCTTGATATTTTTGATGTCGTTCTTGCTGAGCATACTTTTGTTTTTGTTTTGTAAAGATAGTTATTTTTCAAATCTGAACTTTGATACCAGGTTGACTTTCCTTATCTTTGTATGTTAGAGTAAATGTATATGAACAGGAAGCAGGTAAATAGTATCCTATGGCTTGTGGCACTCTTGTGGCTCACATCCTGCTCTGTTTACAAATACGTGCCTCAGGGACAGTATCTGCTCAATAAGGTTGAGGTTACATCGGCCGATAAGAGCCTGATTGATGTGACCAAATACAGGAGCCTTTCATATCAGAACCCCAACTCGCGCTGGTTCGGACTGTTCCGTTTCCCGCTTAGATTCTATTCACTTACCAAGACCAAATCCGGTGAGGCGCCTGTAATATATGATCCGCTTCTGTCAGAGGCTACCCGCAGCGATATCAAACGTGCTCTGATGAATTCCGGTTACCTGAATGCCGATGTCTCATACACATCCATCAACAAACGTCGTCCCAAGACTACGGTCCGATATAAACTGGATCCCGGAAAGATGTTTGTGGTGGATACCATCCGCGTTACAGTCCAGGACAGCGCCATTAGCCGTATCATTGAGGCTGACAGCAAGCAGTCGCTTCTGGTACCGGGCATGAATATGGATGCCGATATCCTCAATGACGAGCGTAACCGCGTAGTTGAGCTGGTTCACAAACACGGTTATTACAGGTTTAACCGTGATTTCATCTCTTTCGTGGCCGATACCGCCCGTGGCAGTGACAAGGTGGGGCTGCGCATGATCGTATCGGCCGAGAGTACCGATGATGACGGTACCGTGCACCCGCACCGTCTGTTCACTATCTCAACCATAGACTATTACCTGTCCGACAAGAACGGAAACCTGCCTGGCACGACACTGGATCCCAGCGTTGAGAACCATGACGGATTCAGGCTTCTCTATCCGGGTCAGGATGGCAAACCGTATCTGCGTGCCAAGATAGTTGACAACCACTCTTTCCTAAGGAGCGGTATGATGTATAACTCGGATTCCATATCCAAGACATACACATCCCTGGCACGTCTGGGTATTCTCAGATACTCAAATATCAGGCTTGCCGAGATTCCGGGCTCCGATAACGAACTCAGTGCCAGCGTCTATATGATGCGCCAGCCCAAGCACTCCGTCGCTCTTGAGATGGAGGGTACCAATACGGCCGGTGACCTGGGTGCTGCGGCATCCCTGTCGCTGACAGACCGCAACCTGTTCCGCGGATCGGAGCAGCTGACCCTTAAGTTCCGCGGCGCTTATGAGTCCATCACCAACCTGCCGGGTTATACAGGAGATACCTATCTGGAGTATGGTATGGAGGCCAATCTGGACTTCCCTGAGTTCCTGGTGCCTTTCATGTCACAGGAGCTGCAGCGCCGCAGCCAGGCTACGTCCCGTTTCAGCGCCAAGATAAATGCACAGCGCCGACCCGAGTTCCAGAAGACCATATTCTCTGCCGGATGGGGTTATTTCTGGGGTGACGGATGGAAGAAATCGCACCGTCTGGATGTCCTGGACCTGAACTATCTGCTGGTTCCGTGGATATCGGACCATTTCAGGGAGGAGTATCTGGACTCTGTCACTACTGTTAGGTCTATACTCAAATACAACTATGAGGACCTGCTCATTACCAAGCTGGGTTACACGTTCTACTACTCAAACTCACGTCTCAACTCAAATGACCCGTTCCAGTACTCGGTACGTGTAGGGTTTGAGACATCGGGTAATATTCTGAACCTGCTGTCAGAGCCTCTTAGCTTTGAAAAGAACTCAAGCGGACAGTACAAGTTCCTGGGCGTGGCTTTTGCGCAGTATGTAAAGCATGATTTTGCCGTTACCGCAAACTGGCGTCTTGACCGGATGAACAACCTTGTGGCTCATTTGGAGTGGGGTATAGCGGTTCCGTACGGAAACTCTACCAGCTTGCCGTTTGAAAAACGCTACTTTGCCGGCGGTGCCAACAGCGTCCGTGGTTGGGCTGTGCGTGAGTTGGGTCCCGGTACTTATCAGGGTGATGACAAGACTATTGATTATATCAAACAGTCAGGTGATATAAAACTTGGGGCAAGTCTTGAGTACCGCTCCAAGTTGTTCTGGAAGATCAATGGAGCCGCATTCATAGATGCCGGTAACATTTGGACCATACGTGAATATGCCGAGCAGCCCGGTGGCGCGTTCGGATTTGACACTTTCTACAAGCAGATAGCCGTATCATACGGTCTGGGACTCAGGTTTGACTTTGGTTTCCTGGTACTCAGACTTGACGGCGGCATGAAGGCTTATAACCCGTCGGGTAAGACCCTGTATAAGAAGCTGCCAATAGTGCATCCGTCATTTGACAGGGATTTCTCGTTCCATCTGGCTGTAGGTTATCCGTTCTGACCATTTAAGACACACTACGATTATGAAGAAAGAAATAAGACAACATAAAAATGAAAATCTACTTTATGAGTTTGTCAAGTGGAAGCAGCGGCAACTGCTACTATCTTGGCACAGACGAACATGCAATCCTGATTGACGCCGGCATCCCCGTGAGACAGATAAAGGGATACCTTAAGGATGCCGGTATCCCTTTTGAGAAGATTATGGCAGTGTTTGTGACCCATGATCACGCTGACCATATCAAGGCCCTTGGTAACCTGGGCGAGAAGTGCGCCATTCCCGTATATGCCACCCGTGAGACCCATGAGGGCATAAACAACAACTACTGTATGACCGAGAAGTTGTCCAGTAGCGTTCACTATGTGGAGAAAGAGGTGCCTTTCAAGTTCTTTGATTTTGTCATCACTCCGTTTGAGGTTCCTCATGACGGAACAGACAATGTGGGTTACAGGGTAGAGGTTGACGGCCGTGTGTTCTGTTTTGTAACTGACCTGGGCCATATAACCGATACCGTATCCAAGTATATCCTGCAGGCAAACTACCTTATCATGGAGGCAAACTATGATGAGGATATGCTGCGAATGGGCAACTATCCGCAGTTCCTTAAGGACAGGATCACAAGTCCGCGCGGTCACCTGAGCAACAAGACCACCGCCAAGTTCCTGGCCCAGAATATGGGACCGAACCTTAAATACATCTGGCTGTGCCACCTGAGCGGTGAGAACAACCACCCAGAAATAGCATACAAGACAGTGGAGTTTGAGCTCCGCAGCGTCGGCATTATCCCCGGTAAGGACGTGCAGCTGTGCGCCTTGAAACGAACCACCCCCAGTGAGCTCTACCAATTTTAAATAAGGTTTCCAGTTGCACTAAGTAAAACAAAGGTCTCG
Organism: Bacteroidaceae bacterium; assembly: GCA_045220475.1. GTDB lineage: Bacteria > Bacteroidota > Bacteroidia > Bacteroidales > Bacteroidaceae > Colenecus. The sequence continues at coordinate 31,745 of JBGUVW010000038.1, forward strand.
CGAGCGAAGCTAGCGAGGCCTTTGTTTTACCCGGCCTGGAAGGCCGGCAGAGCGGAATGGAACGTAGTGGAATGCAGCGGGTTTGGGGCGTCGCCGCCCCAAACTAAAAAAATGTTGTTTCTAATACGCAGATAGGTTTCCATCCAACGACTTTTGAGGCCCTACGGGCCCAAAAAGTCAAAAACGCCCGAGCACCAAAGGTGCGAGCAAAAAACCACCGCACCTGCGTAACGCAGGTGTATACGCAGGTACAAACCTATCGGTGCGAGCGAATGCTTGGAGCGAGACCGCGGACCCGGAGGGCCGCCAAGCGAACGTAGTGAGCGCTTTCGCGTTAGCGAAATAAAAAAAGGTTTATAATCAAGGGGTCCAGGGTTCGGAGCACTGGTCGTGTAAAAAAGGAAAGAGAGGTCATCGAGACCTCTCTTTCCTTGTACGCGATCAGGGATTCGAACCCTGGACCCATTGATTAAGAGTCAATTGCTCTACCAACTGAGCTAATCGCGCAAGTGCTTTCCTGTAAAAGCGATGCAAAGGTATCGCTTTTAATTGATTCTCCAAAATGAAATGACGCTTTTTTTCTAAAAAAATGTTGCCCTGAACCAATCAGGCTCAGGGCAACAAAACATGATCTGTTCTAATTATCAGAATTTGAAGAAATTCTTGGCATTGTAGTATGAGATATCCTCAATCATCTGCTCTATGCGAGGCATCTCGCTTGCCGGAATCTCGCCCTTCTCGACATCGGTACCAATCAGGTTGCAGAGAATACGGCGGAAATACTCGTGACGTGCGTATGATACGAATGATCGGCTGTCTGTCAGCATACCTACAAAACGTGACAGCAGTCCAAGCATGCTGAGTACCTGCATCTGCTGCTCCATGCCGTTCTTCTGGTCCAGGAACCACCAGCCTGCGCCAAGCTGTATCTTGCCGGGTACACTGCCGTCCTGGAAGTTGCCTATTGTGGTGCCTACCATCTCAAAATCACTGGGATTAAGGTTGTAGATGATGGTCTTGGTGAGCTTATCCATGCTGTTAAGACGGTCCAGATAACGGTTCATGGCCTTGGCTGTCATTACCTGTGACATGGAGTCAAAACCGGTATCCTTACCTATCAGGTTGAACATTTTGGTGTTCTGGTTGCGGATTACGCCATAGTGGAACTGCTGTGTCCATCCGGTATCGGCATCCATCTTGCCGAACTCAATGAGCATGGCGCTCTTGAACTTGCGTATCTCAGCTTCAGTAAGAACAGTTCCGGAGTAAACCTTGTTGAATATTGCATCCAGTTCAGCTGCGGTAAAGTCATCGGCATAGAACTCCTCCATACCGTGGTCACTCAGACGGCATCCCATCTGCTCAAAGTATTTGTGGCGTACCAGCAGGGCCTTTACTATATCGTCAAAGTTGTTGATGCTTACGCCGCTCACCTTGGCCAGTTTGTCTATGTAGTCGCGGTATGCGGCAGGATTCTCAACGGCCATGGCCATATCGGGACGCCATGTAGGCAGTACCTTTACCTTGAATCCGCTCTCACGTACCTGCTTGTGGTACTCCAGTGAATCTACGGGATCGTCGGTGGTGCAGACAGCCTCCACGTTGTAATGGAGCATGAGGTTACGTGCGCTGAATTCCGGGCTTGCCAGTTTCTCGTTGCACTCGTCATAGATCTCCTTGGCGGTCTGCGGGTTCAGCACCTTGTCTATGCCAAAGCAGGTCTTGAGTTCCAGGTGAGTCCAATGATAGAGCGGGTTGCGCATGCAGTAGGGCATGGTCTCGGCCCATTTCTGGAACTTGTCCCAGTCCGATGCATCACCGGTGATGAACTTCTCGGGGATGCCGTTGGTGCGCAGGGCACGCCACTTGTAGTGGTCTCCACCCAGCCACAGCTCGGTGATAGAACGGAACTTATGGTCCTCGGCTACCTCCTGCGGGTTAAGATGGCAGTGGTAGTCTATGATGGGCAGTTTCTTTGCGTGATCGTGAAACAGATGTACTGCAGTCTCATTCTGCAGCAGGAAATTCTCATGAATAAACGGTTTCATATATTAAGGTATTTGTAAGTTCAGAAAAGTCGTGCTACGTGTCTGCTCAGTATGTTCTCGCCAACCTGACCGGCTATGACGCTGCTGTTGCGCTTCAATGCATCATAATACTCGTCTCCCAACTCGGCTGCGATCTTGTAGCTCACATGAACCAACTGGCGGAAATCGGGGTTGTACAGGGCATCCTTCTGGTTATGACGCAGGGCGCGTGCATACTCGTCTCCGCTCCATGATGCAATCTGCTGTGCACTGGGCAGCTTATCAGGATTGATGTCAATCACGGTAGCGTAGGGGATACAGAGCTCCTCCATACGTCCCAGTGCCGATATGGCAATCTTCTTGGCAATCTCAAGTGCTCCGGCATCGGCCAGGGCAAGACCGATATTCTCCTCAAGCCATGTGGTGCCGGCTGTCTTGATATGGATGCCTTTGTCATACTGGCGTATCAGACGTCCCATGATGGGATAGATTGAGAACTTGTCACTTCCGGAATGTATGCTCAGTTTAAGGCCATCGGGCAGACCGAACTCCTTTACGGCATAGTCTATAACCAGCAGGTCCTCGCGGAACTCTTTCTCAAACTGGGCGGTGTCACCAACGTAGTCAACACCTTTGTTGAATCTTCCGGTAAACTTGGGGGCTATGGTCTGTGCGGGTACACCCTCAGCGGCCAGAGCACTCAGGATAAAGAATATCTCAATAGGAGTCTGCGGTGAGTCAACCTCATCCATTGACACCTCGGTTACGAAATTGTCGGCTCCCTTATGGTCGGCGATATGTCTGTAAATGCGTCCTGCCTCCTGAACGGCAAACAGATATTTGCCGGCCATTGACTCTATAAGGGCACGGTCCACATTGAACGGCTGGTCAATGCCGGGAATAACCAGCTTGCCGGCATATTTCATGTTATTGTCGGCAAATCTTTCTATCTCTTTCGCATCGGCCTGCTTGCCTATGTAATCCGCAACATCTATGGTAAAGAAATCAGACGCGTCTATGAACTTGTCTACGTTGTTCATGTTGATATGGTCGGCATCCACAAAATAGGGACTGCCGTAGCCAAGCGCCTTGACGGCTTCATCGGCCTCACGACGTGTGTCCATGGGGTCTGTGCCTACAATCTGATGTTCGCGGTTGGATTTGTTCCAGACTGGTACAAAATGGATACCGTATTTCTTTTCTGCCTCTATCAGGGCCGAGAGCTGGGCCTTACCTTCATGTGAGAACCGGTCACCGATTCCGAAAGAATATTTTCCTAGTAGTTTCATATATATTTGGCTTGTATGCAAATGTAATCCTTATTCCGTTATGTTGAATCCGGCTTCCCTTAAAAAGACGCTGGCACGGCCCGATGTGTCATTCGCAAGCCTGACCGTGAATACGGGGAACTCACGACGAACCGGATATGTGGAGCGCTGCTTTTCAAACGTACGTATGTCAGCCCTGAGCCTTGCGTCATCCTCCATTATATCATATGAATGCAGGATAGCCTCAGAGAGAATCTGCTGCGGACTCTTGCCGTCGGCGTCAATTGTGAACTCCAATGGCTGGGCGGGCAGGGGAGCGCTGTCAACCTCCCAGTTGCTGCAAGGCAGGTCAAAGAACTTACCCAGGGCATTCACGCTCATCATGGTTCCTGTGGCCTTTCCGTCTATGGAGTAACCGGCTATATGAGGTGTGCCGGTAAAGAGCAGGTCAAGCAGCTGCGGGTCAATGTCGGGTTCATTCTCCCAGACATCAAGTGATGCGGCTTTGATCTTTCCTTCCTTAAGTGCCTGCTTGAGTGCGGCTCCGTCCACCACCTCTCCGCGTGATGTGTTTATAAGAATCTGGCTGCTGTTCATCGTGGCCAGCCTTTTACTGTCAAAGAGATGGTATGTGGCGTCCTGTCCTGTAGTGGTCAGGGGGACATGGCAGGTTATTATGTCACTGCGCTCAATGATTTCATCTATCGTTACAAACGCGGAACTGCCCTCGCGGCGGGCACGTGGAGGGTCGCAGAGCAACACCCTGAATCCAAGCAGGGCAGCCAGACGGGCAACCTTGAATCCTACGTTTCCCACTCCTACAACACCCAGTGTCTTCTGTTTGCAGTCAAAACTGAAACGGCTTGCCATTGTTACCAGCAACGATCCCAGATACTGCTGAACGGACCATGAATTGCACCCTGGCGCGTTAGTCCAGGTTATGCCGTTTTCCCGGCACCACTGGGTGTCAATATGGTCAAATCCTATGGTGGCGGTTGCAATGAACCGAACTTTGGTTCCTTCCAGAAGGTTCCTGTCACAGCGGGTGCGGGTCCTGATGACAAGTGCATCGGCATCCTTTACCATATCCCGGTTTATCTCCTGACCGGGGGCATACAGGACCTCTGCGTACGGTTCAAGTACGTCTTTGAGGAATGGTATATGTGAGTCGCAGACTATTTTCACTTTTTGAATATTTGTTAGGGTTAAGGATTGGTCACGAGCCATATCTTTGGCGTCATCCCGGTCACTTTCTTGAATGCGTTGTTGAATGCCGATGCATCCGGAAATCCGCATGTGGCGGCCATATCGGACTGTCTTGCATCAGGGTGCTCAATTAGATACTCCTGTGCAAACTTTATCCTGAGTATGTTTATGTAATCCGAGAAACTCATCCCGTAGGTGTCATTCACAAGCTTTGAAATGTAGGTCCTGTTGGTTTGCAGCATCTTGGCTACATCGGACACCCTGATACCCTTTTTAAGGTAGAGACGGTTGTTTATGATCAGCTCCTCGAATCTGGCCTTCAGATAATTATCATCGGGTGATTCCTGTTGCGGAGCTACTGACACGGAACTGGCAATCTCCTTGAGGCTCTTGGCCGATATCATGGAGCCCTGGTCATAATCTTCGGGCACAAGCTTGAAAGACAGTGACGCTATCTCCCTGAATGAGATATCGGTCCTGTTATGGAGGAATGTGCTGAATGCCATAAAGAATATGCTTGCAGACAGTATGATAAGCATGATTGCCGATATCCAGGTCTTGTCCTCTGTCATTGAGAGCTGCAGTGCTTCAATGGCTGCGTAGGCTGTAATGAGTGCCGATATGCTTTTATGCGGCAGACTGGTCTCTCCCGGTGATTTCCTTAATATGGTAAATATACCGAACGTTATGAGCTCAATGGTAAGTATGCCGTAAAAGAGCCAGAATGTACAGAGGTGTATCAGGAATTCCACAGCATTGTGTTCCTTTCCAAGAGTAAGGATGTTGGTGTGGGCGGTGATACATTGCAGGAACGGTTCTCTGCCATATGTGAGCAGCAATGCAATCTGGGCCAGGATCATGGTAGCCGGTATTGAGGCCCATGTCAGGGTGAACGTCTTTTTTGACGGATGTCCTATGGATTGGATGTAGATTACCGCAACGGGTATGACGATAATGGTAAAGAACTGCCTTACAAAATAGAATATGAGCTGTTCCGTGTCACCTCCGAACGTGAGCTCTGCCTCGGCCAGAGTGGAGACGGCTATTGAGGTAAGCAGCATCTGGAGCAGCCTGAATGACCGGTCTTTCTTGTGGACAAAAGGATTCAGCACCAGCCAGAAAAGGCAGGTGAGGAATGGCATGAATGCTAAAACCTGTATTGTCATCCGCTGTTAAGTCTCTCTATCTCTTTGCGTGATGCGAATATACTGATTTTTTATGACATAAAAACAGCCCGACCTCGTGGCCGGGCTGTTTTACTTATAACTGATTCCCTGATCAATATGCGAACATGGGGTAATCCTTCATGATGCTGTTTACGCGGGCACGAACCTTTGCTATTACAGCCTCGTCCTCGGGAGCGTTCAGAACCTCCTCAATCATCTCGGCGATGGTAACCATCAGATCCTCCTTGGCACCACGTGTGGTGATGGCGGGAGTACCGAATCTAAGACCTGAAGTCTGGAATGCGCTGCGTGAGTCAAACGGAACCATGTTCTTGTTGGCTGTGATATCGGCAGCAACAAGAGCCTTCTCGGCAACCTTACCGGTCAGGTCAGGATACTTGGAACGCAGGTCAACCAGCATGCTGTGGTTGTCTGTACCGCCTGATACGATTGTGAATCCGCGCTTGGTCAGCTCCTCGGCAAGCTTCTTGGCGTTCTTCTGAACCTGGATCTGATACTCCTTGAACTCGGGCTGGAGAGCCTCGCCGAATGCAACGGCCTTGGCTGCGATAACGTGCTCCAGAGGACCACCCTGGATGCCGGGGAATACGGCTGAATCCAGAAGCTGTGACATCATCTTGATCTCACCCTTAGGAGTCTTGCGGCCCTGGGGATCCTCAAAGTCCTTACCCAGCAGGATGATACCGCCGCGGGGACCGCGCAGTGTCTTGTGGGTGGTAGATGTAACAATGTGAGCATACTTAACAGGGTTCTCAAGCAGACCGGCTGCAATCAGACCTGCGGGGTGTGCCATATCGATCATAAGGAGTGCGCCTACCTCGTCGGCAATCTTACGCATACGTGCGTAATCCCACTCACGAGAGTATGCTGAGCCACCACCGATGATGAGCTTGGGCTTAACCTCAAGTGCCTGCTGCTCCATCTTGTCGTAGTCAACACGACCGGTCTCGGGGTTGAGGTCATAACCTACGGCGTGATAAAGAATACCTGATGAGTTGACAGCTGAACCGTGTGACAGGTGACCGCCGTGTGCCAGGTTGAGTCCCATGAATGTGTCGCCCGGGTTGAGTACAGCCTGGAGAACGGCTGCGTTTGCCTGAGCACCTGAGTGGGGCTGTACGTTTGCGTACTCAGCACCAAAAAGCTGCTTGATACGGGCTATGGCAAGTCTCTCAGACTCATCGACTACCTCGCAACCACCATAGTAACGCTTACCGGGATAACCCTCTGCATACTTGTTGGTCAGGCATGAGCCCATGGCCTGCATTACCTGGTCACTTACAAAGTTCTCGGAGGCAATCAGCTCAATGCCTTTTGCCTGGCGCTGGTGTTCGCGCTCGATGATGTCAAAAATTTCTTGGTCTCTTTTCATTGTTTATTGTGTTGGTTTATATCCTTAAAAAATCATTCCGTATGAGAACGATATTATACTCACCCTTCTGTCTAGCGTGAATACTGGTGCCGATGCATTACCGGTGGTCTCATACATGCCGGATGAAACGTTGTTTATCGTTGCTTCATATTCAAAATCCAGGAATGTACGTCCAATCTGTATGCTCATTCCGGCTGTCCATCCGATTACCAGCTCCGTAGGGCTGTCGGAATAGATATAAGGGTCTGTGTTTGTATATTCAACAGAGTAATACTTGGATGGTACATACCTCAGGCGCGGGCCTGTAAATATGGACATCCTGTAGGGCGGACGGTCTATCACGTGATATCCTATCTGTAACGGTATCATCATGGAGAGAGCCGAGTATGAACAGCCCACCTCGTAGCGGGTGGTGGATTCGGCATCCCAACTGTTCCTGTCAACAAAGAATGATGACTTGTTGGAACTTAATCCTACTCCGGTCTGTAACAGAACACTGTTTGATGTCAGCCTGAACTGGAGTGCAATGAAATTGCCAACCTGCGTATCCTGAGTGTAATCGGGCAGTTTATGGTCGTTCATGACAGCTTCTGTGAGGTACGTGCCTGTAGCTGCAAATCCAATCCTTACACCCCAATTGAATTTTGTGGATTGGAACTGCCGGCCAAGTGATTCCTGAGCCATCGATGATGTGGCTGTCAGGATCAGGCATAGTGTGGCAAGTACCCGTAATTTCATTACAGCAGCTTTATCTCTCCTTTATGTATATCCTTGTTACAGTAGCGGCAGCGCAGTGTGCCGTTCTCCTTGTCAACCACATCAAACACGGTCTGCATGGGCTCGTGGTTGGTGATGCACTTGGGGTTGCCGCATTTTACTATGCCGCGAACCTCACTTGGCATGGAGATCATCTTCTTTTCCACCACCTCATAGTCGCGGATTATGTTCAGGACTATGTTGGGTGCTATCACAGAGAGCTTTCCGCACTCCTCTTCAGTAAAGTAGCGGTCGGCAATCTTTATTATTCCCTTGCTGCCCATCTTACGGCTGCTCAGATTTGAGCCGATGGTGATGGGATTGCTGATGCCTGTAAGCCCCAGCAGGTTGACTACGTCAAATACCTTGTCTGACGGAATATGGTCTATCACCGTTCCGTTCTGAAGTGCCGCAACCAGCAACTCTGATTTTCCTGTCTTTTCCATAGCGGTCATTTAAGAAGATTCAAAGCGTTACAGATAAGGGCCTCGCGTACATACAGTCCGTTCTTGGCCTGCTGGAAATAGTATGCGTGCTCATTTGCGTCAACATCCTGTGCTATCTCGTTCACGCGGGGCAGGGGATGCATTATCTTGAGGTTGGGCTTGGCCGAGCGCAGCATATCGTTCTTAAGGATGAACATGTCCTTTACACGCTCATACTCCATAAGGTCGGTAAACCTCTCACGCTGTACACGTGTCATGTACAGGATATCGGCATCGGCTATGGTATCCTCATCAAAACGGCTGTGCTCCTCAAACTTTATGTTGTGCTTGCGGCAGTACTCCTTGTACTCCTCGGGCATCTTCAGCTCATCGGGTGATATGAAATGGAATGTGGGGTTGAAGAACCTCATGGCGGTGAGCATGGAGTGAACCGTGCGGCCGTATTTGAGGTCACCCACAAGATGGATATGCAGGTCATCCAGGCGTCCCTGTGTCTTGAGCATCGAGTAGAGGTCAAGCATTGTCTGAGACGGGTGCTGGTTGGCGCCGTCACCTGCGTTGATGATAGGCACGGGTGACACCTCGCTGGCATATCTGGCTGCGCCCTCAAGATAGTGGCGCATTATGATCAGGTCTGCATAGTTGCTGACCATCATGATCGTGTCCTTAAGAGTCTCACCCTTTGACGAACTTGTTGTCGCAGCATCGGAGAATCCTATCACACGCCCTCCCAGACGGTTCACAGCGGTCTCAAAACTGAGCCTTGTCCTGGTGGAGGGCTCAAAGAAAAGTGTAGCTACTATTTTCCCGTCCAGAATCTTTCTGTTAGGATTGGCTTCGAATTGGGCGGCATGCCCCAGGAGCCAGAGAATATCCTCTCTGTCAAGCCCTTCGAGCGAAATCAGACTACGGCCTGTTTGATCCATTTGTGTATAGTTTGTTCGGGAGTCCAAAATTACTAAGAAAATACCAACTATAGGAACCTCTGTTCATAACTTTCCATAAAAAGCCAAATTTTGTCTGATGAGTGTTTTATTTACACTCTTTTTTGTTAAGTTTGTAGAGTAATGCGCGCTTTGGACTTGTGTCTCCTCTGCGGCATTGTAGCAGTTGAATTGAAATGAGCAAGACTTTTAAACGTATCATTCTGGGTCTTTGGGCCCTGTTCGTAGTAGGTATTCTTACCGTATATCTCATTTTTTCGGGAATCAGCAAGGGATGGATAGGAAATACTCCGTCAGTAGATGACCTGGAGAACCCCATCGACAAATTCGCCACACAGATCATATCGGCCGATGGCGTCCTGCTGGGCACATTCAACAACTCTTCCGATAACCGCGTGTGGGTGGATTTTGAGGAACTCTCCCCATATCTGGTACAGGCACTTGTGGCTACAGAGGATGTGCGTTTCCAGGAGCATTCCGGAATTGATCTCAAGGCTCTGGTCAGAGCCGTCATAAAGCGTGTCATCCTGCAGCAGCGCAGTGCGGGCGGCGGCAGTACCATTACCCAGCAGCTTGCCAAACTGCTTTATACTGAGCATGTGGCCAGCAACTCCGTCAAGAGAGCTTTGCAGAAGCCTTCAGAGTGGGTCGTTGCCGTCAAGCTTGAGCGTTACTACACCAAGGAGGAGATAATGACCCTCTACCTGAACAAATATGATTTTGTACATCAGGCCGTAGGTATCCATTCGGCATCTCATGTCTATTTCGGCAAACTGCCGTCAGAGCTGAACATAGAGGAGGCTGCCACTCTGGTGGGCATGTGTAAGAACGCCAGCCTTCTTAATCCCAAGTCTCACCCCGTGAGGTCCCGCGAACGCCGCAACGTGGTGCTTAGCCAGATGCAGAAAGCCGGATTCATTACTGAGTCACAGATGGATTCCCTGCAGGCTACCGATATAGTCCTGGATTATCATGAGGTTGACCAGAAGGTGGGCCAGGCAACATATTTCAGGGAGTTCCTGCGTCTTAAGATGAGAGAGCGCAAGCCGGAGCACAAGTGGTATCGTGAGCATGGCCTCACTGAGCAGCAGTTCTATGATGATTCCATTGACTGGGCCGATGATCCGCTCCACGGCTGGTGTAACAAGAACCTTAAGGACAACGGTGAGCCCTACAACCTCTATACAGACGGTCTCAAGGTTTACGTGACCATAGACTCCCGCATGCAGCAATATGCCGAGGAGGCCGTGGCAGCACAGTTGCAGGATTATCTGCAGCCGGATTTCTTCAAGGCCAAGAAGAACGTCAAGACAGCACCGTTTACAAGTAACATCACACAGGAGCAGGCCATGGCTATCCTTGAGAAGTATCTGCTTGATGCCGGTTACAGGCAGCAGCAGAGAAACGGTGTGCCTATGGATACCCTGCGTAAGAAATTCAACACTCCGCATCCAATGAGCCTGTTCACATATGACGGCTATGTGGATACGGTACTTACCCCGTTGGATTCAATCCGTTATATGCTCTCTTATCTGCGTACCGGTTTCATGTGCATGGAACCCAAGACCGGTTACGTGAGGGCTTATGTGGGAGGTCCCAACTACGGAGCCTTCCAGTATGATATGGTTACCAAGGGACGCCGTCAGGTGGGCTCTACCATGAAACCGTATCTCTATACACTTGCCATGGAGAGCGGTTATTCACCCTGTGACCAGGTCATCAACCAGACTCAGACCATTCTTACCGAGTCAGGCCAGATATGGCAGCCTAAGGATGACGGTAAGCAGATGCTCGGTCAGCTGGTAACTCTCAAGTGGGGCCTTTCACGTTCCAACAACAACGTGACGGCATTCCTTATGGGTAAGATCGGTCCTGAAGCGTTCTACAACATCCTGCGTGATTTCGGTCTGAGGGACCGCAATATCGTTCCGGTCCACGCCCTGTGCCTGGGTACATGTGACGTATCGGTCCAGGAGATGGTAAGTGCCTACTCGTCATTCGTAAATCACGGTATCCGTACCTGCCCGTTATATGTCACCCGCATTGAGGACTCTGAGGGTAATGTCCTGGCGCAGTTCACTGCCCGCAATCATGAGGTGGTAAGTGAGGAGGCGTCATTCAAGATGATTGATATGATGCGTGCCGTGGTGAATGAGGGTACGGGAACCCGTCTGCGCAGTTCGCGTCTGTTCCCCACGTTCTATACCGTTGACTGTGCAGGCAAGACCGGTACAACCGATAACCATTCCGATGCGTGGTTCATGGGTTACACACCTGATCTTGTAGCCGGATGCTGGGTAGGAGGTGAGGTGCGTGACATCCACTTTGATGATATGGACCATGGCCAGGGCGCTCATGCGGCGCTTCCCATATTCGGTATGTTCATGGATAAGGTGTATGCTGATTCGGCCCGGTTGGGTTATCTACCAAGCACCCGTTTTGATATACCCGAGGATTATGATCCGTGTGCCGGATACATGAATCCTGAGGGCGACATTCTTGATAACTATACAATGGATTCTTTCTGATGGAATTTGCAGCAATCATACCTGCCCGTTACGCTTCAACGCGTTTCCCGGCTAAACCATTGGCTGTGCTGGGCGGCAAGCCCGTCATAATCCGCGTGTGCGAGCAAGCCAGTAAAGTATTTGATCATGTTTTCGTGGCGACTGATGACCAGCGCATATTCAATGCAGTCCGTGAAGGCGGTTTCACCCCCATCATGACCCGTGAGGATCACAAGAGCGGAACCGACCGCTGCTTTGAGGCTTTCTGCAAGTGCGGAGTCAAGGCGGATGTCGTAGTCAATATACAGGGCGATGAGCCTTTCATCCAGCCCTCACAGTTACAGACCATAAAGAGTCTGTTTGACTCTCCTGATACGGATATCGCGACATTGGTCAAGCCCTTTGCTCCGGATTCAACATTTGAAAAAATTGCCAATCCCAACAGTCCTAAGGTTGTGGTTGATGACAATTGGAATGCGCTCTATTTCAGCCGCAGCGTAATCCCGTATCTCAGAGGCATACCTCAGGAGGAGTGGCCTTCACGTCACACCTACTACAAGCATATCGGACTTTATGCATTCAAGGCCGATGTCCTTAAGGCTGTCACTGAACTGCCGCAGGCACCCCTTGAGAAAGCCGAGAGTCTGGAGCAGTTGCGCTGGCTCTCTGCCGGATACAGGATCAAGGTGGGCGTTACGGATGTTGAGACCATAGGTATTGATACTCCCGATGACCTTGCGGCCGCGGAGCAGTTCCTTAAACAGCAGTCATTATGAGGCTTACCGTATATCTGATCTCCATCCTGCTGGCGGCGCCGGTTTCATTGTCTGCCCGTCATGCCAATCAGGACAGCATCAAACAGGATAAGAAGAACCGTCTTGTCCTGAGCGACGGATCAATATATACCGGCCAGATGAGACTCCGTAAGCCCTACGGAACCGGACGTACCGATCATGTCAACGGTGATGTCTATGAGGGCGCCTATGAGAAGGGCGTTCGCAAGGGGGTAGGAATCTGCCATTACGCCAACGGAGACCTCTACCTCGGTTTCTGGGACGATAATGTCCGTTGGGGTGAGGGAGAGCTCCAGTATGCATCGGGCGATGTCTACAAGGGTAGCTGGATATCAGGCGTTCGTAAAGGAAAAGGCGTTTATATGTGGTCTGACGGCTCCTATTACTCGGGCGAGTGGGACTCCAATCTGCGTCACGGCACTGGAACCATGTTCTGGAATGACAGCTCGGAGTATCGCGGATCATGGGATAAAGGACGTCGTGACGGCCAGGGAGAATACCGCAGCGGTTCATACAGCTACTCCGGAACCTGGAAAAAGGATATGGAGCACGGAAACGGCTCTTGTACCATGCCCAATGGTGACACATACACCGGTCAGTTCCGTAACGGTACCATAACCGGAACGGGTGATTATAAGTTCGCCAACGGTGATTCCTACAAGGGAACGTTGCAGAACGGTGTTGCTGAGGGTAAGGGCGTCTACTCCTGGGCGGACGGATCGGTTTATGACGGTGAATGGAAGGATAACCGCCGTGAGGGTACCGGACATATGGTCTGGGCCAACGGTGACAGCTATACGGGAGAGTGGCAGAATGACATCCCGTGGGGTGACGGTTCCCTCATCCTGGCTGATGGTACCAGATTCAAGGGAACATTTGTAAACGGTGTCGTTGACGGCAAGGGTGTTGTTGAGGAGGCCGATGGAACACGTCTGGAGGGCGTATTCAAGGAGGGTTTCCGTACCGGTACCTTCACCGTCAAGGATAAGTCAGGCAAAAAGATAAGGACAATAATTTATTGATATTATGATACTTGATACACTTGACAATTTAGAGAAATACGGATATCTGAGTCCTCTTATGGATAAGGTCCTGGAGTTCTTCAGGAACACAGACCTCTCTACTCTTGAAACCGGCAGGATCGCGTTACAGGGTGATGACCTCTTTGTCAATGTGAACCGCCAGGGCGCTCAGACACGTGATGAGGCTCCCATTGAGGCACATAAGGAGTATATAGACATACAGGTTCCTATCTCATCTGATGAGGAGATGGGATTTATAGCCGATGCATTCATGCCGGCTCCTGTCAAACCCTACAATGCCGATAGGGACGTAGCATTCTATCCCGGTCTCTGCGATACATACCTGAACGTACGTAAGGGTATGTTCGTTGTGTTCTTCCCCGGAGAGGGACATGCTCCGGCCATTACTCCCGGCGGAATTCTCAAACTCATAGTAAAAATACGCAAGTCATGCTGAAAATAATAGAGAATGACCCTTGGCTGACACCCTATACCGGTGCCATTGAAGGTAGGCACGATCATGCCCTCTGGCGTGAGAGTCAGCTTACCGGTGGAAAGATGAGCCTAAAGGATTTCGCCTCCGGGTATCTCTATTATGGCTTACAGCGGACTGAAAGCGAGTGGGTGTTCCGTGAGTGGGCTCCCAATGCAACAGGTATATGTCTTATAGGTGATTTCTCCGGTTGGGAGGAGCAGGACCGGTTCCGGTTGCGCCGCATCAACGATGCGGGTGATTGGGAGGTCCGTATCCCGGCTGGTATGATAGGGCACGGTCAGCACTATAAGATGCGTGTCAAATGGGACGGCGGTCAGGGTGACCGTATCCCCGCATGGTGCCGCAGGGTTGTCCAGGATGAACAGTCCAAGATATTCTCGGCCCAGGTCTGGGATCCCAAGAAAGAATATCATTTCAAACATAAGGATTTCAAGCCCAAGCATGATCCGCTGCTCATATATGAGTGCCATATCGGTATGGCTCAGGAACGTGAAGGGGTAGGTACATATCTGGAATTCAAGAACAATGTCCTGCCGCGTGTCAAGGCTGCCGGTTACAACTGCATACAGGTCATGGCTATCCAGGAACATCCCTATTACGGTAGTTTCGGTTACCATGTATCCAGTTTCTTTGCTCCTTCATCACGGTTCGGAACCCCTGAGGAACTCAAGGAACTGATTGATGCCGCCCACGGCATGGGCATATCGGTCATAATGGACCTTGTACATTCCCATTCGGTCAAGAATGAGTATGAGGGTCTGGGAAATCTTGCAGGTGATCCCAATCAGTATTTCCTGCCGGGTGACCGTCATGAGCATTCGGCCTGGGGTTCTCTCTGTTTTGACTATGGCAAGGACCAGGTTCTGCATTACCTGCTGTCCAACTGCAAATACTGGCTTGACGAGTTCCGTTTTGATGGATTCCGTTTTGACGGCGTCACCTCAATGCTCTACTACAGCCACGGCCTGGGTGAGGCGTTCTGCAATTATGATGACTATTTCAACGGTCATCAGGATGATGATGCCATCTGTTATCTGATGCTTGCCAACCGTGTCATTCATCAGTTCAATTCCGCATCCATTACCATCGCCGAGGAGGTGAGCGGTATGCCGGGGCTGGCTGCACCGTTTGATGACGGCGGGTTCGGATTTGATTACCGTCTGGCTATGAATATCCCGGATTACTGGATCAAGACCATCAAGGAACGTAAGGATGAGGACTGGTCCATGGCCGGCATCTACTGGGAGGTTACCAACCGCCGTAAGGATGAAAGGACCATATCATATGTGGAGAGCCATGACCAGGCTCTGGTGGGTGACAAGACCGTAATATTCCGTCTGGTTGATGCCGATATGTACTGGCACTTCTCAAAGGATGCCGGCAATGACGTTACAGCCCGTGGCATAGCCCTGCATAAGATGATACGTCTGGTAACAGCTTCTACCATAAACGGCGGTTACCTGAACTTTATGGGTAATGAGTTCGGTCATCCCGAGTGGATAGATTTTCCGCGTGAGGGTAATGGCTGGAGTCATAAATATGCCCGACGTCAGTGGAGTCTCATAGACAATAAGAGCCTTGCCTACTCATGGCTTGGCGATTTTGACTGCGCCATGATGAAACTCATCGGCTCAGTTAAGGATTTTCAGAATAAGGATGTCGTTGAATATTGGCACAATGATGGTGACCAGGTCCTGGCTTTCGGACGCGGTGACCTTGTGTTCGTGTTCAACTTCAATCCTACGCGCTCATTCTCTGACTACGGTTTTCTGGTGCCCAAAGGCTCATATAAGACCGTTCTTGACAGTGATTCTATAGAATTTGGCGGTTATGGTCGTGTGGATGATAATCTTGAACATTTCACTCTCCAGGATCCGCTTTACAAGAAGGTGCGTAAGGAGTGGCTTAAACTGTATCTTCCTGCGCGCTCGGCTATGGTTCTAAAGAAAGTTCGTGGCAATGCAAAGAAAAGTTGATGACAAAGGTATGAGAGTGCTGTGTGAGGTCATGTTCATGACCTTCGCATTCTGTTGGATTCACTTCTTCCAGGGTGATCTCATGTACGCTGCAATCAGTGATGTGTTTGCAGATTCTGCTGTCATTATGGTGTTGATAGAGGAACACCATCTCCTGATGTCGTTCATTCTTACGCTGATAGTACTTCTGTTCTGTCTGCTTGGCCGTAAATTATTCCGTTTCAAGGCCGGAATGTACGGCTGCAATTATCTTCTGGCAGCGGTGGCTTTGGGTATCATGACCGGTTATGACGGGGAGAAACTGCTCGGACAGAGCACGGCCCAGTGGTTGGGCGCTGCTGCTTATTGCGTGATTTTGCCTACCATCTGTAAGATTGTGGAGTCCATACCGCAATCATCCTATAACAATGTTCAGCGTTCGGTTTCCGGCAATCTGTTCCTCATGTCACAGTTGCTCATACTGACTGGAATCCTGGGCAATACCGATGAGAACCTGCATCGTGCATTGCGTATGCAGCGTCTTATGTCCGACGGTGAGTATGAGGAGCTGCTAAAGGTGGGCATTAAAGAAGAGGAGTCCGATAAGACGATAGATCTTTTGCGTGCCCAGGCTATGCTCAATCTGGATTCCGGCAGTAATCCGTCAGGCAGTGGAATAGGTGATAATCTCTTTAACTACAGCATATCTGATCCCGCTGCTCTTTCAGACCGTCTGGATGCAATTGACGGCACAGAGTCCTATCTTGCATCATGTCTTCTTGACGGTAATCTGGAGGCGTTTGTTGACAGTATTGACATACGCGCTTACAGGACCTTACCCAAGTATTACATGCAGGCACTGGTCGTAGCCGATGAGGCTCTTGCCAAAATCGCTTTCCCTGACCAGTATGAGAAAGAGAGGGCCGAATATGATGAATTCCTGCAGGAACTGGAGTCTTTGACCGGTACCCCTCAGTTCCTGGCCAACAGCACATACATCAGGTATCACAAGACCTATTACTGGTTCTACCGTTTCTGCATAGGCAAATAACAGTCACCCCCGCCAATCGTTTTCATGGCCGATAGTCCTGAATAGGAGGGGACATACTTTAAATAGGTATAAATAAAAAAGGTGGAGGGTTGTCCTCCACCTTTTTATATATTGAAAAATGCGATTAGCAATTCTCAATTGCACCCTGCGCGGCGGCTAACGGGAACTGATTATCAGGACTTTACGGCGAATCTGGGAAACATTTGGGAAACATTATGAGCATGTACTGCACATTCTGCACCCGATTTCCTCAAAATATCCGACCATTTTTGCCACTTCGACTACTTTTCGATATTTTAATTGTTAAACACTATTGTTAGAACACA